>NZ_AYWH01000003.1:0-338719 GCF_000502555.1 Mesorhizobium sp. LNJC394B00
GCGGCGAAGGCCTCGGCCAGCGCGTCCTCGGCGCCGGCCACGTCGCGGGTGCGCGCCGCTAGCCAGGCGACCAGCTTGCCGTAACTCTGCCGGGCGGCCGCTTCGGCCGCCGCCCGCGCGATCTCCGGGCGATTGTCCATCACGGTTTCATTTCTTGGGCATGTAGTCGGCCATTTCCCAGATCGGCCGCAACTCGACCGTGCCGGCGCTCGCCGCCGGACAGCGCGCCGCCCACTCGATGGCGGTATCGATATCGGCCGCCTCGATCATGTAGAAGCCGGCAAGCTGCTCCTTGGTGTCGGCATAGGGGCCGTCGATCACGTTGGTCTTGCCGTCTGTGATCCGCACCGAGGTGGTCGCCTGGGTCGGGCGCAACCGTTCGCCGGCGAGCCATGCGCCGGATTTCTTCAACGCTTCGGTATAGGCGGCATATGCTGCGCTCATCTGCTGAGCCTTCTCGATTGGCGTGTTCGCCTGCGCGGCTTCGTCGCTGTTGATCAAAAGCATGTATCGCATGGGTCTTCTCCCGTGGTTTCGCAGGCCGCGTCCTAGCGGGGCCAGACGTATGTCGCGCGGCGGCGGCCGATTTCGACAGGCTTCAGAAAAAACTTTCGCCTCCGCCAGGAGATTTCGCAAGGACCAGATGTTTCTTCGTCTGCTGGCGGATGACCGGCAGCGGACTGGCCGTGGCTCCGCACAGCACTATCCTCTGTCGTTGGCGGGCACGTCACACGAGGCGTGGGAGAAGAGAATGGAACTCGTGACCCACAAGAAATTCAAGAACGGCCGGTTGATGCCATGGGGCAAAGGCACGGTCGTCAGCGGTGCGAAAGGCACCGTCTATCTCTGCGGCAACACCGCGACATCGGCTGACTACGATCCGGCCGGCAAGAAGGGTGGCGGCTTCGCCGGCGATGCCGCGGCGCAGTGGCGGGAAGTTCTCGGCAACATCAAATCGGATCTGGAAGAACTTGGCAGCGGGCTCGACCATCTCATCAGGCTGACCTTTTTCGTCAAAGGGCCATTTCCCGACGGCGGCGTCCTCAGCTCGCCTAATTTTCGTCTCGACGTGCTGGACGCGTTTTTCGCCGAGCATTGTCCGAAGCATTGCAGCGACAACAATCCGCCGCCTTCGGAGGTAATCGGCGTCGCAGCGCTTGCCCAGGCAGACATCGTCATCGAGATCGTCGCCGTCGCGGCGCTGCCGGACTGAGGCGCGAACGAACAGGCCGGCCTTGCGCGACGTCGCCGTTGCGATCGAAGCGCGTCGGCACGAGCGGCGGCGCCGCGCCGGTGCGGGTTTTGCACCAGGCCTCGGCTTTGGCCAGTGAGCGCCCGGCGACGAGCAGGATCAGGCGTGGCTCGCTCTCCAGCAATTGCACGATGCGGCCGCCGAAAATGCCATAGCCGCCAACGACCAGAAGCCTCATGGCGCCGCTCTTTTTGCGTATGTCGTTTTCCCGGAACCGAGGTCACTTTTGGGTGACAGGCGATTAGCCGATCACGCGCGCACGTATTGCGGCGGACAGGATCTCGCAACTGTCCTTGCGGCCGAACATGGCGTAGCGGTTTTTGGCGATGCGTTCGTAGAGCCAGTCACGCAAGGGGCGCGGGATGAGCAGCAGGGCCTTCGCCGCCCGCCACGGCCAGCCGAGTTCGGCCATCACCGCGATGAAACTGTCCAGCCGCATGAAGGGAGCGCCGCCGACAAGGACCAGATTGGTCTCGTAGCTGTCGGTGCGCAGCCCGTATCTCTGGAACAGCGCCTCGCCGAAGGGCGACTGCGCCGTGGCGAAGCGGAAGCGGTTTTTGCGGTCGAGCCCGACCACCGTGCGTACGAAGCCCGAGCACAGCACGCAGACGCCGTCGAAAACGATCAATGGTTGGCTGGCATCGAAGGGTTCAGGAGAAGAAGTCACGGGACGTCCGGCAGCTTGTGTCTTCAGACACTAAGCCCGCCGGCAGCGGGATCAAAGCCGCGGCGTTGTCGCACGGCTTCTCGCGGCCAGCGCGGGGCGCTCGGCGCGATAGGTGGTTGCGCGGGGATCGGCCTCCGGTCTGCAGATCCGGCTGTCGTGACGCGTTTCGAATGTCATGATCAATGCGCGCCGAGCGAGCTGCCGCGACGGGCGCAGGCCGGACCCGGGCCGCGCATGTAGTAGCGCTCCGGCCGATAGGTCGGCGCGATGAACTCACGGATGGCGGCGGCATAGCCGGCGATGTGGCCCCAGAATTTCATTTTACTCAAGTCCCTGTCCCGATTTTCGGATGTCCCGTCCGATTGCGGGGATCATAGCGTCGAGGCGTGAATAGTCGGTGAACACGATGTTAATCTTTGGTCGAAAACCCCATGCTTCGTGGCCGGAATGCGGCTGTTTGGGGGTCTTTCGGTGTGGTTCGTCGCCATTTCCGGCATTGTGACTTTTGCATCACATATGTTTCGTATGGATGTCGCTTGAGCGCGGTTCTGTTTCAGATTTGGCGAGCCTCTCGAAATTTCCATGCTCGCTGCCGAAATGCCCCTGGCTGCGCGCCCGGAACCGGAACGGGCCTTGCCCGTTCTCGCTTGAACCGCATCGCGCAGGAGTTCGCCATGGCACCTCGCCCCGCCTGGAAGGGCTATCTGAAACTGTCGCTGGTCACCTGCGCTGTCGAACTGACCAACGTCGTCACCCACGCCGAAAAAGTTTCGTTCCGGGTGCTCAACCGCAAGACCGGCAACACGGTCAAGCGCATCTATGTCGATTCTGAAACCGGCAAGCCGCTGGGCGATGGCGACGAGATCAGGGGCTATGAGGTGAGCCCCGGTGAGTTCGTCTATGTCGAGGACGAAGAGATCGAAGCGGTGCAGATCGAGTCCTCGCACACGATGGCGCTGGATGGCTTCGTCGACAAAGCCTCGATAGAGCAGATCTATCTCGACACGCCCTATTATGTCACGCCCGCCGACAAGGTGTCGGAGGAGGCCTTTGCCGTCATCCGCGATGCCATGGCGGACAAGAAGATGGCCGGGCTGGCGCGCGTCGTGCTCTATAGCCGCGAGCGGCCCGTGGTCATCGAGCCGCGCGGCAAAGGCATGGTGCTGACCACCTTGCGCTACGGCAACACGGTGCGGGAGCCGGAGAGCATCTTCGGCGACATCAAGGCGGTGAAGACCGACCAGGAGATGACCGATATGGCCGAACGCATCATCGACAAGAAGAAGGGGAAGTTCGATCCGTCGACATTCGAGGACAAGTTTGAGGACGCGCTGCTCGAACTGATCCGCGCCAAGAAGGCCGGAAAGAAGGCTCCGAAAGCGCAGGCCGCGCCCAAGCCGTCCAATGTCGTCAATCTGTTCGACGCGCTGAAGAAGAGCCTGTCCGATGGCGGCCAGGCGGAAGTCTCGGCGAAGAAGGCCAAGCCGGCGGCAAAAAGCGGCAAGGCGAAAGCTTCTGCGCCCAAGCGCAAGTCGGCTTGAGGGTCGGCGCCGTGGCCAGCCTCGAACAATATCAGTCCAAGCGCGATTTCAAGAAGACGGCCGAGCCGGCGGGCAAGGTCGCGCGCGGCAAGCAGCCCGGCGGCATCTTCGTCGTCCAGAAGCACGACGCGACCAGGCTGCACTATGATTTCCGCCTCGAGCATGAGGGCGTGTTGTGGAGCTGGGCGGTGACGCGGGGCCCGAGCCTCGACCCGCACGAGAAGCGGCTGGCCGTGCATGTCGAGGACCACCCGATCGACTATGCCGGCTTCGAGGGCACCATTCCCAAGGGCGAGTATGGCGGCGGCACCGTCATCGTCTGGGACGAAGGCACATGGACGCCGGAGATCGACCCGGCCAAGGCGATGAAGAAGGGCCATATCGACTTCGAACTCAACGGCCAGAAGCTGAATGGGCGGTGGCATCTGGTCAGGTTAAGACCCCGCCCGGGCGAAAAGCGCGACAACTGGCTGCTGATCAAATCCGACGATGCCGCCGCCCGCCCCGGCGAGGATATCCTGAAGGACGCACCGAAATCGGTGAAGTCCGGCCTGACCATCGAAGAGGTCGCGGAAGGCAAGACCGCCGACGGCAAGAAGCCGAAGGTCTGGCACTCCAACAAGCCCGCGGCATCCAGCAAGGCGAAAGCCGGCAAGCGCCTCGACTTCGTCGAGCCGCAGCTGGCGATGCTGGAGCGCGAGGCGCCACCCGGCGAGGACTGGCTGCATGAGGTCAAATTCGACGGTTACCGCATGCAGGCGCAGATCGCCGGCACGGAGGTACGGCTGCTGACCCGCACCGGCCTCGACTGGACGGAGAAATTCGGCCCCGAGATCGTCGCGGAACTGGCCCAGCTGAAATGCAGCGACGCCATCATCGACGGCGAGATCGTCGTGCTCGCCGACAGCGGCGTTTCGTCTTTCTCGCTGCTGCAGCAGGATCTCTCCGCCAATCGAACCGACCGCTTCACCTACTATGTGTTCGACCTGATGCGGCTTGACGGCAAGGATTTGCGCCGCGAGCCGCTGGTCGAGCGCAAGCAGGCGCTGCAGGAGCTGCTCGGCGAGACGGCCGAAAATGCCGCTGTTCGCTTCAGCGACCATTTCGCCGAGCCCGGCAAGATCATGCTGCAGCACGCCTGCCGCATGGGCCTCGAAGGCATCGTCTCCAAGCGCGCCGATGCGCCCTACCGCAGCGGCCGTGGCCCAGGCTGGGTGAAATCGAAATGCACGGCCCGCCAGGAATTCGTCATCGGCGGGTATCTGCCCTCGGACAAGACCGGCCGCGGCCTGCGTTCGCTGCTGGTCGGCTACCACGAGGGCGGCAAGCTCCACTACGCCGGCCGCGTCGGCACGGGCTTCACAGCCAGGAGCGCCACCGATTTGAAGAAAAAACTCGATGCGCTGAAGGCAGACGCCTCGCCGTTTGCCGCCGCGGTGCCGAAGGGCAAGGGTCTGGTCTGGGTCAGGCCCGAACTTGTCGGCGAAGTGGAGTTCCGCAGCTGGACCTCGGACCGTATAATACGCCACGCGTCGTTCCAGGGACTGCGCGAGGACAAGCCGGCGGAGGAAGTCGTGCAGGAAAAGCCATCGAAGGCTGCGAACAAGGCAAAGCCGGCGGCAAGCGGCGCCGGCAAGGCCGCCGGGGCTAAGGCGCCCGCGACGATCACGACCAGCGTAAAACTATCCCATCCCGACAAGCTGCTGTGGCCCGAGGAAAAAATATCCAAGCAGGCTTTGCTTGAGCACTATGCGCTGGTCTGGCCGCGCATGGAGCAGTTCGTCGTCAACCGGCCGCTCAGCCTGGTCAGGGCGCCGGACGGCATCGGCGGTCCGCGCTTCTTCCAGAAACATGCTTCGGCCGGCATGAGCGACAAGATCGCCCGGATGAAGGATCCAACCGATGGCGAGGAAATCCTGTTCATCCGCGAGTTCGACGGCCTTGCCGCCTTGGTCCAGTATGGCGTGGTCGAGGTCCACATCTGGGGCTGCAAGATCGAGGAGCTGGAAAAGCCGGATCAGATCATCTTCGATCTCGATCCCGATGAAGGCGTCGACGTCAAGGCGGTGCGCGAGGCCGCACTCGACATCAGAGGCAAGCTTGACGACCTGTCGCTGCCGAACTTCGTCAAGCCGTCAGGCGGCAAAGGCTATCACGTGCTGGTGCCGCTGAAACCCTCGGCGGATTGGGAGGAAGTCAAAACCTTCTCCCATGATTTCGCCAAGGCGCTGGAGCAGGCCGCGCCCGACCGCTACACGGCGACGCTGTCGAAAAAGGCGCGCACGGGAAAAATCTTCGTCGACTATCTCCGCAACGGCAGGGGCTCGACCACCGTCGCGCCTTACTCTTCCCGCGCCAAGAAGGGCGCGACGGTGTCGATCCCGGTGACCTGGGCGGAGGTTGAAAAAGGGTTGGCGCCGAATTCCTTCCCGATCGGGGGCAAGACGACGCTGAAGGAACTAGCGGAGGCCGATCCGTGGGTGGACTTTTTCAAGCAGGGGAAGGTGCTGAAGCGGGGGTGAGCGTCGCGCGCCTCACCTGCTACGCAAGCGTTCCGTCACACCCCCCTCTGGCCGGCAGGCCAGAGGGGGGT
Organism: Mesorhizobium sp. LNJC394B00; assembly: GCF_000502555.1. Classification (NCBI taxonomy): domain Bacteria; kingdom Pseudomonadati; phylum Pseudomonadota; class Alphaproteobacteria; order Hyphomicrobiales; family Phyllobacteriaceae; genus Mesorhizobium; species Mesorhizobium sp. LNJC394B00. Next base: position 6,054 of record NZ_AYWH01000003.1, read on the forward strand.
GCTGTCCCGCCAGCGTCGCCCAATTAGCGCCGCCGAACCTCTAGGCCAAAAACACCCGCTCGAACGCCTGCTTCCCCGGCGGTGAAAACACCACCGCGCGGCTATCCTTCTCCCGCCGCGCCCATTTTTCCGACAGGATCTTGTCGAGGATCGCCGCGCCCAGCGTTCCCGCGAGGTGCGAGCGGCGCACGCTCCAGTCGAGGCAGGCGCGGCAGACCGGCCGGCGCGGCTTGGCGCCGACGTCGATGCCGATGGCCGAAAAATGCGAGGCTGCTGCTGGCCCCAGCCTCATCTCATTGTCGTCGCGCAACAGGATGCCGCGCGCGACGAGGCGGTCGAGCATCGCCACCGCATGTTCGCCGGCGAGGTGGTCGTAGCAGACACGGGCGACGCGCATGGCGCCGTCGCGCGGGCCGGGCCGCACCCGCTTGGGGCCGACCGCTTCGGCCACCCCGGTGATCGCCTCGATCATGCCGGCCACCTGCGGCCCTGCGAGGCCGTAATAGCGATGCCGTCCCTGGCTGGCCAAAGTTAAAAGCCCGCCCTCCATCAGTTTCGACAGATGCGAGGACGCCGTCGGCAGCGAGACGCCGGCCTCCAGCGCCAGTTCGCTGGCCGTCAAAGCCGTGCCGCCCATCAGCGCATTCAGCATGTTTGCCCGCGCCGGATCGCCGACCAGGCTGGCGATGCGGGCAATGTCGGGTCCTTCACGCATGGTTAGGTCTCCATCGAAGCATTCTCGTCAGGTAAGCATTATTGTCGGGCGGGATCAAGGAGAACGCCGATGCCAACCGCTTCCGCCCCACTCGCCAGCCGCCGGCCTTTTCCATTCGTCACCTGGCTGCAACGGCGGCTGCTCGCCCGCTGGTACGACCGCCACCTGCAGCGGCTCGGCCTCGCGGAGATCGACGACCATCTGCTGCGCGATCTCGGCCTGACCCGTGAGGATGTGCGCCGCGAATGCGCAAAATCCTTCTGGCAGGCCTGACCGCCAGCGCTTTTGCTTAGCAGACCCTGCGGCACAACGTTTCAACGCCGCTCGAACTATCGATGCGAAACCCAAGGAGATCACGATGACCATCACCTGCTTCATCCGCTATGAGATCGACCCGTTCGGCAAGCCGGCCTTCGAGCAATATGCCAAGGCCTGGGGCCAGGCGATCCCGCGCTGCGGCGCCGATCTGATCGGCTACTACGCCCCGCATGAGGGCTCGGCCACCACCGCCTACGCCGCCTACAGCATCGACAGCCTCGCCGCCTACGAAGCATATCGCGCCCGTCTCGCCGCGGATCCGGCGGGCAAGGCCAATTACGAATTCGCCCGCCGCGAAAAGTTCATCTTGAAAGAGGACCGCATCTTCCTGAAGCTGGTGTCGGGGCCGCATGGACCGCGGCAGCTGTTCCAGACCGCGGTCAAGGAGGAGATATGATCGCTGTCATCTTCGAGGTGCAACCGGCTGAGGGAAAGCGCGATGCCTATCTCGGCATCGCTGCCGAACTGCGGCCGCTGCTCGACGGCATAGACGGTTTCATCTCGATCGAGCGCTTCCAGAGCCTGGGCGATCCCAACCGGGTCCTGTCACTGTCCTTCTGGCGCGACGAGGAAGCGGTGAAAGCCTGGCGCAACACGGAAGAGCACCGGCAGGCGCAGCATGCGGGCCGCGGCGGAATATTTGCCGGCTACCGGCTGCGCATTGCGCATGTGGTGCGGGATTACGGGCTGACGGAGAGGGACGAGGCGCCAGAGGATAGCAGGGCGGTGAATGGGTGACTAGGTATCGGCGTCGCGCCAGGCCCCCTCATCCGGCCGCTTCGCGGCCACCTTCTCCCCGCTGGGGAGAAGAGACTGGCGCAGGCTTCGAAAATCTCCTCTCCCCTCGGGGAGAGGTCAGCCGAGCGAAGCGGAGGCTGGGTGAGGGGGCGCTTGGCGCTCACGCATTCCCGATCAGCACCCCGGCCGCAAACACCAGCGCCCCACCCAGCACCACCTGAAACGCCGCGCGCAGGAACGGGGTCTGCATGTAGCGGTTCTGCACGAAGGCGATCGCCCACAATTCGAAGAACACCACGACGGCCGCCACCGCCGTCGCCGTCCAGAAATGCGGGATGATGTAAGGCAGCGCGTGGCCCAGCCCACCCAGCGTCGTCATGATGCCGACAGTCAGGCCGCGCTTGATCGGCGAGCCACGCCCTGACAATTTGCCATCGTCGGAAGCGACTTCGGTAAAGCCCATCGAGATGCCGGCGCCGATCGAGGCGGCGAGGCCGACCAGCAGCGTCTGCCAGGTGTCGTGCGTGGCAAACGCGGCGGCAAAGATCGGCGCCAGTGTCGACACCGAGCCATCCATCAGCCCGGCCAGTCCCGGCTGCACATAGGTCAGGATGAACTGGCGCTGCTCGGCGCTGGCTTCCTCGTCCTTGACCTCGCCCGGCACAAGTTTCTGCTCCAGCCGGTGCGCCGAATTCTCATGGCTTTGCTCGGCCGCGGCCAGGTCGCCGAGCAGTTTCCGCGTCGAGGCATCGCTGGTGCGCTTGGCCGCCTCGACATAGAAGCGATAGGCCTGCTGCTCCATCGCTTCGGCTTGACGCCGCACATGCTCGATGCCGAGCGGCCGCACCAGCCAGTCGGGCTTGCGCTCGTAATAGCCTTTCACGTGCTCGCGGCGCAGCAGCGGAATGCGCTCGCCGAAACGCTTGCGGTAGAGCTCGATCAGGGAATCGCGATGGCCGTCCTCCTCCGCCGCCATCGCCTCGAACACTTTCGCCGATTGCGGAAAACTGTCCGCCAGCCCGTCGGCATAGGCGCGGTAGATGCGCCCGTCATCCTCTTCGGACGAAATTGCCAGGGCCAGGATCTCCTGTTCCGACAGCGTTTCGAAAGGACGGCGGCCGAAACCGAAGACACGGGAAAGCATGAGAAATTCACCCCAGTTTAGAACAATTCTAAACTAGGCGCTGCAGTCTCCGCGGTCAATCACCAGTCAAGAAATGTTGAAGCGCCGGATTGCAACGCGCCCTTCATTATCGGCAAATGTTCGCCTATATCGGTCGCGATACGCAAGCGAAAGGCATGAGCAAGATGACGGCAAAGCCGCACGACCACTTCGATCCGAAACCCGTCCTTGATCTTATCGCCAGCATCGAGGCCGATTTGCAGCGGCTGAAAGGCCTGGTCGAACAGCAGGTCGAGAAATTCGACCCCGCCAATCCGCACAACAAGGCGCCCGACGGCAAGCTGACCGAGGAGGGCGTCGAGTGCTGCTACCGCCTGTTCGACGAAGGCAAGTCGCGCTACTCGGTCGCCCAGCAGATGAAGATCTCGTTTGCCGCCGCGACGCACCGGTTCAATTCCTGGCGCAAGGCGGGCGGGCCGAAGCGGCAGAGGGCGTTGCTGGGATAATTGGCGAAAGCCGAAGCGACATCTGATCTCCCCCCTTGAGGGGGAGATGCCTGGCAAGGCAGAGGGGGTCGGTCCGACCGGGCTCGACGTCCTGCGCGGCAGATGGAGGGCTAGCGCTTCACGCGCGGCGACCCCCTCTGTCGCCTTCGGCGACATCTCCCCCTCGAGGGGGGAGATTAGCAGCTTCGCCCGCCCTACGGCGTCAGTTCAATCTCTTCCGTCTCGCCGCCATTGCAGGTGTAGCAGCAATCCTCGCATCTTTCCTTGTTGTTGGGGCCGACGCCCCAATAGGTTCCCTCGTCGCCATCGACCCAGGCGCCGTAGCAGATGGACTCGCCTTCGTCGCAGGACACCGGGATCTGCTTGGTCTCGCCATCGTCGAGATAGAAATCCTTGTCATTGCCCGGCCAGACATAGTCGCGGTCCTGGCTGTAGAGCTCGAGGCGCATGGCGTTGGGATGGCTGTTCTTGACGGCGAAGGTGATGTCGGCGGCGTGAGCGGCCGGCGCAAACAGCGCGGCAAGCGAGAGCGCGACGACGACGCGGCGCGTGATGGTGAAAGACATTGAAACCCCCGAGGCAAATCGGCCCCCCGGCCGAGGGAATCAGCATCGCATGATGGCGGCGGAGATTGAAGGGCGGGGCGTGACTGATTTTGGGGATTGGGAGAGGTTGGTGGAGCTGCTGATCTCCCCCCTCGTGGGGGAGATGCCTGGCAAGGCAGAGGGGGGNCCCTCTGTCCTGCCGGACATCTCCCCCACGAGGGGGGAGATCAGCAGCTTCGGCGCCCCGCCCCTCACTCAACCAGATCGATCGTCTCCGTCGTCTTCTCCACGCAGATGAAACAGCATGTATCGCAAGGCTGGTCATTATCCGGCCCCACCCCGGCCGAAATCGCATCATTGCCATTCACCCAGGCGCCGTAGCAGATGTTCTCGCCCGGATTGCACGAGATCGGCACCGATTTCTGCGAGTTCGGCTCGATCAGAAACACCTGGTCGCCGCCCGGCCACGACATCTTGCGGTCACGGCTGAACAGCTCCACCGCCACCGCCTGCTTGCGCAAATTCTTGACGAAGAACGCCATATCGGCGGCATGCGCCGGGGTGGCGATGAGAAGGGCGGCAAGGGTGAGGCGGAGCATGGCGGCGGGTTTCCGAATCGGAGACGCACGCTCGCATGGTCGGGGAAGAAGCGCCATCTTCCCTTCTCCCCCTGTGGGAGAAGGTGGCCTCGCGAAGCGAGGTCGGATGAGGGGTGTTCCAGGGAACGCAAGCGTCTCACTCCGCTGGAACACCCCTCATCCGGCTCGGCGCTATCGCGCCGATCCACCTTCCCCCACAAGGGGGGAAGGAAAAGTCAGCGCCCCACCTTCACATGCGGAGCCAGCCGCCGGATCGCGTCAATCACCTCGGCGACTTCAGCAACGTCCAGATCCAGCCGGCAAACGTCAGCACCAGGAACGGATAGCCGGCGGCGGGCAGCGGCGCCGAGGTGGGCAGCAAGGGCGCGCCCCACCATGCCCACCGTCACGACAAACAGGATGGCGCGCCGGTGAGCCGCATCCACAGCGCAAACGTGTTCGCCGCGCCGATCAGGACGAGCGTTGCCGCCCACAGCGAGATGCCGCCGACATAGGGGGGCCTCTAGCCCCGCCGTGGCGACCACAAGCGCAATGCTGTCGATCGCAAAGTCGTAGCACCCTTGGAAGACGCGACGGCTTTCTCATAGAGATGCTTAAGCAATTGCTTTTATTTCGAGCGGAGGCCATGGTTATAGAATATTTTCGTTCCGAATAAGAATCGAACGTATCGATGGCAGTTACAGCGATAGGTCAACACGGGACAAGCCTCGCGGCGGCCGGGAGCATAATACGCGATGGTTTCCACCCAAGTTCAAAGCCTGAAGATTGGCTCGGAGACGGTGTCTACTTCTTCCAAGATGCTCCTCAACGTGCTCGAGAATGGGCAATTTCACGATACAACGATGACGCCGCAGTCGTCGAAGCGAGCATCGATTTGACCAACTTTCTAGACTTACTGGATATCGAATGGACGAATTGGTTGGCAGAGGTTCACGATCAGTATGTGGCCAAACTGAAAGCAGAGGGCACTGCTCTACCTACTCAAAAAGGGGGGGCTCATAGGCTTGACCGCGCTGTGCTAAATTATGCTGTCGACGTGCTGAAGGCCTCGGGGATTGAGATCGCTGGGATCCGCGGGGCATTTACTGAAGGTTCGGCGATATTCCCCAACTCTGCACTTTTCAACAGGAGCCACGTTCAGATCGCCGTTCGTGATTTGGCGGCCATTAAAAAAGCCCGTATCATATTTCCTTAATGAGGTGAGACATGGCAGACCGTCGACTGACCCTTAAAAGTGCTCGAAACGCTCTGGCCGCCAGCAAAGACACCAAAGTGCCGATCTCTTCAAGAGATCTGAAGGCTTCTCAGGCTGACACGACAGGATTCCCCATGTCAGATAGAGAGCTACGGGCGCCCGATACCGATCAAACCCAACTAAGCCTTTTTCAGTCCTCTCCCTCCCCGCTTCCTCTGAGCGCATATTTGGCTAGCGCACTGACCGGTTTAAACGAGCAGGAGCGAGAGAACATCTTTTCAATCTCCGAACTAATATCGGAGATCTGCTCGAAGCAGGACATCGCGCTTTTTGAGCCACGGAAGTCTACCGATCCCGTTCTTCATTCCAATGTTCTTTCAAGCGATGTTTACACCAACGACAAATCACATGTACTGGAATCAGACCTGCTGATCCATCTCTGTCATCATCCAAGCACAGGCTCCGGCGAAGAGCTGGAATTTGCTCGCTCAGCATTACTTCCCATAATACTTGTCGCGCCCGACAAGGTGAAGGTAAGCAGGATGGTTCTCGGCATCCCGTCGCTTTTGATGGAGGTTAACTATAGATCATTCGACGATCTTCAGAGTAAATTGGAGAACGTATTATTCGACATACGCCCTCTGCTTGAGGAGAGAAAGCTTTCATTTACAAATTATAAGGTTAACGTGGTTGGGCAAAAGATCTTGGAGATACGGCAGACGCAGAATCTCACGAGAGCAGAGGTAGCAAAGGCTTCTCACAAAATGACCGAGAGACGGATTGCAGAAATCGAGTCCAAAAGTGACCTAGAGAGCAACCCGAGCTTGGTTGAGCTCAGAGAAATCGCCACGATATTGAAAACGACGGTTTCGGAAATCGTTGAGCCAAACTTTGTTCAGCAGGTTTACATTCAACTAAAGGCATGGACGGAGGGGCGGGAGGCTGCCCGAACCACCGTGTCGGAGGATGACCATAAAAAACTTCTTAGAGCGCTTCTCCATAGGATTGCAGATAATATTAAATGATTGACCTACCAGATCCCGATTATACAGCGGATGATGTCCTGAGAACATCTGGCATTCGAGGCTTGCCCATAGATGTTAATTTGGTTGCGTCGCGCATATCTGGATTAGAGGTTGTCGAGGACGACCTAGATGGGGAGGGGCTATTCTTTGATTTGGGCATCCGCGGGGCCCAAATTATGTTGAGACGAGGAGCCCATCCACTTAGAAAGAAATTCACTTTGGCGCACGAAATTGGCCATTTCTTTGTGCGTGAGCAGGCAGCCGTCTATGCACGGTCGCAGAAGCCTAAAAAAGTATCTCGAAATGTCGAGATCGAGCGCTGGTGCAATAGGTTCGCTGCCTCATTGATAATGCCTAGAGACGCGCTCTTAGATTATCTTCGGTCCGCCAAGCTAAAAGGTTTGCTTGACGCTGTGGGCTGCGGACCGACTTTGTTTGGTGTATCCAACGCGGCATTCCGTAGCAGGATTGCAGAGATTTCGCCAACCAGTATCTATGGATTTTTTCCGACAGACAGGCGTTCTCGGCGAGACAGCATGTATCTGTCAGAAAAAAAGGAGACGCACTGGAAGCCGGCCTACAATGAAATGCTACAAAAACTATTATCAAACACTCATCGCTCGGATGTCGTTTTTCTTAGTGACGTAGTAATAGTGTCAGGCTGGACTTCGTTTCCACAAAACTCTCCGGACAGTGAGCTCCTTATTATAATCATGCGCTCCCAAGCGACGCAAGCTTCTCAATCCCCCATCTTCAAGGCCTGAATAAACGCCTCCTGCGGGATATCCACCTTCCCGAACTGGCGCATCCGCTTCTTGCCCTCTTTCTGCTTGTCCAGCAGCTTGCGCTTGCGGGACACGTCGCCGCCGTAGCACTTCGCGGTGACGTCCTTGCGCAGCGCCGAGATGGTTTCGCGGGCGATGACCTTGCCGCCGATGGCGGCCTGGATCGGAATCTTGAACAGGTGGTTCGGGATCAGCTCCTTGAGCTTCTCGCACATCTGCCGGCCGCGCTTTTCCGCCGCGGTGCGGTGGACCAGCATGGACAGCGCGTCGACCGGCTCCTCATTGACCAGGATCGACATCTTCACCAGGTCGCCTTCCTTGTAGTCGGTCAGATGATAGTCGAAGGAGGCGTAGCCCTTGGAGATCGACTTCAGCCGGTCGTAGAAATCGAAGACGACTTCGTTGAGCGGCAGATCGTAGATCAGCATGGCGCGCTTGCCGACATAGGACAGGTCGGCCTGGATGCCGCGCCGGTCCTGGCAGAGCTTCAGGATGCCGCCGAGATAGTCGTCGGGGGTCAGGATGGTGGCGCGAATCCACGGCTCCTCGATGGCCGAGATTTTCACCACGTCGGGCATGTCGGCGGGGTTGTGCAACTCCTTAACCGAGCCGTCATTGAGCAGCAGCCGGTAGACGACGCTCGGCGCCGTGGCAATGAGGTCGAGGTTGAACTCGCGCTCCAGCCGCTCCTGGATGATCTCCAGATGCAAAAGGCCAAGGAAGCCGCAGCGATAGCCGAAGCCGAGCGCGGCACTGGTCTCCATTTCGTAGGAGAAGCTGGCGTCGTTGAGGCGCAATTTGCCGACGGCGGCGCGCAGATCCTCGAAATCGGCGGCGTCGACCGGGAACAGGCCGCAAAACACCACCGGCTGCGCCGGCTTGAAGCCGGGCAAAGCATGCGCGGTCTGGCGCTTGTCCTCGGTGATGGTGTCGCCGACGCGGGTGTCGGCCACTTCCTTGATCGAGCCGGTGAAGAAGCCGAACTCGCCGGGGCCGAGCTCGTCGACATTGATGCGGGCGGGCGTGAACACGCCGGTGCGCTCGACCAGATGCTTTGCGCCGGTGCCCATCATGCGGATGGTCGCGCCCTTCTTCAGCACGCCGTCGATGATGCGCACCAGCACGATGACGCCGAGATAGACGTCGTACCAGCTGTCGACCAGCATGGCTTTCAGCGGTGCTGACGCATCGCCTTCGCGCGGCGGCGGCAATTGGTGGACGATTGCCTCCAGCACATCGGGAATGCCGAGGCCGGTCTTGGCCGAGATCAGCACGGCGTTGGAGGCGTCGATGCCGATGACTTCCTCGACCTGCTCGCGGATGCGCTCGGGCTCGGCGGCCGGCAGGTCGACCTTGTTCAGCACCACGACGATCTCGTGGTTGTTGTCGATGGCCTGGTAGACATTGGCCAGCGTCTGCGCCTCGACACCCTGCGAGGCGTCGACGACCAGCAGCGAGCCCTCGCAGGCGGCGAGCGAGCGCGACACTTCATAGGCGAAGTCGACATGGCCGGGCGTGTCGATGAGGTTGAGGATATAGTCCTCGCCATTGTTGGCGCGGTATTTCAGCCGCACCGTCTGCGCCTTGATGGTGATGCCGCGCTCGCGCTCGATGTCCATCGAGTCCAGCACCTGCTCCTTCATGTCGCGCAGCTCCAGCCCGCCGGTGGACTGGATCAGCCGGTCGGCAAGCGTGGATTTGCCATGGTCGATATGGGCGACGATGGAGAAATTGCGGATGTGGTCGAGAGGCGTGCTCATGGCGCGCGCTTTAGCAGGGGCGGGTTGCAGGGGCAAGCGGGCGGTGGTGCCCTTGCCTTCTCCCCTTGTGGGAGAAGGTGGATCGGCGCGCAGCGCCGAGACGGATGAGGGGTGTTCCAGCTTGACGCCGACGTTCTTTCACCGCCATGGCTGCAAACTGACATCCCTTACATAAGCGATTATCGTGGTGCAGACGCTGTCCATGTCTTTCAGGACATCGTCGTTCCAAAAGCGCAACACACGAAAGCCTCTCGCCTCCAGTTCCGTTCTACGGGCCTGGTCTGACTCTGAGTCCGCATGCTGACTCCCATCGATCTCGATGATGAGGAGTGATTCAAGACAAGCGAAATCGGCGACGTATTTTCCAACAGGAACTTGGCGCCGAAATTTGATCCGATCGAGCCTGCGGTCACGTAGTTCGTGCCACAGTTTGTCTTCCGCCTCCGTCACTTCACGTCGGAGCGAACGGGCAAAGTTTCGTTTGGCAGGAGCGACGGGCTGATGTGGCATGACGTTAGATTAACCAACGTCTCACTCCGCTGGAACACCCCTCATCCGTCTCGGCGCTTCGCGCCGATCCACCTTCTCCCACAAGGGGAGAAGGCAACGACGCGTCCGCCCCCAATCACGAAGCGGTGAACCATGTAACGAAGCCTCGGGCAGCGACGAAGTGTGGGATGAACCCGCCGCAACGGAGACCCCCGATGACTGGACTTAACCCAAAACGCGCCGGCATGCTGGCTGCCGTAGGTGCGGCGCTGATGATGCTTGGCGGCACCGCCTTCGCCCAGCCGCTCACCGTGGTCGAATTGTTCACCAGCCAGGGCTGTTCGTCCTGCCCGCCGGCCAATGCCAATCTGATCAAGGTCAAGGACGAGCCGGGCGTTCTGGCGCTGTCGTTCAACGTCACCTACTGGGACTATCTCGGCTGGAAAGACATTTTCGGCCGCGAGGAGTTCACCCAGCGCCAGGTGCGCTATGAGCCGTCGCTCGGCCGCTCCGGCCCGTTCACGCCGCAGGTCGTGGTCAATGGCGGTGCCGACGCGGTGGGCGCGGCATCAGGCGAGATCGAGCAGCTGATTTCCGCGAGCGGTCACACGAAGGGGCCGATGCTGTCGCTCGACGGTGGCAAGATCAGCATCGGCGCCGGTTCCGCGCCGGCCGGCCGCGCCGATGTCTGGCTGGTCCGCTACAACAAGGGCGTCATCGAAGTGCCGGTGGCGCGCGGCGAGAATACCGGGCGCACGCTGCCGCATGCCAATGTCGTGCACTCGCTGGAGAAACTCGGCAGCTGGAGCGGCGACGCCACCACACTGCCGCTGCCGGCAGCCTCCGGCGGCTTGAGCACCGCGGTGCTGGTGCAGTCGCCCGGCGGTGGGCCGATCCTGGCTGCAGCCGCCGACTGATCTTCTTTTTCTACGCAACGCCGCTAGCGCGGCATAACCGGGCCCGCATCCGCGCGCCCTCTTCAAGGAGGAAATACCATCATGACCAAGACCCTTACCGTGCTCGCTTTTGCGCTTTCGATGATCGGCTTCGCCGCCGGCGCCCGTGCCGACGAAGCGACCAACGCCATGAAGCCGGCGATGGCAACCGATGCGATGAAGCCCGCGACCGATGCCATGGCGCCGGCGACCGATGCCATGAAGCCAGCCGACCCAATGGCGACGAATGCGATGAAACCCGCCACCGACGCCATGAAACCGGCCGACGCCATGAAACCCGCAACGGATGCGATGAAGCCGGCGGACGCCATGGCGCCCGCGCAATAAGGCTTGATCCCATGGCCCGGCCGCACAGTGGCCGGGCCGGCGCACGGCAATTTGAGAAACCTGGCGGGACGTTCTGTCGTATAGTCTTCGCCACCATCAAGGAGATCAGACATGACCGGCATTGCAAGGACGAGAACGCCGATCTTCAAGAGCGCGCTTGCCGCGCTCATCGTCGCCGCCGCGGCGGCTGCCTTCTGGCAGAGCCCGGCGCGTTCGGCCGAGGACGCGGTGGTGATCCCGCCGCCGGCAGTGGACGAAAAGGCCGCCAGCGGCAGCGAGAAGGCTATCTTCGCCGGCGGCTGCTTCTGGGGCGTTCAGGGCGTGTTCCAGCACGTCAAGGGCGTGACCAAGGCCGTCTCCGGCTACACCGGCGGCGCCAAGGATGACGCCGTCTACGAAACGGTGGGCAGCGGCCGCACCGGCCACGCCGAATCGGTCGAGATCACCTACGATCCGTCCAAGGTGACCTACGGCCAGCTGCTGCAGGTCTATTTCTCGGTCGCCCACAACCCGACGCAGTTGAACTTCCAGGGCCCGGACTCGGGCACCCAGTACCGCTCGACCATCTTTGCCGAGAATGGCGAGCAGCAGAAGATCGCCCAGAGCTACATCGCCCAGCTCGACCAGGCGAAAGTGTTTGCCAAGCCCATCGTCACCACGCTGGAGACGGGCAAAACCTTCTATCCGGCCGAGGAATATCACCAGGACTTTTTGACGCTGAACCCGACCTACCCCTACATCGTCTACAACGACCTGCCCAAGGTGGCGAATTTGAAGTCGCTGTTCCCGGGGTTGTACAGCGAGAAACCGGTGCTGGTGCTGGCGGGGAAGAGCTGAGGGGCGATAGGACTTGGCCGGACGCAGAGAGCGGCGACGCCCTACCTGAGACGCCAGCGGGACAGCACCCCCCTCTGCCCTTCCGGGCATCTCCCCCTCAAGGGGGGAGATTGGCAGCGTCGCTGACGGTGCTCATCTTGCAAGGTTGGCGAAGGCCGCAGTGAGAGCTGATCTCCCCCCTTGAGGGGGAGATGGCCGGCAGGCCAGAGGGGGGTGCCTCGCGCAAACCGCGATTAGCGAGCCCTTCAATCATACGTCAGATCCGTCGCCTTCCCGCCGAACACCCGATACGCATAGAACGAATAGAAGATGATCACCGGCAGCACGACCACGGTGCCGGCGAGGATGATGGCCAGGCTTTCCGTCGCCGACGCCGCCTGCCAGATGGTCAGCCTGTCGGGCACCACGAAGGGGTAGAACGACCAGGCAAGCCCGGCAAAGCCGAGCGCGAAGATGGTGGCGAGCGTCAGGAACGGCCGCAGCGCATGGCGGTCGTCGGGCTTGGGCAGGTGGAAGGTCTGCCGCCATAGCCACATGAACAGCAGCGCCGACAGGATCGGCAGCGGCGACAGATAGAGCATTTCGGGCCAGACGAACCATTTGGCGAAGATGCGCGGGCTGGCGAATGGGGTCGCCAGCGACACCGCCGCCATGCCGAGCGCGGTCAGCACAAGGGCCGTGCGCAGCCAGGCCACCGCCTTCCTCTGCAATTCGCCCTCGGTCTTGTAGATGACCCAGGCCGCGCCCATCGCTGCATAGGCCGCCGACAGGCAGAGCGCCACCAGCGCGCCGAAAGCGATGCCACCAAAACCGACATCGAGGCCAAGCACATAGACGCCGAGCATATAGCCTTGCGCCACCGAGGCGATGACGGAACCGAGGAAGAAAATGCGGTTCCAGCGATGCTTCTTGCCGGCGGGCACCTTGGCGCGGAAATCGAAGGCGACGCCGCGCAGGATGAGGCCAACCAAAAGCACGAAGACCGGAATGTAGAGCGCGGTGAGGATGACGCCATGCGCCAGCGGAAAGGCGACCAGGAGCAGGCCGACGGCCAGCACCAGCCAGGTCTCGTTGGCATCCCAGAACGGGCCTATTGCCGCGATCATCGTGTCCTGCTCGGCATCTTCGGCGACCGAGAACAGGATGCCGATGCCGAGATCGAAACCGTCGAGAATGACGTAGATCAGGATGGCGAGGCCCATCAGGCCGGCGAAGATCAGGGGCAGCGCGGTTGGCCAGTCGAAGGTCATCGGTCTGTCATCCCTCTCATCAACGGTTCTGCCCTTCGCTATGGCTCCGGGCGTTCGTCATTCGAAAAACCAAATCGTTGGCTTTTCGTCCGCTACGCGGACCATTCTCACTCCGCTGCGGCCGGTTGCGACATCGCCGTCTTCATCACGCCCGGCAGCGGCGAGGTGTCGCCGTCCTTGGCCGCCTTCAGCGCCAGGTGCACCAGCACGCCGAGATAGGCGATCAGCAAAAGCACATAGAGGATGAGATAGATGGCGAGCGTCAGCGCGACATGGCTGCCGGCGACCGGGCCGATAGCGTCGGCGGTTTTCAGCACGCCGGTGACCAGCCAGGGCTGGCGGCCGATTTCGGTGGTGTACCAGCCGGCCAGCGTCGCCAGCCAGCCCGACAGCGCCATCGGCACCATCAGCATGGCCAGCGGCCTCGGCAGGCTGTGGCGGCGCTTGAGGAAGAAGGTCGCCGACCACGAGACGATGAGCATCAAAATGCCGGTGCCGACCATGATGCGGAAGCCCCAGAACACCGGGAAGACCGGCGGATGCAGGCCGGGATAGTCGTTGAGCCCCGGCACGATACCGCTGGTGGAATGGCGCAGCACCAGGCTGGCGCCGTCGGGAATGGCGATCTCGAATTTGTTTTCCTTCGCCGCCTCGTCGGGCAGCGCAAACAGCACCAGCGGCACGTTGGGGCCGGTGTTCCAGTTCGCCTCCATGGCGGCGATCTTCTGCGGCTGGTGCTCCAGCGTGTTCAGCCCGTGCTGGTCGCCGGCGAAGATCTGGATCGGGATCAGGATGGCGGCGGTGAAGACGCCGGTGCGCAGCGCCTTCCACATCGATTCCGACCGGTCGCCGGTGAGATAGCGCAGCGCCGACAGGCCGGCGATCAGGAACGACACCGTCAGGCCGGAGGCAAGCAGCATATGCGTCAGACGGTAGGGCATGGACGGGTTGAAGACGATCGCCCACCAGTCGACGGGATGCGCCTTGCCATCGATCATCTCGAAGCCGGCCGGCGTCTGCATCCAGGAGTTCAGCGCGATGATCCAGAAGGCCGACAGCGTGGTGCCGCCGGCGACCAACACCGTCGCCAGCGTGTGGACGCGGTTGGAGACGCGGCGGAAGCCGAACAGCATGATGCCGAGGAAGGCCGCTTCGAGGAAGAAGGCGGTGAGGATCTCGTAGGCAAGCAGCGGCCCGGCGATGTTGCCTACATGCTCCATATAGCCCGGCCAGTTGGTGCCGAACTGGAAGCTCATGGTGACGCCCGAGACCACGCCCATGGCGAAGGACAGCGCGAACACCTTTACCCAGGTGAAATAAGCGCGCATCCAGGCGGAATCGCCGGTGGCGTTGTAGCGGAGCTTGAAGAACAGCAGCACCCAGCCAAGCGCAATCGTGATGGTCGGAAACAGGATGTGGAACGAGATATTCGCCCCGAACTGCATTCGCGACAGGATGAGCGGGTCCATGCGGGCTCCGGCTGCTGTTTGTTGGCGCAGAATAGGCGGCGGATGCGGTCCGGTCAAAGCGGCTTGGCGTCACGCGGGGCGCGTTGTCGCAGCAGATGGGATCAATCCGTCAGTGCCCCGATACCCCCATACGAAACGGCAAAAGGGGAACGTTTGTCCACAATTGTCAGCAGCGGCATTGACTTCCGAGCCTGCACACCGACATTCAGCGCAATAATAATCCCCGCCTCTTTCAAACAGTCGTTTTCGGCCTCATGTCTTCCACGAATTTGCCTTCCATCATTTCGATTGCCGGGGTCACCAAGACCTACGCCACCGGCTTCAAGGCGCTGAAGGAAATCAACCTCGACATCGAACGCGGCGAGATTTTCGCGCTGCTGGGGCCGAACGGCGCCGGCAAGACGACGCTGATCTCGATCGTCTGCGGCATCGTCAACCGTTCGTCGGGAACGGTGACCGTCGACGGCCACGACATCAACCGAGACTACCGCGCCGCGCGCAGCCTGATCGGGCTGGTGCCGCAGGAGTTGACCATCGATGCGTTCGAGAGCGTCTGGGCAACCGTCACCTACAGCCGCGGCCTGTTTGGCAAGGCGCCCAATCCGGGCTTCGTCGAAAAGGTGCTGCGCGACCTGTCGTTGTGGGACAAGAAGGACGCCAAGGCGATCACGCTGTCGGGCGGCATGAAGCGGCGGCTGATGATTGCAAAGGCGCTGTCACATGAGCCGCGCATCCTGTTCCTCGACGAACCCACGGCCGGCGTCGACGTCGAACTGCGCCAGGACATGTGGGCGATGGTGCGGCGGCTGCGCGACGATGGCGTCACCATCATCCTCACAACGCACTATATCGAAGAGGCCGAGGCGATGGCCGACCGTGTCGGTGTCATCAACCGCGGCGAGATCATCCTGGTCGAGGGCAAGGCCGAACTGATGCGCAAGCTCGGCCGCAAGCGCCTGATCGTGGAATTGCGCAACCCGCTCACCGCCATTCCCGATGCATTCTCGCACTACGCCTTGGAGCTGTCGGGCGATGGCACACAGCTGACCTACACCTATGACAATCAGAGCGAACGCCCCGGCGTCGCATCGCTGCTGCGCGAACTCGAGACGGCCGGCATCCAGTTTCGCGACATGGACACGCAAAACAGCTCGCTCGAGGAGATCTTCGTCAATCTGTTGAGGCAAGAGCCATGAATTGGCGAGCAGTATGGGCGATCTACCGGGTCGAGATGGCGCGTGCGTTCCGCACCGTGCTGCAGAGCATCGTCTCGCCGGTGATCTCGACATCGCTTTATTTCGTCGTCTTCGGCTCGGCCATCGGCTCGCGCATCACCGAGATTGACGGCATCAGCTACGGCGCCTTCATCGTGCCCGGCCTGATCATGCTCTCACTGTTGACGCAGTCGATCTCCAACGCCTCCTTTGCCATCTATTTCCCGAAATTCGTCGGCTCCATCTACGAGCTCTTGTCGGCGCCGGTGTCGTATCTGGAGATCGTCATCGCCTATGTCGGCGGCGCCGCGACCAAGTCGATCATCCTCGGCTTGATCATCCTGGCGACGGCCTCGCTGTTCGTGCCGCTCACCATCCAGCATCCGTTCTGGATGCTGGCCTTCCTTGTCTTGACGGCGGTGACCTTCAGCCTGTTCGGCTTCATCATCGGCATATGGGCGAAAAGCTTCGAGCAATTGCAGCTGGTGCCGCTGTTGATCATCACGCCGCTGACCTTCCTCGGCGGCAGCTTCTATTCGATCAACATGCTGCCCGAGACCTGGCGCACGGTGACGCTGTTCAACCCGGTCGTCTACCTGATCAGCGGTTTCCGCTGGAGCTTTTACGGCAAGTCCGATGTCTCGGTCGCCGTCAGCCTGGGCATGACGATGGTGTTCCTCGCCATCTGCATCGCCATCGTCGCCTGGATCTTCCGCACCGGCTACCGGCTGCGCAACTGACCCTGCCGCTCTAAAGCGCGTCGCGTTTTCTTGCTAGATCGCCTTGATGAGGCGCAGCAACCCCAGCATCTCGATCAGCCTGCCTTGGCGGAAGGCGATGTAGGTGGGTTCCTCGACGCCGTGGAAGCGGCGCTTGAACGCCGCCTGGCCCTTGAGGTTGAACTTGCTGCGGTTGACCCAGGGCGACTCATAGGCCCGCTCGAAGGCGTTGCGCCAGAAGCTCGATTCGGCAAAGCCGTTGGCTCCGACGTCGAGCATCGGCGACAGGCCGAGCGTGACGACAGAAATGCCCTCATTGCGAAACCGGTCGACGGCGAATTTGGTCAGCCCGATTTCGGCATGCGGCGAGGCATCGATGTGCTTGCGCTTGAACGAGGTGGTGTAGCCGATCACCTTGCCGCCACTGAACATCGGATCGAAATCGAGCAGGGCGACGAGCTCGCCTTCCGGGCTGTAGAGCACGAAACGGCGCATATCGATGCCGAGATGATCGGCAAAGGGCCTGTTGAGGAACGCCATCTCCCAGCGCTTGACGATGCGGTCTGCCCGCCAGTTCTGCGACAGGCGCTGGACCTCGTCGAGATAGACCGCTCCTTCGCCAAAGGAAAACCCCTTCTTCAAGAGCCAGCGTTCGGAATAGCGCACGGTTTCGTTGCGCTTGCCGGAAAAATCGTGAGCCGGCAGTTCCAGCCGCGTGTCGACGCCGAGACGGTTGACCTGGTAGCCGAGCCCGGACAGCACGCGCGCCGTCGGTTCGCCGATCTGCACGAACCACGGGCTGTCGGCGGCTTCGACAAAGCGCCTGATATAGTCGGACCGATCGGCCGGATGGGCCACCGGGTCACCTAGCGCGAAATGGTGCTTCATCTTGGTGCCGAAGGCGATGTAGCCGTCGGCGTCGCCGAAATAGGACAGTTTTTGCTGCACGGCGGTCGAATAGGCCAGCGAGAAGTCGCCGTGCTGGCGGACAAGCGCCAGCCGCTCGACATGCGAAAAATCCTGGCGCGGCACCTTGGCTGCGGCGCCCTCCAGCAGTCTGTCGAGAAAGATGCGCAAGGAGGGCATGGTCGAGCTTCCGCGTGCCGATGATAAACAGAGGCTTGCCCCCAAGGCCTCGAATCAGTCGCATTGACGCGACCTCATTATCGATCATATCGCCCCTGTGCCATATGGGACGTGCCATATTGGACGGGTCCCCATGGCGCACCTGAAAGGAAATCTCGACCGAATGGCGGCTACGACAAGCGAAACGATGCCTATCGTCCCGGGGCCGAAAGGACTCGACTATACGGTTATCGTCATCGGCGCCGGAGCGGCGGGGCTGGCGGCCGCCGACGCGCTTGGCCGGCGCGGCGTGCGGGTCGTCGTGCTTGAAAAGGAGCCGCGGATCGCCGAACCGTGGCGAGGGCGGCACGAGAAGCTGACCCTCAACACGCATCGCGCGCTGTCGGCCCTGCCCGGCCTTGCCTATCCGCCACGCACCGCCGCCTTTCCGAACAAGGATGCCATCGTCGGTTATCTCGAGGATTTTGCCCGCGCGCGCGGCGTAAGGGTCGAATTCGGCACCGCCGCCGAGCGGATCGGACGCAGAGGCAATGGCTGGCTCGTCCATACGGGCCGGGAAACGCTGAGCGCCCGCAATGTCATCGTCGCCACCGGCCGCGACCGCTTGCCATGGACGCCGGACTGGCAAGGCAAGGCGACTTTCACCGGCAAACTTGTCCACGCCGCCGATTTCGGCACAGCGCAGGACTATGTGGGCAAAAGCGTGCTGGTGGTCGGGGCCGGAAATTCCGGCTTCGACGTGCTCAACCACCTCGCCCGTGCCGACACAAAGGCCATCTGCTTGTCAGCCAGGCAGGGTCCGTCGCTGATGCCGAAACGGATCGGCAAGGTCGCCGTGGCGCGCTTCGGCGGTTTCATGGCGATGCTGCCGACGTGGATTGCCGATGCCGCGATTGCCGCGACGCAGCGGCTGGTGTTCGGCGACCTCACCCGCTTCGGCCTGCCGCCGGCGCCGAAGGGCGGCGCCAGCCGGCTCGGCGTCGAGCAGATCGCTATTGCCATTGACGACGGCGCCGTCGCAGCGCTGAAGGCCGGACGGATTTCGGTGGTGGCGCCGGTGGCGGCTTTCGAAGGCGCCGGCGTGCGGCTGAACGACGGCACGGTGCTCGAGCCGGATGTAGTGATCGCGGCAACCGGCTATCGCACCGGCCTGGAGGCCATGCTGGGCGATCTCGGCGTGCTCGACGCCAAGGGCGTGCCGAAGGCCAATGGCGGCACCCCGAGCGGCCAGCCCGGCCTGTGGTTCATCGGCATGCGGCCAAGTCTGACCAGCTATTTTCACAGCGCCGGCCTGCAGGCCGAAGCGATTGCCCGTCAGATCGCCAAGGGGTTGTAGACGAGCGCTTCTGGACGGAGAAACACCGCGCACTTCGGGCTGCTGCTATGGCGCGGACTAGTGGTTCAACGCATCTGCAAGACGGATCGAATATCCTGGCGATTGGCTGAAACGCCGATCCCGTCGTCATCCACGGGCGAAGCAAGGAGCGTAGCGACGGCGCAGACCCGAGGATCCATGCCGTGACTTCTGAACTACGCTGCGTTGCAGGTTCTGCTCCGCTGCTTCCACGGCCAAGGCATGATCCCTGGGTCTCCGCGACGGAGCTTCGCTCCTGCTTCGCCCAAGGACGACGAAGTTGAGATGCTTGCGGCCAACCTCCAAAGCAGGCGCTTGAACTCGTTCATTGCATCATTATATAACATGTTATACTTATCCAGGAGACGGACCACCCATGGAAGACATCATTCGATCCCTTGGCTATCTCACCCTCGGCAGCAGGCTGAAGCGCATCGGCGAGCAGTTGCAGGCCGATACGCAGCGCATGCTCAATGGGCTGGAGGTGCCGGTGCAGTCCAGCCAGTATCCTCTGCTGGCCGCGCTCGACCGGCTTGGGCCGCTGCCTGTCGGCGAACTGGCGCAGTCAATGGGGATCACCCAGCCGGGGGTGACGCGCAGCGTGGCGCTGCTGGCCGAGTTGGGGCTGGTCGAGGCCGCGCCATCGAACGACGACCAGCGCCGCAGGATGATCTCGCTGACCGCGAACGGCCAGCGCCTGGTCGATGTGGCGAAGCGGGACGTTTGGCCGCGCATCGAGAACGCCGTTGCCGACTTGTGCAAAGACCTTGCAGGGCCGCTTCTCGAACAACTCTCGGCAATAGAGGACGGCCTGGCGGCGGCCCCACTCGACCGTCGTGTGAAACAGGATGTCGCGCCATGAGCCATGTCCTCGATCGTCCGGTCTGGAGCGCGCTCGACACGCGGCATCGGATCTTTGCGTATGGCGACAGGCTCGCCAGGCGCTATCCCTCCTCGATCGTCCCCTTCGCGGCTTCCGGGGCAGACGACGCTGAGAGCCTGCAGGCGCTCGCAAGCCTCATTCCTGCAGGTGAGAGCGTGTTCATGCTCCAGGCGGACCCCATTGCCCTGCCGCCGGAACTGACCGCGACCGTGACCGCCTTCGGCGTTCAGATGGTTGCCGAGGCGCCATTGCCTTCCGTGTCGGACGAGCGTGTGCAGCAGCTGACGCAGGACGACGCGGCCGAGATGCTTGCTTTGGCGTCACTGACCAAGCCCGGCCCGTTCACCCTCAAGGCGCTGAGCCTCGGCGAGTTCTGGGGCGTGAAGATCGACGGCCGGCTGGCGGCGATGGCCGGCGAGCGCATGAAGCAGCCCGGCTACAGCGAACTCAGCGGCGTCTGCTCGCATCCCGAATTTCGCGGCAGCGGCCTCGGCCGGCTGCTGTCGGTGTTCGTGGCCAACCGAATTTTTGCGCGCGGCGAAGTTCCCTACCTGCATGCCTATGCCAGCAATGCCGGCGCGGTCCGGTTGTACGAGTCCATCGGCTTCAGGCTGAGGGCAGAGATGAATGTGGCCGTCGTGCAGCGCGCCGGCTAAAGCGTTTCACCGTTTCACGGAAACGGCGAACCGCTCCTAGGCCTTTATTTTTACGCAATTCCGGACGGAAAACCGCTTCACACTTTTCCTGGAATTGCTCCAGGCCGCCTTGCGGTCCTCAGGCTGATTTCGGCTCCAACCGGCGGAAACCCACGGTTTCCATAAGCATATCTTCCTCGACCATGCCGGCATTGTGCAGCGCAAGCAGGTTCAGCGCGATCTCCCGCGCCTCCGCCGAATCGGGATGCACGTCGCGCCTGCGGCAGGCTTCGTCGAACACGCGTTGCAGCCTGGCGATGTCGTCGGGTTTCAGCAGGCCACGGTCATAGACGGACTTTGGCATGGCACTCTCCTCCAGAAGACGTAGGACGCCATGTTTAAAAGTCCATTCTTTTCCAATGCTTGAGCGCAGCTGCCTGGGTTTGCACGAATCCGACCGAGCGTGGCAGTCAGACCGCGATCGCGCTGCCATTCATTCAGCACCTCGGCCGTGGCCTGTTCCGCCGCAGTCTGCTTGACGTGCCGCCACGCTTGCGAAACAAGAGCTGCCACAAAGGACAGCGAGGCACAAAAGTGAGTTTCTGGGGACTGGCGCAGCTCGTCATTTCGACGGTGATCTTCCTGCTGGCGGCCATCGCGGCCAAGCAATGGGGGCTGGCGCCAAGCCTTGGCAAGATCGTGCTGACACTGGCGCTCTATACGGCGGGCAATCTGATGATGCTGCGGCTGGTTCGTGAGTTCGGCATGTCGGTGTCGTTCAGCCTGTCGGCGGTGATCCAGCTGGTGGCGGTCAATGTGGTGGCGCTGGTGTTCTTCGGCGAACGCGTCAATGCCTTGCAGGCGACCGGCATCGTGCTGGCCATCGCGGCGGTGGTGCTGATCTCGCTCGGGCCTTACCTGCAGGGGCGACTGTAATCCGATGAAGACCCCGCGTGCGTTCACCAACTGGCTTGAATTTCCGGTGCTGCTGGCCGGGCTGGTGATAGCCGCCGGGCTGTGGGGCTTCGAGGAACTGATGGAGGTGGCGCGGGCCACCACGCCGCACGCTTTCGATACTGAGATCCTGCTTGCTTTCCGAAAAGTGGGTCAGCCGGATGTTCCCGTCGGCCCGGCATGGCTGGAAGGCGCGATGCGCGACATCACCAGCCTCGGCAGCTCCAGCGTGCTGGTGCTGATCGTAACGGCGGTGATCGTCTACCTCCTGCTGATCCGTAGGCCGAGGACGGCGCTGCTGATCTTTGTCGCGGTGGCTGGCGGGCAGCTGCTGTCGACCTTGCTCAAGGCCGGCATCGACCGGCCGCGCCCCGATCTTGTCTCGCACCTGGCCAACGAGACGTCGCTGTCGTTTCCCAGCGGCCACGCCATGCTGTCGGCGGTGACCTATCTCACGCTGGGCTCGCTGGCAGCGCGCTTCCTGCCGGGACGAACGACGAAAATCTATGTCCTCAGCCTGGCGGTGCTGGTAACGCTGCTGGTCGGCGTCAGCCGCGTCTATCTCGGCGTCCACTGGCCTTCCGACGTGCTGGCGGGATGGTGCGCCGGCTTCACCTGGGCGACGCTGTGCTGGCTGGCGGCGCGAATGCTGCAGCGGAACAAGGCGGTGGCCGGTGGCAACGAGCCCGAAGACTGACGATCCGGAGCGACATTCAAATCAGCCGGTTGATCAGCCCGTGTCCGCAGCCTGCCAGCAGAAAAACCGCCGACAGCAAGGCTGCCGACGTCGTCAAGGTCCTGAAAATCTTCAACTGATATTTCCCCGCCAATAAGAGCCAAGGCGGTTAACGTAGCATGCTCATCCCGTATCCCGGCATCCGGCTTTGTGAGGAGATCATGTTTCATGTATGCTTTATGATGGTTGAAAC
This sequence comes from Mesorhizobium sp. LNJC394B00, assembly GCF_000502555.1. Lineage (NCBI taxonomy): Bacteria > Pseudomonadati > Pseudomonadota > Alphaproteobacteria > Hyphomicrobiales > Phyllobacteriaceae > Mesorhizobium > Mesorhizobium sp. LNJC394B00. The sequence goes on from NZ_AYWH01000003.1 coordinate 28,465, forward strand.
ATCACTATGATTGTATTACACGTCGTCTCCGCAGACTCAGACGGGGGTTCCGACCGATGATCACTGCCGCCCAGATGCGCGCCGCGAGGGCGCTGGCCGGCATCGATCAGAAGACACTCGCCGAGCGTGCCGGCGTTTCGCTTCCGACAATCCAGCGCATGGAAGCGAGTGACGGCGTGGTCAGGGGTGTGGTCGATACGCTGATGAAGGTTATCCAGGCTCTCGACGAGGCCGGGGTGGAGCTCATCGGCGAGAACCAGACCAGCGAGCGCGGCGGCCGGGGCGTGCGCCTCAAGCCGGTCGCGCCGCCGAACCCGCAAGGCTGAGCCGGCATATAGTCGCGACGGCGACCGCCGACAGTCCTGCCGACGATCCCGCCGCCTTCACGCAAGCGGAAGGCAGTCCATGGATCAGATCCGGCGGGCAGTGCATCAACCGGCCCAGAAGTCGGCAAAGCCGACATTTTCAGAGCTGTTCACGCCCAAGCTGGTGACGGTCTGGCGCGAAGGTTACCGCCTGCCGCAGTTCAAGGCCGACTTCATGGCCGGGCTGACCGTCGCTATTGTCGCGTTGCCGCTGTCGATGGCGATTGCGATTGCTTCGGGCGTGACGCCGGAGCGCGGCCTGTTCACCGCCATTGTCGGCGGCTTCATCGTCTCGGCGCTCGGCGGCAGCCGCTTCCAGATCGGCGGCCCGGCCGGCGCCTTCATCGTGCTGGTGGCGGCGACGGTGCAGCGCGAAGGCGTCGACGGACTGCTGCTGGCGACGATGATGGCCGGCATCTTCCTGCTCGCCATCGGCTATCTCCGGCTCGGAACCTATATCAAATTCATCCCTTACCCGGTGACGGTCGGCTTCACCGCCGGCATCTCGATCATCATCTTCTCCGGCCAGATCGTGGAACTGTTCGGGCTGAGGCTTGCCGGGCCGGAGCCCGGGCCGCTGCTGCCGAAGCTGATGGCGATCGGCCACGCGGCCGGCACGCTCAATATCTCGGCAACGCTGGTGGCGGCGCTGACCATCGCCACCATCGTCGGGGTGAAGCGCTGGCGGCCCGGCTGGCCGGGCATGCTGATCGCCGTCGGACTGGCCTCCCTTGTCGTGGCGCTGCTTTCGCTGCCGGCGGAAACGATCGGCACCCGCTATGGCGGCATTCCGCGCAGCCTGCCGTTGCCGGCACTGCCGGGACTCAACCTCGACAAGGCGATTGCGGTGCTGCCGGATGCGGTGGCTTTTGCGCTGCTCGGCGCCATCGAATCGCTGCTCTCGGCCGTGGTCGCCGATGGCATGACCGGGCGGCGTCACCGTTCCAATTGCGAACTGGTGGCGCAAGGCTTTGCCAACATCGCGTCTGCCCTGTTCGGCGGCATCTGCACCACCGGCACCATCGCCCGCACCGCCACCAATGTGCGGGCCGGCGCGCATGGGCCGGTTTCCGGCATGCTGCATTCGCTTTTTCTGCTGGTCTTCATGCTGGTGGCCGCACCGCTGGCCAGCTACATCCCGCTTGCCGCCCTTGCCGGGGTGCTGGCGGTTGTCTGCTGGAACATGTTCGAGAAGCAGGCCTTCGCCACGTTGCTGCGCGCTTCGCGCGGCGATGCCCTGGTGCTGATGGCAACCTTCCTGATCGTCGTCTTCCGCGACCTCACCGAAGGCATCGTCGTCGGCTTCGCGCTAGGCTCGATCCTGTTCATCGACCGCATGGCCAAGTCGATCGCCGTGGAGGCGGATTTGCCGCTGGTGCAGGACGATGTCGCCGACAGCAGCGGCCGCGCCTACGATGCAAGCGAGGCAAGCGACGCCGACACCGTCGTCTATCGCATCTCCGGCGCCTTCTTCTTCGGCGCCGCCTCTACTGTCGGCACGGTGCTCGACCGCATCGCCGACCAGCGCAAGAACTTCATCCTCGATTGTTCGGCGGTGCCCTTCTTCGATTCCACCGCGGCCAATGTCATCGAGGGCGCGGCGCACAAGGCGAAACGCGCCGGCGTGCGTTTCATCATCGCCGGCGCCTCGCCGCAGACACGGCGCATGCTGATCAACCACGGCGTCAAGCGGCCGCTGGTGACCTTTGCCGCTTCGATCAAGGATGCGCGGGCGCAACTCAAAGCCGTGCCCGTTGGCTGAGCCGGCAAATGTGCGCCGTCAGTCCAGGCTCAGCACCGCGATCTCGCCCTCGTTCATCAGCGGCACGAAAATCCGCGTGCCGTCTGTGCCGATATCGGCGCTGCCCGGCTTGAACTGCTCTACAGCCTCCGGCGCCTCGCCGACTTTGTACCGATAGAGCGTGCCGGTCATGAAGGCGGTGGCGTAGATGCTGTCGCCGATGGCGACGACGCCGTCGAGGTCGGCAAAGTTTTGTGCGCCAGGCAGCGGCGTCACGGCTTTCGTCGCGAGATCGACCGACAGCAGGCCCCCGGGCGCGGCAGTGCTGAAGTCCGGCTTGATGCCCTTGCCCCAGGACGCCACGATCAGCCGATCGCGATCGGCAAAGATGCCGTTGGGTGCGGCGAGCTTCGCATCCTTCACGAACAGTTCCGGCTTGTCGCCGTCAATGCGGTAGATCGCATCGGCCAGCATGTCGGTGACATAAACCTTGCCCGAACTGTCCGATGTCACGTCATTGAGGAAAACGGCGCCGGGCACATCGATCGTCGAGATGAGCTTGCCGCTGGCGAGATCGACGATGCGCACCTTGGTGATGTCGGCGACGTAGAGCTTGCCGCCAGAGATCGCCGAGCCCTTCGGTGCATCCATGCCGGCGGTCCAGTGCCGGCTAACGACCTTGCCGTCCAGCGACAGCACCGAGAGATAGCCGTTGCCGTCGGCCTCCCCGGGATTGCCGACGATGTTGGAGACGATAATGCGATTGTTGGCGGCATCGAACAGCGCCGATTCGGGTTGCTCGAAGCCCGAGGCGCGCCAGAGTTCGGCGGCCTCGGCCGCAGGCACGAGCGCGATACCGAAGGCGGCGAGACAAATAGAGGGGATGAGGGTTTTCATGGCCAGGTCTCCTGTGATGGATGGCGGAGAGGTAGGAGTTTCGATACTTTTCCGGAAGGAAGATTCGAGCTAGTATCGGAAACCGATACGAAATGGCGCAAAAGAGGTGCATTCCATGAACGGCTTGATTTTCGAGGCGCTGAAGCGGACGCTGAAGGCCAAGGGCGTCACCTATCGTGAGCTTGCCGGGCGGATGGGCGTTTCCGAGCCGACGGTGAAGCGCATCTTCCACGAGCGCAACTGCAAGCTCGACCGTCTCATCGGGATCTGCGCTGCCGCCGGCGTCGAGCTGGAAAACGTGCTGGGGTCGATGAACCGGGGGCCGGGACCGGTCAATCGCATCGCGCCGGAGATCGAGCGCAAGCTCGCGGGACGGCCGGCGCTGCTGTTCATCTTCGTCATGCTGTCGGAGAAGTTCACGCCCGAAGGCGTCATGCGCTCGCAAGGCTTGAGCGAAGCCTCGATGTTCCTTTATCTGCGCGATCTCGAAGCGCTCGGCCTGATCGCATTGGGCGGCGGGCTGTCGGCACGGCTGCTGGTCGACACACCGATCCAGTGGAATTTCGAAGGGCCGCTCAGGCCGCTGTTCGAGATGACAAACAAGAATTTCATCGGCTGGGCGATCACCCATCTGGAGCGGGAAGCGACCTTCGTCTCTTTCTCCAGGCGGATGCGGCCGGAGACGGCGGAGATGGTGAAGCGCGAGGCGGAGGAACTGGCCGAGCGCGCCAAACTGCTCGCCCATCACGACCAGCACACGACGCCGGAAGACGGGCTGACCGGCTACAAATGGACGTTTGCTTTTGGCGCAACCCCGTTTCCGGCGATCATGCCGATCGGCCCGCACCCCAGGGATGCCGGTGCGTCCGACCGGCCCACCGCTCCGGCAAAGGGACGCCGCCCGTTGCCGGCCTGACTGGGCCATCATCCGAGCAGGATTGCATCTGGCGGCTGAGCTTGTCGCGCTCCAGTCCGGAGGTGCTTCAAAAATGAAGCCACATTCATGATAGAGTTCGCGCGCTGATTTGCCAGACTGTACGGGGCGGGTTTGCCGAATGCGTGACCGTCCCCGCAAAATCGAAGTGATCCTATGCCGACCGCGCCAACACTTGAACTTCGCCGCTATTCGCGCCTGAAAAATTTGCGGGAGCGGGCAGAACGCCAGGGTGCTGCATTGCAGTTCTGGGCGCGCACGGCATCGCTCGCCGTGATCTCCTGCTTCTTTTCCTTGATCAGCCGCTGGGATGCCTCGCTGCTCTTCGTGCTGGCGGGCCTCGCGCTGTTCCAACTCGTCGGCCTGATCCAGTTTCGCTTTGCGCGCCGTCGCAACGCGCCATGGTGGATCGGTTACCTCGTCGGTACGCTGGACATCATTCTGTTGACCGTTCTGCTGGTAACGCCCAACCCGTTTTCCCTCGAGGTCGCGCCGGCCGCGATGCAACTGCGCGAGGGCAGCTTCAAATTCCTGCTGATTTTCGTATGCCTTGGCGCGCTGACCCTTTCGACACGATTGGCGCTCTATCTCGGCGCGCTCGCGGCCTTGACGTGGACGATCGGGGTGGGATGGGTGGTTTTTCATGCGGGAACCGTCATTCCGGCAACGAACCTCTATTCGCTGCCGCTGACAGAGCGACTGAATCTCTATCTCAACCCCAATTTCGTCGATACGTTCGCGCAGGCGACCAATGTGTTGGTTGTGCTGATTATCGGCGCGATCATGGCGCTGGTCGTCTCTCGTTCCCGACATCTGTCGGAAGACTATGTCAAGGCGGAGCGCGCCCGCGCCAATCTCGCCCGGCATTTTTCGCCCAATGTCGTCGACCAGCTCGCCACGGATGACGAGCCCTTCGGCCCGGTCCGCCGGCAGGATATCGCGGTGCTGTTCGCCGACATCGTCGGCTTCACACACTATTCCGAGGATCATCCGGCCGAAGCAGTGTTCGAACTACTGCGTCAGTTCCACCGTCGCATGGAGCAGGTCGTTTTCGACCACCATGGCACCGTCGACAACTATATCGGCGATTGCATCATGGCGACCTTCGGGGTTCCGCAAGCCAGCCATGACGACGCAACCCGGGCCATCCGGTGCGCTGAAGCGATGATCGCCGCTATCGAAGACTGGAATGTCCAGCGTGTGTCCAGAGGATATCCGCCGCTGGACGTTCGGATCGGTGCACAATATGGCGCCGTCGTCCTCGGCGCGGTCGGCAGCGAGCGCAACCTGTCCTTCGCGGTGGTGGGCGACACCGTCAACGTCGCCAGCCGTTTGCAGGCGCTCTGCCGTGAGCTTCAGGCGAATATTTGCTTTGGGTCACGACTGATCGAGGCCGCGAAGGCGGAATCGCCAACGACACGGTTGAATGCGCGCGATCATGGGCCGGTGAGCATCCGCGGCCGGGACGAACCGGTCCATATCTGGGTCGAACACAGAGCCGAAAACCAGGGCGCCATTGCGGTTTCGGCGTGATGCAGGCCGCCATGTGAGACGCCTGAACCTCATGACTCAGGCCGAAGCCATCACGTGTCTGAGGCGATTGCGCCAGCCTTCGCGGCTGCGGCGTCGGTGCCTGCCTTGTCCTCCCAGGTCACCGCCCGGTAGTCGAAACCATATTCCAGCGTCGGTTTGACGATGCGGAAGAAGGGTGACAGGTCGAAGTCGCGCGGCGTGTAGAGCGAGTGGTGGCGGATGTGCAGGATTTCGCGGCGCGAATAGTTCGACTGCGCCGAGGCGCGGCCGGGCGCGCGGGTGATCTCGGGCAGGATCGGGTAGCGGATCTCGCCATAGGCTTCGGCGATCAGCGTCGAGCAGATGGCGCGGGTCGGATCGCCGGAACCGAAAGCCAGCATGCGGCGGCGCCAGCGCACCGGCACCGGTGGCGTCGGCAGGAAAAAGCGCAGCATGTCGAAAATGTTCTTGAGATCGTATTTCAGGCCGAGCTTGCCGATCATGAAGGCGACGACATGGTCGCGGTCTTCCGGGGTCAGCCCGCTCGCCCGGCAGATACGGGTATTGTAGGTGCGGTAGCGCGACAGCGGCACGGCGACACAGCCTTCGCCGAGCGTGACTTCGATCAGCCGACGCCGTTCCGATCCGTCCTCCGGCTCGGACAAGGCATCGCCGGTATAGAAAGCCGCATGCGACCAGGTCGACTGTGTCAGGTATTTGATTGCCGCCGAGATCTTCTGGTTGCCTTCGATGAGCAGGATGTCGCCGGGCTCGAGCGTGCGCCGCAACGTCTCGGCGTCGGACGGCGTGTAGGGCTCATAGCCGGAGGATTCGTCCTGCAGCCGGCCGGCAAGCCAGCGGCCAAGGCGGTCGAGAAGCGTGTCGCGCGGCGCGGTCATGGCAAAGTGTGACTAGCACGAGGTGACGTCCTCGGCCATGATCAACCGACCGGGACCTCTTCCGACGATGCCGGGCCGGCGAGGTCGTCGCGCGCATTGCGCGCGAGTTTCTTCGTCGAGCGCTTGGGGCTGTCGCCGAACAGCTCGGCCGCTCCGGCAAGGCAGCTCTTCTTCAGGCTTTTTTCCGAGCGCTTCAAAAGCTTGCCAAGAAGCCTTGTGTCCTGCGCATCGCCGAGCGGCTCACCGTCGGCCTCGAGCAACACGCGCATGACGAAGACGTCGTGCAGTTCGCCGAGTTTTTCGCCAAGTTCATCAACTGCCTTGCACCGCACCTTGATCGGCGTCGGCCACAGCCGGCCGAGCAGCGACAAATGCATCGAGTGGGTCTTGGCAGCCTTGCGCAGATCGTGGAAATCCTCTGCTTCGCCGCGCGATCCCGCCCGGTCCAGCGCCTTCCTGGCCCGGCGCAAGGTCTTGCGAGCGCCTTCCGCAAGCACATCGGCTGCATGCTCAGGCAGATCGGGGAGCAGCAGCCGCTCGATCCGGATCAGGCCTTCCTCGCAGGCGGCCGTGGCCGCGCCTATGGCGGCGTCGAGACCAGCCCCGGCATGCATTTCATGCTGGCGAGCGATAAGCCGGTCGCGCACGCTGTCGAGGCCGCCGCCGGCAACCTGCTCGGGAAAGGCGGCTGCCAGCCGGTCGACGGTCTCGACCAGCGCGGTCGCCTCGCGCGGCCCGGCAAGCAGCGCCGCCACCTGACGGTAGCATTGGTTCTCAGTCCGACAGAATGTTTCATTTCCGGAACGGACCAGCCGCAGCAAGGCGCGCGCGCTCTTCAGCCGCTTGCGGCATTTGTGCAATGCCTGCTCCGGCTGGTCGCGCGCGACGGCCAGATGGGCAAGCGCCTTGCCGATCTCCTCGCCAAGGATACGCCTGACCTCGCCGGTCAGCGGCAGGCGCGGATCGATGCGAAAGCTCATGCGGCGATCTCCGGAATCCCCCTAGAGCATGATGCCGAAAAGGTGAAGCGGTTTTCGGACGACATCATGCTCCATCTCTTTTGATTTAGAGCCGGATTCCGATTTTAGGTCGACCCGACCTAAAATCATCCGGCTCTAGGGCGAGCGACGCGTTGTAAAATCTCTGCTCGCCGGTCACTTCGCGGCCGAGCCAATCAGGCAGCATTTCGTCAGGTACATCCTCCGGCGTCTCCAGTTCGGCCACCACAAGGCCGGCTAGGATCCCGCCGAAAACATCGACTTCGTAGAGATAGCCGCGATGCCTAACATGGTGGCGTGTCTTCTCGATGACATGTCCGATGGCGAAGGCCAGCATCTCCTCGGCATCAGTCAGAGGAATTTCATATTCGTATTCGTCGCGCTCGCGGATCTTGCTGCCGAATTTAAGCGTCAGCTTCGCCGAACTGCCGTCGCTGATGCGTACGCGCACGGTGCGGCCAGGTGCTGCGGCAAGGTAGAACTGGCGAATGCGTATATTCGCCTCGGCCATTTCTAGCCATTCGGCGCTGGAGACCAGGAACTTGCGTTCGACTTCCTTGCCCATGGCCGCGCACTAAAGCGTCTGCGGCTCGACATGGCAAGCGGCCGTAGATAATCAATTTGACTTTAATCAATCGATTGATTAAAGAGGCCGACATGATCAAATCCGCGCCCGACAAAATGCCCCGCCAGGAGACATCGCCCGCCGAGCAGACGCGCGCCGCACTGGTGCTGGCCGCGCTCAAACTGTTCGGGCGGCAGGGCTTCGACGGCACCTCGACGCGCGAGATCGCGGCGGAGGCGAAGGCCAACATCGGCTCCATCGCCTATCATTTCGGCGGCAAGGAAGGGCTCCGCGGGGCCGCCGCCGACCACATCGTCGAGACCATCCAGGCGGTTGCTGGCCAGGCGCTCGGCGGCATGCAGCTGCAAGGTCAAGCCAGTTCAGAGACGGCGCGGGCGCAGCTCTCGACCGCATTGGAGCGGATGGTAGGATTTATCGTCGCCCGGCCGGAGGCGGGCGATATCGTACAATTCGTACTTAGAGAGTTGTCGCATCCGACGGCCGCCCTCGACCGCATCTATGACGGGGTGTTCGAACCGACGCATCGCCGCCTCTGCCAGATCTGGGAACAGGCGACGGGCGAGCCGGCCGAAAGCGAGGCCACCAAGCTCGTGGTCTTCACGCTGATCGGCCAGGTCATCTATTTCCGCATCGGCCGCGAAGCAGTGATGCGTCGTATGGGCTGGCGCGAGATCGGTAACGCCGAAGCCGCCAAGGTGGTGGCGGCGGTCACAAGCAATCTTGGCGCCATACTGGCGGCCCGAAATCCGGTCGCCCGCAAGGAGGGCAAGCGATGAGTTTTCTCTGTTCCCTGCCGCTCGCGGCCCAGCTGTTCGGCGCCTGCGCGCCGGCAGCGCCGCTTGCCGTCGGCTATGTCGAGGGCGACTATGTCTTGCTGGCGCCGATCGAAGTGGCGCAGGTCGAGACCGTCGCGGTCAAGCGCGGCGACCGTGTTGTATCAGGCACGCCGGTGGTGACTCTCGAAAGCGCCGACGCAAAAATCGCCGTCGCCCAGGCAGAGGCCGCGCTCGCCCAGGCGCAGGCGCAGCTTGCCGACCTGCAGATCGGCAAGCGGCCGGAGGAGATCGCGGTGCTGAAGGCCGAGGTCGACATGGCCAAGGCCCAGGCCACGGATGCCAAGCGCAAATACGACCGCGCCGCCGACCTGTTCAAGCGCGGTGCCGGCACGCAGGCCGACTACGACACGGCCGCCGCGACGCTGGAGACCGCCAATGCGCAGGTCGGCCAGGCGCAGGCCAACCTCGCCGTCGGCGGTCTGCCTGCGCGTCCCGAAACGATCAAGGCGGCAGACAATCAGGTCAAACAGGCGCAGTCGGCGTTGGAACAGGCTGAGTGGCGGTTGTCGAAGCGCGTGCTGGCGGCACCTTCGCCCGGCCGCATCAATGACGTCATCCGCAATTCCGGCGACACCGCCGGTCCGACCGCGCCTGTCATTTCGATGTTGCCGGACGGTGCGGTGAAGCTCAGCGTCTATGTCCCGGAAAGTGCGTTCTCGTCGATCAAGGTCGGCACGCTGCTTGTCGTCCATTGCGACGGCTGCGGGCCGGAGGTGAAGGCGCGCGTCAGCTATGTCTCGCCCGACCCGGAATTCACCCCGCCGGTGATCTACTCGCTCGAGAACCGGCAGAAGCTGGTCTACCTCGTCGAGGCGCGGCCTGAGGGCAAGGCGCAAGCGCTGCAGCCGGGACAGATCGTCGATGTCGAGCTGGCGGCCTCCGCAAAATGAACGCCATCGACGTTCATGGCCTGGTCAAGCGTTTCGGCGACAAGACTGTCGTCGACCATGTGACGATGACGGTGGCCGAGGGCGAGATCGTCGGCTTTCTCGGGCCCAACGGGTCCGGCAAGACGACGACCATCCGCATCATGTGCGGCCTGCTGACGCCCGACGAGGGCGAAGGTAGGGTGCTGGGTTTCAACATCCGCACCGAGTCGCTCCGCATCAAGCGCGAAGTCGGCTACATGACGCAGAAATTCTCGTTCTACGAGGATTTGACGATCGGCGAGAATCTCGAATTCGTGGCGCGGCTCTACCGGCTGAAGTCGGTCGAGGAGCATGTGTCGAAAACGCTGGAAGAGCTTGGCCTGACGAGCCGCCGCAACCAGCTCGCCGGCACGCTGTCGGGCGGCTGGAAGCAGCGGCTGGCACTGGCCGCCTGCATCATGCACAAGCCGAAGCTGCTGCTGCTCGACGAGCCGACCGCCGGCGTCGATCCGAAGGCGCGGCGCGAATTCTGGGACGAGATCCACCGGCTGGCGAGCGGCGGTCTGACCGTGCTGGTGTCCACCCACTACATGGACGAAGCCGAGCGCTGCCACCGCATCAGCTACATCTCCTACGGCAAGATGCTGGCCACCGGCACGGTGGACGAGGTGGTGACGAATGCCGGTCTGACCACCTTCGTGCTGCAGGGACCGCGCCTCGACCAGGTCGCCGATGCACTCAGGGACCGGCCCGGCGTCGACCAGGTGGCGCCGTTCGGCGCGACGCTGCATGTCGTCGGCTCCGACAAGGCAAAGCTCGAAAAGGCGCTCGCCGATGTCGAGAAGGAGCACAAGGGCGTCAGCGTAAAACCCGGCGAGACCAGCCTCGAGGACGTCTTCATTCAGTTCATGTCCGGCTCGAAGGACAATATGGCATGAACAGCGTCTTCTCCTTCGCCAGGCTCGGTGCGCTGCTGATCAAGGAATTCATCCAGATGCGGCGCGACCGCATCACCTTCGCCATGATGCTGGGCGTGCCGCTTTTGCAGCTGGTGCTGTTCGGCTACGCCATCAACAACGATCCCAAAAGCCTGCCTGCCGCACTGGTGGCGACCAGCAATGACCCCTACACCCGCGCCATTGTCGCGGCCCTGCAGACGACCGGCTACTACCGCTTCGACCATGTTGCGCAAAGTGCCGAGGCTGCCGAATTCCTGATGGCGCGCGGCGATGTCGCCTTCGTCGTCACCATCCCGGCCGATTTCGGCCGCCGGGTGGAGCGCGGCGACAATCCGCAGATACTCATCGAGGCCGACGCCACCGACCCGGCCGCCGCCAGCGGCGCCATCTCGACGCTAAGCAAAGTGGCCAGCCAGGCGCTGCTTCGGGCGCAAGGCATGCAGGAGGCGGCGAGTGAGGCCGCCAGGGGCCAGCTCGATGTGGTGGTGCACCAGCGCTACAATCCGGAAGGCATCTCGCAATACAACATCGTGCCCGGCCTGCTCGGCGTCATCCTGCAGATGACCCTGGTGATGATGACCTCGATCGCGCTGACCCGCGAGACCGAGCGCGGCACGATGGAAAACCTGCTCGCCATGCCGTCCAGCCCGTTCGAGATCATGCTGGGCAAGGTGCTGCCCTATCTTGTGGTCGGTGGCGTCCAGGTGGTGGTGGTGCTGGCGGCGTCGAAGCTCTTGTTCGCCATCCCCTTCACCGGTTCCATGTCGCTGCTGCTTACAGCCGTATTGGTGTTCGTGCTGGCGCTGGTGCTGCTTGGCTACACCATCTCGACCATCGCCCGCACGCAGATGCAGGCGCTGCAGCTGACCTTCTTCTTTTTCCTGCCGTCGATCCTGCTGTCCGGCTTCATGTTCCCCTATCGCGGCATGCCGGGCTGGGCGCAGACCTTCGGCGAGATTTTTCCGCTGACGCATTTTCTGCGCATCACCCGCGCGGTGATGCTGAAGGGCGCCGAACTGCCGGCGGTTGCGGGCGAGATCGCCTGGCTGGTCGGGTTCGTGGCCTTGTTTGCCGGCGTCGCATTGGTGCGGTTCAGGCGCACGCTCGACTGAGCGTTCAGGAATTGAGCGATCGCGGACCGCTGACGAACGGACTGCCCCTGACATAGAACCGCAGCGGGCGATCCGCATCCTTCGTGATGCCGATGCGGATGCCTTGGCCGATGTCGCCGGGCTCGTGCTCGTCGGCTGCCAGCCATAGCGGGCCTTGGCGGCACAGATCGAGGCCGTCCAGCGAACGGTCGATCCGCAATGCCTGGGCGAGCCGTCCCGGCCCGCGCGCCACGTCGCGCAGGCGTTCGACGCCCCGGTTCTGCCGCATGATGGCAATGCCTTCGAGCGGTTCGAGCGCCCGGATCAGCACACCGGTGCCGGTCCCTGGCCCCTCGCTCGAAACATTGAGCATCCAGGAGACGCCATAGGCGAGATAGACATAGGCGTGCCCGGCCTCAAGAAACATCGAACGGTTGCGCGGCGTCATGCCGCGATAGCCGTGCCCGGCGGCGTCGCCGGTGACATAGGCCTCGGTCTCGACGATACGGCCGCTGACGATGCCTTCCGGCAGCTCCCGCACCACGAGCTTGCCGATGAGATAGCGGGCGAGATCGGCCGTATCATCAGGCAGTTCGGCACGATCGAGCGGATGGTGGCCGGTCATGCTACCGCCGCCGTGTTTCAAGGTATCCGTTCGACCCATTGCGCGCGCGACTGCCCCGGCTCGAACGGATCGCCGAAATACTGGGTCTCGCGAACCACCTTGCCATCGACGAACTCCATGATGCTCACCGTATAGGACGGAATCCCGTCATAGGTCAGGACATATTCGGTGATCCAGAGGTCGCCTGACCCGGTGATCCGCCGCACGGCAAAGCGCTTCCGGTTGGGCTGCGTGGCGCGCGACGACTGGATGTTGTGCCGTCCGCTGATGCGCTCGCCTGATTGCGGATAATCGAGCACCGCGTCCTCGCGATAGATCTGATGCTCCGTCTCAAGATCATTGGCATCGGAGGCAGCCCAATGGCGATCGAGAGCCGCCCTTATCTCAGCGTCTGCCATATCGGTTCTCAGGCCGCGGCCATGATCTCGGCATAGGTGGTGAAATCGACATTGCCGCCTGACAGCACGACGGCGACGCATTTGCCCGACAGTTCGATCTCGCCTGACGAGAGCGCCGCCAGCGCAACGCAGCCGCCGGGTTCGACCACCAGCTTGAGATGGGCCATGGCGTCGCGCACCGCCTGTGCGGCCGCCTTGTCGGAGACGGCGATGGCGCCGGCGAGGTTCTTGCGGTTGATCTCGAAGGTGATGGCACCGGGCTCTGCGGTGAGGATGGCATCGCAGATCGAGCTGTGGCCAGTCTCGTTGGAGACCCTTTTTCCCTCGATCAGCGAGCGGCGGGTGTCGTCGAAATGCTCGGGCTCAACGGCCCAGACTGCCGTGGCCGGCGAGGCATCCTTGACGGCGATCGAAATGCCGCTCGTCAGGCCGCCGCCTCCACAGGGAATGACGACCGCATCGAGGCTGACGCCGAGCGCTTTTGCCTGGCGCATCAGTTCGAGACCGATCGTGCCCTGGCCGGCGATGATGGCCGGATCGTCGAAAGGAGGCACCAGCACCATGCCCTTGTCCATGTAGGGTCGCACCACCGTCATGCGGTCGTCGCGAAAGCGGTCGAACGGCACCACTTCGGCGCCCATCTTGCGGACATTGGCGATCTTCATCGCCGGCGCGTCGGCCGGCATGGCAATGACCGCCTTGACGCCGAACATGGCAGCCGCCGCGGCGACGCCCTGAGCATGGTTGCCGGAGGAGAAGGCGACGACGCCGCGGCTGCGCTCTTCTTCGCTCAGCGAAGACAGTTTGTTGTAGGCGCCGCGGAACTTGAACGAGCCGGTGCGCTGCAGCGTCTCCGGCTTGAACAGGATGCGGCCGCCGAAGCGTTTGTTGAGTTCCAGCGATTCGATCAAGGTCGTTTCGGCGATCAGGCCGGAGAGCCGCGCGGCGGCGGCATGGATGTCGGCGATGCCGGGAAGCGTGGTCATGGCGAAGTCCTGAAAGGGATGAGATCGGCGCATGGTGCACGCAAAGGCAGGCCACGCACCAATGAAAAAATGTGACCGTTACAAAGTTTGGCGGGCATGAGCGGCGACGAGGTCAAACTGGCCCACCTCTCCCGCCTTTATCAGCCGGGCCGTATCGGCTAAGGGCGGGGGAGCAGAATTCCGGACCGCCAGAAATGACCGCCAAGCCAAAACCCCTGTTCCTCGGTATTGACACCGGTGGCACCTATACCGATGCCGTGCTGTGGTCGGAACAAGGCGGGCCAAAAGGCAATGTGCTGGCCAAGGCCAAGGCGCTGACGACGCGGCACGATCTTGCCGTCGGCATTTCCGGCGCGGTCGATGCGGTGCTGGAAAAATCGGCCACTGATCCGGCCGCCATCAAACTCGTGTCGATGTCGACGACGCTCGCCACCAATGCGCTGGTCGAGGGCCAGGGTGGGCGTGTGGCGCTCATCATGATCGGCTTTACCGGGGCCGACCTTGCGCGCGACGGGCTGAAGACCGCGCTCGGCACCGATCCGGTGGTGTTTTGTCCGGGCGGCCATGACGTGCACGGCAATGCGGCCAAGCTCGATCTGTCGGATCTGGAAGCGGCGATCCCTGAACTCGGCGCCTCGGTGTCGGGCTTTGCCGTCTGCGCCTATTTCGCCACCCGCAACCCGGCGCATGAACTCGCCGCGCGCGACTTCATCCGCGAAAAGACCGGCCTGCCGGTCACCGCCAGCCACGAATTGTCGGCCAAGCTCGGCGGCCCGCGCCGCGCGCTCACCACCTTGCTCAACGCCAGGCTGATCTCGATGATCGACCGGCTGGTGGCGGCAACCGAAGGATTTTTGGAAGCCCGCAACATCGCAGCGCCCCTGATGGTGGTGCGCGGCGATGGCGCGCTGGTTTCGGCGGCGTTTGCCCGCCAGCGGCCGATCGAGACCATCCTCTCCGGCCCGGCCGCCAGCCTGGTCGGCGCCCGCCACATGACGGGCCTGGACAACGCCATGGTGTCCGACATTGGCGGCACCACCACCGATGTCGCCGTGCTCGACGGCGGCCGTCCTCGGCTCGATCCCGAAGGCGCCACTGTCGGCGGCTTCCGCACCATGGTCGAGGCGGTCGCCATGCGCACCTTCGGCCTCGGCGGCGATTCCGAAGTGGCGCTGGAAGATGGCGCGCTCAACCCGAAAATCCTGCTCGGGCCGCGCCGCCTGGTGCCACTGGCGCTGGCCGGCATGATGCATGGTGTTTCCGTGACATCGGAGCTCGAGCGCCAGCTCAGGGCGCCCAACCCCGGCCGCATGGACGGCCGCTTTGCGTTGCGCACCGGCGTGCCGGACAGGCTCGCCGCCGGCCTGACCGCGCCCGAGGCGAAACTGTATGAACTGATTGGTGCCGTGCCGCTCGCCATCGACAGGCTGCTCACCTCGAACGCCCAGAACGCCACGCTGAACCGGCTGGTCTCGCGCGGTCTTGTGCATATCTCGGGCTTCACCCCCTCGGACGCCGCCCATGTGCTCGGCAAGCAGGCCAACTGGGACCCGCTTGCGGCCCGGCTCGCCGCCGAACTGTTTGCCCGCAAGCGTGATGGGCGAGGCCAGTACATCGCGCCGTCTCCGGAGGTGATTTCCGAACGCGTGCTACTGACGCTCACGCGCTGGTCGGCCGAATACATTCTGGAGACAGCCTTTGCCGAGGATGGGCTGGATGGCGCCGCCACCGTCGCGCATGCGCTGGTGCAGCGCGCCGTCGATTCCCATCCCGGCATCGCAAGGCTCAGCGTCGCGCTCGATCGTCCGGTCATTGGCCTCGGCGCCTCGGCGCCGCTGCACTATGCCGGCTTGGCCGAGCTGGTCGGTAATGAGTGCGTGGTGCCGGAGGATACCGATGTCGCCAACGCGCTCGGCGCCGTCGTCGGCCAGGTCCGCGTCTCCGCCGAAGCCCGCGTCAGCCAGCCTAAGGAAGGTTTGTTTCGTTTGGCGTCGGGGCAAACGGTGCGCGACTTCACGGACGAGGCCGAGGCGATCGCGGCAGCGGAGGCTGATGTGCGGGCGATCGTAGCCGCGCGCGCGAAGGATGCCGGCACGGATAATGCCGAGATCGACGTTTCGACCGAGTTCAAGGTGTCTACGGTTGAGGCCCAACGGATGTTTATCGAAGCGCATGTGGTGGCGGTTGCATCGGGTCGGCCGAGGATTGCGGTTTAGGGTAATCTCCCCCACGAGGGGGGAGATCCGCAGCTTCAAAATCCCCGGCTTCACCCTAAGCTGAATTGACCCTTCACCCCTGACATGCCAAAGGCCGCAAAGCCTTTCATCTGGAGAAGCCCTGATGACCGATCGCGTCGAGATCGCCGGATTGCGGATTGCCCGCGAACTGCATGACTTTGTCGGCGAAGCGCTGCCGGGTACCGGTATTGCCGCGGACGTTTTCTGGAACGGCTTTTCGGCCATCGTGCATGATCTGGCGCCGAAGAACCGAGCGCTGTTGGCCAAACGCGACGCCATGCAGGAACAGATCGACGCCTGGCACCGCGCCAATGGCGCGCCCATCGATATGGAGGCCTACAAAAGCTTCTTGCGTGAGATCGGCTATCTCGTGCCCGAAGGGCCGGCCTTCTCCGTGTCGACCGACAATGTCGACCCCGAGATCGCCAGCGTTGCCGGGCCGCAGCTGGTGGTGCCGGTGATGAATGCGCGTTATGCGATCAACGCCGCCAATGCTCGCTGGGGCTCGCTCTACGATGCGCTCTACGGCACCGACGCCATTGCCGAGACCGGTGGCGCCGAGAAGGGCAAAAGCTTCAACCCCGTGCGCGGTGCCAAGGTGGTTGCCTGGGCGAAGAGTTTTCTAGACGAGTCCGTGCCGCTCACCTCGGGCAAATGGGCCGGCGTGAACGGGCTGACGGTTTCGGGTGGCACCTTGCGGCTCGGCGCCGGCGCCGGCGGCACCACGCTGGCCAACCCGAAACAATTTGCCGGCTATCGCGGCGACGGCGCCAACCCGGAAGCCATCCTGCTGGTACAGAACGGCCTGCACATCGAGATCCTCATCGACCGCACCAACCAGATCGGCCGCACCGACCCGGCCGGCATTGCCGACGTGATCCTGGAATCGGCGCTGACCACCATCCAGGACTGCGAGGATTCGGTCGCGGCGGTGGATGCCGAGGACAAGGTCATCGTCTACCGCAACTGGCTCGGCCTGATGAAGGGCGATCTGGCGGAGGAAATCAGCAAGGGCGGCAAAACCTTCACGCGCAAGCTCAATCCGGACCGCGCCTGGACCGCGCCCAGTGGTGGCGCGCTGAGCTTGCCCGGCCGCTCGCTGATGCTGGTGAGAAACGTCGGGCACCTGATGACCAATCCGGCCATCCTCGACCGCGATGGCAACGAGGTGCCGGAAGGCATCATGGATGCGGCGCTGACGGCGCTGATCGCGCTGCACGATGTCGGCGCCAACGGGCGTCGGATGAATTCCCGCGCGGGCTCGATGTATGTGGTGAAGCCGAAGATGCATGGGCCGGAGGAAGTCGCCTTCGCAGTCGAGATTTTCGACCGCGTCGAAGCGCTGCTCGGTATGGCGGCAAACACCATCAAGATGGGCATCATGGACGAGGAGCGGCGCACCACCGTCAACCTCAAGGAGGCGATCCGCGCCGCGAAGGAACGCGTCGTGTTCATCAACACCGGCTTCCTCGACCGCACAGGCGACGAGATCCACACCTCGATGGAAGCCGGGCCGATGATCCGCAAGGACGACATGAAGCAGGCCGCCTGGATTTCCGCCTATGAGGCGTGGAATGTCGACACCGGGCTGGAATGCGGTCTGGCCGGCCACGCCCAGATCGGCAAGGGCATGTGGGCGATGCCGGATCTGATGGCGGCGATGCTGGAACAGAAGATCGCGCATCCCAAGGCCGGCGCCAACACCGCCTGGGTGCCGTCGCCGACGGCGGCGACGTTGCACGCCACGCACTATCACAAGGTCGATGTCCATGCCGTCCAGGCGGCGCTCAAGAGCCGGCCGAAGGCGAAGCTCGATGATATATTGTCGGTGCCGGTGGCGGTGCGGCCGAACTGGACCCCCGACGAGATCCAGCGCGAACTCGACAACAATGCGCAAGGTATTCTTGGCTATGTCGTGCGCTGGATCGACCAGGGCGTCGGCTGCTCGAAAGTGCCCGACATCAACGATGTCGGCCTGATGGAAGACCGCGCCACGCTGCGCATCTCCTCGCAGCACATCGCCAACTGGCTGCACCACAAGGTGTGCTCGCAGATCCAGGTGATGGATTCGCTGCGGCGCATGGCAGCGATCGTCGACCTCCAAAATGTCGGCGACCCGCTCTACCGCCCGATGGCCACCGATTTCGACAATTCCATCGCCTTCCACGCCGCCTGCGACCTGGTGTTTAGAGGCCGCGAACAGCCGAATGGCTATACGGAACCGGTGCTGCACGCACGGCGGCTGGAGCTGAAGGCGAAAGAGCGGGCGAATTAGCGCCTGCATTTCCCTCCCCCTTGAGGGGAGGGTGGCCCGAAGGGCCGGGTGGGGTCCTGCGTGAAGTGCGGCGACTCCCTTCGGACGACACTACAAGCAATGTCATTGCAGAGGCCCTTTCTCGGCTCGGCTCCAAAAAGATCGACCATTCTTCGGCGACCCCCACCCTGCCGCTTCGGGGCCACCTTCCCCTCAAGGAGGAGCGTTACGCCGCCTGCGCCACCCGCTCCGACATCATGCGGTAGGAAATCGCCTCGGCCAGGTGAATGCGGCCGACGGTTTCTCTCGCTTCGAGATCGGCCAGCGTGCGCGCCACTTTCAGCACCCGATGATAGGCGCGTGCCGAAAAGCCGAGCTTTTCGCTGGCGTCCTTCAACAGCGACAGGCCGGCGGCATCCGGCATCGCGATGTCCTCGATAACGGATGGCGAACAATGCGCGTTGGTGGTCGCGCTGGTGACGCCGAGCCGCTCGAAGCGTTCGCGCTGGATGGTGCGGGCGCGCGCCACGCGCAACGCAACAGCAGCACTTTTTTCCGCCCGGTCCGGCCGGATCAGGTCGGCGGCCGAGACCGCGGGCACCTCGATCCTGAGATCGATGCGGTCGAGCAGCGGGCCGGAAATGCGCGCCTGGTAATCCGTGCGGCATCGCTCGCCGCGCAGGCAGCGATAGCCCGGCTCGCCGGCCATGCCGCAGCGGCACGGGTTCATCGCCGCCACCAGCTGAATGCGGGCCGGATAGGTGATGCGGTGGTTGGCGCGCGCGATCATGCAGTCGCCGGTCTCCAGCGGTTGGCGCAGGGCATCCAGCGTCTGCGGCGTGAATTCGGGAAACTCGTCGAGGAACAGCACGCCGTTGTGGGCAAGCGACACTTCGCCCGGCCGTGCCCTTATGCCGCCGCCGACCATCGCCGCCATCGAAGCCGAGTGGTGCGGGGCGCGGAACGGCCGCCGGTCGGTGAGCTTGCCTTCGCCGAGTTCGCCCGCCACCGAGGCGACCATCGAGACTTCCAGGAGTTCCTTCGGCGCCAGTGGCGGCAGGATCGAAGGCAGCCTTTGCGCCAGCATCGATTTTCCCGAGCCGGGAGGCCCTACCATCAAGAGATTGTGGCCGCCGGCCGCCGCCACTTCCAGCGCCCGCTTGGCGCTTTCCTGGCCCTTGATGTCTGAAAGGTCGGGCAGGTCGCGGGCCGAGACATGGATGCCGGGCTCGGGCCGCGACAGCACCTGCGTGCCGCGAAAATGATTGGCGATGGCAATCAGGCTGCGCGGCGCCAATATGTCGAAATCCTTGCCCGCCCAGGCCGCTTCCGGCCCGCAGCCGAACGGGCAGATCAGGCCCTTTCCCTCGGCATTGGCGCCGATCGCCGCCGGCAGCGCACCGGCGACCGTGGCAATGGTGCCGTCGAGCGACAATTCTCCGAGCACGACATAGGAGGCCAGCATGTCGCCCGGAATGGCGCCGAGTGCAGCCATCAGGCCGAGCGCGATCGGCAGGTCGTAATGGCTGCCTTCCTTGGGAAGATCGGCAGGCGCCAGGTTGACCGTCACCTTCTTCGACGGCATCGACAGCCCCGACGCATGCAGTGCCGCCTGCACGCGCTCGCGGCTTTCGGCCACCGCCTTGTCGGCCAGCCCGACGATCTGCATGCCGACCTTGCCCGGCGCGATCATCACCTGGACATCGACCGGTACGGCCTCGATGCCCTGGAAAGCAACCGTGCGAACCCGCGCCACCATCTTGCTCTGCCCCCGGATATCGGCTCGCCTCGGCCTTGTGGTTCAGACCGCGAGCGACGTCAGGACAAGACAACCATAGATTTCAGGCCAAGGCAAGAACATTACAGGAACATGCATTCGTGGTGGTTGCAGCGCGCTGTGCCGGTTGCAAAAACGGAAGATGGTTAAGCAAAATGGAACGGCTGCTCCGCCTCCTCGACCGCGTTTAACAAAGGGCGACTAGGCCCTTCGGCAATCTGAGGGTGTTGCTTCTAAGCGGGGATGAAGGCATCGACCGAACCTGAAAGCGATCGATCGATCGCGACCTGCGGTGGAAGCCACTCCATGACAGGATATCTGAAAGGCCAAGGCAGGGCGATCCGGCGCGAAGAGTCGCTCTCCAGAAAAATCTCGTTTACAAGGTCTATGAACCGCCCGCGGTCTCGTTCGATTCGTTTCAAAGTTTGCGAACGAATGTAATCCCGGGGAATTCGTCGCTCCTTCAGCGCTAAGACAGCCTCCGCGATGGATCGAGGATCGGGTGGAACTGTAAGCGAATAGCCGTCATCGAGATAAAGGTCTCGGCCGCCATGGTTCGGCGTCGTGACCACTGGAAGGCCCGCGAGAAGATATTCCGTGCTGGCGAACATTGGTCCTTCCAGGTGAGAGAGACAGATTCCCACGGCTGCACGATTTAGATGCGTGTTCACCTGAGCCGGTGCCAATCGGACCGGCTTGCCGGTGCCGTCAAACTCGTTGATAAAGACGTGATGCGGCGCGAGCTCCCTATGCCGATTTATTCGCGCTCTTTCCGACTCCGTCGTGGAGGACCCGCTTGAATCTCGATAGAAGACAAATGCGCAACGCTGGATGCCAAGCGACAAGTCATGGCGCTTCCACGGAGCCAGTTGCGCATTGTAGATTGCATCAAATTCTACAGGGACGTCATCGAGAGGCCTGAATATGTGTTCGGAGGTTGTTGACGTCTTGTTGTGCAGGACGGCGGCCTCGCCGGACTGATTCAACAGATCAGCCTCGGCCTGAGTGTTGGATAGGAAGATTAGCGAGTGACGGGGGTTCTTGAGTCTATGCAGAACGGCATAGGTCCGGATGGTTTTGACGCTAGCACTGTTTTCGATGGACCAGGTTGGCGAGATGAGAAACCAGGCGCGGTGGCCGCGTGGAAGGAAAGGCATATGACTTGCTAATCCGAGCGGCGTACCGGACATTCCCGAATAGGATATGAACGGATCGTCAGACAGCAAACTGGCCTGAAGAGCAGGTTGCGACTTCGCGGAAGGGTGCCCTTTTCTGAGTTTGTGGCCATGACGCAGCATGGCTCTGACAATCTCGAATTTGGTAGGAGGGCGATACCCGTGCTGTAGGGTCAACATGCGGCAATTGCGATCTTGAGTGCGGGGCAAAACTCGCTTCGACAGAGAGAAATTTGGCAAAGAAACATCGCCAGTTGATCGACGGAATATCTCAGGCGATCAAATCTGGTGTACGGAGAAGCGCCTCTTGAAAGAAAACATCGTCCCAAGCGGGGCTGGTTCTCACATCGCGCTACCAACCGTATCCGTTTGCGTAGGCTGTTTCAATCAAGAGGCATTCATCGACACTGCGATCCGATCCGTGGCGGCGCAGACATACACTGCGTTCGAGTGCGTGGTGGTCGATGATTTTTCGACCGACGCTTCCCGCCGAAGGATTGAAGAGTGTCTGTCCCAGCTTGGTGACAGTCGTTTCCGCTTTCTGCCCCGACTGCAAAATGGCGGGCAGATGGCAACAATGATGACCGGGCTTGACGCGACAGCCGGGCCCCTGATCTCGTTTGTTGACGGTGACGATGCTTGGCACCCTGACTTCATAGAATGCCATGTGAGAGCGCATCTCAGCCACACCCGTATCGCGGCGATGTCGAGCTCCGATGAGGTGGTGATAGATACGGCCGGCAAACTGCTTGCGGGCGGTCATCCCGTATTCCACCTGAATGACCCGCGATCGATGCCGAAAATGAGCGGCTACCTGCATGTCGACACCGAAGCTGACCCGACATTATTATTTATTGATCGGGGCACCGTGGGTTGGTTTTGGTCAACCACATCGGGGATGATGTTTCGTCGAGCTCCGCTTGAAATCATGCGTCCATCCGATCCGGACGAAATAAAGATATGTGCCGATGGTTATATGGCTCGTGCCGCCCATATGATCGGCGGAACCGTGAGGATTGGGCGGGCTCTTGGCAGTTATCGGCTTCACGGCGGCAATGGCTGGGCGGACGGGCGCATCCTGGGTACCGGAGTTGGCCTCGGCAGGATGTCGCCTGATACTGAAATAGCGATACGGCGGGCACTGGCCAATCGTTGGTGCGAAGTGGCGCCGGGACTGGAGCATTTAATCTCCCGCCACTCAATGCGCAGGACCTTGGTCGACCTGATCGGACTGTCTGCGGCTTTTGCATTGCTGGAAAAGAACGCCGATGCGGGTTTTCTGCTGAAAGACTGGGCAACACCACAGCTAAAATTGCAGACCAGACTTATCGGTCTCCTTCCTCCGAAACTGAGGCCTCGGCGCTTCCGGGACATAGTTTGATTTGATGAGCCGCTTGCTCGGCAGTCTTACCCGATAAAGAGCATCTTTCGATGCTTCTCTGGACCCACCAAAGTCCTCCGTAGCAACGCACACTACGCGGCCGAATTGCGCCGCTTCGCCTCCACCGCGTCCCAGAACAGGTTGGCGATATCCGCGCCACCAAAACGTTGCACTTCGCGCACGCCGGTCGGCGAGGTCACGTTGATCTCGGTCATGTAGTCGCCGATAACGTCGATGCCGACGAGGATGAAGCCGCGTGCTTTCAGGGACGGCCCGATGCGGGCGCAGATCTCGCGTTCGCGTGTCGTCAGCTCGGTCTTTTCGGCACGGCCGCCGACATGCATGTTGGAGCGCGAATCATGGTCGGCCGGTACCCGGTTGATGGCGCCGACCGCTTCGCCGTCGATCAGGATGATGCGCTTGTCGCCCTTGCGCACGTCCTTGAGATAGCGCTGGACGATATAGGGCTCGCGCGACAGTTGGGCGAACATTTCGAGCAGTGAGGCGAGGTTGCGGTCGCCCTCCTTGAGATGGAAGATGCCGGCGCCGCCATTGCCGTAGAGCGGCTTGACGATGATGTCGCCGAATTCCTTGCGGAAGGCCGCGACCTCCTGGGGATCCTTGGTGATCAGCGTTTCGGGCATCAGATCGGGGAATTCGGTGACGAAGATCTTTTCCGGGCTGTTGCGCACCCAGGCCGGGTCGTTGACGACCAACGTCTTCGGGTGAATGCGCTCCAGAATGTGCGTGGTGGTGATGTAATTCATGTCGAAGGGCGGATCCTGGCGCAGCAGGATCACATCCATCTCCGACAGGTCGGTGCGCACCTTGTCGCCCAGCGTATAATGATTGCCCTTCTCATCGCGGAGCTTCATCTCTTCGATGCGGGCAAACACCTTGCCGCCCAGCATCGACAGCCGGTCGGGCGTGTAGTGGAACAATTGGTGGCCGCGCCGCTGCGCCTCCAGCGACAGCGCAAAGGACGTGTCGCCGGCGATCGAGACGGTGGAGACATGGTCCATCTGGACGGCGATCTTCAGGGGCATCTTCTGGTCTCCAGCGGGCTCTGTCGCCGATATACGGAACTTGGCGGCTTCTGCCAATCGCGCTTGCTTGGCCCAGACCTTTACCGGTCGAAGACCAGCCGGGAGTAACCGAGGAAGGACAGCGCCATGGCGACCAGCGAGGCGACGGCAAGTGCCGCCAGCGGCGGCATTGCCGGCAGCGCGAACAGGATGGCGCAGTAGACGAGATAGTTGACAATGCTGGTGACGATGCCGACGCCGCCATAGCGCGCGCCCTCCTGCGCCACGCCGCGGCTCGACGGCGAAAAGGTCAGGTGCCGGTTGATCTGCCAGGTGACGCACAGCGCAAAGCCGATCGACAGGACACGGGCGACGAAGGGACCGAGCGGCGTCACCGCCAAGAGCAGCCAGAGCACCGCGGCATCGGCGACGAAACCAACGCCGCCGGCCAGGACGAAGCGGGCGAGCCGGCTCACGGCCTCAGGCGGCCCGGGGCGTCTTGCCCGGTTCGGCCTTCGGGATTTCACCAGTGCGTTCGCGCCGTTCGACCCGGCCCGACGGCACCGAGAGATAAAAAATGCGCTTCTGCTCGGCGCGTCCGCGCGATACCGAATCGAGGATCAGTCCGGTCACCATCGCAAGCATCGACAAGAGCAGCAGGCCGACCGACAGCACCCAGGTCGGCATGCGCGGCACGAGGCCGGTCTGGGCGAATTCGATCAGCACCGGCGTCATCAGGGCAAGGCTCGACGCCAGGAAGAAAATCGCGAAGGCGCCGAAGAAGCGCAGCGGCTGCGTTTCCTTCATCAGCATGGCGAACATCCACAGGATCCTGGCGCCGTCGCGATAGGTCGACAGCTTCGACGACGATCCCTCAGGCCGGCGGCCATAATCGAGCGCGATCTCGCTCACCGGCAGTTTGAGCTGCGAGGCATGCACCGACATTTCGGTCTCGATCTCGAAGCCGCCGGAAACCGCGGGAAAGCTCTTGACGAAACGCCTCGAGAAGACGCGGTAGCCGGAGAAGATGTCGGTGAAGTCGGCGCCGAACAGCCGCTTGTAGAGGCTGTTGAAGATGCGGTTGCCGAAGGCATGGCCGGAACGGCCGGCATCGTCGGTGACGCCGCGCCTGGTGCCAACCACCATGTCGCAGCGCTCGGTCTGCAGGATGTTGATCAGCAGCGAGGCATCTTCCGGCGCATAGGTGCCGTCGCCATCGGCCATCAGATAGATGTCCGCATCGATGTCGGCGAACATGCGCCGCACGACATTGCCCTTGCCCTGGCGCGGCTCGCGGACGACGATGGCGCCCGCTGCGCGCGCCTTGAGCGCGGTCAAATCCCTGGAATTGTTGTCATAGACATAGATCTCGGCCGTCGGCAGCGTCTCGCGAAAGCGCCGCACCACCTCGGCGATGGTCAGTTCCTCATTGTAGCAAGGCAGGAGCACGGCAATGGCCGGCTCGTGGCGGACTTCGTGCGGCATTTCCGTCTCCCGACACCCGGCGGAGCCTCCGGCCGCGCCCATATGCGGACTCGCTCAGGCGACTTTACTATTTATTGAAGCTGTTAAGGCTAGGTTTAAGGCCGCAGTCTTTCCGACGAAGGTCATGATGATGAACGCAGTCAAGGCGGGTGCTTCCTCCTGGAAGTCCGATATGACGCTGGCGCTGCTTGCCATGCTGGTGGTGCTGGCGGTCAATGCCGCCACGGGCTTTCGCGAATTGAGCAATGCCGGCGGCGACAATGACAGCCTGCTGCGGCTGGTCGAGGTTCGCGACATGCTGGCCGGCCAGGGCTGGTTCGACCTGCATCAGTACAGGATGGGGCCGGAAGGCGGTTTCGTCATGCACTGGTCGCGGCTGGTCGACGCACCGCTCGCCGTCATCATCCTCGCCGCCTCGGCGCTGACCGGCAGCATGGCCATGGCCGAAGCGATCGCACAGGTGCTGTGGCCGTCGCTGCTGTTTTGCCTGGCGGTGTTTTTTACAGCCCGTGCGGCACGCAGCTTCGCCGGCGTCGGCGCCGTGCTGCCCGCTATCGTCATCGGCGCGGCGGCGCTGCATTTCATCGGCATTTTCTTGCCGGGTGCGCTCGATCATCACAATGTCCAGCTGACGCTGACCATGGCCAGCCTCAGCCTGCTGCTCGAGGCGCCGGCGCGTCGCTGGGCGGCGCTGATTTCCGGGCTGTGTGCGGCCCTGACGCTGGCCGTCGGCATGGAAACCGCGCCCTATGTCGCCACCATCGGCGCCTGCATCGCTTTGCTGTTCGTCGTCGATCCCGGCGGCGAACGCCGGATCGCCAGGGATTTCGGTCTCGGCTTTGCCGGGGTTTCAGCCCTCGTCTTCGTCACCACCATCCCGCCATCGGCCATGGGCCAGCCGCAGTGCGATGCCTTCTCGGCCGTGCAATTCGTCGTCGCGGCAATCGCCGGACTGGGGCTTGCCGCCGTGACGTCGCTCACGGTGTCCAATGGCACGGCCAGCCGCCGCCTGATTTCGCTCGGCCTGCTCGCGCTTGTGCTGGGCGCCGTTGTCGCGGCGCTGTTTCCGCAATGCCTTGCGGCTCCCTACGCAAACCTCGATCCGCGCCTCAAGGAATTGTGGCTCGATCACATTGACGAGGCGCAGTCGCTGTTCAGTATTGCTGCCAGCGAGCCGGCCTCGCTGGCGGCGCGCTATGTCACGCCGCTGGTGGCGATCGCGCTGATGGCGCTTCGCCTGCGCGGACCATGGCGCCGCCAGGACAGCCTCGTCGGCGCCTTGCTGGTCGGCGCCTTCATCGTCAGCGCCTGGCAGGTCCGCGGCTCGACATTCTCGATCGCCTTTGCCGTCATCCCGCTGTCGGCCTGGATCGCAAGCTGGCGCGAACGGGCGAGGATCAGCCCTGCGCGCAGCGTATCGCTGCGCATGGCGGCGGTCTGGCTGGTGTCGGCGAATGCCGTCTGGGCCGGCGCTGCCGCCGCGACGTCGAGCGTATTCGAGGCCAGCAAGGTCTCGGTCGAGGCACAGGACACCGACAGCGATCCGTCCTGCGAGCGCAAGGCCTCCTTCGCGGCGTTGGCCCGGCTGCCGGACACCACGGTGCTTGCCATTTCCAATCTTGGCTCGCCCATCCTTGCATATTCCGGGCACCGCGTCTTTGCCGGCCCCTATCATCGCAACATCGCCGGCGACCTGCTTGCGCTCGATGCCTTCCTCGGATCGGCGGACCAGGCGAGGATGATCGCGGCGGCTCATCAAGTCGGCCTTGTGGCGCTCTGCCGCGGCAGCGCCGAAAGCAAGGTGCTCGCCGCCAAGGCGCCGCAAGGCTTCCTGGCCGGGATTATGCAGGGAAGCGTCCCCGATTGGCTCGAACCGGTGGCCGAAACGCGCGGAGACCCGGTCGAACTCTACCGCGTCCGCTAAAGCATCATTCGCCAGCGAAAAATCGATTTCGCGATACGCTTCCTAAACGCTTTGCTGCCAGTCTCAGCCTAAATTTCGGGCGTCACAAACAGGGATACCGATGCAAACGACGTTTGGCACCGGGCAGGCAAGCAGGGAAAACTCGGATCTGGCGTTCACCGATGCGCTGACCGGGCTTGGCAACCATCGCCGCTTCTTCGACAAGGTCGATCGCCTGATCAGCGACCGTGCAGACGATCCCGCGCCGTTCACGGTCGGCATTCTCGACCTCGACGGCTTCAAGCCGATCAACGATCTGTTCGGCCACAAGGCCGGCGACGACATATTGATCCAGGTGGCGATGCGGCTGCGCGCCTCGATGGACAGCCACTCTACGGTCTGCCGCATCGGCGCCGACGAATTCGCCTTCCTCTACCCGATGGTGTTCTCGGAGGAGGCGGCGGCCGAGAAGTCGCGCATGATGATCGAAATCCTGTCGGCGCCCTACGATGTCGGCGAACGCACCGCCAGGCTTTCGGCCTCGGTCGGCTGCTCGCTCTTTTATTCCGGCGACGAAACCACGGAAATCCTCGTCAACAAGGCCGAAACGGCGCTCTACCACGCCAAGCGTTCGGGCCGTGGCCGCGTCGTCGTCTACACCCGCGAAATGGAAGAGGCGGCCAAGCGCGTCACCCGCATCGAACAGGCGCTGCGCCGTGCCGTCTCGGCCGGTGAGGTCGAACCGCATTTCCAGCCCATCGTCGATTTGACCACCCGCCGCACCATCGGCTTCGAGACGCTGGCGCGCTGGACCGATCGCGACCTCGGCGTGGTGCCGCCGACCGTGTTCATCCCGATCGCCGAAGAGCGCGGCATCATCGGCCCGCTATCGCAGCTGGTGCTGCGCAAGGCGACCGAAGCGGCGCGCAGCTGGCCGAAGGACCTGTTCCTGTCCTTCAACCTGTCGCCCTCGCAGCTCGTCGACCAGAACACTGGCCTGCACATATTGTCGATCCTCGACCGCACCGGCTTCGATCCGCGACGGCTGGAGATCGAGATCACCGAAACCGGCCTGATGAACGATCCGGCCTCGGCCGAGAAGATCGTCGAGGACCTGCGTCGCGTCGGCATCCGCGTCTCGCTCGACGATTTCGGCACCGGCCAGTCCTCGCTCGGCCGCTTGCGCGAATTCCATTTCGACAAGCTCAAGATCGACCGCGCCTTCGTCTCCTCGATCCTCGACGACCGACCGTCGGAACACATCATCCGCGCCATTCTGGCCATGTGTGAAGGGCTCGGCATGGATGTCGTCGCCGAAGGTATCGAGGAGGAGGCGCAGGCCGACCGCCTCGTCCAGTTCGGCTGCGCCGGCGGCCAGGGCTATCTCTTCGGCAAACCGGTCGACGCCGACGCCACGCTCGGCTACCTCCGCGATTCCTATCGCGGCGCCCTCTACGCCAAGGCAGTCTGACCGGCGGTCTGGCCTGCGTCGAGCAAGTCAGCGGCGCAAGCCAAGATCGACTGTGGCCGCCATCTTGCGGCCTTTTGTCTGACATAAGCCAATCAAATCGCCGTTTTCGCCCTTGCTCCCCGGACTTGGCTGGATAGGATGCGCGCCGACCGGACCGGGAGATGAAGATATGATGCCATCGGCCGATTTTGCCGACCTCAGGGGAGCCTCGGTGCTGATCACCGGCGGCGGTTCCGGAATTGGTGCGGCACTGACCGAGGGCTTCGTTCGCCAAGGCGCCCATGTCGCCTTCATCGACATCGCCGATAGCCCAAGCACGCTGCTTGCCGGCCGCGTCGAAAAAGAACTTGGCCGACGACCGCTCTACCTCAAGACCGATTTGCGTGACGTCGAGGCGTTGCGCGCTTCGGCCGCCAAAGCGGCTGAGGCGCATGGCGACGTCACCGTGCTGGTCAACAATGCCGCCTGGGACGAACGCCACGACATCGCCGACGTTACCGTCGAGTTCTGGGACAACAATCTCGCCGTCAATCTGCGCCCGCATTTCTTCACCGCACAGGCGGTGGCGCCGGGCATGAAGCGGGCCGGCGGCGGGTCGATCATCAACTTCACCTCGACCTCCTATCTGATCAACCATCCTGATATGCCGGCCTACACCGCCGCCAAGGCCGGCATTCTGGGCCTCACCAAGGGGCTGGCCGGCAAGCTCGGCGTCGACGGCATTCGCGTCAACGCCGTTGCGCCGGGCTGGGTGATCACCGACCGGCAAAGGGAACTCTGGGTCACCGAGGAGAGGCTCGCCGCCCATGTCGCCAAGCAATGCATCAAGCAGGTCATGCAGCCCGACGACATCGTCGGCACGGTGCTGTTCCTGGCCTCCGACGCCTCGCGTATGCTGACGGCGCAGATGTTGATCGTCGACGGGGGTTTCCTGTGAGCCCGGTGAATCAAAATCCGGCAAAAGGCACGCCAGCAGTCGCCGCCGTCGACTGGGGCACGACCCGCATGCGGGTCTGGCTGGTCGACGAGGCGGGCGGGGTGCTTGCCGAGCGTCGCGGCAATGATGGGTTGATCACCGCGCAGCAAAAAGGCTTTTCGATCATCCTCGAGGGCCATCTGGCGGCGCTCGGCGCACCTGACACACTGCCGGTCATCATCTGCGGCATGGCCGGCTCGCGCCAGGGTTGGCTGGAAGCGCCTTACGTCATCGTGCCGGCGCCGCTCAGTGCCATCCTCGCGGGGGCCGCCCGCATTCCCGGCCAGAGCCGCGACATCCGCATCGTGCCTGGCCTGGCGCAGCGCCTGGAAGATGCGCCGGACGTAATGCGCGGCGAGGAAACCCAGCTTGCCGGCGCCGGTTTGCCGGCAAAAGGTCGCCATCTCGTCTGCATGCCCGGCACCCATTCGAAATGGGTTCTGGTCGAAGACGGCGCGGTCGACGGCTTCTGCACCTGGCCGACCGGCGAGCTCTTTTCGGTGCTGGCCACTCACTCGATCCTGCGCCATTCGCTGGGCGAGAGCCCGAAGCCGGTCATTCCGGACAATCCCTCCTTCCAGGAATGGTGCCGCAAGGCTTTGGCCGAGGGCGGCGATGTCACCTCGCGGCTGTTCTCGATCCGCGCCGCCGGCCTGCTGCAGGACCTCAAGGCCGACGATGCCGCCGCTTGCCTGTCCGGCCTGCTGATCGGCGGCGAGATCGCCTCGGCGGGCCGCCGCTATGGCGAAAGCACCACTGCAATCGTGCTGGTCGCCTCGGGGTCGCTAGCAGCCCTCTACCGGCAGGCGCTCGGCCTTGCAGGGCTTGCCGTCAGGACGGTCGACGCCGACGAGGCGGTGCGTGCCGGGCTTATCGAAGCGGCGCGAGAAAATGGCATGATCGCCAAATGACCACCAGAGTGGAGTGATAGCGTGACCCAGACCGCCCCCTTCCCGAAGCTCAAGCGTGGTCTTATCGCCATTCTGCGCGGCCTCAAACCCAGCGAGGCGGTTGCCATCTGCCAGGCGCTGTTTGACGCCGGCATCGAAGCCATCGAGGTGCCGCTCAATTCGCCGGAGCCGTTTTCATCGATCGCCAGCATTGTCACCGCATTGCCCAAGACAACGCTGGTCGGCGCCGGCACGGTGCTGACTTCATCCGATGTCGACGCCCTGGCCAAGGCCGGCGGGAGGCTGCTGGTCAGCCCCAACATCGATGCCGAAGTCATGGCCCGCGCCATGCACCATGGCATGGTGACGATGCCAGGCGTGTTCACCCCCACCGAAGCTTTTCAGGCGATTAGGCTTGGGGCTTCGGCGCTCAAATTCTTCCCGGCAAGCGTGCTCGGGCCTAGCGGCATTTCGGCGATGCGGGCCGTGCTGCCGGCCGATACCGTGGTCGGCGCCGTCGGCGGCGTTTCCGACAAAGACTTTGCCGGCTACAAAGCCGCTGGGGTGACTGCTTTTGGTCTTGGCTCCAGCCTGTTCAAACCCGGCATGAGCGTCGACGAGGTGGCCTCGCGCGCGCAGGCGGCGGTGACGGCCTGGGATGCGGCCTTCGGCGGAGCGGCATGATGGACAAGGTTTCGGTTTTTTCGGACCATGTCTGTGAACTCGGCGAGGGGCCGAGCTACGATCCCGCCACCGACACGCTGTTCTGGTTCGACATTGTCAACGGGCTTTTGCTGGAGCAGGGTGTCACGTCCGGCGCGCGGAAGGTCCATGAACTCGGCCAGATGGCCAGCGCCATCGCCATTGTCGATGACAATCGCCAGCTCATCGCCACCGAGACCGGCCTGCATGTCCGCGACGTCTCGACCGGCAAGCTGACGCTGCATACGCCCATCGAGGCCGACAATGCGCTGACCCGCTCCAACGATTCGCGCGTCCACCCTTGTGGCGCCTTCTGGGTCGGCACGATGGGCAAGGGTGAGGAGAAGGGCGCGGGCGCCATCTACTGGTTCTTCAAGGGAGAATTGCGCACGCTTTACACCGGCATCACCGTGTCGAACTCGATCTGTTTCTCGAAGGATGGAACGATCGCCTACTACACCGATACCTCGACCGGCCTGTTGATGCGCGTCGCCTGCGATCCGGCAACGGGTCTGCCGATCGGCGAGTCCAAAGTGTTCGTCGACCATCGCTCGTCCAAGGGCTTTGTCGACGGCTCGGTCGTTGATCGCGACGGCGTGCTGTGGAACGCCGTCTGGGGCGGCAAGGCGGTCAAGGCCTATTCGCCAGATGGCACATTGTTGCGCGAAATTGCCGTGCCGGCGGGGCAGTCCTCGTGCCCGGCCTTTGTCGGGGCCAAGGCCGATCGGCTGGCGGTGACCTCGGCCTGGAAAGGCAAGGACGACAAGCAGCGCAAGCTCGACCCACAGGCCGGCATGACCTTCCTGCTCGACATCCCCGTCAACGGCCGCTTCGAGCCGCGCGTGGTCATCGCCTGAGCGTACCGGTTGTCGTGCAGGCGGCGGGCGCGGGTCGATTTCGCGCAAGCCGATCGCATTGGCCGTGCGATGGTGTGGCTGCATCACCGAGAAGCTTTGACCCATGCCGCGCCCGACCTTGATCCTCGTCCACGAGCCGGAAAAGGCCTGTTTCGACAGGCTGGTCGCCGACGGCTTTCCCGCCGAGCGCGCCTTGGAAATCTCGTCTTATCTGGCGCAGTCGACCGATCTCGCTCCTGAGTTCGATCAACTGGCGACCGCTTGTGAAAAGCGCGGCCTCGCCTTTATGCCGGTTGCACTCGACGATGCGGCAAGCGCGCTGGCGAAGGCCGATCCCGCAACCACGCTGGTCTGGACGCTGACCGACGGCATTGCCTATTTCCGCGGTGCTGCAGCGCCCGCACTTGCCAGGCTGAATGGGCTTAGAACCATCGGAGCCGACGATGCGCTGTTCGCGCTTTGCCAGGACAAGTTCCGTTCCGGCGCCGTGCTTTGCGCGCTCGGCCTGCCGGCGCCGCAGGCAGGCCTGGCCCGCGACGGCCGCTGGCTGGCCGACCCGCCAGCTTCGGAAGCCGGCTGGTTCGTCAAGCCGAACCGGCTCGGCTCCAAGGTAGGCATCTGGCCGGATTCACGCTGCAACGACCTGGCCCATGCGCTGGAGCTTAGCCGGCGGGTCTATGCCGCTTATCGCGACGATGTCGTCGTCCAGCCCTATGTCGGCGGTCGCAATGTCCGCGCCAGCTTCCTTGGGCTGCAAACGGATGCCGGGGCGGAAGCGCTCGGCGTTGCATTCGTCGACTCCGGCGGCGATTTCCAGACCATGGCGGACTCGATGGCGCTTTACGGCGACACCGGCGAGGCCGCCAAGGCGGCTGGACTATACAGCGAGCCGGTGCTGGAGGCGGTTGCCGACACCCAGCCGGCAGCCGCGGCAACCATCCGCCGCATCGCCGAGCGGCTGGTCAGCGGGCTCGGCCTGCGAGACGTGTTTTCCCTCGATTTCAGGGTCGAGGCTAACGACCATGTCCACCTCATCGAGTTCGAGGTCTGTCCCGGCCTGCCCTGCTTCGATTTCCGCGCCTATTGCCTGATGCAATGGGGCATGACGCTGGCCGATGCGGTTGCCGAGACGGCGGCGAACCGACTGAACCGACAGGCGATCTGAACGGTCGAGGGACCAGCGCGACCTACCGCGCCTTGACGGCTTTTGCTCCACCTTTAGTGTCGCGGGACAGTCCTCAGGCAAGGCCGCGCGATGAGCACACCAGCAAGCTCCCTCCACCATCACATCAGGCGCATGGCCGGGCGCGATCCGCACGAGGCGCATCGCGTCGCCACGCCGCTCGAGCTGCTGTTCGATCTGACCTTCGTCACCGCCTTCAGCCTTGCCGCCGCGCAACTGGCGCACGCCCTTGCCGATGGCAACTACGCGGCGGCGCTGATCGGCTTCGGCTTTGCCAGCTTCGCCATCTGCTGGGCGTGGATCAATTTCTCCTGGTTTTCCTCCGCCTATGACACCGACGATTGGATCTTCCGCCTCGTCACCATGGTGCAGATGATCGGCGTGCTGGTGCTGGCCATCGGCCTGCCGCGCATGTTCGCCTCGATCGAGCATGGCGAACACCTCAACAATTCGGTGATGGTGCTGGGCTACGTCATCATGCGCGTCGCCATGATCTTCCAATGGCTGCGCGCGGCGCGGCAGGACCCTGGGCGGCGGCGTGCCTGTCTCACCTATGCCATCGCCATCGCGATCGCCCAGATCGGCTGGGTGGTGCAGATCCTGGTCGATTTCTCGCTGGAGACCAGCCTGGCTTTCGGCGCGGTCCTGCTTCTCATCGAGCTTGCCGGACCGGTCATCGCCGAACGCCGGGATGGCGGCACGCCCTGGCACGCGCACCACGTCGCCGAGCGCTACAGCCTGTTCGCCATCATCGCGCTGGGCGAAGGGGTGGTCGGCACGCTGGCGACGCTGTCGGCCGCGGTCGAGGAGCAGGGCTGGGACCTCGATGCCGCCTTGATCGGCATTGCCGGAATGGGTCTCACCTTCGGCATGTGGTGGGTCTATTACATGCTGCCCTCGGGGACGGTGCTGCACCAGCACCGCAGCCGTTCCTTCGTCTGGGGCTATGGCCAGATGGTGATCGTCGCTGCCATCGTCGCCACCGGCGCCGGGCTGCATGTCGCGGCCTATTTCATCGAGCACAAGACCCATAACGGCCCGGTAGCGACCCTGCTGTCAGTCGCCATTCCGCTAGGCGTGTTCCTGGGGGCGATCTATGCGCTGTATTATTATCTCGTCCAGCGCTTCGATCCCCTCCACGTCTGGCTGCTGGCGGGAACGGCTGCGGTCGTCGCACTTGCCATCATCGCCGCCCTTGCCGGCGTCGACATGGCGGTCTGCCTCATCTTACTGACGCTAGCGCCGGCCGTCACCGTTGTCGGCTATGAGCTGTCGGGGCACCGCCATCAACTGGAGGTGCTGGCGCAGGAGGAAGCGCCGCACTGAGCAGAGCAGCTTCGCGCGTCAGATACCCTCGACCAGCACGATCTCGCCATCGGCCACTTTCTGACGGATGGCGACGGCGCGTTGGTATTCCGGCGAGTGGTAGCAGTCATGCGCCGCGCTGAGCGATTCGAACTCGATAATGACATTGCGGGCGCGGCCAGGCCCCTCGGCCTTTTCATGCTCACCGCCACGGGCAAGGAACTTCACGTCGAAACGGTCGAAAGCGAGCTTGGCGGCAGCGACATAGTCCTTGTAGCCTTCAGCGTCGCGCACATCGACGCGGGCTATCCAGTATCCCTTGCGCATTTTCTTCTCCTCGTTACGCGGCGCGCATCTCTTCCAGTATGGCTTCCGCCGCCGCGCGCCTGTCGCTTGCCGCCACGATTGGCCGGCCCACAACAAGATGGCTGGAGCCGTTGCGGATCGCCTGGCCGGGCGTCACCACGCGTTTCTGGTCACCATGGTCGCTGCCCTTGGGCCGTATCCCCGGCGTCACCACCGCCAGGTCGGGTCCGACGATGCGGCGCACCGCTTCCGCCTCCTCGGCCGAGCAGACGACGCCGCCCATGCCTGCATGCAGCGCCTGTTCGGCGCGCCTCAGCACCAGCGTGTGCGGGTCATATTCATAGCCGGCGTCGATCACGTCCTGCTCGTCCATCGAGGTCAGCACGCTGACCGCCAGCAGGCACAGGTCGCTGCCCCTGGCGGCCTCCACCGCGGCCCGCATCGCCTTGGGATAGGCGTGGATGGTCAGCATGGTCATGCCCATGCGCACGATGTTCTCGACACCCTTGGCCACCGTGTGGTCGATGTCGAGCAGCTTCATGTCGAGGAAGATTCTGGTGCCGCCGCTGGCCAACTCCCTGGCGAAGTCGAGCCCGCCGGCGAAGGCCAGCTGATAGCCGATCTTGTAGAAGGAGACGACGCCGTCGAGTTCGCGCACCGCCTGTTCGGCCTCTTTCACCGTCGGCACGTCGAGGCCGACGATCAGCCTGTCTCTCATGGTGTGGGCCTGCATGGCTGTGGAAATCATGCCCCGGTCCGGGTCGACAGCATGCGCGAGGTTTCGATCAGCGTGCGGCATAGGTGCTCCATCGATTTGGTCAGTCTATCATCCCTGAAATTGCCGTCGCCGTCGAAGGCATTGCCGCCATCGGATACCGAGCATTCCGGCGTCACCATCTCCAGCTGGCAGCGCACCAGCACGGCGCGCAGATGGTTGATGCAGCGGATCCCGGCGAAATGTCCGTTGGAAGACGAGCACAGGCCGGCGACCTTGCCGACAAATGGCCTCACCGGCCGGCCGCCATCCAGGCGCACCCGGCTTACCCAGTCGATCGTGTTCTTGAGCAATGGCGGGATCGAGCCATTATATTCCGGCGTCGCGATCAGCAGCCCGTCATGGGCGGCGATCAGCCGGCCGAGCTTCACGGCGTTGTCGGGAACGCCTTTTTCCTTTTCGAGGTCCTCGTCGATGATCGGCAGCGGATAGTCGGCCAGCGAAATGCGCGTCACCTCGGCGCCTTGCATGGCCAGCTCCTTCTGCGCCACATCGGCGGTCCTGCCGCTGAAGGCGCCGCTGCGCACCGAGCCGGCGAAGACGAGGATTTTCGCGATCACAGCCATTGGCCACTCTTGTTCCCGGACAGGTACAGCCAGAGGCTGCGCAAATCAACGCACTGGCTCAAAAAACGGAAACGATCGGGGGGCAGGCGCGCGAAGGTGTGCCGAGCAGCTGGGCTATTGCTAGTGGGTGACCGCAATTCTTGCACTCAGCGCGATGAGTGCAACTCCGAGCAAGGCATCTATCGGCCTGCGGACGCTGCCATATACCGACCGAACCCTTCTTGTGGAGAACATTAGCGCGACAAGCCCAAACCACGCCATCGCGACCATCCCGATTATGGCCAGCGACACTGCCTGGACCCAGATCGGAGCCTGCATCGGCAATACCGATATGAACAGGCTCGCGAAGAACGCGGCCGTCTTCGGATTTGTAATTCCGACAACGAATCCGCTTCGCCAAGGAGCCGTGGTCTCTGCGCCACCGACGGCCAGCGGTGGCCGCGCCTGCCAAGCCGACAAAAGGATCTTGCTTCCCAGGTAACCGAGATACACGGCACCGGCGATCCGGACGGCAAGGTGAGCCCATGCAATCTGCGTCAGTACGAGGCCCAGGCCACACATCGCGAGAGCCGCCCACACCATGATCGCTGCGGCAATGCCAAGCGCCACATGGAACCCCGCGCGACGGCTGATCAGCGCATGGGAAGTCACGGCTACAAAATCGGGTCCTGGGCTCATGGCGCCGAGCAGGAAGACCGAAGCAAGGGTCAGGAATTGCGGAAGGTAGCTCATGCGATACTCCAGTTTCAGTCTCGTCGTACCGCACGCCTGCATGCCGGAGAGGCCAGGAAAGCCGCTCGCCGATTTCGAGGGTCGTTTCCCTCACCTTCACAAAACCTACAGCGCTCTTTAATATGAGCCAAATGAAAGATATTTCGGCAGCCATGAACAAAGCTAATATCAACATCACGATGGTGCGCGTCCTGACATCGCTCAGCGAGACGCGCAGCTTCACCAAAACCGCCGAGCGGCTCTGTCTTTCTCAATCGGCCATAAGCCATGCAATGAAGGCGCTGGAGGAGATCGTTGGCGCGCCCCTCGTCATACGTGATCGGCGCGGTGTCGCTTTCACCGCAACCGGCGAGGCGGCTTTGGACGCGGCGCGCGCCGCTTTGCATGCTTTAGGCCGTCTTGTCGGCCTACGGGAACACTCCATCAAAGGCAGAGTACGGCTCGCGCTGGTCAGCAGCGCCTCGGTAAAGATTGCTCCATATGCGTTGAACATTACTTCCGTCCGGCACCCGGAGCTTGCTGTCGAACTGCTCTTGGGCACGGATACCGAGGTGGCGGAGTGGGTCGATCGCGGTGCCGCCGATATTGGACTGTCCTACATCGCCGGCAATTGCCAAGCCGAGGAACTTGTCGACGACGAACTCTTTGTAGCGTCATCGCAAAAGAACTCAGTCCAAGGCGGGTCATTTCCGATCCGCGCTCTCGACGGCCAGCCATTCATCATGTCGAGCGGCGGCTGCGGACCAATGCTTGCCGAATTGTTCCAGGATTTTGGCGTTGCGCCAGTTGTCATCCTGTCGGCGAGCGATATGGCGGCGCTGCTTGCTCTGGTTGGGGCCGGGCGCGGTTTGTCGATTGCGCCAGGCCTGGCGTTTCCGGCCGATTGGCAGCGAACCGTCGCGAGGCGTCCTCTAGAGCCGCGTGCGCGTCGGCCTCTGCTGCTTCTGTTCTCCAGCAGCGCCGAAGCAACGGCCGTGCGGGCCATGTGCGCGGCGATCAGAGAGGTCGCCACGAGTTTGCGAGGCGGATAACAGTCAAGGATGTGGATCGACCCTCAATCGAGCTTCCTTCGGGAGACGTCGATCCTCTACAAGGCGCCAGAGACTTCTCCCGCCCCCAATACCAGCTAATGCGCTTCGCGCCGGTAGATCCACAGCTGCGTCGGCGGGATGTTGCGGAAGATGAAGTCGAAATGCTTGACCGTGTAATTGCCGCGGCCGGGCGGGATCGGCGACAACGGCCCATAGGTCAGCTGCACGATCGGCCGTCCAACCGGGATGCGGTCTAGCAGGCTTTCGATATAGGCGATCCGCTGTGCGACCGGAAAATTGAGCAGCGGCACGCCGGAGACGACGGAATCGAAAACCATCCCGCTCTTCTCGCCAAGCGTGGCGTTGAGATTGAAGGCATCGCCCTCGATGACGTTGACGCCGGGATAGAGCTGGCGCAGATGGCGCACGAAATCGGTGGAATATTCGACCGCGTACAGGTTTTCGGGCTTAACGCCCTGGGCGAGGATTGCACGGGTGATGACGCCTGTGCCGGGTCCGACTTCAAGCACCGGCAGGCCGGACTTCGGATTGACGATGGAAGCCATCTTGCGGGCGGTGATGGAGCTTGTCGGCACGATCGAACCGACCGACTTCGGCTTGTCGATCCAGCCTTTGAAGAATTTGAGTTCGTCGTCGAACTTTTCCGCCAGCGCCTTCCGCAATCCCGGACCACGTGCCATGCAAGTTCTCCTCAACACTCCCCGAACGCTACTTAGCAGCTAACAGGTCCAAGGCAAGGCGCGATCTGGCATAAGATGTTGATGACGTTCGGGAAGCGTGGCGGCCTTGGTTTGGGTTCAGTGCTCGCCGAAGGATTCGAAAAAGTCCTTCATGCGGGCGAAAAAGCCGCTCGACTGGGGCGAATTGTCCTTCGACGACAGCTGCTCGAACTCTTCCAGCAGCTCGCGCTGGCGGCGCGACAGATTTTGCGGCGTTTCGACCGCGGTCTGGATATAGAGGTCGCCGACATTGGGCTGGCGCAGCACCGGCATGCCCTTGCCCTTGAGGCGGAACTGGCGGCCGTTCTGCGTGCCTTCGGTCACTTTCACCTTGGTCTGACTGCCGTCCAGCGTCGTCACCTCGAACGAGCCGCCAAGGGCGGCCGTCGTCATCGATATCGGCACCTTGCAGTAGAGATCGGCGCCGTCGCGCTGGAAGAATTCATGCGGCTTCACCGCCAGGAAAATATAGAGGTCGCCCGATGGGCCGCCGCGCAGGCCCGCCTCGCCCTCATTGGCAAGCCGGATGCGGGTGCCGTCCTCAATGCCGGCCGGGATATTGACCGACAGCGAGCGTTCCTCGGTGACGCGGCCCTGGCCGGCGCATTTCGGGCACGGGTCCTTGATCGTCTGGCCGCGGCCTTGGCATTGCGGGCAGGTACGCTCGATCGAGAAGAAGCCTTGCGTCGCCCGTACCTTGCCGTGGCCATGGCACATCGAGCAGGTCACCGGCTGGGTGCCGGGCTTGGCGCCGGTCCCGGAGCATTCCGTGCATGAGATCGAGGCCGGCACGCGGATTTGCGCGGTCTTGCCGGCAAACGCTTCTTCCAGCGTGATTTCCATATTGTAGCGCAAATCGGCGCCGCGTTCGCGGCCGCCCGACGAGCGGCGCTGGCGCCCGCCCATCATGTCGCCGAAAATATCCTCGAAAATGTCGGCGAAGCCGCCGGCGCCAAAACCTTGCGCGCCGCCATTCATGCCGCCCTGCTCGAAGGCGGCGTGACCGAAACGGTCATAGGCCGCGCGCTTCTGCGGGTCCTTCAGCGTTTCGTAGGCTTCGTTGATTTCCTTGAACTTGTGCTCGCAGGAGTGATCGCCGGGATTGCGGTCGGGATGGAACTGCATGGCCAGCTTGCGGAAAGCGCTCTTGAGCTCCTTCTCGTCGGCGCCCTTTTGCACGCCCAGCGTCTCGTAGAAATCAGCTTTCATCTTTTCCCGCAGTCCGGATGCTCAACGTCTTGATGCATGTTGCGTCGTTTGCCGGCACGTTGTCTCGATTTAGGAGCGGTGATGCCCGGATGCTAGGGCCGGCGCGCTTGTGCCTGTGTTTTTCAGTGACTTTTTCGGCAAGGCCCGCACTTTTTCAGCGAGGGTTGCAAAAAAGCCCGGCTTTGCGCCGGGCTTTCCGCTTTATTTGCCGTCAACCGGTCAGGCCGACTTCTTCTTCTCGTCGTTTTCGTCGATTTCCTCGAAATCGGCGTCGACCACGTCGCTATCCTTGGCCGCGTCCGCCTTGGCGTCGGCTTCCGCCGCTTCCTTCTGCGAAGCTTCGTACATGGCCTGGCCGAGCTTCATGGATGCTTCGGCAAGCGTCTGCGACTTGGCCTCGATGTCGGCGGCATCGTCGCCTTCGGCAGCAGCCTTCAGCGCCGTGATAGCCTCCGATATCGCCGTGCGCTCGGTTTCCGAAACCTTGTCGCCATATTCCTTCAGCGACTTCTCGGAGGAGTGCACCAGCGCCTCGGCCTGGTTGCGGGCCTCGACCAAAGCACGCCGCTGCTTGTCGGTCTCGGCATTGGCTTCGGCGTCCTTGACCATCTTCTCGATGTCGGCGTCCGAAAGGCCACCAGAGGCCTGGATGCGGATCTGGTGCTCCTTGCCGGTGCCCTTGTCCTTGGCCGAAACGTTGACGATGCCGTTGGCGTCGATATCGAAAGTGACCTCGATCTGCGGCACGCCGCGCGGCGCCGGCGGAATGCCGACCAGGTCGAACTGGCCGAGCGCCTTGTTGTCGGCAGCCATTTCACGCTCGCCCTGGAAGACGCGGATGGTCACGGCCGACTGACTGTCTTCAGCGGTCGAGAACACCTGGCTCTTCTTGGTCGGGATGGTCGTGTTGCGTTCGATCAGGCGGGTGAACACGCCACCCAGCGTCTCGATGCCGAGCGACAGCGGCGTCACGTCGAGCAGCAGCACGTCCTTCACGTCGCCCTGCAGCACGCCGGCCTGGATGGCGGCGCCCAAAGCGACGACTTCATCCGGGTTGACGCCCTTGTGCGGCTCCTTGCCGAAGAACTGCTTCACGATCTCCTGGATCTTGGGCATGCGGGTCATGCCGCCGACCAGGACCACTTCGTCGATCTCGCCAGCCTTCAGCCCGGCATCCTTGAGCGCCGCCTTGCAGGGCTCGATGGTGCGCTGGACGAGATCGTCGACCAGCTGCTCGAACTTGGCACGGGTCAGCTTCAGCGTCAGGTGCTTGGGGCCGGTCGCGTCGGCGGTGATGAAGGGCAGGTTGATTTCCGTCTGCGTCGTCGACGACAGCTCGATCTTGGCCTTTTCAGCCGCCTCCTTGAGGCGCTGCAGCGCAAGCTTGTCGTTCTTCAGGTCGATGCCCTGTTCCTTCTTGAACTCGGCCGCCAGGTATTCGACGAGACGCATGTCGAAATCCTCGCCGCCGAGGAAGGTGTCGCCATTGGTCGACTTCACTTCGAACACGCCGTCGCCGATTTCGAGCACCGAAATGTCGAACGTGCCGCCGCCAAGGTCATAGACGGCAATGGTCTTGCCATCCTTCTTGTCGAGGCCGTAGGCAAGTGCTGCAGCCGTCGGCTCGTTGATGATGCGCAGCACCTCAAGGCCGGCGATCTTGCCGGCGTCCTTGGTGGCCTGGCGCTGGGCGTCATTGAAATAGGCCGGAACGGTGATGACCGCCTTCTCGACCTTCTCGCCGAGATAGGCCTCCGCCGTTTCCTTCATCTTCTGCAGGATCATGGCCGAGATCTGGCTGGGCGACTGCTTCTTGCCGCCGGCCTCGACCCAGGCATCGCCATTGTCGCCCTTGACGATCTTGTAGGGGACAAGCTTCTTGTCCTTCTCCGTCACCGGGTCGTCATAGCGGCGGCCGATCAGGCGCTTGACCGCAAAGATGGTGTTTTCAGGATTGGTGACCGCCTGGCGCTTGGCCGGCTGGCCGACGAGACGTTCGCCGTCGCCCGAGATGGCGACGATGGAAGGCGTCGTGCGCGCGCCTTCCGCATTTTCAATGACCTTGGGCTCCTTGCCATCCATAATGGCGATACAGGAGTTGGTGGTGCCGAGATCGATACCGATTACTTTTGCCATTTTTCTAGTCTCTCCGCTAAGCAGGCTCTCAGGACCCGTAAGGCGTTCCGACGAAAGCCCCTGTTCACAAGAAATTCCGCTCCGGCAACCGGCATTCCGGCACTGGGCGGCTTGGCGC
Organism: Mesorhizobium sp. LNJC394B00; assembly: GCF_000502555.1. NCBI lineage: Bacteria > Pseudomonadati > Pseudomonadota > Alphaproteobacteria > Hyphomicrobiales > Phyllobacteriaceae > Mesorhizobium > Mesorhizobium sp. LNJC394B00. The sequence continues at coordinate 70,395 of NZ_AYWH01000003.1, forward strand.
GTATATAAGAACAGGCGGCATCGGGCGCAAGCATTCTGCGCATGGCATCCACCGCGCCGCGCTTGGCGCCTTTGAACAGCCGCCCGGCGGCCCGGATGTGCTCAAACCGCGCTCAAAACCCCAGGATCTGCGCGATCCCCCGGCGAAGCGCCCAGTCAGGGCTTCGAAACCACAAGAAAACGTCACCTATGCGTGAGAGAGGCGGCTCCTGGCTGAGGAAGGCGCCTGCCCACAGCAGACACAGGCAAAAGCATCACGCGGCCTGCGACAGCGATTTATGCGCCTCGGCCAGGATTTCGAACGAGCGCACGCGTGCCGCATGGTCGAAGATCTGCGCGGTCACCATCAGCTCGTCTGCGCCGGTGCGGCGCACGAACGCGTCTATGCCTTGCCGGACGGTTTCGGGAGAGCCGACGACGGCGCAGGACAGCGCCTGCGAAATCATGGTTTTTGCCATCGGCTCGAGCGTCTGGTCATAGCCCTCGACCGGCGGCGGCAGGCGGCCGGCCCGCCCGGTGCGCAGATTGACGAAGGCCTGCTGCAACGAGGTGAACAGCAGTTTGGCCTCTCCATCGGTCGGTGCGGCGAAAACGTTGAGGCCGAGCATGACATAGGGCTTGTCCAGCTGTTCCGAAGGCTGGAAGCGCGAACGGTAGATCTCCAGCGCATGGTCGAGTTCGGCCGGCGCGAAATGCGAGGCAAACGCATAGGGCAGGCCGAGCATGGCGGCGAGCTGCGCGCCATAGAGGCTGGAACCGAGGATCCAGACCGGCACCTTCTGGCCTTCGCCGGGCACGGCGTGGATACGCTGGCCTTCCGCGGCCGGCTGGAAATAGCCCATCAGCTCGACGACATCCTGGGGGAAATTGTCTGACGCCTCGAGATTGCGGCGCAGCGCGCGCGCTGTTCCCATATCGGTGCCGGGCGCGCGGCCGAGGCCGAGGTCGATGCGGCCGGCGTGCAGTGCCGCCAGCGTGCCGAACTGCTCGGCAATCACCAGCGGCGCATGGTTGGGCAGCATGATGCCACCGGCGCCGACGCGGATCGTCTTGGTGCCGCCGGCGACATGGGCGATGACCACGGCGGTCGCCGCGCTGGCGATGCCCGGCATGTTGTGGTGCTCGGCCAGCCAATAGCGCTTGTAGCCGAGCCGCTCGGCATGGCGGGCCAGGTCGAGCGAATTTGCCAGCGATTGCGAGGCGTCGCTGCCTTCGACGATCGGCGACAGGTCGAGAACGGAAAGTGCGGTCATGGGCCTCAAGCCTTTACGATGTTCAACTGCCTGACCCTGGTTTCGAAGGCGCGGTCGGGAATGAGGATGTCGAGCTGGTGCCAAGCAACGGGTCCATATTCTCGAACGGGATCGCCTGCGGACGCTGGCGATGCGACGCGCTCAGCGTGCCGAGCGGAGCATCGATCGGGCCGCGATAGCCGATGCGGTCGAAATAGGAATCGAGGTCGAAGGAGGCATCGTTCATCGCAGGGTCCGGGTTGACCGGCTCGATATAGGCACTCCGCCTGAAGACAACAAATGCGAGATGACGGACAGGCGCGGCAAGCTTATGGCGCGGCCTTTCCGTTCTCTTCGGCCGCTTCCTCCTCCACCACGGCCGTCTGCTGTGCGGCGAGAAAATTGCCGACATGGCTGAGGCCATCGAAATGATCGCAGAACACTTTGACGACGACCAGCAGCGGCACCGCCATCAGCGCGCCGACAAAGCCCCAAAGCCAGGACCAGAAGGCGATGGCGATGAAGATCGCCACGGCGTTGATCTCGAGGCGTCGGCCGACAACCATCGGTGTAACGAACTGGCCTTCGGCGATGTCGCACAAAAGCACGAAGCCCGGCGCCAAGAGGGCGTAGGTAATCGAGTCGAAGCTGATCATCGCAATGACGCTGACCAGCACGATGGTAATCAGCGCGCCGACATAGGGCAGGAAGTTGAGCAGCGCCGCCATCGTTCCCCAGACGAGCGGGTTGGGCATGCCGAGCGCCCACAGGCCAAGGCCGATAACCGCGCCGAGACCGGCATTGATGACGGTGACGGTGAGCAGATAATGCGAGATTTCGCGCTCGACGTCATAGACGACGCGCAAGGCCCGCTTCTTCTCGCTGAGGCTGGCGAAGGACTGGATGATCTTCTCATAGAACATCGTGCCTGACGCCAGCAGGAACAGTGACAGCACGAAGATGATGGTCAGGCTTGTCCCCGCCGACAGGACGTTGCTGGCGGCGGCCGACAGGACGCCGGACTGCGCCATCGCCACCTTCTGGATGCCCGGCTCCTGCGAGGTCTCCGTCATCTGTTCGATCTGATGCGAGATCTGCATGATCCTCTCGAGCGGACGCCGCAATTGCGCCAGCCGTTCGGTAAGTTGTTGGCCGATCGACGAGGTGTTGTTGAGAAGGTCGATGACCGGGCCGCTGAGCAGATAGCCGGCAACGCCGAAGACGCAGATCGACAGCACGACCAACATTGTCGCCGAAACCACTTCCGGAATGCCGCGCTTGCGCAGGAAGCGCACGATTGGTGTCAGCGTCAGCGTCAGCAGGAAGGCGAGGATGACCGGCATGAAGAAAGCACGCGCGAAATACAGCGCGTAGATGGCCATGAACAGGAAGATCCCGATGAGCAGCGAACGCATCAGATGCGTGTCGGCACGCGCCACAACTCTCGCCTCTTCGGTCTCGGCAAGGCCAGCACCCAAAGCGGCGGGTTCGGCTTTCATGATTTTCCCTCAGCGGCGCACCGCAATTGGTGCTTTCCCCTGACGGAAACGCCTCTGCAAGCCCAAGGTTCCGTTAGCCGGCAAGGCCCTCAATCCGGGCCGCCCGTCGCTCAGGCGGCTGGCGCTGCAACGGCGACGCCGGGCTTGGCGGTCTCCTTGCGCACGATCGGCGCCACCTTGGTGCCGTACAGTTCGATCGCCTTCATGATCTTGGCGTGCGGCATGGCGCCGATCGCCATCTGCAGCAGGAAGCGGTCATTGTTGAAGATCTTGTGCTGGGCGACGATCTTTTCCGCCACCTGCTCCGGATCGCCGACGAACAGCGCGCCGTTCGGACCACGCGACTGATCGAAATGCGCCCGCGAGGTCGGGCCCCAGCCGCGCTCGCGGCCGATGCGGTTCATCACTTCGGCCTGCGGGCCATAGAAATCGTCGGCCGCCTGTTCAGTGGTGCCGGCGATGAAGCCGTGCACATTGATGCTGGTGGCAAGGCCCGAGGGGTCGGTACCGGCCCGCCTGGCGGCATCGCGATAAATGTCGAACAGCGGTGCAAACCGCGCCGGCTCACCGCCGATGATGGCCAGCGCCAGCGGCAGGCCGAGCACCCCCGCGCGGGCAGCAGACTGCGGCGTTCCACCTATTGCGATCCAGATCGGCAATTTTTCCTGCAGCGGTCGCGGATAGACGCCGCGGTCGTTGATCGGCGCGCGCAGATTGCCGGACCAGGTAACTTTGACGCTGTCGCGTATGGCCAGCAGCAAATCGAGCTTTTCGGCGAACAGCTCGTCATAGTCCTCGAGATTGTAGCCGAACAGCGGGAAGGATTCGATGAACGAGCCGCGCCCGGCCATGATCTCGGCCCGGCCGCCCGACAAAAGGTCGAGCGTTGCGAACTGCTGGAAGACGCGAACCGGATCGTCGGAGGACAGCACGGTGACCGCGCTGGTCAGCTTGATGCGCTTGGTGCGTTCGGCGGCGGCGGCCAGCCCCACCACCGGCGCGGACGCGGCATAGTCGGGGCGGTGATGTTCGCCCAGACCAAAGACGTCGAGGCCGACCTGGTCAGCCAGCTCGACCTCCTCGATCAGGTTGCGCAGCCGCTGATGCGGGCCGATCGCGCCGGGGCCGGGCTCCGGGCTGACGTCGGCAAAAGTGTAGAGACCGAGTTCCATGGCATGTCATCCAAATGTTCTGATTTGCCGCTAGAGGTAGCGGCGAGCCGCCCCGGCCGCCAGAGGGGCGGATAGTGAACAGTGCATGTCGGTTTCGGCCGGCTTTGTTTCAGGGAAAACGCGTCTCCCGGCTGCAACAGCATAAACTTTCATGGCTGGCATACCGTTTTGGCGCTTGAACTCTCGGTTTTCGCGCGTATGTAAGCGTCGCGAATTGACTTCAGGGAAGTGGACTTGGCTATCTACAGGGAAAAAGACATTTTCGAGCGGCGCAATGCCGCGAACGAGGCAAAGAAGGCGCTTCTGGAGCGCTTCAAGTCAAAGCCGGCGGCTGATGATCCTGCGGTTCTGGCCAAACAGGCCGAACGCAAGGCGATTCTTGAGGCTCGCGAAATACGCGAGGCCGAAAAGGCCAGGCTGAAGCAGGAAAAGCTGGCACGCGAGGCGGTCGAGAAGGCCGAGCGCGAGGCAGCAGCCGAAGCGGCGCGTATTGCGGCCGAAGAGGCAGCGCAGGCTGAAGCGAAGATCAAGGAAGCCGAAGAAAACGAGCGCATTGCCCGTTTGCTGGCCGACGAAGCCGAACGCAAGGCCAAGCGCGACGCACGCTATGCGGCGCGCAAGCAGCGTACCGGCAGGACGCCTCCGGGCTTCTCCGCCCGCTAACGCTTCGATCGAAACGATCGGACATCAGGGTCGCCTTCCAGCGGCCGTGAATGTGTTTGTGCGTCGATTTCCTTGGTTGCTTTGCTCAGGCGGCGAGCTTCAGCCCCATAATGCCGCAGACGATGAGCGCAATGCAGGCGAGCCGGATGGCCGTCGCAGGCTCGCCCAGCAGCCAGATGCCAAGAAGCGCCGTGCCGACCGTGCCGATGCCGGTCCACACCGCATAGGCCGTCCCGACAGGCAGCGTCTTGAGCGCCAGGCCGAGCAACCCGAGGCTGATGATCATCGAGGCGACAGTGAGCACCGTCGGCAGCGGCTTCGAGAAGCCGTCGGTGTATTTGAGGCCGATCGCCCAGCCGATTTCGAACAGGCCGGCGAAAAACAGAAAAATCCACGACATCGGGATGCACTCCATTCCATGAGCATGGCGGGCCGTCCCGGCCGATTTATGGGAAGGCGCGAGGTCGTCCTCGCCGCTTCGACACAAGCGGCTGCGCCGGTGCGATCAACAAAAACACCGGCCGCATCGTTCATGCCGCCGGTGTCAAAATCTGCGCCGAAACGGTTTGTCCGGATTTCAACCGTCCAAGATCTGCCGAGGCGGGCTTACTTTTCCTTGAGCCTCATCGCCTTGACGGGCGGCGCCTTGAGTGCCGGAGCCGCTGCGGGCTTCTTGGCGTCTTTTTTCGGCTTCCGAGCTTCCTTGCCCGCCTTCATCGCACCTTTAGCCATGATTCGTTCCTCCAGTTGCTGGGAGGCCAAGTGAAACAAGAGAAACGCCGGACTGCAAGAGGGCTGCGTCTGTCGCCGGCGCCGTCGGGCCGCTTTCAACCGGTTTCTAATTTGCTCGTAAACCATTCCGGTCCGTGCCATGGTTGCCTTCGCACTGCAGCATCGGCCATGCCTTCGCCCGGCGATGATCAGGCAGTGCGGTCAGGACGACAATGCGAATCCGCATCGGCAGCGAGATGAGTTTCGATTTTCCGCAGGAAACGCCGCTAATCGCGATGCTCAACGTCCACTACTCCAGGGCCTCCGATCTCGAGCGCCCGGATTTCCTGACCTCCAACCCGCCGGTGCCGATCCAGAGCTACCGCGACAGTTTCGGCAATTGGTGCAACCGCTTCGTCGCCCCGCCCGGTCGCTTCACCTTCGGCACCGATTCGGTAATCCGCGACCCCGGCACGTTCGAGATGGGCGACCTGATGGCCTGGCAGCACGAGGTGCGCGATCTGCCGTCGGACACATTGCTCTTCCTGTTGCCGAGCCGCTTTTGCGAGAGCGATCTGCTGGCCAGCGAAGCCTGGCGGCTGTTCGGGCATACGCCGCTTGGCATTGCGCGCGTCCAGGCGGTCTGCGACTTCGTCCACAACCACATCGTCTTCAGCTACGGCAATGCGCGGCCGACCCGCACCGCGGCGGAAGCCTATCGGGAGCAAAGCGGCGTCTGCCGTGACTTTGCCCACCTCGCCGTCACCTTCTGCCGTGCGCTCAACATCCCGACCCGCTACTGCACCGGCTACATCAGCGACATCGGCCTGCCCAAACCTTGGGCGAGCATGGATTTCGCAGCCTGGATGGAGGTCTATCTCGGTGGCCGCTGGCATGTCTTTGACCCGCGCAACAATTCGCCACGCATCGGCCGCATCCTGATCGCCTCCGGCCGCGACGCCGCCGACGTGCCGCTGACCCACATCTTCGGACCGGGCACGCTGGCTGGTTTCAAGGTGTGGACGGACGAGATCATCGAATAGGGGCGTCTTTCCGCAAGCTGGCCTACAAGACCCTGAACGACCGGGCGATTCGTGCGTTGTGATGCCTGTGGAGCTCAGGGGCGTTACATCAGGTTCCTTGGAGGGACAGCATGGCAGCACATGGCGGGTCGAAGACGGTCATCTACGCGGCGCTCGCCGGTAATCTCGCTATTGCTGTGACCAAATTCGTCGCCGCCTTCTTCACCGGCAGCTCGGCGATGCTGTCGGAAGGCGTGCACTCGCTGGTGGATACCGGCAATGGCGGGCTGCTGCTCTACGGCATGCACCGCGCCGCCCGCCCGCCGGACCGCACGCATCCGCTCGGCCATGGCCGCGAGCTGTATTTCTGGAGCTTCATTGTCGCCCTGCTCGTATTCGCGCTCGGCGCCGGCGTGTCCTTCTATGAAGGCGTCGTCCACATCATGGCGCCTGAGCCGGTCGCCAATCCCAAAATCAACTACATCGTGCTGGGCCTCTCAATGCTGTTCGAGGGCAGCTCCTGGTACGTGGCGCTGAAGGAGTTCCGCCAGCAGAAGGGCAAGCAAGGCTGGCTGCAGGCCGTGCAATCGAGCAAGGATCCGAGCGTCTACACGATCCTGTTCGAGGACAGCGCCGCCCTGCTCGGTCTGTTCGTCGCCTTCGCCGGCATATTGGCGGCCGAACTCCTCGACATGCCCGAACTCGACGGCGTCGCCTCGATCGGCATCGCGATGATCCTCGGCGCCACCGCCATCTTTCTGGCGCGCGAAAGCAAGGGATTGCTCATCGGTGAGCCGGCCTCGGCGGAAGTGCAGGCCAAGGTGCTGGCCATCGCCCAGCAGGATCCGGCGGTGCAGCGGGCCAACGGCGTTCTCACCGTCCATCTCGGCCCGCAACAGATCGTCGCTGGGCTGAGCATCGAATTCGAGGACCATCTGACGGCGCCTGAGATCGAAGCCTGTGTCGAGCGCATCGAGGCGCTCTTGAAAAAAGAAATGCCGGAGATCACCAGACTGTTCGTCAAGCCGCAGACGACCGGAACCTGGGAGCACCGGCGCAAGCAGGTCGAGGCGGCGTCGGACTAGTTCTTGGACCAGCAGTCCACCGTTGGCCCCATCGCCTGGTCCCGCTAAGATCACTCGACGGATTTCGGAGAATCAACCATGAAAATCGATGGTGGGTGCCATTGCGGCGCCATAACTTATGAAGCAGACGTCGACCCGGAAAAGACCTCTATCTGTCATTGCACCGACTGCCAGCAACTGACCGGCACCGCCTTTCGTGTCACTGTTCCCGCGCCTGAGGATTATTACAGGATCACCAAGGGCACACCGAAGGTCTATATCAAGACGGGATCGAGCGGCGCCAAGCGTGCCCAGGCGTTCTGCGGCGACTGCGGTTCGCATCTTTACGCAACGTCGGTTGACGACGGGCCGAAGGTCTATGGGATCAGGGCGGGGACCGCGCGGCAACGCGAGGATCTCGTTCCGACCCAACAGAAATGGCACCGATCGGCCCTGCACTGGCTTCCGGAATTCGAGGGCGTAAGCATCGTAGAGGCGCAGTAGCACCTGCCTCCCGGTTAAACGCGGCCCAAACCAGCCAATTATGTGCTAGGCTCGCCATCAAACGGATGGCGGGGGATAGCAATGTCGGAAACGGACAAAGTGTTTGCCGGCTCGATTCCGGAAAACTACGACCGCTACATGGTGCCGTTGATCTTCGAGCCGTTCGCCGCGGATCTGGCACGACGGGCAGCGTCCTTGTCGCCCGGCGCCGTCCTGGAAGTCGCCGCCGGCACCGGCGTTGTCACCCGCGCATTGGCGCCGAAACTGTCCCCTGGCGCAAGCTATGTCGTGACCGACCTCAACCAGCCTATGCTCGACTACGCGGCCTCGCGACAAGCTCCCGACAGTCGCATACAATGGCGTCAGGCGGATGCTCTGGCGCTGCCGTTCGAAGATGCGGCTTTCGATCTCGTTTGCTGTCAGTTCGGCGCGATGTTCTTTCCCGACCGAGCCGCCGGCTATCGCGAAGCAAAGCGGGTCCTGAAGACCGGCGGCCATTTCCTGTTCAACGTGTGGGATCGCATCGAAGAGAATGTATTCGCCAATGATGTGACGAATGCTCTTGCGGAGATTTTTCCGAACGATCCGCCCCGCTTTCTCGCCCGCACGCCGCACGGCTACAATGACACTGCATTGATCCGCGGCGAGTTGGAAGCCGCAGGTTTCTCCCGTGTGGTGATCGAGACGAGGGCCGAACAAAGCCGTGCCTCCTCGCCGCGCCTTCCGGCGGTTGCCTATTGCCAGGGAACTCCGCTTCGCAACGAAATCGAGGCCAGAGGAAAACTGGAAGCCGCAACCGATCACGCCGCGTCCGTGATTGCAGCCAGGCACGGCAGCGGCGAGGTTGCGGCCAAGATCCAGGCGCACGTGATCGTGGCTACGGTCTAATGCATGTCGCCCAGAAGTGTGCCGCGGTTCCGGGACAACGACATGCATCAAAACAAAGACTTAAGCGCGTCGTATGAATCCGTTTCAGCGCGACGCGCTTTAATCGTCGCCTTCGACGACACGTAGCCTGAGCTGCCCCGTCTTGGAATCCGCCACCCGCACCCCGGCTTCGGCCTTGGCGGGTCCGCCACCGCGCACTTCGGCTTCGCTTTCGCCAAACTCCAGCGCTTCGATCTTTTGGCCGCGCTTGGTCACCTTCGACGTCGACACCAGTATCTCGTCGATATCCTTGGCCGACTGGCCAAAATGCGTCTGCAACCGGCGCACGCGTTCGTCGACGCGCGCGACGTCTTCCATCAGCCGGATCACCTCGCCTTGGATCAGATGCGCCTGTTCGCGCATGCGGGCGTCCTTGAGGATGGCCTGGATGACCTGGATCGACAGCATCAAAAGCGACGGCGAGACGATGATGACACGCGCCCGGTGCGCCTTCTGGACCACGGCGTCGAAATTCTCGTGGATTTCGGCGAACACCGATTCGGACGGCACGAACATGAAGGCGGTGTCCTGCGTCTCGCCCTGGATCAGGTATTTTTCCGAGATATCGCGGACGTGAATTTCGATGTCGCGGCGGAAAGCCTGGGCCGCGATCTTCTGTTGTTCGGCGCCATCGGCGGCGCGGATGGCGTTCCAGGCTTCCAGCGGAAACTTGGCGTCGATGGCAAGCTGCGGCGCACCGTTCGGCATCCTGACCAGGCAGTCGGGACGGCTGCCGTTTGACAGTGTTGCCTGGAACTCGTAGGCGCCCATCGGAAGGCCGTCGGCGACGATCGCCTCCATGCGCGACTGGCCGAAGGCGCCGCGCGTCTGCTTGTTGGACAGGATCGCCTGCAATTGCACGACCTGGCCGGCCAGCGACTGAATGTTGCCTTGCGCGGTGTCGATGACCGCCAGCCGTTCCTGCAGTTTGGCGAGGCTCTCATGCGTCGATTTGGTCTGTTCGGTCATGGTTTGACCGAGCCTGCCGGTCATGGCGTCGAGGCGCTGGCCGATCGACTGGTTGAGTTCGGCCTGCCTTGCGCCGAACACGTCGGCGATGGCGCCCATGCGGCCCTGCATCTCGGCCTGGCTTTGCAAAATGCCGGCCATCCGCGCCTCGGCGTCGCGGGCGTGGTCGGCGGCTTCCGCCGCGGCGATGGTGCGCGCCTTGGCCGATCGCCACAGCGCCACGACAAGCGCCAGGAACAGGCCGAGAAACACCAGCGCGCCGAGGGCCAGTGCATGGCCGAGCGTGATCGTCGTGGCGCCAAGCCGGGCAACGGGTTCGGAAAGGATGGTGCTCAGGTCGTTCATCCCGCCAGCATAGCCGATTCGCAGACCTGGCACAGATCAAAACGTGAACGAGACCGATTCGCACCGGTTGACGCTTCTCCTGCGACGTTTTAGGTGAGGCGCCATGTCGATCAAGCCGCTCATCATCCTTCCCGATCCCATCCTGCGCCAGGTTTCCAAACCAGTCGAACGCGTCGACGCGCCTTTGCGCAAACTGGCCGATGACATGCTGGCGACGATGTATGATGCGCCGGGCATCGGCTTGGCCGCAATCCAGATCGGCGAGCCGCTGCGCATGCTGGTCATCGACCTCGCCAAGGAAGACGAGCCGCCGGCGCCGCATGTCTTCATCAATCCCGAAATCCTCGAAAGCGCCGACGCCCGCTCGGTCTACGAGGAAGGCTGCCTGTCGATCCCGGACTATTACGCCGAGGTCGAGCGTCCCGCCTCGGTGCGCGTGAAATATCTCGACCGCGACGGCAAGCTGCAGGAGATCGAGGCCGAAGGCCTGATGGCGACTTGCCTGCAGCACGAGATCGACCATCTCAACGGTGTGCTGTTCATCGACCACATCTCGAAGCTGAAGCGCGACATGGTGGTCAAGAAGTTCAAGAAGCTCGCCAAGGACAAGGGGCCGGGCAAGCTGGTGGGATAGGCCCTGCTTTCGGCGACTCGCACAAAATCCCGTCTCGACCCGCCCCTATTGAGAGACGCTTCCTTGCGTGATATCATTGATATCAGACTGGAGACTCAGATGGGCGATATGTTGATCAGAGATATTCCCGAGCCGTTGAAGCGTGAAATCGAGCATGCGGCACGCAAGGGCGGCCAAAGCCTCTCGCTCAAGGCGATCGATTTATTGCGAAAAGGCATGGTTGCGGAAAAAGAAGGCAAGGCCGAGCCTGGACTCACGGCTTGGGATGCGATTCGCGCTGCCTTCGCCTCGGAAAATGCAATCAGCGACGAATTTGCGCAGATGATGGATGAGATCGAAGCGGAACGGAAACGCGACTTTGGCCGCACCATTGAGAATTTCGAGTGATAATCCTCGATACCAATGTCGTCTCGGAAGCGAGCCGGCCCGCGCCCGATCCAAACGTCGCTAAGTGGTTTCGCAGACAGGACCTGCTCGACCTCTATCTCTGCGGTCCTGTTGTCATGGAGCAGTCCTTTGGAGCCGAAAGGTTTCTGAACAAGACCGGCTCGGACCGCCACGTCCGTGCACTTGACCACCTGGTTTCGAAGCAGTTTTCGGGACGTGTCGTCGAATTTGCCGGTCCCATTCCCCGTCTGGCGGGCAAGCTCCGGGCAATGCGGGAAACTATCGGCCGGCCGATCAGCCTTTCCGATGCCATGATCGCTGCCATCTGCCTGTCGCACGACGCTATGCTGGCGACGCGCAATATTAAGGACTTCGAAGAGCTTGACCTCAAGATCGTAAACCCGTTTGAAGCAGACGCTTGAGCGGACTGCCGCGCGCAGAACAGGATACTGGACGAAAAATGCCGCTTCGCGTCATCTTCATGGGCACGCCGGAGTTTTCGGTGCCGGTGCTGCGCGCGATTGCCGAGGCCGGGCACGAGATAGCAGCCGTCTACACGCAGCCGCCGCGCGCCGCGGGCCGCCGCGGGCTGGAGCTGACACCGTCGCCGGTGCAGCGCGAGGCTGAGCGGCTGGGCATCGAAGTGCGCACGCCGCTGTCGCTGAAGGGCGAGGGCGAGCAAGCTGCTTTCCATGCGTTGCGTGCCGATGTCGCAGTCGTCGTCGCGTATGGTTTGCTGTTGCCGAAGGCTATTCTGGAGGCTCCGCGCCTCGGCTGCCTCAATGGCCACGCCTCGCTTTTGCCGCGTTGGCGTGGTGCAGCTCCCATCCAGCGAGCCATTATGGCCGGCGACGTCGAAACCGGCATGATGGTGATGCGCATGGAAGAGGGCCTGGACACCGGTCCGGTGGCACTGGTTGAAAAATGCGCCATAGAGCCCGACATGACGGCCGGCGATCTGCACGACCGCTTGATGAACATTGCTGCCACGCTGATGGTGGAAGCGCTGTCCCGATTGGAGACAAATACCCTGGCATCGACTTTGCAGGCGGCTGACGGGGTGACCTACGCCAGGAAAATCGATAAGTCGGAGACACGTGTGGACTGGACGCGCCCGGCTGCGGAGGTCCACAATCACATTCGCGGCCTGTCGCCATTTCCCGGCGCCTGGTGCGAGGCCGACATCGGCGGCCGCACGGAACGGCTGAAACTGCTTCGCTCGACGCTTTTGGAAGGCACGCTTTCTGAAAGCATGGGCGAGTCGGGAGGAATTCTCGATGACCGGCTGACGGTCGCCTGCGGGTCGGGCGCGGTCAGGCTGGTCGAAGTTCAACGGGCAGGCGGAAAGCCCGCTGCCGCGCAGGAGTTTCTGCGCGGGGCCAAGATCGAAAAAGGAATGAAGTTCTCATGAGCATGATGTCGATACGCGGCGCGACGCCGCGGGACCGCGAGGCCATACGCCTGGTCGAGGAACACGCATTCGGCCAGCAGGCGGAGGCCGGGCTGGTCGACGCTCTGGTCACCGGCGGCGACGCCGTTGTCGAACTGGTGGCGGAAGAAGACGGCCAGGTGGTCGGCCACATCCTGTTTTCCAGGCTGTTCGTCCAGAACGGCGGCAAGCAGTTCGCAGCCGTGGCGCTGGCGCCGTTGGCGGTGGAACCTTCGTTCCACGGCTCGGGCATTGGCGGTGCGCTGATCCGCGAGGCGCATATCCGCCTCAGGGATGGCGCCGAGACGCTCGCCGTTGTGTTGGGCGATCCGGCCTATTACGGCCGCTTCGGCTACAGCCATGCGCGCGCCGAAAAGTTCGAGAGCGAATATCAGGGCGAAGCGCTGCAGGCGCTGGCCTGGGGTGACGCACCCGAAAAAGGCAAACTGGTCTACGCCCAGGCCTTTACCGCACTCGCCGCCTGAACGAAGGGTGTATGCCGCGTTTTCGTCTCGATATCGAATATGACGGCAGCCTCTTCGCCGGCTGGCAACACCAGGCGGATCAGCCTTCGGTGCAGCAGGCGATAGAGCAGGCGATCGAGAAATTTTGCGGTGAGGCGGTGCGGATACGCGCCGCCGGCCGCACCGACGCCGGCGTGCATGCGACCGCCCAGGTGGCGCATGTCGACCTCGCCAAGGCATGGCCAAACGACAAGGTGCGCGACGCCGTCAACGCGCACCTGCAGGCGGCAGGCGCGCGCATCGCCATCCTGCAGGCCACGGTTGTCCCCAATGAGTTCGACGCCCGTTTCTCGGCCACCGGACGGCACTATCTCTACCGCATCCTCAACCGGCGCGCGCCTGCAGCGATGGAAAAGGGCAAGGTCTGGTGGGTGCCGAAGCGGCTCGATGCGGACGCCATGCACGAAGCGGCGAAAGTCCTGCTCGGCCGACATGACTTTACCACCTTCCGCTCGACGCAATGCCAGGCCAATAGTCCGGTGCGGACGCTGGAGCGGCTCGATGTAAGCCGCCAGGGCGACCTGATCGAAGTCAGGGCCTCGGCGCGCTCTTTCCTGCACAACCAGGTGCGCTCCATGGTCGGTTCGCTGAAACGCGTCGGCGACGGCGGCTGGACCGCCGCCGACCTCAAGGCCGCGCTCGCTGCACAAGACCGCGCCGCCTGCGGCCAGGTGGCGCCGCCCGACGGGCTTTTTCTCGTCGGTGTAGACTATCCGGAAAAGTTCTAGGCCGGAGCGGCGGTCGGCACAGTGATGCCGAGCAGCGCCACCAGGCCGAACAACACGGCCAGAGACACCACCAACATGCCTGCGAACACGGCGCTGCCGACAGCCGCGCCCTTGCCGATCGCGGCGTTGGTCATCCGCCAGGAGAGTACCAGCGAAAGCACCACCAGAACCAGCCACACCAATTCGGCAACCGGGTTGCCGGACGGCAGGAAAAGCCTGATCAGCGCTGAAGGCAGCAGCATCCAGGCGGTGATCGCCGACGCCCAGTTGCTGGCAACGACATAGTGGACGAAGCGGTCGCCGATGCCGGCGCGCGATGCGACCAGGGCAAGCACAAACAGGGGCAGCAGCCACGAGCCGAGGTCGACGGTCGCCAGGCGAACCAACATGCCCAGCCGGCCGGCGAACGCATTGGGATCGCCGATCTCGTTGGCCGTGCCGACCCACCCGACGATCATCGCCGGCGCTGCGACGACGATGGCGAAGAAGGAATTCCAGAAGCCGTCCGCCGAAAGGTCGAGCAGCCGCAAGCCGTCGGCCTTTCCGAGCATCAGCCGCCAGGCGCCGTTAAGCGATGAAGAGGTCTCGTCAACCGAAAGCATGATCAGCCCTGCTCGAACCAGTCATCGATGAAGCGCTGGTAGATTTGGGTCAGCGTCTCGAGGTCGGCCAGTGCGACGCGCTCGTCGACCATGTGCATGGTCTTGCCGACCAGGCCGAACTCGACCACCGGGCAATAGTCCTTGATGAAACGCGCATCCGAGGTTCCGCCCGAGGTGGACAGCGCCGGCTCCTTGCCGACCGTCGCCTTGATCGAGCCGCGCAGCGTCCCGATCAGCTTGTCGTCGCGCGTCAGGAAGACATGGCTCGGCCGGTCGCGCCAGATCAACTCGTAGTCGACCGGCGTCTTGCCGGTCCGGTATTTCTTGCGCTTCGCCGCCTGGTCGAGGCGGTTATGGATCTCGGCCTGCACCGTCTCGGCAGTCCATGTGTCGTTGAAGCGGATGTTGAAGGTGGCTGTCGCCTTGGCCGGAATAACATTGGTCGCGGGGTTGCCGACATCGATCGAGGTCACTTCCAGATTGGTCGGCTGAAAATCCTTCGTGCCCTTGTCGAAGACGGGCGACAGCAAGGCGTCGACCAGGCTGATCAGGCCGCGCACCGGATTGTCGGCGAGCAATGGATAGGCGACATGGCCCTGGCGGCCGTTGACCGTGACACTGCCCGACATCGAGCCACGCCGGCCGATCTTGATCATGTCGCCGAGCGTGTCCGGATTGGTGGGCTCGCCGACGATCGCGGCGTCCCATTTCTCGCCCCTGGCCGCCGCCCAGTCGAGCAGTTTTGTCGTCCCGTTGATGGCCGGCCCCTCCTCGTCGCCGGTAATCAGCAGCGAGACCGAGCCTTTCGGACCACCCTTGTTCTCGACATGGCGCGCCACGGCAGCGATGAAACAGGCAATGCCGCCCTTCATGTCGACGGCGCCGCGGCCGTACATCTCGCCCTTGGCGATCTCGGCGGCGAAGGGCGGATGCGTCCACGACGCCTCGTCGCCCGCCGGCACCACGTCGGTATGGCCGGCAAACATCAGATGCGGCCCGTTGCCGGAGCGACGCGCGTAGAGGTTCTCGATGTCGGGGGTGCCGTCTTCGGAAAACACAGGGCGTTCGACGGAAAAGCCGAGCGGCTTCAGCATGCCTTCCAAGGCAGCCAGCGCGCCGCCCTCGGCGGGCGTTACGGAGGCGCAGCGTATGAGGGTCGCGAGGTTGGCGGCGGGATCGGTCGGCAGTTTCATGGGCAAAGCGATAGTCGAAAGCGAAAGGCCTGTCACGGCCAGAGATGATGACCGATCCTGCCGCCGACATTATGGTTTTCCTGTCGTATAGTGCAGGCCAACACGAGATAATCGCATGGCCAACGCCGAAAAGACCATCGTCATTGCCGGCGCCGGCAGCATCGGCTGCTATGTCGGTGGTTGCCTGGCGCTGGCCGGACGCAAGGTGGTGTTTTTGGCGCGGCCAGACATAGCGACGGCCTTGCTGGGCGGTGGCCTGCGCATCACCGATCTCGATGGTCGCGACCGATCCATCCGGCCGGAGTCCGTCACCACCGATCCCGCCGCTGCCCTCGCCAGCGCCGACGTGGTGCTGGTGACGGTCAAGAACGGCGCTACCGAGGAGATGGCGTCGCTTGTTGCCGGACATGCGCGCGGCGATGTCGTGGTGGTCAGCCTGCAGAACGGCGTCGGCAATGCCGACCGGTTACGCGCCGTGCTCGGTGGCCGGACTGTACTCGCCGGCATGGTGCCGTTCAATGTCGTCCAGTCGGCCATAGGCAATTTGCCGCTTCACGTGCATCGCGCCAGCGACGGCAAGGTCATGATCGAAGATGGCGTGACCGGCCTTGCCGGCCTTCTCGATGTCGAAGGGCTTGGCGTGGAAACCCATCCCGACATGAAAGCCGTTCAGTGGGGCAAGCTGCTGATCAACCTCAACAACGCGCTTGTCGCCTTGTCCGGCCTGCCGCTGGCGAGCGAACTTGCCGACCGCCGCTGGCGGCGGATCCTGGCCGGTCAGATCGACGAGGCCCTGGCGGCGATGAAGGCGTTACATATCGCGCCGGCGCGGATCGGCGGCTTGCGTCCCGGCCTGCTGTCGAAGCTGCTCCGGCTGCCGGACTGGCTGTTCCGGCTGGTCGCCCGCCGCATGCTCGCCATCGACCCGCAGGCGCGCTCGTCCATGTGGGACGACCTCCAGCGCGGTCGGCCGACCGAGATCGGTGACCTGCAGGGGGCCGTCCTGAGCCTCGCCGAAAAGGCCGGCACGCCGGCGCCTCTGCTGAAGCGGGTCACCGCGCTGGTGCAGCAGGCCGAGCGGGAAAAGCGCGGCTCACCCGGGCTGACGCCGGAAGCCGTCACTGGATAGTCTGCTTGCGCGAGCCTCGGGCCTTGGCCCGCATAGCCCGAAAATAGGCGCGTGGGCCCGCCGCGTCACAGCTTTGGTGCGCGCCTCGGAGCCGGCGCTTTGCTCGCCGAGCCTGGCGCCGGCAGGGGCTGCGCAGCCGGGTGGTTCTCGATCAGCGTGATCTTCTGCCAGATCTTGCGCGACAGGTTGGACGCCAGGTTCTCGACGTCGTTGACGCCGTCGATGACCACATCGTCATTGACCGACTGCGCAAACAGCGCCGCGATCTTGCCGGTGATCGACAGCATCTCCGAGCAATAGTCGAGGTAGCGCGCCAGGTCGGCGGCATTGGTGATGCGCGCCGGCGAATGCGCGGTCGGCCTGAAATTGGCGGACAATGCTGCCGGATCCTTGGTCAGCTGGTGCATGTCGATGACATGGATCAGCGATCTCAACCCATGCAGCTGGCGAAACACCCGCTTGCGCTTGATGCGCTCCTCGGTGCGGATCAGCGCCAGCAGGCCAAGCACGGCAAGGATCATCATGTTGATCGTGGCTTCGATGCCTTGCACCGACTGCACCGCATCGTCGGCCTGCGAGATATGGATGAGCGGCAGGATGGTGCCGACGAACAGGAAGATCAGCGCGCCGGCGGCAACAGCGGCGACGATGGCGCCGCGGAGCCACCAGATCGGCGCTTCGAGCGCCTGCGCCGCCTTGGCCAGGTCGCGCGACAGCGACACCAGTTCGGCGGCGACGCCGCGCAGGCCGGCATCGGGAAAACGCTCGGCGACGCGCTCTTCCAGCCGCTCGGCGGTGTCGATGATCAGTTTCGGATCAAGCGTGCGGTAGCGCATGGCGAGATATCCGGTCGGCGCTCATGGTTCAGCCGGCGCGTTGCTGCGTTTGCCGTAGCGGTTCGGACCGGGGTCACCGCGGAAACACGCTAGAACGATGAGAAGAATGGGGCCGATGATAAGAGAGATCAACGCGAAATAAGTCGGCTTGCCGAAATCATGAAACCGCTTTGCGGTTACCGCAAAGCTCGACCATGTCGAGATCAGCAAAACGACCCAGAACACAAGTGCCCAGTTCTGGCTGGTTGCGGTGCCGGGTTCCAGTCTCGACAACTGGTAGAGCGGGAAAAACTGTGCAAGCACCAGCAGCAGCCCGGCGAGCACGTAGGCACTTGGGCTGACGCGCCCTGAGAGGCTGAAGAAAAGCCAGGGAAGTGGTGGTGTGTTGGGCAATCTGGAGCGCTCTGGTTGCTCGGACAGGATCAATCACGCAGCAGTTCGTTGATCGAGGTTTTCGACCGGGTCTTGGCATCGACGCGCTTGACGATGACGGCGCAGTAGAGGCCAGGGCCCGGCTCGTTGTTCGGAAAGGCCTTGCCCGGCATCGAGCCGGCGACGACGACCGAATTAGGCGGCACCTCGCCATAAAACACTTCGCCGGTGGCGCGGTCGACGATCTTGGTCGACTGGCCGATGAACACACCCATTCCGAGCACCGAGCCTTCGCGCACGATGCAGCCCTCGACCACTTCGGAGCGCGCGCCGATGAAGCAATTGTCCTCGATGATGGTTGGGCCGGCCTGCATCGGCTCCAGCACCCCGCCGATGCCGACGCCGCCCGAGAGGTGCACATTCTTGCCGATCTGGGCGCAGGAGCCGACCGAGGCCCAGGTGTCGACCATGGTGCCGCTGTCGACATAGGCGCCGACATTGACGAAGGACGGCATCAGCACCGCGCCCGGCGCGACATAGGCAGAACGGCGCACGATCGAAGACGGCACGGCGCGGAAGCCTGCCTTCTCGAAATCGACCGCACTCCAGCCGTCGAACTTCGACGCCACCTTGTCCCACCAGACCGCCTGGCCGGGGCCGCCCTTGATGATCTCCATCGGATAGAGCCGGAAGGAGAGCAGCACCGCCTTCTTCAGCCACTGGTTGACATGCCATTTGCCATCCGGCTGGCGCTCGGCGACCCGCACGGTGCCACGGTCGAGCAGGTCGAGTGAGGACTGGATGGCGTCGCGCGTTTCGCCACGGGTCGCGGTCGAAATCGTGTCGCGCTCCTCGAAGGCCTTCTCGATGATCTTTTCGAGGCTGGCCAGATCAGGCTTCGACATGAATTCGCTCCGTTACCACGCTGTTAAGGCCGTCGGCCTTAACCTTGTTTTGAAAGTCGCGCGGACCCTATGTTAAGGCGTATTGGGGGTCAATCGCGGGTGCGCCATGGGACGGCGCAAGTGAACTGTTGGGACGGGTAGAAGCATATGACTCCTATGGAAAAGGCGGGATGGACGCCGCTGCCGCATTCGGACGAGGATCTGGAGCGCTCGAAAAGCGTACCCGACACGCCGCAGACTCGCGCCGAAACCTACCGGCTGGCCTGGAACGATCCCGACTTCATGACGCGCCGGGAGTTGCGCGCTGTGCGCTTGCAGCTTGAGCTCTTGAAGCCCGAAATGATCCTGGCCGAGCGCGGCATCCGCTCGACGGTGATCCTGTTCGGCGGCGCGCGTATTCCCGAGCCCGGCGGCGAGGCCTGGGCCGCCAAGAACGAGACGCAGAAGAAAAACCTCGAGGAAAACAGCAAATATTACGAGGAGGCGCGCAAATTCGCCCGCCTCTGCTCACAGCAATCGGCCACGTCCTACTACCGCGAATTCGTCGTCGTCACCGGTGGCGGCCCAGGCGTGATGGAGGCGGGAAATCGCGGCGCCGACGATGTCGGCGCGCCGTCG
This sequence comes from Mesorhizobium sp. LNJC394B00, assembly GCF_000502555.1. Classification (NCBI taxonomy): domain Bacteria; kingdom Pseudomonadati; phylum Pseudomonadota; class Alphaproteobacteria; order Hyphomicrobiales; family Phyllobacteriaceae; genus Mesorhizobium; species Mesorhizobium sp. LNJC394B00. Next base: position 89,859 of record NZ_AYWH01000003.1, read on the forward strand.
ATCGGCCTCAACATCGTCCTGCCACACGAGCAGGCGCCGAACGCCTATGTGACCCCGGAGCTGTGCTTCAACTTCCACTATTTCGCCATCCGCAAGATGCATTTCGTCATGCGCGCCAAGGCCGTCGCGGTGTTTCCGGGCGGCTTCGGTACCATGGACGAATTCTTCGAGACGCTGACGCTGATCCAGACCGGCCGCATGGAGCGCGTGCCGGTGATCCTGTTCGGCAAGGCGTTCTGGCAGCGCGCGATCGACCTCGATTTCCTGGCCGAACAAGGCACCATCACGCCCGGCGACCAGGATATCATCGACTTTGTCGACACCGCCGACGAGGCCTGGGGGATCATCAGCCGCTTCTACAAGTTGGGGGAGTAGGGGAACCGGGAATTGAAGAACTGAAGAATTGAGGAAAAGGAGGTCCGGATCGGTCTCCCTTTCACCAGTTCTTCAATTCTTCAGCTCCTCAATTCCTCTACCCCCTCCACTATCCCCGTCAGAAACGTCGCGAGATCGTCGGTGACGAAATCGACGTCGTCCTCATTGGCCGGATCGCGTTCCCAGATCTCGGCAAAGGTCGGCTCGAAATTGCGCGGCACCACCAGCACCGTGGTCATGCCCAGTGATTTCGGCACCTCGAGGTTGCGGGCGAGATCCTCGAACATCACCGCATTGTGTCCGGTGACGGCGTGCAGTTCGGCAAACTTCTCATAGGTCTGCCGCGACGGCTTCGGCGTCAGCCCGGCGGCGACGATATCGAAAATGTCGTCGAAATGGTCGAGTATGCCGAGCTGGCGCGCGGTGCGCTCGGCGTGCCTGCGGTCGCCATTGGTGAAGATGAACTTGCGGCCGGGCAGCTGGCGGATAGCGGTGCCCAGCACCGGATCCGGCACCAGCCACGAATAGTCGATATCATGCACCTTTTCGAGAAAGTCGTCGGGGTCGATGCCGTGACGCGTCATCAGCCCGTTCAGCGTCGTGCCATATTCGAGATAGAGTTCCTTCTGCAGCTTGCGCGCTTCCTCGCGCGGCAGCGTGAGCAGTTCTCCGACATAGGCCGTCATCTTGACGTCGATCTGCGAAAACAGATTCGAATGGTGCGGATAAAGCGTGTTGTCGAGGTCGAACACCCAGTCGGTGACATGGGCGAAGCGGGCGGGATCGGGCAGCGTGGTCATGGCGTCCTTATGGCATGAAATATCTGCCGTTCGAACCCCTTTCTGATGTAGAGCTTATCCACAACCTATGTGCATCTAGAGTTGTAAAAATGGGCTCACCATTCAAATTTTAGCCATCACGGAAAGGTGGCCTTCAGGGCTTGCTGGCACAGAGACGGTTCAGTGGGAGCCAGCGATGAGTCGCATAGTCTTAAAGTCCGCCGCGGTCGCATTCGGCTCGGTAGCCATCTCGCTTTTGCTGACGCTGATCATCGTTCCCGCCATGGGTTTTCCGGTCGACCGCACTGTCTGGCTGACATCGACGGTGTGCCCGCTGGCGCTCGCCTGGATCGCCTGCGCCAGCACCTTCTGGCAGAGCGACCGACTGAAAAACGCGCATCGCGATCTCGCCCGCGCGCATGCCCAGCTCGCCGCCGCGCATCGGCGCCTGTCGGCGAAGGCGAGCCGCGACGACATGACCGGCATGCTCAACCGCGAGAGCTTCTTTGCCGCGTTGGACGGCTCGCGGCGCAAATCCGATCGCGGCGCGCTGCTGATCATCGACGCCGACCATTTCAAGGCGATCAACGACAGTTTCGGCCATCTGACCGGCGATGACGCACTGGTGTTGATCGCCAGCGCCATCGAGCGCGGCGTCCGCAGCGGCGACGTGCTCGGCCGCATTGGCGGTGAGGAGTTCGGCGCCTTCCTGGTCGGCGCTACGGAAGCCGAAGCCCGGCGCGTGGCCGAGCGCATCCGCCGTGAAGTCGAGCTGGTCCGCTTTCGTCCGGTCGACGAGCGCACGGTGCCGCTGACCGTCTCGATCGGCGGCATCACCTGTGCGCAAGATGCCGATGTCTCGGACCTGATGCGCGCCGCCGACCGCCGGCTCTACGAGGCCAAGCACCGCGGCCGCAATTTGTCGATCCTCGACCGGGACATTTCCGAAGCTGCCTAGGTGTTGGTGGTGGGGCTGTTAACGGTTCGCCAACATTGTTTCCACGCAACTGCGCCGTTTACCGGGTTGTAACTCGTTTACAGGCAAGGCTTGGCACGGGAATGGCATGTCTGGCCGGTACCTGTGCCGTTCAGGGAACGCCATGCGTGGATCGAAGCCCCCATCCAGAGACGTGTCATGAGTTTCTTCATCAGGAAAATGTCGCGCCGCACCATCGTGCAGGCGCTGATTGCGATGCCGGCGCTACAGCTTTTTCGCAAGCTGCCTGACAGCGACCGCCCCCCGGCCGATCCCGACGAGATCGTCGTGGTCAATGGCTGGATCCTGAAGCGGAGCGACCTGGCATGATCTTCGACAGCTATGAGGCGTTTCGAGCCTCGGATTTCAAGCCCAAGGTCTGCATTCTCGGCTCCGGGCCTGCCGGCACCACCATCGCCAGAAAGCTCGGCGCCGCCGGCATTCCGGTGGTGATGCTGGAAGCCGGTTCCCGTGAATTCAGCGATGAATCTCAGGATTTCTATCGCGGCTCCACGGTCGGCGATCAATATTTCGATCTCGACATCACCCGGCTGCGCTTCATGGGCGGGTCGTCGAACCACTGGGCCGGCTGGTGCCGCGTGCTCGACAAGCAGGACTTTGAGCCCAAGGCATGGGCGCCGGACACCGGCTGGCCAATCGCCCGGACCGACATCGAGCCCTATCTATCCGAGGTGCACGACATACTCGAGCTTCCCGACTTCAAGCCCGATGTGCCGATTTCAGACGACATACGCTGGGTGCAGCTGATCAAGAGCCCGGCCGTGCGCTTTGGCGAGAAATTCTCCGACGAGCTCGACAAGAGCAAGAACATAGCGCTCGTGCTCAACACCTATGCCACCGAACTTGCCGGGGACGGCAAACGAGTGACCGGCGCCAGGCTGTGGTCGAACGGCAAGGATGCCGGCGCCTTCAGCGCCGATTATTTCATCGTCTGCGCCGGCGGGCTGGAGAATTCGCGGCTGCTTCTATGGTCGAACCAGCGCTCGAATGGCGGCGTGGTGCCGAACGCCACGGCACTTGGCCGCTACTGGATGGAGCACCCGACCTTCGAGGGCGGCAATGCCATCCTGGCCGATTACAGGGAGTTCGAGGTTGACGCCGTCAACGAGGCGTTCTTCTCGCCGACGCTCGCCGCCATGGAGCGGCTGCAGATCATGAATTTCGGCATACGCCTGATCGAGATGCCCTATGCCGGCGTCAAGAGCCTGATTGCCGACCTCGCCTGCACCGCGCCCGAGGCCGCCGAATGGGTCGCCTACCAGCTCAGCCAAAACCTGCGCTGTGCGGCCCAGCTCTACGTCGCCTGGGAACAGGCGCCGCTGGCCTCGAACCATATCGAATTGTCGAAGACCGATGTCGACCGTGCCGGCGTGCCGCGCATCGAGCTGCACTGGAAGAAGTCGCCGTTGGAGCGCCGCACCATCCTCGAGGGGCTCAAGCTGTTCGGAACGACGCTGATCGAGAAGGACCTCGGCCGCGTCCGCATCATGGACTGGCTGACCAATGGCGAGGACTACCCGACGGATGAGGAACTGGCCGGCCACCATCATATGGGCGGCACGCGCATGGGCACCGATGTCACCAAGAGCGTGGTCGACGCCAACTGCAAGGTGCACGGCATGGACAATCTCTATGTCGGCGGTTCCTCGGTATTCTGCACGTCGGGCGAATGCAACCCGACGACGACGATCACCGCACTTGCCTGCCGGCTAGGCGACCATCTGACCAAAGTAATCACGGTGTGACGAAGTTATCCCCCCGGGTGTGACGAAGTCATCACCGTCTGATTGTCAAAAAAGCGAACGGCGCGACAGGATTGCTGCCGGCGCTACCCATGCCTTGGTGTCGAAACCCTCGGAAATCAGCGCCAACGAGATCTCCCTCCCCCTTGTGGGGAGGGATTAAGGGTGGGGATAGGTGCCGCGCAACCCTTCAGGATTTGCTAAACCGTCGCTGGGTCCAGCGCCGGCTGCCCCTTGCGGCGGGCGACGATCGCCTTGAAATCGGCGGTCCGGAACGCATCGCGCAACACGTCGAAGGACGGCAGCACGAAATAAGCGCGCTGGAACTTGTCGATCTCGTAACCGGTGCGCATTACCGTTTCGAGGTCGAAGGGCACGTGGTGCGCGTCCGGGCTCGCGACGGCGAACTGCAATTCGGTGAACGACGACATCAGCCCGGCGCCGAAAGCTTTCAGCTTCTGGCCCTCCTCCTGTATCAGCCCGTATTCGGCGGTGTACCAGTAGAGCCGGGTGATCATCTCGTCACCGCCCAGCGCAATCACGCTCTCGGCCTTTTCGCCATACATCTGCATGAAGTCGGCAAACACCGGCTGTGTCAGGATGGGCACATGGCCGAAGAAGTCGTGGAACATGTCGGGTTCGACGATGTAGTCGAGCTCGTCCTTGGTGCGCAGCCAGTTGGTCACCGGAAAGCGCCGGTTGGCGAGATGGTCGAAGAAGGGCGCGGCCGGGATGAGGCCAGGCACGGCGACGATTTCCCAGCCGGTCAGCTTGCGCAGCCTGTCTGAGACCGCGCCGAAATCCGGGATCTTGTCGAGCAGGCCGAGTGCGGCGACGCCATCGAGATAGGAATGGTGCGCCAGCTTCTGCGTCAGCTTGGTCTGCCGGTCGCACAGCGTGCGCCACACCGCCTGTTCGTCGGCGCTGTAATCATAGCCCTGCGCCACGGTGAAATCGGAACGGCACACTGAATAGTCGCCACGCAGGCCTTGCGCCGCGCAATCACGGGCATATTCGGCAACGCTCATCGTCGTCATGGTTCTTCTCCCCTGATCGTGACACTTGAATCTGTCCGCAGAGTCTAGCGGCGGCCGGCGAGGCAATTCAGCTTTGATGATGGCTTGGGTCCATGATTTGAGGTAAAAATCACCAAGCAGAAGCTGAAAGAGAGTGAAAATGCCTCAGTTCGACGATTTCGAGATCAAGATGCTGGATGTGCTTCAGCGCGATGGACGCAAGCCCGTGTCCGAACTGGCGCAGGAGATCGGCCTGTCGACGACGCCTTGCGCCCGCCGCTTCGAGGCGCTGCAGGAGGCCGGCATCATCAAGGGCTTTGCCGCCGTGCTCAACCGCCGCGCCGTCGGCCTGATGGTCGAGGTGTTCATCCAGGTGCGGCTCACCAGCCACAGCGACGGTTCGCCCGAAACCTTCATCGCCGCCGTGCAACGCATGGACGAAGTGTCGTCATGCTGGACGATGACCGGCGACCACGATTTCCTGCTGCACGTCATGGTGCCGTCGGTCGACGAACTCAACGCCTTCGTCATGCACCGCCTGATGCGCCTTGCCGGCGTGCGCGACGTTCACACCCAGCTGGTGCTGCAGAACATCAAGGGCCCGGGCCACGTGCCGCTCGCCCACCTCAGGCGGTAGGACACGCACCGCCATTTCTGCGGAAAAGCTGCACGCAAACTGCTGAACGGAGCCCAAATGCGAAACTGAAACGCCGGCTACGCCATGCGGACCGTCGCTCAAAGGTCCGTCATGAACATCGTGCTGATCAATCCGCCGCACACCGCCATCGGCAGCCGCGTGCCCGATGACCATCTGCCACCGCTCGGCCTGCTGGCACTGGGCGGCCCGCTTATCGACGCCGGCCATAAAGTCCGGCTGGTCGATGCCGAATTCGGGCCGATGCCGTTGGAAACTCTGGTGCGCGATGCGCTCAGCGGCCAGCCCGATTGCATCCTGATCGGCCACTCCGGCTCGACCTCGGCGCATCCCACCGCGCTCGCGATCGCCCGCATGGTCAAGGCGCTCGAGCCGGCGACGCTGGTGATCTATGGCGGCGTGTTCCCGACCTATCACTGGCGCGACATATTGGCGGCGAGCGATGTCTTCGACTTCATCGTGCGCGGCGAGGGCGAGGCAACCATCCTTGCCCTGGTCGTGGCACTGGACAATCGCCGGCCGCTGGGCGATGTCGCGGGTATCGCCTATCGCGACGATCTCGGCCGCCCCTTCGCGACGCGGCCGGCCGGGACCACTGCCAATCTGGACGAGTACCGCGTCAGCTGGGAGCTGATCGATCACCGCCGCTACAGCTATTGGGGCGGCAAGCGCGCCGTGGTCATGCAGTTTTCGCGGGGCTGCCCGCATCTGTGCAACTATTGCGGCCAGCGCGGTTTCTGGACCCGCTGGCGGCACCGCGACCCCAAAAAATTTGCGCAGGAGATTGCCTGGCTGCACCGCCAGCACGGCGTCGAACTGATCAACCTCGCCGACGAAAACCCGACCGTATCGAAGAAGGTTTGGCGCGCCTTTCTCGATGCGCTGATCGCCGAGAACGTGCCGGTGCTGATCGTCGGCTCGACCCGGGCCGACGACATCGTGCGCGATGCCGACATCCTGCACCTCTATCGCAAGGCCGGCGTCATCCGCTGGCTGCTCGGCATGGAAAACACCGACCAGCAGACGCTTCAACTGATCCGCAAGGGCGGCAGCACCTCATCCGACCGCGAGGCGATCCGGCTGCTCCGCCAGCATGGCATACTGTCCATGGCGACCTGGGTGGCGGGGTTCGAGGATGAGACCTTTCGCGATCTGTGGCGCGGCTTTCGCCAGCTGCTTGCCTACGACCCCGACCAGATCCAGGCGCTCTATGTCACGCCGCACCGCTGGACGCCGTTCTTCCGCATCGCCAAGGACCGCAAGGTGATCCAGACGGATGCCCGGCTGTGGGACTACAAGCACCAGGTGCTGCAGATGACCCGGCTGAAACCGTGGATGCTGTTCTTCTCGGTCAAGCTGATCGAGGTCGCGGTGCAGTCGCGGCCGAAGGCGCTGGCGCGCATTCTCTTCCACCCCGATCCCGAACAGCGCCATTCGATGCGCTGGTACACCCAAATGGGCCGCCGCGTGTGGTTCCGCGAGGTCTGGGGTTTCCTGGCCCGCGACCGCCGCCTCAAGGATGGTCCGACGCTGGCTGAGTTCTGGGGCGCTCCGCAGGATGCCGATGAGGAATCCATGCTCGTCATGCGCCCGTCGCGCAAGCCGGCCGAAGCGGCTGTCGCGATCTCGGCCGGCACCTGACCGGCTCGCTGCCATTCATAGATACGTACCGTATGCGTATTGACATACGCGGCGTATGTACCCACCTCATGCATACGGGACGTATGTGAGTGCCCCGGACAATGGAGTGAAAATGACCAAACGTGACGCGATCTTTCCTGCCGGCAGGCAGGCTCTCTACGAGATCAATCGCTATTCTGCTGCAATCCGATCGGGCGATCTTTTGTTTGTCTCGGGCCAGGTCGGCAGCCGCGAGGACGGGTCGCCCGAACCTGTCTTCGAAAAGCAGGTCCAGCTTGCCTTCGACAATCTCGCGGCAGTGCTGAAAGCAGCGGGCGCCACGTTCGACGATATAGTCGACGTGACCACCTTCCACACCGATCCGGCAACGCAATGGCCCGTGATCGATGCCGTTCGGCTGAAGGTGTTCGGTGAACCGCCCTACACCAATTGGACGGCGGTCGGCGTCAACTGGTTAGCCGGCTTCGACTTCGAAGATAAAGGTCATCGCGCGCCTGCCCCCAGCCTGCCTAAGGGCTGGCCAGCCGACCAACTGGCCGCCAAGCCAGTTGCCGATCAGGGCACGATTAGCGTGCCGGCGCCGTGTTCGGTGAACAGTTCCAGAAGCACCGCATGCGGCGTCTTGCCGTTGAGGATGACGACGCCTTCGACGCCGCGCTCGATCGCCTCGATGCAGGTCTCGACTTTGGGGATCATGCCGCCCGACACCGTGCCGTCCTTGATCAGCGCCTTGGCTTCGGCCACCGTCAGCTCGTCGATCAGCTTCTTGTTCTTGTCGAGCACGCCGGGCACGTCGGTCAGGAACAAAAGGCGCGTCGCCTGGCAGGCGCCGGCGATGGCGCCGGCGAAGGTGTCGGCATTGATGTTGTAGGTATGGCCATCGCGGCCGGGCGCCACCGGCGCCAGCACCGGGATCATTTCGGAGCGCGCCAGCAGGTCGAGCAGGGTGCGGTCGACTTCGACCGGTTCGCCGACGAAACCGAGATCGAGCACACGCTCGATGTTGGAATCCGGGTCGATCATGGTCTTGCGCGCCTTTTCGGCGAACACCATGTTGCCGTCCTTGCCGCACAGGCCGATCGCCCATTCGCCCTCGGCGTTGATCAGCGCGACGATCTCCTTGTTGATCGAACCGGCCAGCACCATCTCGACGATTTCGACCGTCTTCTGATCCGTGACGCGCAGTCCGCCTTCGAACTTGGATTCGATGCCCATCTTGGCCAGCATGGCGCCGATCTGCGGCCCGCCGCCATGGACGACGATCGGGTTGACGCCGGACTGCTTCAGCAGCGCGATGTCACGGGCGAAAGCCTTGCCGAGCTCGATATCGCCCATGGCATGACCGCCATATTTCACCACCACCGTCTTGTGCTCGTAGCGCTGCATATAGGGCAGGGCCCGCGAGAGCAGAGCGGCCTGCATTTCGGCGGTGGCGGTGATCTCCGTCATCGGCATGGTTCCCTGGATGTGGGTAAGGACGGCGGCGTCTTAGCGGGAATTGGCCCAGGCCGCAAACAGCTTTGCTATCACGATGATGAAATCTGCCGGATCAGGCCGGCACCTTGAGCGGCGCCCGCCGCGTCAGCCACCCGGAAACCTTCTCCATCTGCGCAGCAAGCGACAAAAGCGTCCTGCTCGTCGCCGGGGCGGCCGACGGCCTGGATGCCGAGCGGCAGGCCGGCATCGGTGACATGGACCGGGAGCGCGATCGACGGCTGGCCGCTGACATTCTGGATCGCCGGCCAGTGGTGAACCACAGGCTCTTGTCCATCAATTGCCCAAACAAGGATCTGATCTCCAAGAGACGGGTCAAATGCAATTTGTCGAGCAGGTTTTCGATGAGCTCGTCGGCCCCCTTCGGGTCCATGGCGCCTCAGGCAAGCGGCGGATGCGCAATGATCGGGTTGCCTCGGCGCGCGCGATCGCAGCATCGACAAGGTCTGGCGGCGAGATCTCGCCTCTGTGCAACAGCTCTGCCAAGCCGGTCGCATCGTTCTCCCACAGCATCCGTTCGGCCGACATTGCTGTTCCCCTATCTGCGGGAGGCTAACGACAGCCGATTTCCTTGGCAACCGACCGGCGATTACTGGCGATCGGGCGCGGACATCGATTGCGTGGACAACAAGATTTCTGCCTTTGCAAATAAATCGTGATCGCTTAGCTTGTCCGTATGACGCCGCAGGATATCTCCACCCTGATTGTCCGGACCTCGATGAAGGATCGGACTGCGTTCGATCTGCTTTACCGGCAAACCAGTGCGAAACTTTTCGGCGTGTGCCTTCGTGTATTGAAGGATCGCGGAGATGCGGAAGAAGCGCTGCAAGAGGTCTTCGTCAAAGTGTGGACGAAGGCGGACCGTTTCGCTGTTTCCGATCTAAGCCCAATCTCCTGGCTGGTGGCCATAGCACGCAATCATGCGATTGATCGCATCCGGTCGCGACGCAAGCCCGCTGCCGATATCGATGCCGCGCTCGACGTGGCTGACCCCGGTCCGGGGCCAGAGGCTATGGTTGTTGCGGGCGGTGAATCCGAGCGCATCTATCAGTGCCTTGAAGAGTTGGAACAAGACCGGGCGCAAGCCGTTCGGGGTGCTTATTTGAACGGCGAAAGTTACGCCGAGCTCGCGGAACGTCACAAGGTTCCGCTCAACACGATGCGGACATGGCTGCGCCGCAGCCTGTTGAAACTTAGAGAATGTCTGGAAAGATGACCCTGGCAGAAGAAAATGGACCGGAACGTGGAGGCGACGACCTGCTCGCAGCCGAATACGTTCTCGGCGTGCTGCCGGCGGATGAGCGCCAGATAGCCTCCGGACGCATCGACGCGGAGACCGGCTTTGCCCGTCTCGTCGATTCCTGGGAAGTAAACCTCTCGCCGATGGCTGCCGCTTATGCTGAGGTAGAGCCGCCGGCCACCATCAAGCCGGCTATCGATCGCCGGCTGTTCTCCTCCACCGCGGCGTCGACGACGGCCCCGAGCGGCAGCCTGTGGTCCAGCCTTAGCTTCTGGCGCGGCCTCACCGCAGCGGCTCTCGCGGCCCTGGTGCTCTATGTCGCCGTGCCTTACGTCAGGTCGCCGGTCGTCGTGCCGCAGGAGCGCCTCGTCGCCTCGCTGGCTGCCGAAGGCAGCGATGTCAAATACCTTGTCGTCTACGACGCTTCCCGCCGCGATGTCGGCCTGTCGCTGGTTTCGGGCGAACGCGCCGCCGGCAAGGACTTCGAACTGTGGATGATCGAAGGCAAGAATGCTCCGGTCTCGATGGGCGTCATCCCCGCCGGCCAGGTCGCCCATATCCCGGTTACCCCGGCCGTGCAGCAGAAGCTGGCGCAGGGCGCCGTGCTTGCTGTCAGCGTCGAGCCGACGGGCGGTTCGACGACGGGACAGCCGACCGGACCGGTCGTTGCCGCGGGCGACCTGAAGGGCATCTGATAGATCGTAAAACCATGACGTGACAATGAAGTCAGCGGAAGTAGATCTTCCGTTGTTTTCGTTTTGGATACGCTGCTGGAGATTAGAGATTCGATCTCCGGAGATAATTCGCCGACAAGATAAAGGATAAATTTTTCCCGGCGCGCGGAAACTCAGGCAGTTCTATTACGTATCTCCTCATGTTCCCGAAAGAGGAAACAATAACCCCGAGGAGTTCGAACACTATGCGTAGAATCTCCACCCTTTTGCTCGCCGGTACCATTGCCGTCTCCGCCCTCGCCACAATCGCCTATGCCGAGAATCCGATGGTTGGCGGCGCCGCCATGTACGCCAACAAGAACATCGTCGAGAACGCCGTCAATTCGAAGGATCACACGACACTGGTCGCCGCCGTCAAGGCTGCCGGCCTGGTCGAGACACTGCAGGGCGCCGGCCCGTTCACCGTCTTCGCGCCGACCAATGAGGCCTTCGCCGCGCTTCCGGCTGGCACGGTCGAGTCGCTGCTCAAGCCCGAGAACAAGGACAAGCTCACCAAGATCCTGACCTGCCATGTCATCGGCGCCAAGGCGATGGGCGCCGATGTCGCCTCGATGGCCAAGGCCGATGGCGGCACCCACAAGGTCAAGACGGTCGGCGGCTGCGAGCTGTCGCTCAAGGCCGATGGCGGCAAGGTCACCGTAGCCGACGAGAACGGCAATGTCGCCAATGTCACGATCGCCGATGTCGAGCAGTCGAACGGCGTCATCCACGTCATCGACAAGGTCCTGCTGCCGAAGATGTAACAAAGCCCCTGCCGCCGACGAACAGGCGGTAAGCTCTCTGATTGCGCGGCTCCCCCTTCGCGGGCCGCGCAATCTTCCGAGCGCTCCACGCCGTCCGCCACAAAACGCGGAGCCGGCTTGGAGCGTTCGGTTTGCAGGGCAACCGTCACCGGCTTTTGATTTTCCAGTGGCGGCCAAATCTGGCAAAATGATCCGCAGGAGGATTTCCGTCATGAACCGTCGCGACTTGCTTTTGAGTGGCGTCGCCTTTGCGGCCGTCGCCGGCGCCTTGGCAACGCTACGCTTGGGCGGAACCCAGTCCGCCAGAGCTGCCGAAACCTTCGAGGTCACCAAGACCGACGCCGAGTGGCACGCCATCCTGTCGGATGAAGCCTTCAATGTGCTGCGCAAGGAAGGCACCGAATATCCCGGCACCAGCCCGCTGCTCAACGAGCACCGCAAAGGCATTTTCGCCTGCGCCGGCTGCGACCTGCCGGTCTATTCCTGGGAGACCAAGTTCGATTCCGGTACCGGATGGCCGAGCTTCTGGCAGGAGATCGCCAACAGCGTCGGCAAGACCACGGATCGTTCTCTGGGCATGACCCGCACCGAGGTTCATTGCCGCCGCTGCGGCGGTCATCTCGGCCATGTCTTCGATGACGGTCCCGCACCCACCGGCCTGCGCCACTGCATCAACGGCGTTGCGCTCAGCTTCAAGCCGGCCACTGCCTGACCGTTCGGCGTCTTTTAGCGGGGTGGGGATTTGGCGCCGGTGTGACGACCGCCCCCTATCTCTTGAAATGGGGCGAAAACAGTCAACTTCAAGAATTGGCAGACGGCTTTTTATGCGTAGATTCCGCAGCCCTTAACGAGAGGGCCAGAACCTATGCAACGAACTGAAGCACGGGCTCGCGACGGCGAGCCCAAATCGACCTCCAAATCGACCGGCGGTGTTGATGCGGACCGGCCGCGTATCTCCCATCAAGTGGTGATCGCCGGCGGCGGCCCGACCGGGTTGATGCTGGCCGGCGAACTGTCCCTGGCCGGCATCGATGTCGCCATCGTCGAGCGGCGCGAGAACCAGGATCTCGCGGGCGCGCGCTCGGGCGGCCTGCATTCGCGCACCATCGAGATCTTCGACCAGCGCGGCATTGCCGATCGGTTCCTGTCGCAAGGCCAGACCGCACAGGTCGCAGGCTTCGCCGGCGTTTCGCTTGACATCAGCGACTTCCCCACCCGCCACAATTACGGGCTGGCGCTGTGGCAAAAGCACATAGAGCGGATCCTTGCCTGCTGGGTCGATGAACTTGGCGTCACGGTCTACCGTGGCCGCGAGGTGACAGGCTTCGTGCAGGATGCAGGCGGCGTCGATGTCGCGCTGACAGATGGCGGGTCGCTTCGTGCCGATTATCTCGTCGGTTGCGACGGCGGCAGAAGTCTCGTGCGCAAGGCGGCTGGCATAGAGTTCCCCGGTTCCGAGCCGACAATCAGCAATTTGATTGCCGAGGTCGAGGTAACAGAAGAGCCGCAATGGGGTATCCACCGCGACGCCATCGGAATTCACGGCCTCAGCAGACTGGAAGACGGTACGGTACGGGTGCTGGTGACCGAACGCGAGGTCGGGGCCGGCGGCGTGCCCACATTGCATGAGCTCAGCGAGGCGCTCATTGCCGTCTACGGCACCGATTACGGCGTCCACAATCCAACATCGCTGGCCCGCTTCACCGACATGACCCGGCAGGCAGCCTCATACCGCAAGTGGCGGGTGCTGCTGGCCGGCGACGCCGCGCACGTGCATCCGCCGGACGGTGGACAGGGGCTGCAGACCGGCGTGCAGGACGCGGTCAATCTGGGCTGGAAACTTGCCCAGGTGGTCAGGAAAACTGCGCCCGAAAGCCTGCTCGACAGCTACCAGGCAGAGCGCCACCCGATTGCCGCGCGTGTGATGAAAAACACCATGGCGTCGGTCGTGCTCCGTCGCGAAGACGAGCGCACCAAGGCGCTGCGCGATACAGTGTCGGAACTTCTCGGCATGGAAGAACCGCGCAAGCGTTTTGCCGGCATGTTGTCCGGCCTGGACATCCACTACGATCTTGGCGAGGGGCATCCGCTGCTGGGGCGTCGCATGCCGGATCTCGACCTCGTCACCGCTGCCGGTCCGCTGCCGGTTTTCGCCCTGCTGCATGACGCCCGGCCGCTGCTGCTTAATCTTGGTGAGCCCGGCGCTTTTGGTATCGGCCAGTGGGTGGAGCGGATTCAGCTGGTCGACGCCAGCTACGATGGCGCATGGGAGCTTCCGGTGCTGGGGGCAGTCGAAGCCCCACGCGCAGTGCTGGTCCGGCCTGACGGTTATGTGGCCTGGGTCGGCGGCCCTGAAGCAGCCGGGCTAACCGACTCGCTGACCAAATGGTTTGGGCCGCCTGCCGCAGCATAGCGCGCCGGGTGTTCGACCAAGGAGCTTGATAACGATCGATGCTTAAGCGTGACCCCGGAAATCGGGGGTGATTTCCGGGGTCACACATGAGGGCGCCAGGCGGGGGGGTCCGGCGCGCTCAATGGCCTCCGCCACCGCTGCCCGCGGGCGGCGCCGGCTTGGCGATGACCAGGGTAAAGACCGCCATGGTCGCGAACAGCACGGTCAGCATGGTGAACACATCCATGAACGACAGCAGCGACGCCTGCTGCTGGACCATGCCCGACAGTTTGGAGATCGCGGCCTTGGTGGCGTCGAGACCAGGCGTCTGCTGGAAGTCGAGCGTCATGTTCTGCAGCTTGGTCTGCGCCGCCGCACTGCCCCATTCCACATGCTCGGCCAGCCTGGCGTAGTGGAAGGCGCTGCGATCGATCAGCACGGTGTTGATGACGGCAAGGCCGACCGCACCGCCGAGGTTGCGGGTCAGGTTGAACAGGCCCGACGCGTTCTTCAGCCGGTCCGGCGGCAAGGTGCCGAGCGCAATGTTGTTGATCGGCACCATGCACAGCATCATCGAGCTGCCGCGCAGGATCTGCGGGATCAGCAATTCCCAGAAATCCCAGTCGGCGGTCAGATGCGTCATCCACCATGTGCCGGCAGCGAAGCCGAACAGCCCGATCATCATCATGATGCGCAAATCCATCTTGCTCGACAGGATGCCGGAAATCGGCGCAGTGACGAACATCGCCAGGCCGCTGACGAACAGGGCTTCGCCGATCATCATGGAATCGTAGCCGCGGATGCGCCCGAGGAACACCGGGTAGAGATAGGTCAGACCGTACAGGCCGATGCCGATGACGAAGGAGAACAGCGAACCGAAGGCGAAATTGACGTTGGTGAAGGCCCTGAGATCGACGATCGGCTCCTCGGCGGTGAAGGCACGCCAGAAGAACAGCGCCGCACCGACAACCATGATGATGGCGCAGATGAACACGGCCTGTTCCTGCAGCCAGTCATGGTTCGGACCTTCCTCGAGCACATATTCCATGCAGCCGAGAAACGCCGCCATGCCGGCAAGGCCCCACCAGTCGAACTTGCTGAACAGGCCGAGATTGGGCTTGTCGAAATCGATCAGGGTCCAGGTCGTGACCGTCACCAGAATGCCTGGAATGACATTGATGAGGAACAGCCAGTGCCACGACATGGCATGGCTGATATAGCCGCCGACGGTCGGGCCGATGGTCGGCGCCAGCGTCGCCACCAGGCCGATCATCGGCGACACCATGGCGCGGCGCGACGGCGGGAAGATGGTGAAGGCGGCGGCGAAAACGCTCGGGATCATGCCGCCGCCGATAAAGCCCTGGATGGCGCGGTAGACGATCATCTGGTCGATGTTGGTGGCGGTCGCGGCCAGCGCGCTGGCCGCCGTGAAGCCGGCCGCGGCGCCTGCAAACAGCACGCGCGTCGACAGCATCCGGCTGAGGAAGCCCGACAGCGGGATCATCACCACTTCGGCGATCAGATAGGCGGTCTGCACCCATGGGATTTCATCGGAACTGGCGCTGAGGCCGGCCTGGATCTCGGCCAGCGAGGCTGAGACGATCTGGATGTCGAGGATCGCCATGAACATGCCGAACACCATCGCCAGGAAGGCGATGAGGCGGCGCGTCGAGATGGTCGTCGGCACCGCCGGCATGGCAGGGGCCGCTCCTGCTGTTATGGTTGCGGTTGCCATGGCGTTATCCCCTTGCGGCCGCTCAGTTCGCCGCGGTCGGAGCCGTGCGGCTGTCGACGGCGACGACGACGCTCAGGCCGGCGCGCAGCCTGCCGGCCTTCAGCACATCGGCCGGCACGTCGATGCGAACCGGGATGCGCTGCACCACCTTGGTGAAGTTGCCGGTGGCATTTTCCGGCGGCAGCAGCGAGAACACCGCACCCGAAGCCGGCGCCAGCGACGACACCGTGCCTTCGAAATCATGGCCGTCCGTGGCGTCCACCGAGACCCGCACCTTCTCGCCGGGCACCAGCTTGGCCAGCTGCGTCTCCTTGAAGTTGGCAACGATGTAGAGCTTGTCCAGCGGCACCACGACGGCGAGCTTCTGGCCGGGGCTGACGAGGTCGCCCTGCTCGACCGAGCGGTTGCCGACGACGCCGTCATAAGGCGCCTTGAGCACGGTGAAGGAAAGATCGCGGGCGGCCTTGTCGCGGTTCAGCCGCAGCGAAGCCAGCGTGCTGGCCGATTCGGCGCGCTGCGCTTCGAACACGCCGATATTGGCCTGTGCGGCTGCAATCTGCGCGTCGGCGCCGACAAGGGCTGCATTGGCCTGGTCGAGAGCGGTCTGGGCGTCGTCCAGTTGCGCCTGCGTGCCGACATGCGTCTTGACCAGTTGCGCGGCGCGCTGCTGGGCACGAGCGGCATTGTCGGCTGCCGCCTGGTCGGCGACCTTCTGCGCCTGCGCCTGTTGCAGCGAAGCGTGCGCCGCCTTGGTCTGCGCGTCGATACGGTCGAGCGTCTTGGCCAGCGTGGCGATCTGCGCCTCCGCTTGGGCAACGGCTATTCTGTAGTCGCCGTCGTCGATCGTCAGCAGCGGATCGCCGGCCTTGACCTGCTGGTTCTCCGAGACCTTGACTTGATCGACATAGCCGGAAATCTTCGGCGAGACGAACGACATGTCGGCCTGGACATAGGCATCGTCGGTCGAGATCAGGAACCGGCCGTCGGTCCAGTAATTATAGCCATACCAGGCGCCGGCGCTGAGCAGAGCGAGGCCGATGATCGGCAGCATGAACGAGCGAGCCGACCGCTTCTTCTTGGCCGGCACCTCGGCCAAAACTTCGGCGGCAGGCTTGATGGGCGCTTCCGGCGCTTCGATAACCGGCGAGACCTTGGCGTTGGGAAAGGGGCGGACTTCGGCGGTGGTTGGCGTGTTCGAGGACATGATATCTCGCTACCGTAGCTACATAAGGAAAATGTGTTATACTGAACCGTTCGGTTCGATCCGAACGTTGACATAGCGCTAAAGCAGGCCCATATCAAGAGCAATCGAACCGCTCGGTTCGAATTATTTCGCGAGGTGTGACTTTAATGGCCGACACGTTACCCGACGTCGAAAATGATCGGTGCGATGTGCTGGATAGTGCGCGTCGCGGCCGCCCGGCGGCGGGCCAGGATCCCGTCAAGCGCAGCCAGATCATTGAGGGCGCGCGGCGCGTGTTCATCGACAAGGGCTTCGAAGCGGCGTCGATGAACGACATTACCCGCGAGGCCGGCGTCTCCAAGGGCACGATCTATGTCTACTTCGCCAACAAGGAAGAGCTGTTCGAGGCGCTGATCGAGGAAGAGCGCGGCACCATCTTCAAGAACATGTACGACATGCTCGACCGCGCCGACGATCTGCGCCAGACGCTGGTGAAATTCGGCAAGGTGCTGTCGATGAAGATCACCTCGGCCAAGGTCATCCAGGCGCAACGCACCGTGATCGGCGCCTCCGACAGGATACCGGACATGGGCGCGCGGTTTTACGAACGTGGCCCCAAACGCGGCCACGACAAGGTGGTCAAGTTCCTCAATGCAGCCATCGAACGCGGCCTGCTCAAGATCGATGATGTCGATCTTGCCGCCTATCAATTCACCGAACTGTGCCTCGCCGGCCTGTTTCGCCAGTGCATCTTCGCCTACCGCACCACGGCGCCGAGCCAGGATGAAATCGACCACATCGTGCGGTCGGGCGTCAGCCTGTTCCTGAAGTCCTACGGCACCGAAAAGCTTGCCGAGGAAGAAAGCCATCAGATGATCGCGCTTGAGGCGAAGTCCAAGGCAAAGGCCTAGTTAGCCAAAGGTCTTTTTTCGCAACTCCGGACGGAAAACCGCTTCACACTTTTCCCGGAGTTGCTTTTAACCGCCATTGGCCGCCAGCACGATCGCCGCGCGCAGTTCGTCCAGACCCTCGCCCTTTTCCGACGACGTGGCGAGCACGAACGGAAACGCCGCCGGCCGCTTCTTGATCTTCAGTAATGTCTCTTCGATCAGCTGCGGCACGCCGGCGGCCTTGATCTTGTCGGTCTTGGTCAGCACGATCTGGTAGGACACCGCCGCCTTGTCGAGCAGCGACAGCACTTCGTCGTCCTTGGCTTTGATGCCATGGCGGGAATCGATCAGCACATAGACCCGCTTCAGCGTCACGCGGCCCTTGAGATAGTCGAAGACCAGCTTGGTCCAATCGTCCACCTTTTCCTTCGGCGCGCTGGCATAGCCGTAGCCCGGCATGTCGACCAGCGCCATTGGCGGCAGGTCGGTGCCTTCGCCGGAAAACCCGCCCGGCACGAAATAGTTGAGCTCCTGCGTGCGCCCCGGCGTGTTGGAGGTGCGCGCCAGCCCGTTATGGCCGACGAGCGCATTGATCAGCGACGACTTGCCGACATTGGAGCGGCCGGCAAAGGCGATCTCAGGCGGCCCCTCCGGCGGCAGGAACTTCATCGCCGGCACGCCGCGGATGAAGATCCACCCCTTGGTGAACAGGTCGGTGCCGATGACGGTGTTGCCCAGCGCGTTCAAATTGCTGCCTCCAGCCTCGAAATATCGGCGCCCCGGATGGCGTTGAGGTTGCGGCCGATCTTGTCCACCGGCCAATTCCACCACGCCACAGCCAGCAACCGCCGCACCGTCCTGTCGTCGAAACGCATCTTCACCACCTTTGCCGCATTGCCGGCGACGATCGCATAGTCCGGCACGTCATGCGTCACCACCGATTTCGCCGCCACGATGGCGCCGTTGCCGACCGACACGCCGGGCATGATCACCGCATCCATGCCGATCCATACATCATTGCCGACCACCGTGTCGCCGCGCACTTCCTGCGACCACGTCTTCGGGTCGAAGCCTTGCTCCCAGCCATGGCCGAAAATGTTGAACGGATAGGTGGAAAAGCCGGACATGGCATGGTTGGCGCCGTTCATGATGAAGCGCGCGCCCTCCGCGATGGCGCAGAACTTGCCGATGATCAGCTTGTCGCCGATGAAGGGATAATGATGCAGCACGCACCGCTCGGCGAATTTGTCCGGTCCGTCAGGATCGTCATAGTAGGTGAACTCGCCGATCTCGATATTCGGCGCGGTGACCAGGGGCTTGAGGAAGCCGACGCGGGTGTGCATCGGGATCGGGTGTTTGATGTCTGGGTTGGGTCCGTCCATGGCGAGATCCGTCGAGAGTGGCGCAAATTAAAGCCGCCATTCTAGATGGCGTGATCCGCCCTATAGCACCAATCGCCCGATGAGCGAGCCCTGCTGGGCTTCGATGTTCAGTTCGTGCCGCGGCAGATCACGATCAGGTCGACCGCCGCCGTCGGCTAAGGCGCCCTGAAACCCAAAAAAAACGGGGCCCTGCGAAGGACAAGCAGGACCCCGGTGGTGTCGAAGACGGCTTCAAAAGAATGGCACCTCCTCGTGAGGTGGGGAAGGCAGACCGAGAAAGCCCGTCGCAGCCCGCCGTCATTCCCCGTTGCGTAAAGCCGTTACTTCGGCAACAGCACCTTGTTGACGACGTGGATGACGCCGTTCGACTGGTTGACGTCGGCGACCGTCACCTTGGCGGCGCCGCCGGACTCGTCGACGATGTAGAGCGAGCCGCCCTTGACCTCGGCGATCAGCGTGTCGCCGCTAACGGTCTTCATCTCATACTTGCCGCCCATCGCCTTGGCCTTGGTCATCATCTCCTTGGCCGAGATCTTTCCGGCCACGACATGGGCGGTCAGGATCTTGGTCAGCTTGTCCTTGTTTTCGGGCTTCACCAGCGTGGCGACGGTGCCGGCCGGAAGTTTCTTGAAGGCGGAATCGGTCGGCGCAAACACCGTGAAGGGTCCCGCGCTTTCCAGCGTGTCGACCAGGCCGGCGGCCTTGACGGCGGCAACCAGCGTCTTGTGGATCGGCGAGTTGAGGGCGTTCTCGACGATGTTCTTGGAGGTCAGCATCGCAGCGCCGCCAACGGCGGGATTGGCGAGCGTATAGGCCGTCGTCGCTGCGAGGCCCGATAGAGCCAGGCCGGCGGAAAAGCATAATGCCTTGAGGATGGACTTTGCCATTGGAGAACCCTTCTGGTGCGACAATTGTTGATTCGATTGTCGGGAAGAGTTACGCGGCGATTGCGGGAAAGTTTCGGTGCAGAGTAAAAAATGATAATGATAACAAATACTTAAAGGCGAATGCCCATTCCACGCGCCGCATCCCCGCGATGGACATGACGGGGTCACGGATCAAAAACAACGGTCTTCGGATTAGGGCTGATCGGTGTTGATCGGCCTTGGCGGTACAAGCAGCAGCCACGCCGGTTGCACGCCGCAAGTTTCGCGCCTCACGGGAACGTGATGCGCGCCTCGTCCACAAAAAACACCGGACGAGCCGGGGCTTTGATTGCCACGCCGTTTATTCAGCCGGCGAGGGTTTCTTTCGGAACAATGCCGTCAGATTGTCCCACAATTCGATCTTGGCGCCCTGGCGCTTCATGATCACGCCCTGCTGCAGGATCGACAGCGTGTTGTTCCAGGCCCAGTAGATGACGAGGCCGGCCGGGAAGCTGCCCATCATGAAGGTGAAGATCACCGGCATCCAGGTGAAGATCTGCGCCTGCGTCGGATCCGGCGGCGTCGGGTTCATGCGCATCTGCAGGAACATGGTGATGCCCATGACCACCGCCCAGGCGCCCATATGCGGCAGGAATGCCGGCGGCGCGAAGGGCAGCAGGCCGAACAGGTTGAAGACCGAGGTCGGATCGGGCGCGGCCAGATCCTGGACCCAGCCGAAGAACGGCGCGTGCCGCATCTCGATGGTGATGTAGAGCACCTTGTAGAGCGAGAAGAACACCGGGATCTGCAGTGCCACCGGCCAGCAGCCGGCGAGCGGATTGATCTTCTCGGTCTTGTACAGCTCCATCATCGCCTGTTGCTGCTTCATCTTGTCGTCCGCGTATTTCTCGCGGATCTCGAGCATCTTGGGCTGCACCTTCTTCATGTTCGCCATCGACGCATAGGATTTGTTGGCGAGCGGGAAGAAGAGGGTTTTGACGACGACCGTGGTGGCAAGGATGGCCAGACCGAAATTGCCGAAGAATTTGTAAAGCGTGTCGATCAGGTAGAACATCGGCTTGGTGATCCAGATGAACCACCCCCAATCGATCAGCCGGTCGAACAGCCTGATCTGGCGGTCCTGGGCGTAGGCGTTGATCTTGTTGACTTCCTTGGCGCCGGCGAAGATCTCGGTCTCCACCGTCGCCGACTGGCCGGCGGCAATGGTGATCGGGTCGGTGAGGAAGTCCGACTGGTAGCGCGGGCGGCCATTGTCGTAATAGGCATAGTGCGGCTGGAAGGGCTGCTTCTCGGTCGGCACCAGGGTGACCGCCCAGTATTTGTCGGTGATGCCAAGCCAGCCATCGGTCGATTTGCTCGGCGTATAGAGCTTGTTCTTCTCGATGTCGGCGTATTTGTGCTCCTGCAGGCCTTCGGTTCCCGTGACGCCGATCAGGCCTTCATGCAGCACATAGGAGCTGGCGACGGCCGGCTTGTCGAAACGGATGACGCGGCCGTAATTGGACAGCGTGACGGGGGTCGAGCCTGAATTCTGCACCGCATCGGAAACGGTGAACATGTAGTCGCCGTCGACGGAGATCGTGCGCTTGAAGGTCAGGCCCTTGTCGTTGGTGAAGGTCAGCGTCACTGGCGTCGCCGGCGTCAGCGTCGCATTGCCGTCGACGCTCCAGACCGTTTCCGGGCCCGGCACCGTGCCGGTCGTGTCGCTGCCGACAAAGCCGATCTCGGCATAATAGCCGGTGGGCAGCGCCTGCGGATTGAGCAGCTGGATCTGCGGCGATGTCTTGTCGACCGTCTCGGTGTAGTGCTTGAGCTTTAGGTCGTCGAGGCGGGCGCCGGTGAGGTTGATCGAGCCCGACAGGCTCGGCGTGTCGATGTTGACGCGGGCCGTCTTGGCCACTTCCTGCGCGCGGCCTTCCGGCGTCGTGACATAGGTGCCGGGCGCGTTTGGAATGGCGCCGGGCGCTGCGGGCGCCGGCGTGCCGCCGGGGTTGGCGGCCTCGGCCGCCTTCTTCTGCTCCGCCGCCCGCTGCTCTTCGATGCGGGCCGCCTCGCGCTGCTGTTCGCTGCGCGGCAGCACATAGAAATATTGCCACAGCCCGAGGATCAGCACCGACAAGACGATGGTGATGTAGAAGTTCCGGTTGTTTTCCATCGAAAGCCCTTGGCCTATCGTGTTCCGCTGAGACGGCGGGAGAGTTCGGCCTTCAACTGGCCGAACGGAATGGTGAGCACGTCTTCACGCCCGACGATGACATAGTCATTGCCGGGCGCCATGTCACTTGCGGCATGGGTGCGCACGGCTTCTTTCAGCCGCCGCCTGACGCGGTTGCGGACAACCGCATTGCCGACCTTCTTGGTGACGGTGAAGCCGACGCGCGGCGGCAGGCCGTCATTGCGGTCGAGAACTTCGACGAGAAAAAGCCGCCCGCGCCGCTTTTCACCGCGGCGGACGGCCAGGAATTCCGCACGTTTCAGAAGCCGCTTGGGGTTTGGTCCCACTGGCTTGCCGGTTGCGGGCAACGATCTCGTCTTCCGTTCAGGCGCTGAGCCGCTTGCGGCCGCGGTTGCGGCGAGCTGCGACGACGCCGCGACCACCCTTGGTGGCCATGCGAGCACGGAAACCGTGCCGGCGTTTGCGGACGAGTTTGGACGGTTGGTAGGTACGCTTCATTTGTTTTAATACCGCGGGGTGCGGCCCTTCTTGATTCTGTCACTGTGTAACAGGAGCTTTGCCGGGCCGGCATTGGCGCGATCGAAACCGCGCCGGGACGAATGGCCCGAGCGTGAGCGGCTTATAGAAAGAAGGGTTTTGGGAGTCAATCCAGCGCGAACTATGAGTTCGTCGCGGCGCGAACGCCAGTTCGTCGCAGTGCGAACTGCCAGTTCGTCACGACGCGACACCCCGTTCGTCGCGGCGCGAACACCCAGTTCGAGGCTATCTTTATTGCTGGTACCATCGTCCAACGAAGGATGAAATTGGCAAAAAAGCCGCAATCGCCTAATCTCAACCGATCAAGCGTTTGTGAAAACAGGCCTTAATGAGCGAAGTTGCATCAGCGGATGAAGGGAGCGGCCCGGCGACAGCCGATGCCAGCCCGGCGACCGTTCGCCCGGTTGCGAGCCGTTCGGTGCCCAATCGTTCAGTGCCCTTGGCGCGCGGCCTGTCGACCAAGCTGCTCTTGCTCACCATTGTCTTCGTGCTCCTGGCCGAAGTCCTCATTTTCCTGCCCTGGATCGCCAGCTACCGCCTGGCCTGGCTGAAGGAGCGGCTAAGCACCGCTGCCGCGGTGTCGATCGTGCTGGTGCAGGGCGAGCCCAATTCGCTCTCCCGCGCCGCCCAGAACGACGTGCTGATGGCAATCGGCGCCAAGGCGATCGCGGTGCGCGACGGCGGCGTATCGCGCCTGCTGGTGGTGGCCGAGATGCCGCCGCAGGTCGACGAGCATATCGACATCGCCAATGTCGGCATGATCAAGGGCATGACCGGGGCGCTGGATACGCTGTTCTTCGGCGGCAAGCGCATGCTGCGGGTGTTCGGCCCCGTCGGCGACAGCGACAAGGAATTCGAGCTGATCATGCCCGACTATTCCCTGCGCAACGCCATGCTGCGCTATTCGCGCAACGTCGCCTTCGTCTCGCTGCTGATCTCGCTGTTCACCGCAATGCTGGTCTATGCCGCGATCGACCTGATCATGATCGGCCCGATCCGCACCATGACGCGCTCGATG
Organism: Mesorhizobium sp. LNJC394B00; assembly: GCF_000502555.1. Lineage (NCBI taxonomy): Bacteria > Pseudomonadati > Pseudomonadota > Alphaproteobacteria > Hyphomicrobiales > Phyllobacteriaceae > Mesorhizobium > Mesorhizobium sp. LNJC394B00. Next base: position 113,475 of record NZ_AYWH01000003.1, read on the forward strand.
CTGTCCTTTTCCGAGGCGCCCGACGATCCAGGGCGCATCATCCACCCGGCCGCCCGTGCCGACGAGATCGGCGTTGCCGAGCGCGAACTGTCGCAGATGCAGGAACGGCTGCAAAAGATGCTGTCGGAGCAGAAGCACCTTGCCGACCTTGGCCTCGCCGTCTCCAAGATCAACCACGACATGCGCAACATCCTGGCCTCGGCGCAGCTGATGTCGGACCGCCTGCGCCTGGTCAAGGACCCGACCGTGCAGGCCTTCGCGCCAAAGCTGTTGCGCGCGCTCGACCGCGCCGTCTCCTATTCCGAAGGCGTGCTCCACTATGGCCGCACGCAGGAGCCGGCGCCCTCACGCCGCCGCTTGCGGCTGCGCCAGCTGGTCGACGACGTCCACGGCCTGCTCGACATCGAGGACGGCATCGAATTCGTCAATGCCGTCGAGCTCGCCTTCGAGGTCGATGCCGATTCCGACCAGCTGTTTCGCGTGCTCACCAATCTGTGTCGCAACGCGGTCCAGGCGATGGCGGCCGACGCCGAGAGCGCGCTGGTGCGCCGGCTCGCCGTATCGGCCGAGCGCATAGGCAGCGTAAGCCGCATCATTGTCACCGACACCGGTCCCGGCCTGCCGGCGAAGGCGCGAGAAAACCTGTTCGCGGCGTTTCGCGGCTCGGCCCGCAGCGGCGGCACCGGCCTTGGCCTGGCCATCGCGCATGAACTGATCCGCGCCCATGGCGGCACGGTGGAGCTGGTCGAATCGATCGGCGGACGCACCACCTTCGCCGTCACCATCCCCGACCAGCCGGTCCGCCTCGACCAGGCCCGCAACGGCCTGCGCCGCCCGGCCTGAGCAGTATTGATATTCAGCCGAAGCCGGACTTTAGCTGAATCTCAGCACACCTTGATCGACACCGTCGAAAGCAGCTGCGACAAAACTTTTGCCGGATTGGCTTGCTTTTCGGAAATTCAGTCGCTAGGGAACACGTCTTGTCGCGGCCGGTCGTCAGGATCGGTTAGCGGGGCTATGTAAAGCATGGCCTGTTGCGCGCCCGTAGCTCAGCTGGATAGAGCACCAGACTACGAATCTGGGGGTCAGGAGTTCGAATCTCTTCGGGCGCGCCATTTCCGCCGAAACTGTGATTTCCTGCGATCCGCTAGCCGGTCTTGGGCTCACATATGAAGAGCAGGTCGCGGAACACGTTGCCGAGCACCGCCTCATTCGAGTGCTGGAGAACTGGACCCCGCCTATTCTAGGCTTCTTCATGTATTACCCCAGTCGCCAGCATCAGCCTGCCGCACTAACTGCGCTAATCAACGCGCTGCGGTGTTCTTGAAATGGGCCGGTATGCGGCGACCGTTATTCCGCTTTCCCGGATCAGGGCCCAATAGGCCTCGCCCCAGCCAGATACCGCTCATTGTCAAACGGCTCGGCGTGGGTGCTGTCCGGGCTCCACATGTGGCGGTGGGTCTCGGTAAGATTGCCGAGATAGACATGCAGGGCGCCTGAGCGGGCGTTGCCGGTGTTGGCGACCGCGTGCACAGTATCAGGGGTCATGTGCACCACCGCGGGCGCCGCGACGTCGTGGCGTTCCGGCGCATCGATCTCGCTGCCGTCGACGGGATAGATGAAGTTGGTCTCGCTGCCCTTGTAGATGCCGATCAGCGCATCCATCAGATGGTTGTGCGGCGGGTACCGCAGGCCGGGCGACAGCGTGATGTGGTAGATGGTCAAGTCAGGGCTGGCATGCAGCAGCACCTCATCGTCGTCTTCCTCATGCGCGAGCACGCCTGATGCATGGAAGCGGTCGGTGTGTTCGCGCAGCACCGCCTTGACCCGTTCGATGGCATGAGCACCTTTGGCTGCGTTGACGATACCGGCGGTTACGGCGTAGAGAGGCGAGTTGGCGGCAAGAGACATTTGTCGTCATCTCCATTGGGAAGCTCAACCAATACAGCTGAGATGCTCAGGCTAGCGAATGCCGACAGACCCGTCAACCGGATGGTCGAAACGGGCAAGCAGACTACGCGGGCAGACTACGCGGGCAGACCACACGGGCAGGCAGATATGGCTCTTCCGAAATCAGTGTCACCGTCCGCCGTCAAGGCGCCGTCGACCGCCGACATATTGCGCAGCGAGGAAGCTTATGAGCAGCTGAAGAGCGACATCGTCGCCTGCGTCCTGCAACCCGGCGAAAGCCTGACCGAAAAGCAGATCGGCGACCGCTACCAGATCAGGAAGGCGACGATCCGCTCGGCTTTGGCCCGCCTGACGCAGGAAGGGCTGATCAAGAGCGAGCCGCGCCGCGGTTATGTCATCGCACCGCTTAGCCTGCGCGACGTCAACGAGATCTTCGACCTCCGCAGCCTGATCGAACCGGAAGTGTTCCGGGTGGCCGCGGCAAACCTCACCGAACGCGGGCTCGACGACATCAGGCTGGCGGCGCAGAAGGTGCTGAAGCCGGAGACGCTGCGCAGCCATGTCGCCTTTCTGGCGGCCGACCGCGCCTTTCGCCTGGCCCTGGCTGAACTCTCCGGCAATCTGCGGCTGGTTCGCCTGCTCGACCAAACGCTCGACCAGTCGGAGCGTGTCCTCCATCTCGGCTTCAAATCGCGCGACTTCACGCAAGCGATCATCGGCCAGCAGAAGGAGTTGGTGCTTGCCTGCGAGCTGGCCGAAGTCTCGGCCATCGCAAAGCTTGCCCGCTCGCAGTGCCTGTCGCTCAAGAAGCAGGTGCTCGAGGCCTTGCTCGCCGGCTCCAAGCTGCAGGACGCCAATTTGCAAAGCTTCGCCTGAGGCGCGAAGTCCGCGCTCTCTGGCCGATGCTTACTCGTCGATGAAGCGGATGTCCGCATCGGCAAGGCAATAGGGCGCGTAGCGGAAATCGCGGATATGGCTGACCTTTCCATCCTGCCAGTCGACCAGCATGAAGCCGCGCACGGCGTCATCTCCCGTTTGCGGGTTGCGGATCAGGATGGCCGGCCTGCGGTCGACGAAGCCGAGCGACAGCGCCCAGTCCTGGACACGGTCGTAATTGCCGAAATAGTTGGAAACCTGCGCCTTGCCGCGCATGCGGGTGCGGTTGACGACTTCAAGCTGGATATCCTCGGCGATCAACGCGCGCACGGCGTCGAAGTCGCGCGCGTTGAACAGGTCGACATAGCGGCGCAGGCGCCGCTCGTCGTCGGCGTCGAGCTTTGGGGCAGGCGCCTGCTCGTCCTGTGACGCCAGCAGGCGCAGCTGCGACCGCCCGCGATGCAGCGCTGCCTTGGTCGCGGCCAGCGTCGCGCCGGACACTTCGCAGGTTTCGTGCAGGCTGAGGCCAAGCACGTCGACAAGGATCACGGCGCTGCGCTGCACTGTTGCCAGCTGCATGAAGCTTCGCAGGCTGGCGGCGGTGGCGAGCCTCGCATCGGCGCTTGCGGAGGGGTCTTCGATCGTCGTCATGTCGGTCTCGCTCATGCGCGCCTGCTCCCGCTGGCGCCGGCGCAGATGATCCTGCGCGGCATTGTGGGCTATGCGGAACAGCCATTGCTCCGGACGCCCAACGGTGGCGTCGCCGTCGATGGCCTGCAGTGCCTTGATCAGTGTCTCCTGGACGATGTCCTCGCCATCGATCACCGAGCCGGCCATGCGGGCGCAGTAGCGGTGCAGCTTCGGTCGCAAGGCGCCGAGCATCGCCTCCAGGGCAACGCGGTCGAGTTTTGCTGTGTTCATCCTGTCCGTTCCCAAAATGCCGGTCTTTGCATTCAAGCCGGCACGACCTCGCCGGCCAGCATACGATAATTGCCGACGATCTTTGCCGGCGATCTGGCAAGCGGCGTCGAGCGGCGCCCGGCATGATCGGCGCTGAAGGCCTTGAAGGCTGCGAGCCCCGTCAGGCCGTCGCCATCCTGGCTGACAAGATGGATGAACTCGCCATTCTCCAGTTCCAGGACGAGGTAGCGCACGGATTGCGGCTTCGTGTCGTCGAGTGCCTCGAACACCTGTGCAACCAGCATACGGTTCTCGGCGATGCTTTCGTCCTTCACGCCGTAGCGGATGAGATTGTAGCCCATTGTCGTCTCCTGTTTTTCAACTCTGCACAGAGAAGACGTTTCGCGGCCTCGAAAAGATTCGTCGCCCGGCGAATCTTTTCGATCGTCCGGATCGTCTTTCCCGTCGACGGCTGCGCGGCAGCCGTCCAGGAGCAGGAGAGACCCATCATGCACATCCAGTTTGCCGAATTGCCGGTGTTCGACCAGGACCGCGCCAAGGCCTTCTACACCGGACATCTTGCTTGCCAAGTGGCGGAGGACCAGCTGATGGGCGACAGCGGCTGGCGCTGGATCGAGCTGACATTTCCCGGCGCCGTCACCAATTTGCATTTCGTCAAACGCCCCGATGACACGCCGGGCACTGAGCCCGTGCTGGTGCTCGTTGATGGCGATGTCGAGGCAACGGTCGCGGGCCTGAAGGCGCGCGGCGTCGAAATCATCACCGAGCCGCAGGAAGCGCCTTGGCAGCCGGGCCGCACAGTCGCCGAATTCCGCGACAGCGAGGGCAACCGCATGGTTGTCGCCAGCAAATGATCGGACCCGGCGCAAAGCCGAACTTTGACATGAGAACAACAGGAGAGATGGACATGACCCCCCAAACGTCGACGCTGAAAGTACCGGGCGCCAGCCTCTATTATGAGATGCGCGGTTCCGGCCCCGTACTGTTGATAATCCCCGGCGGACCGCAGGACGCCGGCGTCTTCGCCGATGTCGCGGGCCACCTCGCCGACCGCTACACGGTGGTCGCCTATGATCCGCGCGGCAATTCGCGCAGCACCTTCGACGGAGAGCCGCAAGAGCAGGACCTCGATGTCCATGGCGACGATGCCGCGCGATTGATCGAGGCGCTTGGCGCCGGACCGGCCTATGTGTTCGGCACCAGCGGCGGCGCCCAGATCGGGCTCAACCTCGCCGCCCGCCATCCCGGCCGGGTTCGTGCACTGGTGGCGCATGAGCCGCCCAGCATGATGCTGCTCGACGACCCGTCGCCGTCACTGGCCGGCATGCGCGACCTGCACGACACCTATCGCAGCCAGGGTGTCGAGGCGGCGATGCAGAAATTCTTCAGCGAGAACAGCCTGTCGGAAGGGCCGGGTCAGGATGAAGCCGGGCCGCAGGACGGACCGCCTTCGTTCGAACCGTCGCCCGAGGAGGCCGAGACCTTTGCCAGGGTCAGCGGCAATTTCGAATACTGGCTGGCGCATGGCGTCATGCCGCTGTCGCTCTACCGTCCTGATATCGAGGCGCTGCGCGGCCGCCCGGTCGTGGTCGGCATCGGCGAAGAGTCCATCGGCCAGCCGATCGACGGCATGGGCAAGGCGCTGGCCGACGGGCTCGGCAGCAAGCGCGCCGCCTTCCCCGGCGACCACATGGGCTTTGCGCCCTATCCCGACCGCTTCGCCGAGACCTTGCACCTGACGCTCAGAGGCGCGTGAGATCGTCAGTTCAACAGGAAAGGAGCGTCCGCATGCACAATGCGGACGCCCTTCTCCCATGAAATTACCCGCTAAGATTGCTGTATCAGACGGCCTCCCAGCCTTCCTTGCCGCCGGCGCGGAAGATGGCGTCGATGACCTTCTGGTTGAGCACGGACTCCTCCAGCGTGAAGACACGCTCCTTGCCACCCTGTGCCGCCCTGGCAAACGTCTCGACCTCGCGCCGGTATTGCTGCGTGCCGGGAAAGCGGAACACCTGCGCCTCCGTATGGTTCTGGTTGTGCAAGTCGATGCGGTGATGGTCGTAGAGCCCGGCATTGAACGGCGAGAACACCTCGATGAAACCCTTCTCGCCGTGGAACACCATCACCTGCCGCGCCGCCATCTGCGTCGACAGATAGAAGGACAGTTCGAAATCGCCGAAATCGGCGCGGATCGAGGAATAGATGTCGGTGCCGAATTTCTTGTCGCGCTCGATCGTCGCCTGCACGCGCAGTGGCTCCTTGCCGCTCGAAAACCGCGTCGACACCGTCGGATAGACGCCGATATCAGGCAGCGCGCCGCCGCCGAGATCGAGCTGGTTGCGCATGTTGGTGGGATCGACATTGTAATAGGAGAAGGCGCCCTGCACATGGCGCAGCCGGCCGATGGCGCCATCGGCGATGAGATCGCGCACCTTGATCCATTGCGGGTGGTAGATGACCATGAAGGCCTCGCAGACCAGCACCTTCTTCTGGTCGCGCAGCTTGATCAGCGGTGCGATATTCTTGGCGTCGAGCGCCAGCGGCTTTTCCACCAGCACATGCTTGCCCGCTTCGATGGCCTTGGCCGTCCACTCGACATGCTGCGAGGTCGGCAGCGGGATGTAGACGCCGTCGACGTCTTTCGAAGCGAGCAGCTCCTCATACGAACCAAAGGCATGCCTGGCGCCGAACCGCTCGCCCAGGGCCTCGGCCTTCGACAGGTCGCGGCTGGCGATCGCGGACAAAACGCCATTCTCGGCCTCGACGATTGCCGGCAACAATTGCTCGCGGCCGATCTTGGCCGTCGACAAAACACCCCATCGGAACATCAGGCTTCTCCTATCGATTTACAGGCGAGGAGGTTTGCCCGAAATTGCAGGAAAAGCCAATGCGGATCGCTGGTCCTGCTAGCCTCGCTTGCCCGTTAGCGTCATGTCGAAATTGACGATATTCGAATAGATCGGCGTGCCGACATCCATGCCGTACCGGGAGCGCAGCACCTTGCCGGTGACGTGGAATTTAATGACGCCGCCCTTCAGCCCGCCGAGCTCGGCAGTGAACTTTTCCGCAAACGTCTTGCCGCGCGCCGTCAGCCGGCCGCTGACCAGCGCCGTGGTGTCGCTGGTTCGGGTTACGCTGGTCGAGCGGAACTGGATTTCGGGGCTGTTGGCCACGTCGAACACCGCATCGGAGCGCAGGAAGGCGTCGATGCGGCCCTGGCCGGTGCCGACGCTTTCGGGATAGATGGTGAAGTTGACCGCGGAACGGCCGACATCGCTGTTGTCGATGCGGATGGAGCCCTTGAAGCGGCCAAAGGCGCCGTCGAGGCCGCCGCCACCGACCTTGCCGATGGAGAAGCGAATGCTGGAGCTGGCCGGGTTGACCGTGTAGCTGCCGGCGGCGTCGCCGAGGTCCACAGCGGCGGAGACAGGCATGGCAAGGCAAGCGGCAACAGCCGCCAATCCGAAGATGCGCGCATACATGGGTTTTGTCCTTACTGGGGCAGGCGAAGTGTTGCGCCCTCACTCCAATGAACGAATGCGCGGCGCGCGCTATTCCATGTCCTGATCTGACGAAGGCGTGATCATGCGCGTGAGCACGCTGTCGCGCAGCCAGAAATGATGCCGCAGCGCCGCCAGCGCATGCAGCGCAACCAAGGCAATGCCGGCATAGGCGAGATACCAGTGTGCTGCCGCCCAGAAGTTTTCCGCCGCATCGGACACGCCGAGCGGCAGGTTCGGCATCACGAAAAGGTTGAACGGCATGCTGGGGATCTCCAGCATCGACACCGAAACCAGTGCCCAGCCGGACAGCGGCACCGCGAGCTGGAAGCCATAAAGTGCCAGATGCGCCAGCGGCGCCGTCCGACGCTCCAGGCCTCCGACCGAGGCCGGCAAGGCCGGGGCCGCATTGCCGAGCCGCCAGGCAATGCGCAGGATGAGGAGGCCGAGCAGCAGGAAGCCGAAGGATTTGTGCAGCTGGATCAGCTCGAAGGCGGTGCGCTGGCTGGTCAACCGCCCCATGATGAAGCCGAGCATGAACTGGCCGATGAACAGGATGCCGATCAGCCAGTGGAGGACGATCGCCGCCCAGCCGTAGCGGGTTGAGTTGTTGGTGATGAATGGCGGCATGGTTGGTGAACGAATGGCAGCTGGGCTTTCTTCCACCCTCCCCCTTGTGGGGAGGGTCGGCGCGAAGCGACGGGGTGGGGGGTAGCGCCCTACGAAGACCCCCACCCCGATCCGCTACGCGGATCGACCCTCCCCACAAGGGGGAGGTGGCTAAGCACCGACCTTGAAGAAATCCACAAACGCCCGCAGCGCCGGGCGCATCTGGCGGCGGCTGGGGTAGTAGGCGAAGAAACCGTCGAAGGGCGGACACCAGTCTTCCAGCACGCGGATCAAGCGGCCGTCGGCGAGCGGTGCGCGCACATAATCGTCGAAGACGAAGGCGAGCCCTGCGCCGTCGACCGCCGCCTGGGCGATCAGATGGTCTTCGTCGAGGATCAGCGGCCCTTGCGCCGCGATCTCGATCTCTTCGCCATCCTTCTCGAATTCCCAGCGGTAAAGAATGCCGCTGGAAAAACGGAAGCGGATGCAGCGGTGGTCGGCAAGATCGCGCGGATGGCGGGGTCTTGGCATGGTCGCGAAATAGGATGGCGCGCCGACCACGGCGCCGCGAAGGTCCGGTCCGACGCGCACCGCGATCATGTCGCGCTGCAGGCTCTCACCGAGCCGCACGCCGGCATCGAAGCCGCCTTCGACGACGTCGGTGAAGCGATCCTCGATGACGATTTCCAGCACGATGTCAGGATAGGCCGCGGCAAAGCCGCCGAGCCTGGGCGTCAATGCCAGGTGGGCCGCGGTGCGCGGCACGGTCAGCCGCAGGTTCCCGGCCGGCCGGTCGCGCGCCTCGATCGCCGTTTCCAGCGCCAGATCGATCTCGGACAGCGCCGGCCGCAGCCGTTCGAGCAGCTGCGCGCCCTCCTCCGTTGGTGCCACGCTGCGGGTGCTGCGCGCCAAAAGCCGCACGCCGAGCCGCGCCTCCAGGCTGGACACGGCATGGCTCACTGCCGAGGGCGCGATGGCCAGTTCGCGCGCCGCGCCGCGAAAACTACCGCATTGGGCGACTGTTGCCAGTACAGCGAGTTGAGAAAGATGCGCTCGGTTCATTGCTCTATTTTATAGAACAGCCCGTGCGAATGACAGCCAATTATCGAACGTAAAGCTATGCGCTATCTCTGTTTCATCGCAACAAGGAGATGCGCCATGAAAACCCGCAAACTTGGTACTGAACTCGAAGTCTTCCCCGTCGGCCTCGGCTGCATGGGCATGAGCTTCGCATATGGCGGTCAGGCCGAGGTTGACGCAATCGCCACGCTGCGCCGCGCTGTCGAGATCGGCGTGACGTTTTTCGACACCGCCGAAGTCTATGGTCCCTTTGAGAACGAGATCCTTCTCGGCAAGGCGTTGAAGCCGGTGCGCGACAGGGTGACGATCGCCACCAAATTCGGCTTCAAGATTTCCGAGGAAGGCTCAGGCCTCGAACGCATGGTCGGCGTCGATAGCCGCCCGGAGCACGTCAAGGCGGTGGCCGAAGCCTCGCTGAAGCGGCTCGATACCGATGTTATCGACCTCTACTACCAGCACCGCGTCGATCCCGACGTGCCGATAGAGGACACGGTCGGTGCCATGGCCGAGCTGGTGCGCGATGGCAAGGTGCGGGCGCTGGGCCTGTCGGAGGTCAGTGCCGCCACCATCCGCCGGGCGCACGCCGTGCATCCGATCGCTGCCGTGCAGAGTGAGTACTCGCTTTGGAGCCGCGACCCCGAAGACGAAGTGTTCGATGTCTGCCGCGAACTCGGCATCGGCTTCGTCCCCTACAGCCCGCTCGGTCGCGGCCTGCTCACCGGCACCATCGCCAAGCCCGAAGCCCTCAGCGACGACGACTGGCGCCGCACCTTGCCGCGTTTCCAGGCCGACGCCATGGCGGCAAACGCCAAGGTCATTGCGACGCTGGAAAAGCTGGCGGTGGAAAAAGGCGTCACCTCGGCCCAGCTGGCGCTGGCCTGGGTGCTGCACCAGGGCGACTTCATCGTGCCGATCCCCGGCGCAAGAAAGATACGCCATCTCGAGCAGAACACGGCGGCGGTCGGGATCGAGCTGAGCGCGGCTGAGGTCGCGGCGATCGGCGATGCGCTGTCGCCGGACAAGGTGGTTGGCAAGCGCTATACGGAGGAGCTGTTGGCGCTGGTGAATGGGTGAGTGCCTTTACCCTCCCCCTTGTGGGGAGGGTCGATCCGCGAAGCGGNGGGGGGGGGGGGGGGGTCCTCGTGAGGCGCACCCCCACCCCGTCTCTCTGTCTCCGCCTCGCTGCGACAGCGAGCCGACCCTCCCCACAACGGGGAGGGTAAGTCTCACCACGGCACCACCGTAATCTCCGGCCAGCACGCCTTCGCCCTCGCCCCCTTGGCCTCATGCGTGCGCCTGTTATCCATCAGCCGGTTGGGCGTGATGCGAAACGCGAAGAGGTCATCCAGCCCGAACGGCGCCACGACCTCAAGCTGCCCATCGGCATCGTATCGCACCCCGACCGCATGCGTCTTCGAAGCAAAATAGCTCACCGACTCGCTGGAACTCGTATAGCGCGGGCAGGGCTGGCCGAATTTCTGCGGATACCACAGATGCACCCGTGCCTGGTTGCGCACCTCGGCCGGCAGAGCCAGCCCCTCGAAATGCTGCGCGGCTCGACGGATGACCGCGTCCTCGGCCTCGTAGGACAGGTCGCTGTCATCGAAGTAGAAGAGATCGACATCCTTGATGCCGTAGCCCGGCGCCTTGCCGGTCAGATGGTTCCAGATGCTGTTGTAGAGCGCGCCGGACACCACCAGCCAATCCGGCAACGCCAGCGTGCGGGCCCGCTCCAGCGCGTCGCTGACGAGCGCATCCGCCAACACGATGGCGAGAAACGCTTCGCGCTGGGCTTCGAACGGCAGACCGGAATAGCGCAGATGGTCCATCACCCTTTGGAGAGCGATTCGCCACCTGCCGGCAATCCTCAGAAGCAATTCCAGGAAAGTGTGTAGCGGTTTTCCCGGGAAAGCGCGCCGCGCTTTCCCTAAGACGCGCTTTCCCTAAGAATTGCGTGAACTCGAAATACGTAGGGCGGCGTTAGCCGCTCTACGTCCTCAACACGCCGCCCGTTTGCGTGCCGACATTGTCGACGACGCGCTTGGCCAGCGCCTCGAAATCTTCGTCGGTGAGCGTCTTTTCAACCGGCTGGATAGATACTTCGATGGCGATCGACTTCTTGGCGGCGCCAAGCGAAGCTCCTTCGAAGACGTCGAACACCGAAACGCCGGTGATGAGCTTCTTGTCGGCGGCGAGTGCCGCGCGCACCAGCGTGCCGGCTTCTATCGTCTTGTCGACCACGAAGGCGAAATCACGCTTCACTGCCTGGAATGCGGACAGCTCCAGCTTCGGCTTGGTTTTCGTCGGCTTGGCCTTCGGCTCCGGCACGGCGTCGATATAGACCTCGAAGCCGCAGATCGGTCCGGAAACGTCCAACCCCTCCAGCGTCTTCGGGTGGAACTCGCCGAAGGTGCCGAGCACTGTCTTCGGGCCGAGCTTGATCGTGCCGGAGCGGCCGGGATGATACCAGGCCGGACCGCCTGGCTCGATCTGCAGCCTGTCGACCGGCGCGCCGCAGGCTTCCAGCGCTGCAATCGCGTCGGCTTTCGCGTCGAACACGCCGACCGGGCCGGAATTGCCGGCCCAACTGCGGCCGGAACCGTCGAGCTTGGCGGTGCCGCGGCGCACACCGGCGGCAACGCGCCGCTGCTGGTCGGGGCCGTCGCCCTCATAGGTACCGGAGACCTCGAACAGCGCGACATCGCCGATGCCCTTGTCGGCATTGCGCTGCGCGGCGACGATCAGGCCGGGCAACAGCGAGGGCCGCATATCGGACATGTCGGCTGCAATCGGATTGGCGAGCTTCAGCGCCGTCTGGCCGCCGCCGAACAGTTCGGCGTGTTTGGCCGGGATGAACGACCAGGTGAGAACCTCCAGCATGCCCCGCACGGCGAGCGAGCGCTTGGCAGTGCGGGTGCGAACCTGCAGCGTCGTCAGTATCTTGGAGTTGACCGCGTCATGCGCGCCGAGCGGCTGCGGCGCGATGTTGTCGACGCCGTGGATGCGCATCACTTCCTCGACCAGGTCGGCCTTGCCGTCGACGTCAGGACGCCAGGACGGCACAGCGACATCGACGACGTCGCCCGAGCCTGACGGCTTGAAGCCGAGGCGGGTCAGGATGTCGAGGCTTTCCGCCTTCGGCACCTCGATGCCGGTCAGCCGCTTCACTTCCGAGATCGGGAAGGAAACGATCTTCGGCTTGTAGCCGGCATAGCCGACCACCTCCGTCTCGGTCGGCTCTCCGCCGCAGAACTCCAGCACCAGCTTTGTCGCCAGTTCGACGCCGGGCACCATGAATTCCGGGTCGACGCCACGCTCGAAACGGTAACGGGCATCGGTGATGATGCCGAGCGTACGGCCGGTGCGGGCCGTGGTGATCGGATCCCAAAGAGCGGATTCGATCAGCACGTCCGTGGTGTTCTCGTCACAGCCGGAATGCTCGCCGCCCATGACACCGGCGATCGATTCGACGCCATTGTCGTCGGCGATCACGCACATCTGCGGCGTCAGCGTGTATTCGCGCCCGTCGAGCGCCAGCACCTTCTCGCCGTCGCGTGCGCGGCGCACGACGAGATTGCCGGCGACCTTCTTGGCATCGAACACATGCAGCGGCCGGCCACGGTCGAAGGTGACGTAGTTGGTGATGTCGACAAGCGCGCTGATCGGGCGCAAGCCGATGGCGATCAGCCGCTGCTGCAGCCATTTCGGCGACGGCCCGTTCTTCACGCCTTTCACCAGGCGCAGCGCGAAGCCGGGGCAGAGCTCCGGCGCCTCGATGGTCACCTTGACCGGCGTTTCACCTTTGCCAAGGACCGCTTCGACCGGCGCGGTCTTGAGCCGGCCAAGCCCGCTTGCCGCCAGGTCTCGGGCGACGCCGTAAATGCTGGTCGCATCCGGCCGGTTCGGCGTTAGATTGATCTCGATCATCGGATCGTCGAGATGCGCATAGGCGGCGAAGCTGGTGCCGACAGGCGCGTCGGCCGGCAGGTCGATAATGCCGCTATGCTCATCCGACAGTTCCAGCTCGCGCTCGGAGCACATCATGCCATGGCTTTCGACGCCGCGGATTTTGCCGACGGTCAGCGTCACGTCGATGCCGGGCACATACGTGCCAGGCGCGGCGAAGGCGCCGATCAGGCCGGCGCGGGCATTCGGTGCACCGCACACCACCTGGACAGGGGCTGCGCCATTGCCGGTGTCGACGGTCAGCACCCGCAGCCGGTCGGCGTCGGGATGCTGCACCGCCGTCAGCACCTTGGCGATGACGAACGGCTTCAGGCCGGCCTTGTCGTCGACATGCTCGACTTCGAGGCCGATCGAGGTCAGCCTCTCGACGATCTCGTCGAGCGAGGCGTCGCCGTGTTCGGTCCCGATGGGCGGCTGCGCCTGTCGAACCNGCCTTGTCGTCGACATGCTCGACTTCGAGGCCGATCGAGGTCAGCCTCTCGACGATCTCGTCGAGCGAGGCGTCGGTGTCGAGATGATCCTTGAGCCAGGAAAGGGTGAGTTTCATCACTGTATTCCGTTTTGTCTGTACCCGCCCGGACCTTGTCCATCGGGTCTGGGCACGCTTGTCTTCAAATGGCGCGGCAAGTCGTCGGGCATATGCACGAAGGGCAGCTGCTCGCGCACATAGGCATGGTGCGTCGGCCGGAAATAGGCCGGCATGTCCATGGCGCCCAGCCTGAAATAGATGTGGTCTTCCAGCCGCTCGTCGACATAGGCGATAGGCGAGCCGCAAATGCCGCAGAACGAGCGCGTCACCGGCCCGTTCTCGTACATCTTCAGCGCCTTGCCGGTGAAAGCCACCTGCTCGGTCAGGAAGCCGACAAAGGCCGACACCGGCGCGCCGCTGGCGCGCCGGCAATCGCCGCAATGGCAATAGCTGATATGGTGCGGTTCGACTGATGCCTCGAACCGTACCGCGCCGCAGCGGCAGCCACCCGTGTGCGGCGCCGTCATGCGGAAAGACCTCCGAACAGCGTCGGCATGTCGAGCGGCCTGAAACCGTAATGCGACAGCCAGCGCACATCGGCGTCGAAGAAGGCGCGCAGGTCCGGCATGCCGTATTTCAGCATGGCGATGCGGTCGATGCCCATGCCCCAGGCAAAGCCCTGATATTCGTCGGGATCGAGCCCGCCGGCGCGCAGCACATTGGGGTGGACCATGCCGCAGCCGAGGATCTCCATCCAGTCGGAGCCTTCGCCGAATCGCACTTCGCCGGGCCGCGAGCGGTCGCACTGGATGTCGACCTCGAGGCTGGGCTCGGTGAACGGGAAAAAGGACGGCCGGAAGCGCATCTTGACCTGCGGCACCTCGAAGAAAGCCTTGCAGAATTCTTCCAGCACCCACTTCATGTTGGCGACATTGGCCGATTTGTCGATCACCAGCCCCTCGACCTGATGGAACATCGGCGAGTGGGTAGCGTCGGAATCCTGCCGGTAGGTCTTGCCGGGAATGACGATGCGGATCGGCGGCTTCTGCTTCTCCATGGTGCGGATCTGTACCGGCGAGGTGTGCGTGCGCAACAGCTTGCGCTCGCCCTTTTCGTCCGGCTGGAAAAAGAAGGTATCGTGCATCTCGCGCGCCGGATGCCCTTCGGGGAAATTCAGCGCGGTGAAATTGTAATAGTCGCTCTCGACATCGGGACCTTCTGCGATGGCAAAGCCGAGATCGCCGAAGATCGCCGCGATCTCGTCGATGACCTGGCTGATCGGATGGATGCGGCCGCGCTCGGCCGGCGATTGCCGCACCGGCAGCGTCACGTCGACCGTCTCGGCGGCAAGGCGCGCCGTGACCGCCACATCCTTCAGCTCGGCCTTGCGTGTCGTCAGCGCTTCGGTGACGCGGTTCTTCAGGCCGTTGATCGCGGGGCCCTTGACCTGGCGCTCCTCGGCGCTCATCGCGCCCAGTGTCTTCAGCAATTCCGAGATCGACCCCTTTTTGCCGAGAGCCGCGACGCGCACGGCTTCGATAGCAGCCTCATCGGCGGCCGACGCGACGTCGGCCATCAGGGAGTTTTCGAGAGTATCCAAGCCGGTAGCTATGTCGTTCACGGTCAAACTCGCTGTGTTGGGAGTCAACTTTGAGGTGAAAGTCACTTTCAAGTTGAAAGTTCAGCCATAAGAAAAACCCGCGCCAGCCGTGCCAGCGCGGGTTCCCCAATCAGAATTGCGAATGCTGGGAAGCGCTGGGCTCGGAGCCCGATCCCGAAAAGTTGCAGACTTTTCGGAAAGATCGCGCTCCTCGCTAAATTTCCCTGAGCATGATGTTGTCCAAAAAGTCAGCAACTTTTTGGCATCATGCTCTAGGCGACAGCGCTTTCAAAAGCATTCGGGGTGGTGTTCTTCAGATATTCGAGCGCGACCTTGGCCTTGGCCACGAGTGCGGCGAACGCCTGCGGTTCATGGATGGCCATGTCGGACAGGATCTTGCGATCGATCTCGATACCGGACTTGTTGAGGCCGTCGATGAAGCGGCCATAGGTCAGGCCATGCTCGTGCGTCGCGGCGTTGATGCGCTGGATCCATAGCGCGCGGAACGAGCGCTTGCGGTTCTTGCGGTCGCGATACGCATACTGCATCGACTTTTCGACCGCCTGCTTGGCGATGCGAATGGTGTTCTTGCGGCGGCCGTAGAAGCCTTTCGCGGCTTTCAGGACCTTCTTGTGCTTGGCGTGCGAGGTGACGCCTCTTTTTACGCGTGCCATGTCATGATCTCCTTAAACGCTGTTCCTGAAACCGAATGCTCAGAGGCCGTTCGGCAGAAAATTCTTGATGACCTTCTTGCCATCCGGTTCAGCCAGAACCATCGTGCCGCGGGCATTTCGAATGAACTTGTTGGAACGCTTGATCATGCCGTGACGCTTGCCGGCCGCAGCCGACAGGACTTTACCCGTACCTGTGATCTTGAACCGCTTCTTGGCGGCCGATTTGGTCTTCATCTTGGGCATTTTGCTACTCCGTATTGGTGGCGCACAATCGCGCTTCTTGTTCGCTTCGGGCGGACCAAAAGCCCGAAAAGCAAATGAAACCGCCACGGCATGCCCTGCCGGGCGGTTTTCTTGGAACGGCGGTCCTATACGTCAAAGCGGGCTGGCGCGCAACACCCGAGCGGCTGCGACGCTCTGTCCGCGATCAGGGCAGCCTGAACAGCACCGGCAGAATGCCCGATTGCTGGGCGCCATCGATGGTCTCGAACACCGGCAACGCCACCAGAAACACCAGCCCGTCGAGCAAGGTGGTCAGCAAGAGGCGCGGCTTGAAGCTGCCGGTGTCGCCTTCCTGGTAGAGCGACAGCTGGGGGAAGAAACGCGGCACCCGCGCCAGATAGGCTGTGTAGGGCGCGCCGAGAACCTCCTTCAGATACCGTTCCTCGCGCAGGATGACGATGTGGAAGGCGCCGGCGCACAAAAGCGCAAACAGGACGATGCCGGAGAACGAGCCGATCTGCGCCCCGACGCCGGCGGCGGCAACGGTCGAGAACACGTAGAGAGGATTGCGGGTGATCGAATAGGGCCCGCCGGTGACCACTTCGGAGGATTTGCGCCCGCCGATATAGAGTGTCGACCACAAGCGGCCGACGACGCCAAGGAAGATCAGCAGCACGCCGACCATCTCGATCGTTTCATGCACCGGGGTATCGGGCGGGAAGGTCGACTGGCCGAACAGCAGTGCCGCAAAGAGCACCACCACCAGCACCGCAAGCACCATGCGGCGCATGTGCTGGTAGCCGCCCAGCTCCTTGATGGGCGCAGGGTTGATTTCATTGGCCATGTCGGGAATCCGATCGTCGAAAAACTTGCCGGCGATCGCGGCGTCTGGACAGGAGAATAGGCGTCCCGCCGATCGCCGGGACGCCATGAGACAGGATTCAGGCGGATTTAGAGCGCAACGCCCGAACTGATCTAGCGCGGGGCCAGCACCATCATCATCTGGCGGCCTTCCAGCTTCGGCTCGGCTTCGACCTTGGCGATGGTAGCCGTCTCCTCGCGCACCTTGTTCAGGAGCTGCATGCCGAGTTCCATATGCGCCATCTCGCGGCCGCGGAAGCGCAGCGTCAGCTTGACCTTGTCGCCTTCCTCGAAAAAGCGCCGCACGGCCTTCATCTTGGTTTCGTAGTCATGGCTGTCGATGTTCGGGCGCATCTTGATCTCCTTGATCTCGATGACCTTCTGGTTCTTGCGCGCCTCGGCCGCCTTCTTCTGGTTGGCGTATTTCAATTTGCCGAGATCGAGAATTTTGACGACAGGCGGCACCGCATTGGGCGAGATCTCGACCAGATCGAGCCCTGCCTCTTCGGCGAGCAGCAATGCGTCGTTGATGGAAATATCGCCGCGGTTCTGGCCATCGGCGTCGATCAGCTGGACCCGGGGCACCCGGATATCACGGTTGGAGCGCGGGCCATCTTTGGTGGGCGCCGCTGCTTTGAAAGGTCTGCGAATGGTCGTGGTCTCCTTGGCCGTTTCGTTCAGGGTTTCAATCTAGAATGTTCAGGACGCGCCAATGTGGTGAGCGCGCGGGCGGAGTCAATAGCACAGCGCTGACAGAAAATCACCCTGATCGCAGGCCTGCACCAAACAAAGGATGTCGCGAGCACTTTCCGCCTCGCCTGTGCCTGTGTCAAAAGACCGGCGAGTAAAATCAGGCTCCCACAATCAGGCCCCCAGAACCAGGATTGATCCACAGCCATGACCGCGACCACCCCAACCCTGCTGGATGTCGACGGCATCGATATCGCGGTTCGCCATTCCTCGGGCGCAACGCCCGGCGTCGTCTGGCTCGGCGGCTACAAATCCGACATGCTGGGCACGAAGGCGCAAACGCTGTCGGATTGGGCGGCCAGGGAAGGCCGCGCATATCTGCGCCACGACTATTCCGGCCATGGCGAATCCGGCGGCGCCTTTGCCGACGGTACTATCTCGAAATGGCTTGGCGAGAGCCTCGCCGCCTTCCGGCGTTTCACCGAGGGCAAGCAAATCCTGGTCGGCTCGTCGATGGGCGCCTGGATCGCGCTGCGCATGGTGCAGGAAATGCGCAAGGCGGGCGACAGCAATGTGGTTGGCCTGGTGCTGCTCGCGCCGGCGCCGGATTTCACCGCCGAGCTGGTCGAGCCGGCTCTGACGGAGGAACAGAGGCGCGACCTCCGGGAGAAAGGCTTTTTCGAAGAACCTTCGGACTATTCCGCCGAGCCTTACATCTACACAAGCGCGCTGATCGAGGACGGCAGGGCGAACCGGGTCATGACCGGGCCGATCGATACCCATTGCCCCGTCCACATCCTGCAGGGTCTGGCCGACGCCGACGTGCCGGCAAGCCATGCGCTGAAGCTGGTCTCGCTGCTGCCAGCCGACGACGTCACCTTGTCGCTCATTCCCGACGGCGACCACCGCCTGTCGCGGCCGCAGGATCTCGACATGCTGCTGAGGGCGGTGGGCGACATGGTTCAGCGGGCGGGGTAGGCAAGAATGCGCATTTCCATCCCGATATCCGCCTTTGTCGCGGCAATCGTCGGCTTCGGCGGCACGCTCGCCGTCGTCATTGCCGCCGCCAAGGCGGTTGGCGCCACCCAGGCCGAGACCGCGAGCTGGGTGACAGCAGTGTGCGTGGCGATGGCGATCGAATGCCTGTGGCTGTCCTGGCGCACGAAAATGCCCATCATCACCGCCTGGTCGACACCAGGCCTGGCGCTGATGGCGGCATCGAGCGGCTTTACCATGGCCGATGCGGTCGGCGCCTTCATCGTCACCGGCCTAATGTTGATCGCCACCGGCCTGTTCAAGCCGCTGACCCAGCTTATATCAAGGATACCGACGTCGGTCGCGTCCGGCATGCTGGCCGGCATCGTCGTCACCTTCGCGCTCAATGCCGTCAAGACCATTCCGGTCGACCCCTGGTTGATCCTGCCGCTGATCGCGGCCTTCTTCGTCATTCGCCTGTTCAACCCGGCGCTGTCGGTGCTGGCGGTGCTGATCGGCGGCGGCATCGCCGCCTTCCTGACAGGCCGCGTCGGCGGACTGCCGGCGCCGGAACTGTCGACGCTGACGCTGATTGCCCCGCATTTCAGCGCCGCAGCTGTCATCGGCCTGGCGCTGCCGCTCTACCTCGTCACCATGGCGTCGCAGAACCTGTCGGGTCTCGCCGTCTTGCGCGCCGCCGGCTATCACCCCGAACCCGGCCCGCTGATCGGCGTCACCGGCCTGTTCTCGCTGCTGTCGGCGCCGTTTGGCGGCTCGACCACCAATCTGGCCGCGATCTCTGCGGCGATCTGCACCGGGCCGGACGTCCATCCCGACCCGGCCGAGCGCTGGAAGACCGGACCCTTCTATGCACTTGCCTATCTGATCTTCGCGGTTTTCGGCGCCTCGCTGGTGGCGATCTTCGCAGTGCTGCCGCAAAGCCTGATCGTGCTGGTGGCCGGCCTGGCGTTGATGGGGTCGCTGGCCAACGCGCTGGCGATCGCGCTCAAGGACGAGGACCAGCGCATGGCGGCTACTGTCACCTTCGTTGTCACCGCGTCGGGGCTGACTTTGTTCGGCGTTGGCGCCGCCTTCTGGGGCTTGGTCGCCGGCCTGGTCGTGCTTTTCCTCGAAGCGGTCAAAAAGCGATAATCAATTCAGGACCTTGTCCGGTTTTGGCGGACGTTGTCTTGAATCGCCGTTTTTCTCATCCCATTTCGAATCCACGCAGCCGCTCTTGGCTGTCTCCAACCGAAGGAATGGGAGAAAATGAACACATCCGCATTGATCCGCCCGGCCTGGACGCCGGCGACCATCGCGCTGATGGTGATCGGCTTCATGGTGTTCTGGCCGCTTGGCTTCGCCATGCTCGCCTACATCATCTGGGGCGACCGGCTTGACGGCTTCAAGCGCGACGTCAACCGGGCCACCGACGGCATCTTCGCCGGCTGCCGTCGCGGTTCCGACAAGGCCGCGCGCTGGGGCCACGGTTCGGCCCGCACCGGCAATGTCGCTTTCGACGACTGGCGCGAGAAGGAACTCGAACGCCTCGCCGAAGAGCGTCGCAAGCTCGATGAGATGCTGAGCGAGTTCGACGAGTACGCCCGCGAATTGCGCCGCGCCAAGGACCAGGACGAGTTCGACCGCTTCATGGCCAACCGCAACAAGTCGACAGCGCCTGCGAAGACAGGCTCGGCCGAAACGGCCAAGCCCGCGACGCCCAAGCGCAAGGGCCCGAACCTGCTTGACGACTGAGGCTGCGCGCATGACCCCGAAAATCGAAACCGATTTTCGGAAAGGTTCATGCGCCCAATTAGAGTGCTACAGCGTCCTTTGCGCGTCAGAGACGCGCGGCGCTCTAAGACAGGCCTTGGCATGATGGACGGCGTCGCGCGAGCGGCGCCGTTTCTTTTTTGTTCTGGTCGTTTTCCTCGAATCGCGTATCGTTCAGCCATGTCCTTCGGCTTTTTCCGCAACCTGACCAAACCAAAACCCTCGCCTGTCGAAGAGCGAGAGCACGTCGTTGCCGGCCGCACACTGCCGCTCAGGATCGTCGAGAGCGCCCGCGCACGGCGGCTGACGCTGCGCATCGATTCGGGCGGCCAGGGGCTGCGCATCACCGTGCCGCCGGGCCTGCGCCGCGGCGAGGTGGAGAAATTCCTTCACCGCCATCAGGGCTGGCTGGAGCAGCGTCTGGCCAAGGTCCCGACACGGCCGCAAGTGCGCCCCGGCATCAAGATCCCGATACGCGGCGTCGCGCATCGCATCGTCCACGAACCGTCGAAACGCGGCACCGTCACCGTGTCGCGCGACGAGCGCGGTCCGCTGCTGATCGTCCATGGCGAGCGCATACATTTGCCGCGCCGCATCGCCGATTTCCTCAGGCGCGAGGCCAAGAAGGACATCGAGAAGCTGGTGGTCAAGCATACCGAGGCCATCGGCAAGCGCGCCAAGGCTATCCGCTTCAAGGACACGTCGAGCCGCTGGGGCTCCTGCACTTCCGACGGCAATTTGTCCTTCTCATGGCGCATTATGATGGCGCCGACGCCGGTGATAAACTACTTGGTCGCGCATGAGGTGGCGCATCTCAAGGAGATGAACCACGGCCCGAAATTCTGGAAACTGTGCGAGCAGCTCTGCCCCGACACCGACCGCTGCAAGGACTGGCTGAAGAGGAATGGTGGGGCGTTGCAGGCGATTGTGTTCGATTAGCCTGCGCCAGCGCCGCGCTCAATCATCATTGGCCGCATTAAGCTCTTCAGGCCGCAGCCCTTCGTCGCCATGGCGCGGCCATGGCAGGAAATTCTGCTCGAACGCATCGCTGCCGAAATAATCCAGGACCCGGTGCGCTTCCGCCCCGTCGAAGGCGGCCTTTTGCATCAGATGGGCGATGACGTCGCGCGCTTGCGCGATCTTCTGCCTGAGTTCGGCTATGCTCTGGTCGGCCATTCGTCTGCTCCGCCTTGCTTCTCCCATCAATAGGTAGCGCCTTTGGCGTTGCCGGCAAACAGCATGCTTTTTCTCGACTCTTGGCCGGTTTCGTGCCAATCCCCGCGCCATGGCGCTCGATATCAAGATCTGTGGATTGAAGACCGATGAGGCAATGGCCGCGGCCCTGGCCGGCGGCGCCAGCCATGTCGGCTTCATCTTCTTTGCTAAAAGCCCGCGCTATGTCGAGCCTGCGGCAGCCGGCCGCCTGCGCGAGGCGGCAATCGGCAAGGCCAGGGCGGTCGCCGTGACGGTCGATGCCGATGACGCGTTCCTGGATGAGATCGTCGCAAAGATGCGCCCCGACATGCTGCAGTTGCACGGCACGGAGACGCCCGAGCGGGTGGCCGAGGTGAAAGCTCGCTACGGCCTGCCTGTCATGAAGGTGTTCTCCGTCAGTGAGGTAGCCGATCTCGAGCGGCTAAAGCCGTTCATCGGCGTTGCCGATCGCTTCATGTTCGATGCCAAGCCACCAAAGGGCTCGCAACTTCCGGGCGGCAATGGCGTCGCCTTTGACTGGCGCATCCTGGCCGGCCTTGACGCCGGGCTCGATTACATGCTTTCCGGTGGGCTCAACGCCGCCAATATCGGCGACGCCCTGATATCAGCCAATCCGCCCGCGATAGACATTTCGTCGGGGGTGGAAAGCGGCCCGGGCGTCAAGGATCCGGCGCTGATCGAGCAGTTCTTCCGGGCCGTCAGGGCCGCGCGCGACGACCGCGCTGCCTGAGGCACTTCTTTCGAACCCGAGCATGTTCCGGAGAAGTGGGAACCGGTTTTCCGATAAGACATGCTCAGAACCAAGACCAGGAGATCGGCGATGAACAAGCCGGCGACACCCAATTCCTTCCGCACGGGACCCGACGAACAGGGCATGTTCGGCATCTTCGGGGGCCGCTTCGTGGCCGAGACGCTGATGCCGCTGATCCTCGACCTCGAACGGCACTGGAACGAGGTCAAGAACGATCCGGACTTCAAGGCCGAACTGACCGACCTGTCGACCCATTATGCCGGTCGGCCATCAAAGCTGTATTTCGCCGAAGGGCTCACAAAACACCTTCGTGAGGTTTCCTCGGCGAAGGGCCTCGGGGGCGGCGCCAAAGTCTACTTCAAGCGCGAGGATTTGAACCACACCGGTTCGCACAAGATCAACAACTGCCTCGGCCAGATCCTGCTGGCCAAGCGCATGGGCAAGAAGCGCATCATCGCCGAGACGGGCGCTGGTCAGCACGGCGTTGCCGCGGCCACGGTCGCGGCGCGCTTCGGCTTTCCCTGCGTCGTTTATATGGGCGCCACCGATGTCGCCCGCCAAAGCCCCAACGTCTTCCGCATGAAGCTGCTCGGCGCCGAAGTGCGGCCGGTGACCGCCGGTCACGGCACGCTGAAGGACGCCATGAACGAAGCGTTGCGCGACTGGGTCACCAATGTCGAGGACACTTATTACCTGATCGGCACTGCCGCCGGCCCGCATCCCTATCCGGAGCTGGTGCGCGACTTCCAGTCGGTGATCGGCATCGAGGCGCGCGCCCAGATCCTCGAACAGGAAGGCCGGCTACCCGACACCATCATCGCGGCTGTCGGCGGCGGCTCGAACGCCATCGGCCTGTTCCATCCGTTCCTGGATGACAAAGAAGTCCGCATCATCGGCATCGAAGCCGGCGGCCGCGGCCTTGACGGCATCGAGCATTGCGCCTCGATGAATGCCGGCGCGCCCGGCGTGCTGCACGGCAACCGCACCTATCTCTTGCAGAACGCCGACGGCCAGATCCTCGACGGCCATTCGATCTCAGCCGGCCTCGACTATCCCGGCGTCGGCCCCGAACATTCCTGGCTGCGCGATTCCGGCCGCGTCGAATATGTGCCGATCCTCGACGACGAGGCGCTGGAAGCCTTCAAGCTGACGACGCGCGTCGAAGGCATCATCCCGGCGCTGGAATCCGCCCACGCCATCGCGCATGCGGTGAAGATCGTGCCTGATATGGACAAGGACCAGATCGTCATCGTCAACCTGTCGGGACGCGGCGACAAGGATGTGCACACAGTGGCCTCGATGCTGGGCATGGAGATCTGATCATGGTGACCCGCATCGACCGCCGCATGGCAAAACTGAAAGCCGAGGGCCGCCCGGCGCTCGTCACCTATTTCATGAGCGGCGACCCCGACTATGACACCGCTTTGTCGATCATGAAGGCGCTGCCCAAGGCCGGCGCCGACATCATCGAAATGGGCATGCCGTTTTCCGATCCGATGGCCGATGGACCGGCGATCCAGGCCGCTGGCCTGCGGGCGCTGAAAGGTGGCCAGACCCTGGTCAAGACGCTGAAGACGGCGGCTGATTTCCGCGCCACCGACAATGAAACGCCGATCGTGCTGATGGGCTACTACAACCCGATCTACATCTACGGTGTCGATCGCTTCCTCAAGGACGCCATCGCCAGCGGCATTGACGGGCTGATCGTCGTCGACCTGCCACCGGAGATGGACGAAGAACTCTGCATTCCGGCGCTGAAGGCCGGCATCAACTTCATCCGCTTGGCAACGCCGACCACCGACGACAAGCGCCTGCCCAAGGTGCTGCAGAATACGTCGGGCTTCGTCTATTACGTGTCGATGACCGGCATCACCGGCTCGGCTTTGGCCGACACCGGCAAGGTTGCCGCCGCGGTCAAGCGCATCAAGGGCCACACCAATCTGCCGGTCTGCGTCGGCTTCGGCGTCAAGACCGCCGAGCAGGCGCGCATTATCGGCGCCAATGCCGATGGCGTCGTCGTCGGCACCGCGATCGTCAACGCGGTCGCCAATGTGTTGGGACCGAAGGGCGAGAAGACCGCCGACCCGGCCGAGGCCGTCGCCACCCTGGTCAGCGGACTGTCTCAGGGCGTGCGTTCGGCCCGCCTTGCTGCTGCCGAATAGTTTCCCTACTTAGGCCTTGTGCAAGTCGTTATCCCAAAACCGGTTCCCACTTTTGGGCGACATGCACGAGCCAACTCTTCGTCAGGACAGGAGCCGAAGCGATGAACTGGATCACCAATTACGTTCGCCCGAGGATCAATTCGATGCTCGGTCGGCGCACCGACATGCCCGAGAATCTCTGGATCAAGGATCCCGAGACCGGCGAGATGGTGTTTCACAAGGACCTGGAATCCAACCAGTTCGTCATCCCGTCATCGGGCCATCACATGAAGATTTCGGCCAAGGAACGGCTGAAATTCTTCCTCGACGACGGCAAATACGAGCAGCTTGAGAACCCCAAGGTCATGCAGGACCCGCTCAAGTTCCGCGACGAGAAGCGCTACACGGACCGGCTGAAGGACGCCAAGGCCAAGACCGGCCTGGAAGACGCCATCATCAACGCGCTGGGCACGGTCAAAGGCCTGCCGGTTGTGGTGACGGTGCAGGATTTCGCCTTCATGGGCGGCTCGCTCGGCATGGCCGCGGGTGACGCCATTGTGCACGGTTTCGAGGTCGCCTTGCAGCGCAAGCGGCCGCTGATCCTGTTTGCCGCCTCCGGTGGCGCGCGCATGCAGGAAGGCATTCTGTCCCTGATGCAGTTACCGCGCACCACGATCGGCGTCGACCGGCTGAAGGAAGCCGGCCTGCCATACATCGTCGTCTTGACCAACCCGACCACCGGCGGCGTTACCGCCTCCTACGCCATGCTGGGAGACGTCCACATTGCCGAGCCCGGCGCGCTGATCGGCTTTGCCGGCCCGCGCGTCATCGAGCAGACCATCCGGGAGAAACTGCCGGACGGTTTCCAGCGCTCCGAATATCTGATGGAGCACGGCATGGTCGATATGGTGGTGTCGCGGCTGGAACTGCGCGAGACGATTTCACGGCTGTTGAAAATCCTGCTCAAACTGCCGCAGGAGCAAAAGCCGCTGGAGCCGGAAATCCTGCCGCCGTCGGTCATCCCGACGGAAGCCCGCCCGCAAGCCTGACGCGACATTTCTGGCCGCAAACCGCGATTGCGTGCACCTGCGCGCATGCGTAGGATTCGCTCATGACAACGCTTGCCGCAGATCGTGAAATCGAAGCCCTGATGGCGCTGCATCCGAAAGGCTTCGACCTTTCGCTCGACCGCATCACAAGGCTGCTCGAACGCCTCGGCAATCCGCAGGAGCGGCTGCCGCCGGTCATCCATATCGCCGGCACCAACGGTAAGGGCTCGTGCGCGGCCTTTTCGCGCGCGCTGCTCGAAGCCGGCGGCCACCTTGTCCATGTCCACACTTCGCCGCATCTGGTGAACTGGGCCGAGCGCTACCGGCTGGCGGCCGAGGGCGGCGGCCGGCTGGTCGACGACGAGACCTTCGCCGAGGCCATCGCCCGCGTCGCCCGGGCCAATGCCGGCCAGAAGATCACCGTCTTCGAAATCCTAACCGCCGTCACCTTCATCCTGTTTTCCGAGCATCCGGCTGCCGCCGCCATCATCGAGGTCGGCCTTGGCGGCCGCTTCGACGCCACCAATGTCGTTGCCCGGCCGGCGGTGTCGGTGATCATGCCGGTGTCGATGGATCACGAAGCCTATCTCGGCGACCGGGTCGAACTGATCGCCGCCGAAAAGGCCGGCATCATGAAGCGCGGCTGCCCGGTGGTCATCGGCGCGCAGGAGAGCGAGACGGCGCTGCAAGTGCTGATCGAAACCGCCGAGCGGCTGGATTGCCCGACCTTCGTCTACGGCCAGGATTTTCTCGCCTTCGAGGAAAACGGCCGCATGGTCTATCAGGATGAGGACGGGCTGATGGACCTGCCGCCACCGCGCCTGCCCGGGCGCCACCAGTTCGCCAATGCGGCGGCAGCGATTGCCGCCGTCAAGGCCACCGGTTTCGAAATCAGTCATCGCGCCACTGAGAAGGCGATGGCGAGCGTCGCATGGCCGGGCCGCATGCAGAAACTGGTACAGGGCCGGCTGATGGAGCTGGCGCCCAAGGGCGCCGACATCTGGCTCGACGGCGGCCACAATCCGGGCGCCGGCATGGTCATTGCCGAGGCGCTGGCCGAGCAGGAGGAAAAGAACCCGCGGCCGCTGTTTCTGATCTCCGGCATGATCAACACCAAGGACCAGAGCGGCTACTTCCACGCCTTCAAGGGCCTGGCTCGGCACGTCTACACCGTGCCGGTGAGCATGAGCGATGCCGGCGTGCCGAATGACGAGCTGGCGGTGCGGGCGACCGAAGCCGGCCTCACGGCCGAACCGGTCAGTTCCGTCGCCAGTGCGCTGATGCTGCTGCGCGACACCTGGGACGGGCCGGCGCCACGCATCCTGATCGGGGGGTCGTTATATCTCGCCGGCGCGGTGCTGGCCGAAAACGGCACGCCGCCAACCTGAAGCCATTTCACTGCGAGGAGCCCATCATGATCAAGGTCAAGCAACTCGCCCATCTGCATCTTCGCGCATGATCTGGAGGCGACGCGAAGCTTCTACCGCGACGTGCTTGGCCTCGACACGCAGTTCAATTTCCTGCGCGACGACAAGGTCTTCGGCTTCTACCTCAATTGCGGCGGCCGCAGCCATGTCGAGGTGTTCCAGAAGGACGGCACTGCATACAGCGAGCAGAACCAGATCAACCATTTCTGCCTGGAAGTCGAAGATCTCGACGCGGCGATCGCCCATATCAAATCGAAGGGCATCGACGTCACCGCCAAGAAGCACGCCTGCGACGACACTTTTCAGGCCTGGATCCGCGACCCCAACGGCGTGAAGATCGAGCTGTTCGAATACACCGCAAAAAGCGCGCAATTTACCGGAGGCGACCGCATCGCCGACTGGTAGTATTTTGGCCCGGGGAATCTATCGGGCGGTTGCCCCTCGGGCAGAAGCCCCGATATGCTTGGCCAAGCATGGAGGCAAGCTCGAATGGTTGTGAAGTGTCTTGTTACCGTCGACAACGACCCGCCGGAGGAGCTGATATTTGAATATGCTCCGCGGGTCGGCGATCATGTGATGTTACCGGGAGCCATCGAGCCACCGCACCCAATTGTTCGAGTGGCCCACAGACCGACGCGCCCCAATGATGCATCCGGCCAGCCCAGTGTCGCGTATTTCGTAAGCCGAGAGACGTTTCTCTATCGTGTGTATACGGGCGCTATAGAGGGATATGGGCAGGTCCTGAAGCCCGCGACCGGACGGAAGCCCGGCAAGCCTAGGCAGGCCAAAAAAACCGTGGCTCAAACTAAATAGACATCGGCGGCCGCGGCACCAGTCTGAGGCCTATTTCAGCTCGATCTCGATGAAGGCGTATTCGCCGTCATTGGCGCTGATGACGTCGTGCTCGACGCCTTCCTTGCGGAAGTAGGGCGCGCCCTTCTTCATTTCAGCAAAACTCTCGCCGTCCTTGGTCACCAGCTTCACCTTGCCGTCCATCAGCGGCACCACGACGTAGTCATGGCGATGCCGGTGCCAGCCGGTGTTGTCGCCGGGCTGGAAGCGGTATTCGGTGACGATGACGCGCTCATTGTCGATGAAGACGGTGGCCTTGGCGGATCCGGTCATTCTGTTTCTCCCTGTCCTGCCTCAAGCAGATGACATGGAGTGCGCCGATGCGAGGGCCAGAGGCGGCCGGGCGATGACGCCAAAGAAAAAGCCCGGCGCGAGGGCCGGGCTTCGATCTCGGGAACTAATGCAGGTCGCCCAAAAGTGGTCCCGGTTTTGGGAGGACGACATGCATCAAAACAAAGCCAGATCAGGCGAGGCTGCCATTGATCCAGTGCGACAGCGCGGTCTTCGGCGCGGCGCCGACCTTCATGTCGGCGACTTCGCCGCCCTTGAAGATCATCAGCGTCGGGATCGAGCGCACGCCGAATTGGGCGGCAAGCTCGGGGTTCTCGTCGATGTTCAGCTTGGCGATCTTGATCTTGTCGCCGAGTTCGTTGGCGATCTCTTCCAGCGACGGACCGATCATCTTGCAGGGGCCGCACCATTCGGCCCAGAAATCCACGACGACGGGCTGCGAGGCGTTGAGCACATCGGCCTGGAAATTGCTCTTGTCGACCTTGACGGTGGCCATACGAAAATCCTTTCGAAATTTATCTCGCACCAAATGTGGTGGTTCAGCAGCCCTTCTTCAAGCAGAACTTGTTTCACGCTCCCGTGAGTCGGGCAAGGGCGTCATCCATCGCTTGCACCGGCAGTTCGATAAGCCTCGGTGCCTCGGTGAACAGCAGTGCTGCCGTCACCGCGCGGCCGGGGTAAAGCGGCTGGAGCAGCGCGCGGTAGAGCGCCAGCTGCAGGATATAGGCCGGCGGCACCTGGGCCAGGCCTGCGGGCGCCGGCCGGTTGGTCTTGTAGTCGACGATCGATACGCGCCCGGGCGTCACCGCCAGCCGGTCGATCTTGCCGGAGATCGAGCGCAGCCTGCCCTTGACCTCAAGGCTGCCCATCACAGCAACTTCGGCGCGGGACGACGGCGAAAACAGCCCGGCAAAACGCGAATCTCTGAGGATCGCCATCACCGAAGCCAGCGCCTTGTTGCGCTCGGCCTCCGGCCAGTCGGCGCCGGCTCGAATGAGATACTGCGCCGCCGCGCCTTGCCGTTCGTCTTCGGCAAAACCGGGCAGCATCTGCAGCAGCTTGTGCAGCGCCAGCCCGCGCATCACCGCAAAGCCCGGCTCCGCCTCGCTGTCCAGCACCGGCGAGCGGGTATCGACAACAGCTTCCTTGGCCTCGTCGATCAGCGCCGACGCGCCGGAAGGCGACAGCGGGCGCGGCAGCTCCTCATAAGGCGGCAAGGGCCGGAACAAGCCCACCGGCAGCGGCGGCACCTGTTGCGGCAGCCGCGACTCGTCGGCTGCCGCTTGCGCCACCGGCGGAAGCTTGGTCATGACGAAACGGTGCACCGGCTCGCTGCTGGCGGGGTGGCGGCGCTCCGTGCTTTCCGGCGCGGCAAGCAGCGCGCGGCTGACAATCGAATGCCAGGTGCCGGTGCTGGGCTGACGCTTGCCGTGATAGCCGCAGACGATCAGCCGGTCCTCGGCGCGCGTCATGCCGACATAGAGCAGCCGCCGGTATTCGTCGTCGGCAAGCTCCCGCGCCCTGGCCGAGGCCGCCTTGGAGAAGCCGTTGGCGACATCGGCGGCCGAGCGCCAGAGATAGCCCTTGCCGTCGAAATTGCGGCCCGAAGCGTCGAACGGCATGAGCCGCGGCAGATGCTGGTCGCTGAACGGCGCCGAACCGCCATCGACCAGGAAGACAACAGGCGCTTCCAGGCCCTTGGCGGCATGCACGGTCATGACGCGGACCTCGTCGCGCGTCTGGTCCATCTCGCGCTTGATCTCCGGGCCGGTGTTTTCCAGCGTCGCCAGGAAAGCCTCCAGCCCCGGCAAGCCGGTGCGTTCTTCGGCCAGACAGAAACTCAGGAACTCGTCGAGAATATCGCCGGCTTCCGGTCCAAGCCGGGCGATCATCTTCTTGCGCAGGCCGTCGCGCGCCAGCACCCCGGCGTAGAATTCGAACACCGGCCGGAACGCCGCCTCGTTGGCCCAGCCGTCGAGCCGGGCAACGACATCGGTCAGCGCGGTATTGTCGCCAGCATGCTGGCGTAATGAGGCGATCAGCGATGTTCCGGCTGGCCGTCCGGCGCCAAGCGTAAAAAGCGTCTCCTCCGACACGTCGAAAACCGGGCTGCGCAGCACGGCGGCGAGCGACAGGTCATCCTGCGGCTGGATGAGGAAATGGCCGAGTGCGATCAGGTCCTTGACCGCGATGTGGCCGGGCAGGCTCAGCCGGTCGGCGCCGGCGACGGGAATATCGCGGTCCTTCAGCGCGCGCGACAGCGCATGGACGAAGCGGTCGCGCTTGCGCACCAGCACAAGAATGTCGCCGGCCCTCAGCCTGCGTCCCTTGCCCTCGATGATCTCGCGGTCCTTGAGCCAGGTCTGGATGGTCGCAGCCACGTGCTCGGCCACCCGCACAGCCGGCGCGCTGGCATGATTGACCGGCAACGTCCAGTCGTCGGGCTCCTCGACGGCGTCAGCGCCGAGCGACGGCCAGACCTCGACATAGCCAGGCGCGTCGTTGCGGATCGCCTTGTGGTCGAGCGGATCGGGGTCGTGGCTGATGCCGCGCCGCACGCCCGGATCGGCAAAGACGCGGTCGACTGCGGCAAGCACGTCGTCGGTCGAACGGAACGACCAGGTCAGTTTCAGGTCGGCAAACGAAGCATTGGCTGCGTTCACGCGTCCGGAAAACAAGAGCCGGCTGTCGGCAAAGGAATCCGGTGCGGCACCCTGGAAGGAATAGATCGACTGCTTTTCGTCGCCGACGGCAAACACCGTGCGATTGGCCGTGCCGCGCTGGCCGTGGCCGGCAAAGAACTCCTCCGCCAGCCGCTTCACCACCTCCCATTGGTCGGGGCTGGTGTCCTGCGCCTCGTCGAGCAGGATGTGGTCGATGCCCTGGTCGAGCTTGTACTGCACCCAGGGGCCGGCATCGGGCCGCGCCAGAAGGTTGACGGTGCGGGTGATGAGGTCGTTGAAATCGAGAAAGCCGCGGCTGCGCTTCAGGCGCTCGTACCGCACGATCAGCCAGTCGGCTATGGTCAACGCCGCGACCGTGCCTTCCAGCATCCGGAACAGCGCCAGCCGGTCGGAGACGTCTGTTATCGACTTGACGGCCGCCAGATAGCGCTCGGGAAGGTCGGGCAGCCGGCCGAGCAGCGCCTTCTTGAACAACTTTGAGGGATCATAGGGGTCGCCATCGGCCTTGAGAAAGGCTTTGCCGAGCATCTGCAGCCGGCGGGTCGGGTCCGTCTCGGCAAAGGCCAACCGGGCATAGGGCAAGAGATTGTTGAGCACGGTGCGGGCGTCGGCGGCCTCGGCGGCACTGGCGAACACTGCAAAGAAGTCCGGCAGGAAACCCGGCAGCGGCCATACCGATGCCGCTATGTCTTCGGCGCTCCGCCCGGGGCGAAAATGGAATTCGTCGAACAGGGCCTGAAAGCCGCCGCCGTCGCGCCGGACCGCACCGATGAAGCCGCGTAAGCCGTCGCGCTTGCGCACGATTTCGGCGAGCAGCGCATCGAGTCCGTGTTCGCCGCCGCGCTCCAGCACGGTGGCAAAGGCCTCGGCCAGTCCGGTGTCTCCGGCTGACGTGCCCGAAATCATGTCCCGGCGGGCGCCAGCAAACAGCGAGGCCTCCATCTGCGGATCGAGCATTTCGAAATGCGCCGGGATGTTGGCCTCCAGCGGAAACTGGTGCAGCACCGATTCGCAGAAGGCGTGGATGGTCTGGATCTTCAGCCCGCCCGGCGTTTCCAGCGCTTCGGCAAACAGCCGGCGCGCCCGCCGCATCGTGTCGCGGTCGGGTCGGCGGCCGTCCACCGCCTCAATCTTTGTGGCAAGCTCGGCATCGCCGAGCGCCGTCCATTCCGACAGGGTCGAGAACACGCGGTTCGACATGTTGGCGGCGGCCGCCCGCGTATAGGTCAGGCACAGGATCTTCGACGGATCGGTGCCGTTGAGCAGCAGCCGGATGACGCGCTGGGCCAGCACATGCGTCTTGCCCGAGCCGGCATTGGCGGACACCCAGGCCGAGTTCTTCGGGTCGGAGGCGCGCGCCTGGCTGGCGGCGGTTTCGCTGGGGATGGGATAGGCTTTTTTCATGCCTCCCCCGCCTCGTCATCGCTGTCGCCGCCGGCCGACCATTCGAGCACGCGCGCCAGATGGTCGTAATCGCCATCGCTCTCGCCCTCGCGAAAAGGCAGCGCCCGCGACAGATAGCCGGTCGTCGGATCGGCATAGTGGACCAGCAGCTTTTCCAACCGCGCCCAAGCCTCCTCGGCGAGGTCTTCGGCGGTCCGAGGCTGGCGGTTGTAGTCGAGGATGGATTCCTCGAACACTTCGCCATTCGGCTTCAGCCGCACGAATGCGAGCTGGGAGGGCTCGCGCGCGCCAAGCCCCTTGAAGGCGCCGCGCCGGAGCAGCGCCCCTTCGAGCGCCAGCTGTGGCGCCAGCAGCGTGTGGGCCTGCGCCTTGGACGGGGACGAGCCGGTCTTGTAGTCGAGAATGTCGGCCATGCCACCGGCCAAAAGGTCGACGCGGTCGGCATAGCCGGACAGCGTCACGCCGGTGCGGCCGACAGCGGTCTTTTCGGCGCGCTCCTCGGCATGCCGCCGGGCGACGGCGGGAGCGCGGCCGCGCTCCCATTCGATGATGTTGGCGGCAAGCTTTTCGAAGCGCGGCCACCACACAGCCTCGACATCGGCGGGCAGGGCGATCTCGGCAAAGCAGGTCCGGCCGGCGGCGATAAGGCGCTCCAGGGCTTCCGGCGCGCGCGGGTCCGCAACCTCTGTCGAGAACAGATGCAGGATGTCATGAAACAGCGTGCCGCGCTCGGCCGCGCCGGGATCGCGGATCACCGGCTCGAGCGGCAGAAGGCTCAGAATACGCCTTGCATAGACCGCATAGGGGTCGCGTCGCAACGTCTCGATCTCGGTCACCGAGAAGTGGGTGGGCCGCATGCTCAGCGGCGGTTTCGGCTGCGGTCGCGGCGCGAAATGCTGCCGCTCGCCGGCATCGAGCGCGCGCGCCCAGGCAAGCATTTCGTCGCCGCGCCCGCGCAATGCGGCCGCCGGATCCTTGCCGATGAAGGTGAGGATGCGCTGCAGCCAGCGCGACGGCACCGCCGGTGCGTCGCCGGCTCGGGCGGAGCGCGTCAGCACCACCTTTTTCGCCCCCATCGCCATCTGGAAGTCGTGGGCGGCAAGNGCAAGGCCGATACGGCGCTCCGGCGGCTCGAGATCGATGCCGGTCTTCATCAACCGCGACATGAAGCGATCGCTTTCCGGCTTGCGTGGCCACACGCCCTCGTTCAGCCCGCCAATGACCAGCGTGTCGACATTCTGCAGCCGCGCTTCCAGCGCCCCCCAAATGGCGATGTTGCGGTCGGTGCCTTGCCCGGGCTTGACCGTTTCCGGTGCTACCAGCGCGTCCATCACATCAGGCCATTCGTCGGCCGGGAAGTCGAACGACGCCGAGGCCGCGACCACACCGCGCAGCAGCTCGGCGAGTTTCTCGCCGGCGTCGCCGGCATAAAATTCAGCCAGGCTGCCCTCCGCCGTGCGGCCGAGATTTTCCAGCGCGGCGACGCTCGCTCTGGTCAACGCGACAAGATCGGCATTCTCTTCTCCGCGAAAGGCGGTCAGCGGTGCCAGCGCCGCCACAAGCCGGCTCAGCATATCGCGGGCATCGTCGATGCCGCGCACGCTCAGGCGCGAAAACCAGAAGGGCTGGCGCTTGTCCCCGCGCAGCCCGGCGAGACGCTCCTCGAACAGTGCTGGCAAAGAGGCGATGTCGGGGCGTCCGGTGCCGCCGCGCAGCGCCACGAGTTCGATGAGCTCGGCGGCATGGCGCACGCCGGTGCGCTCAAGTCCGAGCCCGAGCAGCGGATGCTTGAGCAGCGACAAAAGGCCGACGGGATCGCCGGGCCGGAATACTGCTTGAAGTGCGAGCCGCAGCAGGCTGGCTGCAGGCGTGTTGGCGAGCGGCGTGCCGCCGGAATCGTCGGCGATCACGCCGAAGCGCAACAGCTCCGCCGAGACGCGCCGCGCCAGCCCGCGGTCGCCGGTAACGAGAGCTGCCCTGTGTCCCGGCTGTTCCACGGCGGTTTTCAGCGCGATGGCGATCGCCACCGCCTCGTCGCGTTCGCTGGCGGCTTCGACCAGCGTCACGTCGGCGAAGGTCTCGGCGATATCCAGGGCGTTGAAGCGTATGCGGGTCTCGGCCCATAATTCCGTGGTCTCGGCCGGCCGCAGCGCCTCGCCGACAAGGGCCGCGCGGAGCGCCAGTGCGGGCTCGGCGGAGACCACTTCCTCGACATCGCCACGCAGCACGCCAATCTTGCCGATCAGCTTGGCCATGCCGTATTGCGGGTGGCCAAGCAGTGCCGGCCGCGCACCGGGCGCCCCAATCGCGGCAAAAGACGGTTCGTCCAGCATCCCATCGAGCCCGGGCAGCACCACGGCGCCGTTGGGCAGGCTGGCGACCGTGGCAAGCAGTTCGGCCGTGGCGGGAATAGAGCCCGTCGAGCCGGCGGCGATCACCGGGCCTTTGGGCGGGTTGCGTTCCAGCCGCTTCGCCTCGCGCCGAATCAGCGCATTGCGGTGCGCGGCCGGGTTGGAGCGGTCGCGCTCCTCCAGCAATTTCGGCCAGGCCTCGGTGACGATACGGAGGAAATCGAGCGTCACAAGCCACCATCCGGCAAGATTGCCGGTGACCAGATCGGCAAGCCTGGTCCAGTCCGTGCCTTCGGTTTCGATCTCGTCCATCAGCCGGGCGAGGTCACGCGCTAGCCAGATCGCATCGGCGGCGGAGGCCGGCACGACGATCTCTTCGTTGAACATATCAAGGACATGCGCCGGCAAGGTGCGCTTCCAGGCCCGCACCAGCGGCGCCAGTAGCAGCAGGCGTTCGATGGCTGCGATCGGCGGCGCCATTTCAAGCTCGGTCGGCGTGCCGGCGTCGAAGGCGGCTTCGTCCTCGTCGAACTCTCCGAGCGGGCGGATGACCGGCAGGATCGCTGAACGGCGGCTCCCCCCCGGTCCCGAAAGCGCGTCGACAAAAGCGCCGCGCAGCGCACGGGCCGCGCGCCGTGTCGGCACATAGATGGTGACATCAGCCAGCGCCAGCGGATCGCCGTCGAACCGGAAGCCGGGCACCAGCCGTCCGGCCAGCAAGGCCTCGGCCAGAGTCGGCAGGAATGGCGCTCCGGGCGGGATCGAAAGAACGCGGCGCGCGCCGCTCATACCACCTTCGCGAGAGCTTCGGCGGCGGCCGCTTCCGCCTGCGGAATGGCGTCGGGAGTGCCGACGGTGATCCAGCTTCCGCGCATCTGCATGCCGAACAGACGGCCAGAGGCGATTGCCTTGTCGAAATGGGTGTTGAGCGAATGCGCCCCGGCCGGCGCATCCCTGAAGATGGCGGGATTGACGATTGCCGCTCCGGCATAGATCAACCCGGCCGGATCGCCTTTCGAGCGCCGCAGGCCGCCATCCGGCGCCATCAGGAAATCCGTGCCGACACCGTGTCCGGTGGCCGAGTCGAGATCGGTAAGCATCAGCAGAATATCCATTTTCGCGCCGTCCCATGCAAGGGCAAGGCGCTCGAGGCTGGGCTGGCCGCTGTCGATCCAGAACGTATCGGCGTTGATGATGTAGAAGGGGTCGCTGCCCAGCAGCGGCAATGCCTTGACGATGCCACCCGCCGAATTCAGCAGTGCGTCGCGCTCGTCGGAAATGACGATCTTTGGCGTCCGCCTGTGGGCTATATGGGCGACGATCTGGTCCGGCAGATAGTGCACGTTGACGATGGCTTTCTCGACGCCGGCCGCTTCGAGACTGTCCAGCCCCCAGTCGAGCAAGGTCCTGCCGGCGATCCGCACCAGCGGCTTCGGCATGGTGTCGGTGATCGGCCGCATGCGCTTGCCAAGACCCGCCGCCAGCACCATCGCTGTGGTCAAGGTCACGGGAGCCGTTCCTCCAGCAGGCCATGTGCCATGTAAAACTCCTTCAGCTGAGCCAGCGCCGGGTGCGCCAGCGCCCGCCTGAGATAATCGCGGATGCGCGGCAGGTGTCGGAGATAATAGGGCTTGCCGTCGCGCTTTTCGAGCCGCACGAAAATGCCGAGGATCTTTGAATTGCGCTGCGCCGCCATGATCGCATAGGCCGCGCGGAAGGCGTCCTCATCGAAGCCGACGGGGGCGTGGCGCGCAGCGACATAGGCGTCCACGGTCCGCTGCTCGATATCGGGCGAAATGGTGACGCGGGCATCCATGGCCAGCGACGCAACATCATAGGCCGCCGGACCCATCAGCGCGTCCTGGACGTCGACGATGCCGAGGCGGTCGTGGCCTTTGCGGTCACCGCGCCAGATGATGTTGGGCGAATGGAAGTCGCGCAGCATCAGCGTGTATTCCTGTGTGTCCAGCCGATCGAGAACCGCGTTCCATTCCCTGTGATAGCCGGCGCGTAAAGCCTCGCTTGCCGGGCTGCCGGTCACCATCGGCACATACCAATCGACCAAGAGATCGGCTTCGATCAGCATGGCGTCGCGATCGAAGGGCGGCACCTCGTGGAAGACGCCTGGGACGGCTTCCATGCGCTGCAGCCAGGTCTTGCCATGCATCATGGCCAGCAATTCGGCTGCTGCCGCGTAGCGCTCGGCCACCGGCTCACCATTGCCGTCGAGAAAACCTTCCGAGCCCAGATGCTCCAGCAGCAGAAACCCTTGCTCGAGATCCTCGGCATGGATTTTTGGGACACTGACACCTTGCGCCAGCAGCGCCTTGTCGATGGCGACGAAAGCGGTGACCGACTGCGCCGTGTGGGCGATCACGGCATAGGGCTTGCCGTCGCGCACCGGCGGCCCCAGCACCAGCCTTGGCGAATTCATCAGCACGCGCGGCGCAAGGCCGGCGAGCGAAACAATCTCGTAAGAGCGCGCCGAGGCGTCGCCGACGAAATGGCGCCGCGCGGCGTCGCCCCAACCGGCCGTTTTGAGGAAATCGCGCATCGCCAGCGATCGCGCCACGCGTTCGAAGGCAACGCCTTGGCCCGATAGTTTCGCCAATCGTCCTTCGTCCTGATGGACGAGTTCGATCCAGATCGACGTTCTCGGAAGAGCGGCCTCCGCCCGTTCCGGCCACTCGACAAGGGCAGCGCCCTGCAGCAGCGCCTCGTCGAAACCCAGCTCGTCCATCTCGCCGGCCGAGGACAGGCGATAGAGATCGAAATGGTGCACGGGGATGCGCGTGTCGTAGCTTTGCACCAAGGTGAAGGTAGGGCTCGGCACATCGAGGCCGGCATCATCGGCCAGCGCCCTGATCAGGGCCCGCGCCAGCGTCGACTTGCCGGCGCCGAGATCGCCCTTGAGCGCCAGCACGTCGCCCGGCCGCAGCGCCATGGCCAGGTCCTCGCCGAACCTTGCGGTCGCAGCCTCGTCGGCGAGAAAACGCTCCAGCACAACAACGGTCATCGAGCCCGCTACTCGGCCGCGGCGCGGATGCCCGACGGTGCATCGGGGAAGGTGCAGATGACGGTGGTGCCCTTGTCCTTGCCGGTCTCGATGCGCACGCTGCCGCCATGCAGTTCGACAAAGCTCTTGACGATCGACAGGCCTAAGCCCGCGCCGCGCCGGCGTCCGCCATTGGTGCGCGGCTCGAAGCGGCGGAACACCGAATCGAGCAGGTCCGGCGGCATGCCGGGGCCGTTGTCATGGACGGAGAATTCCACGCCTTGCTCCAAATGCCGGCAGGCGAGCGTGATCGTGCTCGCCTCCGGCGCGTAATTGGCCGCGTTGCTGAGCAGATTATAGAGGATCTGGCGAACCCGGGTCTCGTCGCCGTGAAAACTCTTCGGCGCCGCAGCGGCATCGATCCGAAGCTTGATCGAATGCTCTTGCAGCCGGTCGGCGACCAGTTCGGCCGCGGCCTCGATGGTGCGCTCGACGCTTACTTCCGAAATGTCGAGCTGCATGATGCCGGCGTCGACGGTGGCGAGGTCGAGTATGTCGTTGACGATGGTGAGCAGCACCGAGGATGACGAGCCGACATGCTCGACATATTCGCGCTGCTTTGGGCTGAGCGGCCCGGTCGCCGGCAGCGACAGAAGCTCGGTGAAGCCGATGATGTTGGTCAGCGGCGAGCGCAGCTCGTAGGAGACATGCTGCACGAACTCGTTCTTCAGCTGGTCGGATTTCTGCAGCGCTTCGTTCTTGTCCTTCAGCGCGCGCTCGACATTGACGCTGTCGGTGACGTCCACAAAGGTCATCATCACCTGGCCGTTGGGCAGCGGGAGGACGGCGTAGCTGAGCACTGTGCCGTTCTTCAGTTCGGTCTGGCCATGGCGGTCGCGGCGCTCGTCGTCGAAACCGGTGATGGCGGCGACGAACCCGCCCCACGGGCTGTCGACGGCGCGCTGGTCGCTGAGATCGCGGATCGCCGAGACATGGACGTTGGGCTTGATCACATCCTGGCTCAGTCCCCACAGCGCGACAAAGGCCGGGTTCGACAGGCGCAGCCGCCCATCGGGACCGAACACGGCGACGCCTTCGGCCAGATTGTCGAGCGTTTCGCCCTGGACCCGCACCGCCGTCTGGTAGCGGCTTTCGAGGTCCATCTTCTCGGTCAGGTTCTCGAACACCCAGGTCACGCCGCCCTTCGGCTGCGGGTTGGCCACCACGCGGATGGTCTTGCCGTCGGGCAGATGCCACCAATGCTCTTGCGATTCCACCGCGCGGTAGGCGCCAAGCAGGCCTTCTTTCCAGCGCCGCCATTCCGGCTGCTCGGCGATCTTGCCTTCGCTGCGCAGCCGGTCGAGCAGCAGCGCATTGTCGGGCGCGCTGTGCAGGAAGCCCGGGTCCAGCCCCCACAGTTTCTGGAACGCCTGGTTGAAGAAGCGCAACTTCTCGTTGGCATCGAAGATCGCCACCGCCGTGTTGAGCTGGTCGAGCGTGTCGGCATGGCTGCGCACCGTGCGCTCATATTCGCCGCGAATGGTTTCGGTGGCGCTGGTGTCGCAGGCAAGACCGGCCGAGCCGTCGGCACCGGCGAAGTCGGTGACGGCGAACACCCGGCGGTCGCCCTCGATCACCGTCGACAGCGTCTGTTCGAAGATCGGGCGCGATTTGTGCTGCGCGGCGATCTGTTCGCGCGCTTGGGCGCCGAGGAATTCCTTGGCTTCGCGCACCGCGGTCTCGGCGTTCGGTGCCTCGACCGCTCCGGCATAGGCACGGTTGACCCATTTCAGCCGCCCGTCGGTGGCGCGCAGCCAGGCCGGCATCGGCAAGGCGTCGAGCAGGCCGATCATCGTCTCGTAGTCGGCGGCCAGCCGCTGGTTCTCGATCTTCAGCCTGGCCTGGCTTCGCTGCGTCTCCGACAGCGAGACGAAGCGCACCAGCACATGCGCGGCGCTCTTGCGGCCATGCACTTCAAGCGGCGCCCCGGCCTGCGATTCGATCACGAGATCAAAGGGTTTCGCTTTCTCGCGCAGACCAGCGACGGCATTTTCGAGCGCCGCCGCCGAGCGCGGCATCAGCCAGCGGCCGAAGGCGAGGAAGGCTGCACGGTCGTCCGGCGCACCGCTTTCCAGCGGCAGCGTGCCGATCAGCTCCGGCTTCTTGTTCTCCGACGCCCAGACGATGACGCGCTGGTCACGCAGATTGAGCAGCGCCTCGGAGCGCTGCAGCGCCGCATTGATGTCGGCAATGCGGGCTCTGAGTTCGACATTCTGCGCCGAGGTGCGGGCTCTTTCGCGGATCAGGAAGATGGCCGAGACCAGTGCCGCGCCCATGACGCCGACGAACATGGCGAGCTGGATGACTTCGACCGCGCTGACCGACAGTCCGGCCTTCTGCGCAATGGCCGGCTCGGCATGGGCGGCAAACGAGGTGAGCGGGCCGGCAAGAGCTGAGGTGGCAAGAAAGCCGGCGGTGCGGGCGCCAACGCGCCTCTTCAGGCCACCGCCTGTCGTGACGGAGCCATTGCTATCGGAATCGTCATGGCCGCCGGAAACGGCCGATCCCGCGCGAGGCGGGTTTTCCCCCGGCATGCCTTGGTCCTCTTCGCCGCCTGAATGCAAGACCGCCTAGATCAGGATCACGTTTGATGGAAACGCCCTTCTGACCTAACTCTTTTCTAAAGGGCATG
Source organism: Mesorhizobium sp. LNJC394B00 (assembly GCF_000502555.1). NCBI lineage: Bacteria > Pseudomonadati > Pseudomonadota > Alphaproteobacteria > Hyphomicrobiales > Phyllobacteriaceae > Mesorhizobium > Mesorhizobium sp. LNJC394B00. The sequence goes on from NZ_AYWH01000003.1 coordinate 153,454, forward strand.
ATCTTTTCCGAAAACCGCTTCCCACTTTTCGCTGACGCGGTCCTTCGGTTCGAATCATGCTCTCGATGCGTACGCCGGCCTCGTCCCCGGCCCACGAATCAGCACAATAGCGCGTGCTGGAATCGGCGTGAAGAATCATCCGCGCAAAAAAGAAGCCGGGCGAAAAGTCAATCGCCCGGCTTCAATATCTAGTGGTAAACGCCGCTTTGGCTAATAGCGGTAGTGTTCCGGCTTGAACGGACCCTGCGGGGTCACGCCGATATAGGCGGCCTGTTCGCCGGAAAGTTCGGTCAAGCGGGCTCCAAGCTTGTCGAGATGCAGACGCGCCACCTTCTCGTCGAGGTGCTTGGGCAGCACATAGACCTGGTTCTGGTACTGGCCGGGCTTGGTGTAGAGCTCGATCTGCGCCAGCACCTGATTGGTGAACGAAGCCGACATCACGAAGCTCGGATGACCGGTCGCGTTGCCGAGGTTGAGCAGGCGCCCCTCGGACAGCAGGATCATCCGCTTGCCGTCCGGGAAGGTTATCATGTCGACCTGCGGCTTGACGTTGGTCCATTGCAGGTTGCGCAGCGACGCGACCTGGATCTCATTGTCGAAGTGGCCGATATTGCCGACGATCACCATGTCCTTCATCGAGCGCATGTGGTCGAGGGTGACGACATCCTTGTTGCCGGTGGTGGTGATGACGATGTCGGCGGTTGGTGCGGCATCTTCCAGCGTGACGACTTCAAAGCCGTCCATCGCCGCCTGCAGCGCGCAGATCGGATCGACTTCCGTGACCTTGACGCGGGCGCCGGCGCCCTTGAGCGAAGCCGACGAGCCCTTGCCGACGTCGCCATAGCCGCAGACGACCGCAACCTTGCCGGCCATCATGGTGTCGGTGCCGCGGCGGATGCCGTCGACCAGCGATTCCTTGCAGCCATATTTGTTGTCGAACTTCGACTTGGTGACCGAGTCGTTGACGTTGATCGCGGGGAACGGCAGCAGGCCCTTCTTCTGCAGCTGGTAGAGCCGGTTGACGCCCGTCGTCGTCTCTTCGGTGACGCCGCGAATGGCATCCTTCTGCTTGGTGAAGAAGCCGGGCGAAGCCTTCAGGCGCTTCTTGACCTGGGCGTAGAAGTACTCCTCTTCCTCGCTCTGCGGGTTGGACAGCACGTCCTCGCCGGCCTCGGCGCGGGCGCCGATCAGTATGTACATGGTGGCGTCGCCGCCATCGTCGAGGATCATGTTGGAGAGGCCGCCATCGGCCCACTGGAAGATCCTGTCGGTGTAGTCCCAATACTCCTCGAGCGACTCGCCCTTGACGGCGAACACCGGGATGCCGGCCTCGGCGATGGCTGCGGCCGCATGGTCCTGGGTCGAGAAGATGTTGCACGAGGCCCAGCGGATATCGGCGCCAAGCGCCTTCAGCGTCTCGATCAGCACCGCAGTCTGGATGGTCATGTGCAGCGAGCCGGTGATGCGCGCACCTTTCAACGGCTTCTTGTCGCCGAATTCCTCGCGGCAGGCCATCAGGCCCGGCATTTCGGTTTCGGCGATATCGAGTTCCTTGCGGCCCCAGCCGGCAAGCGAGATGTCGGCGACCACATAGTCCTTGCTACCTGTCATGGCAGTGCTCCGGTGTGATTTGTCTTCAGAATGCGCCTGCGCCACACGGCGCGTCCAAGGGCGCGGGATGCCGGCCTGACTAGCAGATCGCCGCCAAGACGACAATGGGATATAAAGAAATCTTTATGCGCGTATGTGTTTTACGGGGATGCATGCCGCCCAAAAGTATCCCGCGGTTTTGGGACAACGGCGTCCAAAGCAAAAACTTCAGCACTCTTCGCCGAAGCGCGAGGCGACCAGCTGCTCCAGCGCGTCCATCGCCGCTGCGGCTTCAGCGCCGCTGGCGGTGACGCGGATCGAATAACCGGGGCTCGCCGCCAGCATCATCAGCCCCATGATCGAGGTGCCGCCGACCTTGAGACCATCCTTCTCGACATGGACGGTGGCGTCGAAGCCGCTGGCGACCTGGACGAACTTCGCCGAGGCGCGCGCATGCAGGCCGCGCTGGTTGACGATCGGGAACTCGCGCACGATCTCACCGGGCGACAGCGCGTTCATTTGCTGCTCAGCAGCTGACTTGCGACGTTGATGTATTTGCGCCCCGCGGCCTGCGCCTCGTCGAGCGCGGTCGCCATGTTGTCGCCCTTGCGGATCGACGACAGCTTGATCAGCATCGGCAGGTTCATGCCGGCGATGACCTCGGTGCGACCGGATTCCATCACCGAAATGGCGAGGTTGGAAGGCGTGCCGCCGAACATATCGGTCAGAACGATGACGCCGGTCCCGGTGTCGACGCGGCCGACGGCGTCGACGATATCGCGCCTACGCTGCTCCATATCGTCGTCGGCGCCGATTGCCACGGTTTCGAAATTGTCTTGTGGCCCCACGACATGTTCCACGGCATGGCGGAACTCGGCGGCCAGTTGACCGTGCGTTACAAGCACGAGTCCGATCATTCTATGGTGGCTCCCGTCATCGCCGCTTCACAGGCGCTTTTTATGCTCGCCGGCCATCCCAGGCGGCGGGAGCGCTATCTTGTCGACGCGCGGCGCGTTGACAAGCCCAAAATTGCGTCGGCCATGGCCAATTTGACGCATTGCAGCAAAAAACCGGCGGCGGATCATACGAAAAGGGCAATCGCCAGCCGCGCCATTACCGCCGGCAAAGCCGCAGTGACGTTGCGCTGAACGAGGTCGATGCGCGGCACCACACAGCCGGCAATGGTCGCGCTCGACTCTTCCTGGAAACGCTCCACAGCGTTAGCGGCAACCAGCTGGATCGTAAGGTCGATGACTCCCACAGATTGGAACAAAAGCGGCTTCGGACCAAGTCCGGGCACCTCTGCGAGGCCGGCAATGCTGGCGGGCGCATGGCAGACCAGCCGCCCGAAACGCGCCGCGACAAACAGCTGGTCGTCGCCGATCAGCCGCGCAAACAGCCCGAGCCGGCTGAAATGGTCGATGAGCGCCAGCGCCAGCGTTGTCTTGCCCGAGCCGGACGGCCCGGTGATCAGGACGCCCCGCTCGCCAATCAGGACTGCGGTGGCATGGATGTTCTCGGGTTCCGCGGTGGGATCGGGCATGCGCAGCCGCGATCAGCCTTCGGCCGGCAGCGTAACGACGAAGCGCGCGCCCTTGATGTCGCCGGGCTTGGTGCCGGGGATGTTCTCGGCGGTCAGCGTGCCGCCATGGGCTTCGACGATCTGCCTGGATATCGACAGGCCAAGCCCCGAATTCTGGCCGAACGCCTCGCCGGCCGGGCGGTCGGTGTAGAAGCGCTCGAAGATGCGGTCGATGGCGTCGGCGCGGATTCCGGGGCCGTTGTCGTCGACGGTGACGATGTTGACCTTGCCCGAGCGTGCCAGGGAAATGGCGATATGGCCGTGGTCCTCCGGCACGAAGGAGCGGGCATTCTCGATCAGATTGGTGATGACCTGGCCGATCCTCAGATCATGGCCGGTGACGAAATAGCCTTTGACGCCTTGCGGCAGCTTGGCGGCCTTGAATTCGATCTCGACAGCCTTTTTGTTGCGCGTCGCTTCGCGCGACACGGCGACGAGATCGGTGATGAATTTCTTCAAATCGACCGTGGCGGCATCCTCACGCGCCAGTTCGGCGTCTAGGCGCGAGGCATCGGAAATGTCGGTGATCAGCCGGTCGAGACGCCGGACATCGTGCTGGATGATCTCCATCAGCCTGCCGCGTGAATTGTCGTTCTTGGCCAGCGGCAAGGTCTCCACCGCGCTGCGCAGCGAGGTCAGCGGGTTCTTCAGCTCGTGCGAGACATCGGCGGCGAAGCTTTCGATCGCCTCGATGCGGGCATAGAGCGCATTGGTCATGTCGCGCACCGCGACCGACAAATTGCCGATCTCGTCCTGGCGGTCGGAAAAGTCGGGGATCTCCTCGCGGCTCTTGACGCCGCGCCGCACCCGCACTGCCGCCGCCGATAGCCGGCGCAGCGGATTGGCGATGGTGGATGCGAGCAGCATCGACAGGATGGCGGTGACCAGGGCGGCGATGCCGAACACGCGCAAAATAGCCTTGCGCTCGGCGGCGACGATCTTGTCGATGTCGCCGCCTTCCGTCGACAGCATCAGCACGCCGAGGACGGCGCGGAAGCGCTGGATCGGCACCGCCACCGAAACGATCTGCTCGCCCTGTTCGCTCACCCGCACGATCGTCGACGGACTGCCGGTCAGCGCCTTGACCACTTCCGGGAAGGCCGCACCGTTGCCGCCGGGCTGCTCATGGTAGACGGGCAGGTCCTTGTTGCGGAAGAAGTCGAAGACGAATTTCTGCACGCGCTCCAGCATATCCGGCTGCTCGTCCTCGACCGGCGGCAGGTCGTAGCGCAGGATCTGGCCGCGCGAGTAGAGATGGCGCGAATCGAGCAGCAGATTGGCGTCGCGGTCATAGATGCGGGCCCGGGTGCGCGTCGGCGAAATCAGCCGCCGCAGCACCGGCGCGACGCGCTCGGGGTTGATCGGGAAATCCAGATTGTCGAGCTGGTCTGAGCCCGGCCCCAGGCTTTCACCGGCCTGCAGTTCGAGTAGTTTTTCCGGATCGATGCTGATCGAATCGGTCTCGACCGTTGCCGACGCGGCAATGGCGCCGGCGATGATCTCGCCCTGCGTCATCAGGCTTTCGACGCGGGCGTCGATCAGCCCGTCGCGGAAGGTGTTGAGATAGAGGATGCCGGTGACCAGCACGGCGAGGCCGGCCAGGTTGAGGAACAGGATGCGCCGGGTCAGGCTGGAAAAGATGTGGTGGCCGAGGAAGCGGCGCATCGGCACCGTCAACCTCGACAGGAATGCGGGCAGAATCCGCGACCGCCTGACAGCGCTCGTTCGTCTGCTCCGCTGTACATCCACTGCCATCGAATAGCAGCTCCCGCCTAGTCTTTGGTTTTATGCATGTCGTCGTCCCAAAAACCGCGACCACTTTTGGGCGACATGCATCAACTCAAGCTTCGCGGAACCGGTATCCGACTCCGTAAAGGGTTTCGATCATTTCGAAGTCGTCATCGACGGCCTTGAACTTCTTGCGCAGCCGCTTGATGTGGCTATCGATGGTGCGGTCGTCGACATAGACCTGCTCATCATAGGCGGAATCCATCAGCGCATCACGGCTTTTTACCACGCCTGGGCGCTGCGCCAACGAGTGCAGGATGAGAAATTCGGTGACCGTCAGCGTCACCGGCTCGCCCTTCCAGGTGCAGGTATGGCGTTCCTGGTCCATGACCAGCTGCCCGCGTTCCAGCGAACGGGCCTGCTGGCTGGGCGCCTTTGCCGCAGCTTCGCGGGCGCTGGCGCGGCGCAGCACGGCGCGCACCCGCTCGACCAGCAGGCGCTGCGAGAACGGTTTGCGGATGAAATCATCGGCGCCCATCTTGAGGCCGAAAAGCTCATCGATCTCATCGTCCTTCGAGGTCAGGAAGATCACCGGCAGGTCCGACTTCTGCCGCATCCGGCGCAACAGCTCCATGCCGTCCATGCGCGGCATCTTGATGTCGAGGATGGCGAGATTCGGCGGCCGCGCCGCCAGGCCTTCAAGCGCCGACGCACCATCCGTGTAGGTCTCGACGCGATACCCCTCGGACTCGAGGGCGATCGACACCGATGTCAGAATGTTGCGGTCGTCATCGACAAGCGCGATTGTTGCCATTTCAAGCGGCTCCCTCATGAGCTGTCCCTTCTGTCTTAGAGAAGGGGCTTTTGCAGGACAAATTAGGTACAAAATGTGGCACAGGCTCCACCCGCTGTCGCGGACGGCTTGCCGGCGGCCCCATCGGAACCTCTACACGGGTTGGACGAACACTGTGTGCCAATCCTTTGGGCAACCACCGTGATTTTTTGCACATATAAACGATTTAAACAACTTTCAAAATTTTTAAATCGATTAATGATTTGATATCATTCGGGTTTTCTGGTTCTCACCGTCTCAGCCCCTAACGCGGGCTCGCCGGAAACGCGCCGGCAAAGTGCGGCGAATCCAGAAGAAGGGACCCTTGATGTCGGAAGTCGGCAAACGCAATTCTGCTTGCGCGATCGATCGTATCGGCCTGAAAACCACCGGCACGGTGCATTATAATTTTGGTGCGGCCGCCCTTTATGAGGCAGCGATCCGCCGTGGCGAGGCCCGGTTGACCGCCGGCGGCGCGCTGCTTGCCGAGACCGGCCAGCACACTGGCCGCTCGCCCAAGGACAAGTTTGTCGTCCGCGATGGCGCCACCGAGCCCCATGTCTGGTGGGACAACAACAAGGCGATTTCGGCGGGCCAGTTCGAAATGCTGCTCGCCGATTTCCTTGTCCACGCCGCGAATAGCGATCTCTATGTGCAGGACCTCGTCGGCGGCGCCGATGCCGAGCTGAAGCTGCCGACGCGGGTCATCACCGAATTCGCCTGGCACTCGCTGTTCATCCGCAATCTTTTGATCCGCCCGCAGGCCGCCGAGCTTGAGGATTTCGTGCCGGAGATGACGATCATCGACCTGCCGTCCTTCCGCGCCGATCCGGCCCGCCACGGCAGCCGCACCGATACGGTGATTGCGGTCGATCTCACCCGCAAGATCGTGCTCATCGGCGGCACTTCCTATGCCGGCGAGATGAAGAAATCGGTGTTCACCATGCTCAACTATCTGCTGCCGGAAAAGGGCGTCATGCCGATGCACTGCTCGGCCAATGAGGGCCCGGGCGGCGACGCAGCGATCTTCTTCGGGCTTTCCGGGACGGGCAAGACGACGCTGTCGGCCGATCCGTCACGTACGCTCATCGGCGACGACGAGCACGGCTGGGGACCGCACGGCATCTTCAACTTCGAAGGCGGCTGCTACGCCAAGACGATCCGGCTGTCGGCCGAGGCCGAGCCGGAGATTTTCGCCACCACGCAGCGTTTCGGCACGGTGCTGGAAAATGTCGTGCTCAACGCCGACCGCGTGCCGGACTTCAACGACGGCCGGCTCACCGAAAACACGCGCTGCGCCTATCCGCTGGATTTCATCCCCAATGCCTCGAAGAGCGGACGGGCCAGCCACCCGAAAAACATCATCATGCTGACCGCCGATGCCTTCGGCATCATGCCGCCGATCGCACGGCTGACCCCGGCGCAGGCGATGTATCACTTCCTCTCCGGCTACACCGCCAAGGTGGCCGGCACCGAGAAGGGCGTTACCGAGCCGGAAGCGACCTTCTCGACCTGCTTCGGCGCCCCGTTCATGCCGCGCCACCCCAAGGAATACGGCAATCTGCTGCGTGAGCTGATCGCCCGCCACGGCGCCGATTGCTGGCTGGTCAACACCGGCTGGACCGGCGGCGCCTACGGCACCGGCAAGCGTATGCCGATCAAGGCGACGCGCGCCTTGCTGGCCGCAGCGCTTGACGGTTCGTTGAAGGCGTCCGGTTTCCGCACCGACGCCAATTTCGGCTTCGAGGTGCCGGTTGCTGTGCCTGGCGTCGACAACGCCATTCTCGACCCGCGTTCGACCTGGGCCGACAAGGCAGCCTATGACCGGCAGGCAGCGCGATTGGTCGGCATGTTCGCCGTCAACTTCGAGAAATTCGAGAGCCATGTCGATGCCGTCGTGCTCGGCGCAGCACCCCGCCTGCAGGAAGCTGCGGAATAGTCGAGACATCTTCACCGAAGCATCCTTGAAAGGCGCGGTCTCGATCGGGCCTTTTCTTTTTTGGTCCGCCGCGCCATGACTGCGGCATGCCTATCGACGACATCATCATATCAGACGAGGCCGTAATCCACCCGGGCGACCTGCACGAGGATTTCATCCGCTCGTCGGGTCCCGGCGGCCAGAACGTCAACAAGGTGGCGACCGCGGTCCAGTTGCGCTTCGACGCCGCCAATGCGGCTGGCCTGTCCGAACGCGTGCGCGCGCGCACGATCAAGCTCGCCGGCCAGCGCGCCACCAAGGACGGCGTCATCGTCATCGAGGCCGGCCGCTTCCGCACCCAGGAGCAGAACCGGGCCGATGCCCGGGCAAGGCTGACGGCGCTGGTCGCCAAGGCCGCGGAACCGCCGCCGCCGCCGCGCAAGAAGACCAGGCCGTCGAAAGGCTCGGTGGAGCGGCGGCTGCAAAGCAAGGCAGGGCGCGGCACGATCAAAAAGCTGCGCGGCCGGGTAGAGAACGACTAAGGACCGCGCCGACTGCGTGCATAAAGCGGCCTCCCCTTCGGAACCGCAGCCGCAAGGTTTCACCATTGCCACAGAAAGGGAGGCCGACAACGGTGGCTTTCGGGTCGCCGTTTCTGATTGGCGGTGGCATGGTTTCAGTATCAACCGGAGGCGAAGTCATGCTCGTTCTGCCCAAAGGCGTCCGCCACATGCCTGGTTATCTGTCCCGCGCGGCGCAGGAAGCGCTGGTCGAAGAGGTGAGGACCATTGTACAGCGGGCGCCGCTGTACGTGCCGGCGATGCCGCGGACCGGCAAGGAGATGAGCGTGCGCATGACCAATTGCGGCACGCTCGGCTGGGTCACTGACAAGGAGTTGGGCTATCGCTACCAGCCAACGCACCCACTCACCGGAGAGCCATGGCCGCCGATCCCGGACGCGCTGCTGCAATTGTGGCGGGAGGTTGCCGCCTATCCGAATCCGCCGGAGGCCTGCCTGGTCAATTTCTATACGCAGGACGCCAAAATGGGTCTGCACCAGGATCGCGACGAAGCCGATTTCTCGGCCCCAGTGGTCTCGGTGTCACTTGGCGACGATTGCCTGTTCCGGGTCGGCCAAGTGACGGGCAGGGGGGCCACACGCGACGGCGGTACCAAATCGTTCCGCCTGAAAAGCGGCGACGTCGTCGTGCTCGGCGGCGAAGGCCGGCTCTGCTTCCACGGCGTCGACCGCATCTATCCGTCGACCTCGGCGCTGCTGAAAAATGGCGGCCGGATCAATCTGACGCTGCGGCGGGTGACCTTGCCTTGAAGAGGTGAGAGTGCAATCTTGCACTTACTGAACCACTGACCTTGCGAATGAAAAGTCCCTAACGGAATTTAAGGTTTCGGCCGCTAGTCTGCGCCAAAACGTCATCATTCCCGGTGTGGATACCATGCTCGAAATCGAATCCGAAGTGATTTGGCGCTACATTCGAAATGCCGCATGGCGCACGGTTTCGATCGCCCGCTCGGATGCATCGCTCTACCTGTTCATTGGCATCTACACTGCAACGGGGCTGGGGTTTCTGGCTTGGGTCGGCGCGCTCCATCGCACCGCATACCAGACCTACGTGCCGATATGGCTTATGGTTTTCGGTTTCGTGCTGCCGGCGGTATCGCTTCTCCTGGAAACCGGCTGGCTTTTGCATCGATTTGAGCGTCGGCGGAAATTTGCTGCGGGCAAGATGTTCTCAGCCGAGCGGATGGCGGTTCTCTTTTCCGGCATATGTCTGTTGATGGGCATCATGATTTTCCAAAGCACCTTCACCTCGGTCAAGAACGGCATGTCCGTCCTGTGGAAAGGTTTCCCCTATGATCGCGCCTTGGCAGATATCGATGCCTATCTGCATTTCGGCACTGATCCGTGGCGATGGCTCTACGTTATCGGCAAGCATGACTGGGTACGGGAATCCGTCGGATGGAACTACGACATGCTGTGGTTCATCATTTGCTACAGCATGCTGTTTTTCATGGTCACGTCACCACGCACCACGCATCTGAAGAGACGCTATGTGCTGTCCTTCATGGTGGTGTGGATAGTCGTCGGAAACATCCTGGCCGGGCTGTTCATGTCGGCCGGACCGGCGTTCTACGGCTATGTCACCGGCGATGTGCCACGCTTCGGTGAACAGCTTTCGTTTCTTGCGCAAAGCCCGTCGGCGAGTTCCGCCGCCGTGTACCAGCAGTATCTGTGGACGCTCCAGACCGAGGGTGTGACTGGACTCGCGTCGGGAATATCGGCATTTCCAAGCGTTCATGTCGCCTTGATCACCCTGAATGCGGTGTATACCTGGGAGTACGACCAGCGGTTGGGCGCCATCGCATTTCTGTATGTCGCCTTCATAGTCGCGAGTTCGGTCTATCTTGGTTGGCACTATGCGATCGATGGTTATGCGGCGGTCGCGCTCACGATCGCCCTATGTGCGGCCGTCCGCAAGCTGGTACCCGACGGCGAAATCCTGATGCCAAGCCCGGCCCGGCAATCGGCGACTGGCGGCAGCCGCCCGGCGGCGGCGGTCACAGTTTCCTGAGCGCCACTTCCTCGACCAGATGATTGGCGCCCTTGCGCAGGATGAGGTCGGCCCGCGCTCGTGTCGGCACGATGTTCTCGCGCAGGTTTTTCAGGTTGATGTTGGCCCACAAGCCTTCCGCAATGGCACGCGCGGCGTCTTCCGAAAGCTGCGAATAGCGGTGGAAGAAGGAGTCCGGATTGCGGAAGGCCGTCTCGCGCAGGCGCATGAAGCGGGCGATGTACCATTGGTGGATCAGCTTTTCGTCGGCGTCGATATAAATGGCGAAATCGAAGAAATCCGACAGGAACGGCACTATCTTGCCGTCCTTCGGCAATTTGCCGGGTTGCAGAACGTTGATGCCTTCGAAGATCAGAATGTCTGGCCGGTCGATGGTGACGAACTCGCCGGGAATGACGTCATAGGTCAAATGCGAATAGACGGGCGCGCGGACATTGCGCTGCGCCGACTTGATGCCCGAGAGGAAACGCAGCAGCGCACCGACATCGTAGCTGTCGGGAAAGCCCTTGCGCTCCATCAGATTGTCTCGTCGCAACACCTTGTTGGGCAGCAGGAACCCGTCGGTAGTGATGAGATCGACCTTGGGGCTCGACGGCCAGCGCGCCAGAAGCTCCTTCAGCACGCGCGCCGTGGTCGATTTGCCGACCGCAACCGAACCGGCAATGCCGATGATGAACGGTGTCTTGACCACATCCAGCGCGTTGAAGAAGGCCTGGCGCTGGCGAAACAGCAACTGGCTGGCCTCGACATGCGCCGAAAGCAGCCGCGAGAGCGACAGATAGATGCGCTTGACTTCTTCCAGGTCGACCGGATCGTTCAACGAGCGCAGACGGTTGATCTCGTCTTCGCCCAGCGTCATCGGCGTGTCGGCGCGGAAGTTCGACCATTGCTCGGCCGAGAAGAAACGATAGGGGGAATATTTCTCGGTCGGAGCGAGCTGGTCCATCGAGTTTCCTGCCCTCTAGAGCATGATGCCGAAAAGTGTGAAGCGGTTTTCGAGCGACATCATGCTCCCTCTATCAATTGAGAGACGGATTCAGATTTAAGGCCTCGGCCCGAAATCATCCGGCTCTAGCGGTCAGCCTTTCGGCCGGGATGCCTTTTCAGTGACGCCCGAACGGCCGGTGCGGCCCTCAAGCTCCTTCAGCACCTCGCCCAGCGAAACGCCGGCCATGCCAAGCACGACGAGCCAATGATATATGAGATCGGCACTTTCGGAAACGAGGGCTTTCTCGTCGCCCTTGACGGCGGCAATGACGGTCTCGACTGCCTCTTCACCAAGCTTCTGCGCCGCCTTGTCGATGCCTTTGGCGAACAGTTTTGCCGTCCACGAGTCCGGGTCCCCGGAACGGGCGCGTTCGCCAATGATCGTTTCCAGATCGGACAGCGAAAATTCAGCCATGGCGCAGCCTACAGCCTTTGTGAAGTGGATTGAACCGGATAGTCCAGCCGCATCGGCAGCCCGGCCTCGGCCATATGCGCCTTGGCTTCCGTAATCGTGTAAGTGCCGAAATGGAAGATCGAGGCGGCGAGCACGGCGCCGGCATGGCCGTCGCGAATGCCCTCGACCAGATGATCGAGCGTGCCGACGCCGCCCGACGCGATCACCGGCGCGCGCACCGCATCCGCTATCGCGCGGGTCAGCGCAATGTCGTAACCGGCCTTGGTGCCGTCACGGTCCATCGAGGTCAAAAGAATCTCGCCGGCGCCGCGATCGACCATTTTTCGCGCAAACTCGACCGCATCGATGCCGGTCTTTTCACGGCCGCCATGGGTGAAGATCTCCCAGCGGTCGGCTTCATTGGGTGCCGACACCTTCTTGGCGTCGATGGCGACGACAATGCACTGGTTGCCGAACTTGTCGGCGGCTTCCGCGACGAAATCGGGGTTCTTCACCGCCGCAGTGTTGATCGACACCTTGTCGGCGCCGGCCAGCAACAGTTTGCGAATATCGGCCACCTGGCGCACGCCGCCGCCGACGGTCAGCGGCATGAAGCATTGTTCGGCGGTGCGGGCGACGACGTCGAAGATGGTTTCACGGTTGTCGGACGACGCGGTGATATCGAGAAAGCAAAGCTCGTCAGCGCCGGCCGCGTCATAGGCTTTGGCCGCCTCGACCGGATCACCGGCATCGATGAGGTCGACGAAATTGACGCCCTTGACGACGCGGCCGTTCTTGACGTCGAGGCAAGGGATGACTCGGGCCTTCAGCATCAGCCCTTCTCCATCGTCGCCAGCAACTCGCTGAGCAGTTCGCCGACCAGCGGCGGAACCTCGGCCTGCGCATCGAACGCCGGATCGTAGGCGGAAATGGTGATGCCGGAAATCGGCAGCAGGCCGGCCATGCCGCAGACAGCCTGGCGCAGCTGTTTCGGCTCCGGGCCGCCGGGCGTGGTGTAACGGTTGGCCTGCAGCGCCCCGGGGTCGTGCACGTCGAGATCGAGATGCAGGTGCACCCGCTTCGCATCCGGCGCCTTCAGCCTGCCGCACGCCGTGGCCCAGTCCGGGCATTCGGTGCGGATGACCGGCAACGTCTTCAACAGCTCCGTTTCGGCCGGATCGAGATCGCGTGCGTTGACCAGCACGCAGCGCGCCGGATCGATCGGCCTGAAGCCGGGGATGGCCGAGGCCATCGGCTTCCAGCACAGGCCGAGAACCGTGGCCAGCGCCATGCCATCGAGAAAGCCGAAGATGGACGTCTCCGGGGTGTTGAGATCGCCATGCTGGTCGGCCCAGATGATCGCATCGGCATCCTCGCCGGCAACCGCACCGGCCGATGTCAGGCAATTGCCCGCCAGCACGATGGGAAACCGGCCGCGGTCTATGGCGATGCGGACCTCGCCGGAGAGGGCACCGCACACGGCAAAGCCGGTGGCGATCTCGCGCTGCTGTTCGTCGCCAACCCTGCCGATATCGGTGACGACGACGTCATGCCCGGAGAGCGTCAGCGCGTCGACAAGCCCGCCGGCGATGAGTGCATCCGGGCCTCGGCCCATGCCGCCGTGATAGTGGCCGCTGTCATAGGAGGCCAGGATGATGGAGATTTTCACGGCCGGGTCTCCATCGCCTTGCCCTGCAGCACCGCAAGCGCCTCGGCCGGGTCGATGCGCCCGTCATAGAGCGCGCGACCGGAGATGGCGCCTTCGAGTTTCTTTGCGTCGGGCATGGTCATGCGCACGATGTCGGCGATCGAGGCCAGCCCGCCCGAGGCGATGACCGGGATCGACACCGCGTCGGCGAGATCGATCGTGGCGTCCCAGTTGATGCCGGTCAGAACGCCGTCGCGGTCGATGTCGGTGTAGATGATGGCGGCAACGCCGGCGCCTTCGAATTTCTGCGCCAGTTCGATGACGCCGAGGCTGGAGGCCTCGGCCCAGCCTTCGACCGCCACCTTGCCGCACTTGGCGTCGATGCCCACGGCGATCTTTCCAGGAAATTCCTTGCAGGCTTCCCGGACCAGGTCGGGATCGCGCACCGCCACCGTGCCGAGGATGACGCGGGCCAGCCCGCGGTCGAGCCAGTCCTCGATCTGCGCCAGCGTGCGGATGCCGCCGCCGAGCTGCACCGGGTTTTTCGTCGCCTTGAGGATGGCGCCGACCGCCGCGCTGTTGACGCTCTGGCCCTTGAAGGCGCCGTTGAGGTCGACGACATGCAGCCATTCAAACCCTTGCTCTTCGAAGGCCTTGGCCTGGGCCGCAGGGTCGTCATTGTAGATGGTCGCGGTCGCCATATCGCCGTGCTTCAGCCGCACGCACTTGCCGTCCTTGAGGTCGATGGCCGGAAACAGGATCACCGTTCAGACCCCTTCCACAATGGCGAAATGCGAGGTCGAATAAGCGCGCCGGAATTTCAGCGCTGCCTGGTATTCGGGGGAATGGAAGCAAGCCAGCGCGACCTCGTAGCTTTCGAACTCGACGATCACATGGCGATTGCCGGATGGCCCTTCCGGGCTTGACGACTGACCGCCTCGCGTCAGGAATTTCGCGCCGTATTTGTCGAACGCCGCTTTGTTGGCGGCGATGTATTTCGGATAGTTTTCCGGATCGGTCACATCGACCATCGCCATCCAGTAGCCCTTCTTGCTCATCTCAAGGCCTCCAGCGCAGGAAGTTGGTGATCAGTGCCAGGCCGAGCGCCTGGCTCTTTTCCGGATGGAATTGCATGCCGGCAAGGTTACCGCGCGCGACCGCCGCCGTTACCGGGCCGCCATAATCGGCGACGGCCAGCACTTCGTCCGGCCTTGTCGCGTCGAGATGGTAGGAATGAACGAAATAGGCGTGCAGACCCTTGGGCCCGGTCGCAATACCCGAAAACAGCGGGTGCTTGCGCTCCAGATCGATGGTGTTCCAGCCGATTTGCGGGATCTTCAGTGCCGGATCGGCGGGCGTGATCTCCTTGACGTCGCCGGCAATCCAGCCGAAGCCCTTGGTCACGGTCTTTTCCAGGCCGCGCTCCGACATCAGCTGCATGCCGACGCAGATGCCGAGGAACGGCCGCGCCTTGGCGATCGCTACCTCTTCCACCGCTTCCCACATGCCGGCGACGCCGCGCAGGCCCGCCGCGCAATCGGCATAGGCGCCGACGCCGGGCAAAACGATTCGGTCGGCGCTGCGCACCCGCTCGGCATCGGCGGTCAGCTCGATGGCAGCGGCAATGCCGGCTTCATGCGCGGCGCGCTCGAAGGCCTTGGTGGCCGAGCGCAGATTGCCCGACCCGTAATCGATGATGGCAACCCGCATCTCAGGCTTTTCCCGGCGTATGGCTCAGGCCCAGCGTCAGCCCGGTCTGCGTCGGCCGGGCCAGGCTGGCGTCCGGCACGATGCGCGGCAGCGGCGCCGGCTCGTCGGCAAGCGCCTCGGCGTCCAGTGTCTGGCGGATGTCGGCATCGTCAGGATTGTCGGCTTCGACGACGCCCCATTCATGCCAGCCGCGGCAGCGCAGCGCTGCGATCCGCAGCCCTTGGCCTTCCAGCCCGATATAGAGCGAGACCAGTAAAGACAGTGCGGAGCCGGCCCAGTCCAGTCCCAGCCATTGGCCGAGCACCGAGATGAGCCCCATGGCGACGAAGGCGAGCGCGGCCTCGATCCACAGCCTGTGCCAGGCGAGCCACAGCGGCGCCACCAGGAAAGCCAGCCAGGAAAAACCGTCGCGGACCAAAACGGTTGCGTCGGCCGCCTCGGTGCGGCCTGGCGGTTCCATCACGACATAGATGGCCATCAGCCTACCCTTTCAGAGATCCCTTGGTGGAGGGAACCGCTTCCGGCTGGCGCGGGTCGCGCTCCAGTGCGAAACGCAGCGCGCGCGCCACCGCCTTGAAGCAGGTTTCGGCAATATGGTGATTGTTGGCGCCATAATGGTTGGTGACATGCAGCGTGATACCGGCATTCTGCGCCAGCGCCTGGAAGAATTCACGCACCAGTTCGGTGTCGAACGTGCCGATCTTGGGCGACGAGAAGGCGACATTCCAGACCAGGAACGGACGGCCCGACACGTCGATCGCGGCCCGCGTCAGCGTCTCGTCCATGGCAAGGTCGACAGAGGCGTAGCGCATGATGCCGCGCCGCTCGCCCAGCGCCTTGGCCAGCGCCTGGCCGATCGCAATGCCGGTGTCCTCGACCGTGTGGTGGTCGTCAATGTGCAGGTCGCCCTTGGCCTTCACCGTGATGTCGATCAGCGAGTGGCGCGACAGCTGGTCCAGCATGTGGTCGAAGAAGCCGACGCCGCTCGACATGTCGGATTTTCCGGTGCCGTCGACATGGACCGAGACGCTGATCTCGGTTTCCTTGGTCTTGCGGCTGACTTCGGCGGAACGGGACGCCATGACCTTGTCCTTGGCTGAGGGGTTCGAAACTCAAGACGGGGTTCCAAGCTGTCATTTGCTTGAAAACGAAAGCCTTCTAGCAGCATGATCCGGCGATTGCCAGTTGCGATGCGGACAGCCACCGGCCATGGCGGACGCCGTTTGCAATCACCCGCCCCATGCATACATATGGCCGATCGAAATCACTCGTACCGCGCGCCAATCGCCTTATCGGGATCGCGCGAATCGGAGCTAAAAATGTCGAATGAACTGAGCATGCACGCCACGACCATCGTGACGGTGCGCAAGGGCAACAAGGTGGTGATCGCCGGCGACGGCCAGGTCAGCCTTGGCCAGACCATCATGAAAGGCAACGCCAAAAAGGTGCGCCGCATCGGCAAAGGCGGCAATGTCATTGCGGGTTTCGCCGGCGCCACGGCGGATGCTTTCACCCTTCTGGAGCGGCTGGAAGCCAAGCTCGAACAATATCCCGACCAGTTGACGCGCGCCTGCGTCGAGCTCGCCAAGGACTGGCGCACCGACCGTTATCTGCGCCGGCTGGAAGCGATGATGCTGGTGGCCGACAAGTCGGTTTCGCTGGCGCTCACCGGCACCGGCGACGTGCTGGAGCCCGAATTCGGCGTCATGGCCATCGGTTCCGGCGGCAACTATGCGCTGGCCGCTGCCCGCGCGCTGATGGACAGCGACAAGGATGCCGAGGAGATCGCCCGCAAGGCGATGCAGATCGCCTCCGACATTTGCGTCTATACCAACAACAACTTTGTTGTCGAAACGCTCGATGCCGGCTAACCCGCCGGTGCTCTATGATTTTCGACCGGTTACCGAAAAAGACCTGCCGATGATCGCCGGCTGGCTGGCCGAGCCGCATGTCGCCGAATGGTGGGACGATCCGGAGACGGAAATCGCCGAAATCCGGGAGCACATTGACTCTATTTCTGTAGAGCCGCTGATCGTCGAGCTCGACGGCAGGCCGATTGCCTATCTGCAGAGCTACGATCCGCATCTGGAAGACGGCCATCCCTATGCCGACCAGCCGTTTGGCACGCTCGGCATCGACCTGTCGATCGGCGTGCCGGACCTGGTCGGCAGAGGTCATGGCTCGGCGATCGTCAGGCAATTCGTCGAGCAACTGTTCGAGGAAGGCGCGCCACGCGTCATCATCGATCCGCATCCCGACAATGGCCGCGCCATCCGCGCCTATGAAAAAGCGGGCTTCAGGGCTATCGATCGCAGACACTCTAGATATGGGGACGTCGTGCTGATGGCCGTCGATGCCGAAGAGAGCGACGCGGAAGAAGGGGAATGAGTTGATGGCGACACCGGGCACTGCCAAAAATTACTCGGCCTACGAAGACAGCTGGCGGATGGGGCTTCTGCTCGTGCTCGCTCTGCTCATCTTCCAGGCCGGCGCGCTTTACGGCATGGGCCGCACGCCGATCTGCACCTGCGGTTATGTCAAACTCTGGCACGGTGTGGTGAACAGTTCGGAGAATTCCCAGCATATTTCCGACTGGTACACGTTCTCGCACATCATCCACGGCTTCCTGTTCTACGCCTTGGCCTGGTTCCTGTTCCCGCGCTCGCCAATCGGTCTGCGCCTGGCATTCGCCGTCGTCATCGAGGGCGGCTGGGAACTCCTGGAAAACAGCCCGTTCATCATCGAGCGCTACCGCGCCGGCACCATCTCGCTGGATTACTATGGCGATAGCATCATCAATTCGGTGTCCGACACGCTGGCCATGATGCTGGGATTTGTGATGGCGCGAAAGCTACCTATATGGAGCATCGTCGGCCTCGCCCTCATCTTCGAACTGGGTGTCGGCTACCTAATCCGGGACAATCTGACGCTCAACGTGATCATGCTGCTGCATCCGTTCGAGTCCATCAAGCAGTGGCAAAGTGGAATTTAGTGATATGACCACCTTCTCTCCCCGTGAAATCGTTTCGGAACTCGACCGCTTCATCATCGGCCAGAAGGACGCCAAGCGCGCCGTGGCCATCGCCTTGCGCAATCGCTGGCGCCGCCAGCAGCTGGAAGGCCAGATGCGCGAAGAGGTGATGCCGAAGAACATCCTGATGATCGGCCCGACCGGCGTCGGCAAGACCGAGATCTCGCGCCGCCTGGCGCGGCTCGCCGGCGCGCCTTTCGTCAAGGTCGAGGCCACCAAGTTCACCGAGGTCGGCTATGTCGGCCGCGATGTCGAGCAGATCATCCGCGACCTGGTCGAGATCGCCATCGGCCTGGTGCGCGAGAAGATGCGCGAGGACGTGAAGGCGCGCGCGCACCTCAACGCCGAGGAGCGCGTGCTGGAAGCCCTGGTCGGCAAGACGGCGAGCCCGGCAACCCGCGATTCCTTCCGCAAGAAGCTGCGCGACGGCGAGCTCGACGACAAGGAGATCGAGATCGAGGTTGCCGACACCGGCACCGGCGGCATGCCCGGCTTCGAGATCCCCGGCATGCCGGGCGCTAATATCGGCGTGCTCAACATCAACGACATGCTGTCGAAGGCGATGGGTGGCAAGAAGACCAAGGCGCGCAAGACGACGGTCAAGGAATCCTACGCGCTGCTGGTCAACGACGAGTCCGACAAGCTGCTCGACCAGGACGAAGTCGTGCGCCGGGCGCTGGATGCGACCGAAAATGACGGCATCGTCTTCCTCGACGAGATCGACAAGATCGCCTCGCGCGAAGGTGGCATGGGCGCCGGCGTCTCGCGCGAAGGCGTGCAGCGCGACCTGCTGCCGCTGATCGAAGGCACGACGGTTGCGACCAAATACGGACCGTTGAAGACCGACCACATACTGTTCATCGCCTCGGGCGCATTCCATGTCTCCAAGCCCTCCGACCTGTTGCCGGAATTGCAGGGCCGCCTGCCGATCCGTGTCGAGTTGCGGGCGCTGGAGAAGGACGATTTCATTCGCATCCTCACCGAGACCGAGGCAAGCCTGATCAAGCAGTATATCGCACTGATGAAGACCGAAGGCGTCGATCTCACCTTCACCGACGACGCCATCGATTCGCTGGCCGGCATTGCCGTCGACCTCAACGCCAGCGTCGAAAACATCGGAGCGAGACGCCTGCAGACGGTGATGGAGCGTGTGTTGGACGAGATCTCCTACGACGCGCCGGACCGCAACGGCACCAGCGTCGCCATCGATGCCGCCTATGTGGAAAAGCATGTCGGCGACCTCTCGCGAAACACAGATTTGTCGCGATTCATCCTTTAAACGAGGGCGCCGGTTCATCCGGCGCCGGTATTAGGGCGCCGCGCGTCTTTTGGACACGCAAAGGTCGCTCTAGCAGTATTGAATCGATGCATCGGACTTTCCAAAAATCGGTTTCGATCTTTGGGCCGATGCTTAGGCAACAATCCGGCTAACAGGTTGATGTGTGGCCGGATGGTATCATCGGACCACCTTTCGTCTTGCCGGCTGCAGGGGCGCTCTCGACTCGACCGGGAGCACTCCCTAGTTTGCGCGGCAATTCTCTAGACGCAATTCCGGACGGAAAGCCGTTTCACACTTTCCTGGAATTGCTTGGGCGGCGGCGCATGAAAAAACTGATCCTTGTCATTCTCGGCTTGACGCTGGCGGCGACGCTGTTCGCGGCTGACGCGGCGACATTGGTGCCGGCGGGCAACCGCAATGTCGTGCAGCCTGACATACCGGGCGCCTCCAGCCGCCGCACCCAGGCCACCAACACCACCTTCCAGGCCAAATACCGCAAGGTCTACGCTCTGTTGCAGAACGACGCCGAATTGCGAGCCAAGATCAGGAAGGCGGCTGCCGCTTACGGCATCAACCCCTTGCACATCGTCGGTGCCATCGTCGGCGAGCACACCTACAATGTCGACGCCTACGACCGGCTGCAGACCTACTACGTCAAGGCGATCTCCTACCTCTCCAGCAAGCTGTCCTTCGCCTATGACGGCGAGGACATCACCGATTTCGTGCAGCGGCCGGAATTCAAGAAGTGCACAATGTCGGACAGCTACGACCTGTGGGAATGCCGCGAGCAGGTGTGGAACCGCTCCTTCCGCGGCAAGACCGTCGGCGGCACCAGCTTTCCCAACGACCGCTTCGGCGCCACCTTCTTCCAGCCCTATTATGCCGGCCAGACCTTTGGCCTCGGCCAGCTCAACCCGCTGACCGCGCTGCAGATGAGCGATCTCGTGCACAAGGTGTCGGGGCTGCCCGAACTCGATGTCGGCGATCCCAATGGGGTCTACAAGACCATCATGGATCCGGATCTGACATTGCCCTACGTCGCAGCGACGATCAGGAAGTCGATCGACGCCTACAAAAACATTGCCGGCTTCGACATCTCAGGCAATCCGGGGCTGACCGCCACGCTCTACAATGTCGGCAATCCCGAGCAGCGCGCCTATGCGCTGAAAGCAGAGAACGACAAGCGCCGCGCGGCGGGTGAGACGGTCAAACTGCCCGAAGAGAATTATTACGGCTGGCTGGTCAACGACAAGCTGGACGAGCTGAAAGCGCTGTTTTAGGGCTGGGGCCCTTTACCTCCCCTTGTGGGGAGGTCGGACCAAAGGTCCGGGTGGGGGTCGGTGCCGCACCCCCACCCGGCTGCTTCGCAGCGACCCTCCCCACAAGGGGAAGGGTAAAACTTACGCCGCCAGCAACGACTTCAGCTTTACCCCCTGCGACCCCAACGCCTCCGGCGCCGGCTGTGCCCGTTTCGCGATCAGCATCTCGGCCAGCCTGATGTCGCGCGCCACGGCATTGCCCGTACCGAGGCCGCTCGCCGCCACCAGCCTGCCATCCTCGGCCAGATGAAACAGAATAAAAGCACCGTCGCCGAGATCGCGGCGGACCGTGCTTTTGCCCTCGTCCGAAAGGCCGGCGATCTGCAGCGACAAACCAAACTGATCCGACCAGAACCATGGCACCGCGGCATGCGCTTCGCGGGCGCCCAGCATGTTCTTCGCGGCCAGCGCACCCTGTTCCTGCGCATTGCGCCAGGCTTCCAGCCGCACCCGCCGGCCAGCATAGACAGCGAGCGGAAACGAGCAGCAATCGCCGGCGGCGAAGATGTCGGGATCGATTGTTTGGAGTTCGCCATTGACGGCGATGCCGTTATCGACGGTCAGGCCCGCTTCCGCGGCAAGCCCGGTCACCGGCACGGCGCCGATGCCGATGACGGTGAGATCGGCGACGATGTCCTGCCCATCGGCGAGCATGATGTGCACCTCAGCGCCGTCGTCGGCGATATCAGCGATGCCCTGACCGGTGAGCACGGTGACGCCTTCGGCCTCATGCGCCTGATGGATGATTTCAGCGATCTCCGCCGGCACGCCACGCATGAGGATGCGCGGCTGCGCCTCAATGACCGTGACGCTGGCCCCGAGCTTGCGCGCCGAAGCGGCGAGCTCCAGGCCGATAAAGCCACCACCAATGATGGCGATGCGGTTTGCCGGGCTGAGGTGGGCGCGAATGGCCAGCGCGTCGGCAAAGGTGCGGAGGTAGACGCAGCGCGACCCCAATCCCGGCATCGGCAGCTTGCGCGGTGTCGAGCCGGTCGCCAGCAGCAGCTTGTCGTAGGGCAGGGCCGAACCGTCCGACAGCCGCACCATATGCGCCGGGCGGTCGATCGCCACCGCTTGAACGGAATGGATATGCCGGATCGATTTCTCGGCCAGAATTTCGTCGCTGGCGATCGTCTTGATCTCGGCCGCGTCGCTCGTCATTGCGTCCTTGGACAGGGGCGGCCGCTCATAGGGCAGATGGGGTTCGTCACCCACCAGCGTCACCGGCCCGTCATAGCCCAGTTCGCGCAGAGCAAGGGCTGCCCGCCCGCCGCACTCGCCGGCGCCAATGATGACCATTCCCGCCTGCATGGTCCTATCCGATCTGGATCAGCACTTTGCCGGCCTCGACCTTGACCGGATAGGTGGCGAGGTTGACGCAGACCGGCGCGCCCCGTGCGGCGCCCGTCTTGTAATTGAAGCGGCCATTGTGCTTGGGGCACTCGATGATGTCGTCCATCACCAGCCCGTCGGCAAGATGCACCTTTTCGTGCGTGCACAGGCCATCGGTGGCGAAATAATCGTCATCGGGGCTGCGATAGATGGCGAAGGTGCGGCCGCCATGGTCGAAGCGCATCACATCTTCTTCGTCGATGTCGCCGGCAGCACAGGCCTCGACCCAGTCGCTCATGTGTTCCTCCCCAAAAAGCAATTCCAGGAAAAGTGCGTTGCGGTTTTCCGTTCGGAATTGCGTCAAAACCAAAAGTCGAACAGGATCGTCATTCCGCTGCGGCGGCGACGGCGTCGTTGTGGAATTCCTCGCGGTATGGCCGCGCCGTCGGCGGCAATTCGCGCTTGAGGAAATAGTCCTCGTTGCGCAGCTGGCGCAAAAAGGCCGGGATCATCTCGCGGTAGCCGGCCAGGATCGACGGCGTCGGCGCCGGCAGATCGTGCTTGATCAGCGCATGCAGTTTAGGCAGCGCGTGATAGGGCACCATCGGGAACATGTGGTGTTCGACGTGATAGTTCATGTTCCAGTAGATGAAGCGGCTGACCGGGTTCATGTAGACGGTGCGGCTGTTCAGCCGGTGGTCGACGACATTTTCGGCGAGCCCGCCATGCTGCAGCAGGCCGACCATGACATGATGCCAGGCGCCGTAGAGCCGGGGCAGCCCGACCAGCATCAGCGGCAGCCATGAACCGAAATACAGTGCGATCGCGATGGTGACGGCATAGATCGCCGTCCAGATTCGGGCGATGCGAATGGCTTTAGGCTGCTCCTGTTCGGGGATAAAAGTCTTTTCCGCCGCGCTGATATTGCCGGCGGCGTTGCGCAGCATGTCCGACATCGCATGCCAGGCATCCAGCACGCCGATAAAGCCAAGCGCAACGCGGAACAGATCCGGCGGCCGCATCACCGAGATTTCCGGGTCGCGGCCGACGATGATGGTGTCGGTGTGGTGGCGGGTGTGGCTCCAGCGCCAGGTCACCGGATTGCGCATGATCATGAAGCAGGCGATCTGGTAAACCGCGTCGTTCATCCACTGGGTGCGGAAGGCGGTGCCGTGGCCGCATTCGTGCCAGCGTGAATCGGTGGAGGAGCCGTAGAGCACGCCATAGACGAAGAAGAACGGCACGCACCACCAGCTGCCCCAGAACCAGGCGCCGCCGGCGGCGCTCAGGATCAGCGCGGCCAGCCAGATCGTGGTGTCGCGGATCGCCGGCCCATCGGAGCGCTGCATCAGCTCCTTCATCTGCTTGCGCGGAATATCGGTGTGATACCACTCGGCCGCCGACAGGCCGGTCTCGACGGCGAGCTTGGCGTCGCGGCCGATCAGGCTGTAGTCGCGCCGGGACGGTGGTGTGGATAGTGTCGCTTCCATAGGGGCTGGCTCCGTCGGCCACAGCATCCGTCAGGACGGATATGTCCATTACAGGGCGCTTGTGTCCGAGCGCAAAATAGCGCCATGCGGTGATAGTCTCAATATCACAAAGATAGTTTCTATCATTTTCCATCAGAACGATGTAAGCAGTTGCAGGCACTCATGCGGGACAGTCATGGCAAAACGGCCAACCATCACCGATCTGGCGCGCATCTCCGGCGTTAGCGTCGCCACTGTCGACAGGGTGCTGAACAACCGGCTGCCGGTGCGCGAGGAAACCGCGCGCCGCGTCTATGAGGCGGCGACCGGCATCGGTTACCACGCCGCCGGGCTGATCAAGCGGCGCATGCGCCAGGAATTGCCGGAATACCGCCTCGGCTTTCTGCTGCTGCGGGGCAATGATGTTTTTTACGGCGATTTCGCGAGGGAGCTAGAAATGGCGGTCTCGCAATCGCAGCGCTTCCGCGGCGTCGCCACCATCGATTTCGCCAGCTCGCTAGCCGCCGACGAGATCGCCGCCCAGATGCGCAAGCTGGCAGCGAAATCCAGAGCAATCGCCGTTGTCGGTCCGGACCATCCGACGCTGACGGCGGTCGTGGAGTCGCTGAAAGCGAGGGGGCAACCTGTCTTCTCGCTGCTGTCCGACTTTGCCGCTGGCATCCGTGAGGGATATGTCGGCCTCGACAATCGCAAGGTCGGTCGTACCGCGGCCTGGATGATCGCCAGGGCGGCAAAGAACCCCGGCAAGGTCGCCCTTTTCGTCGGCAGTCATCGCTTCCACGGCCATGAACTGCGCGAGATCGGATTTCGCTCCTTCTTCCGCGAACATGCGCCGGACTTCACGGTGATGGAAACGCTGGTCAATCTGGAAGCCAACCAGGTCACCCACGATGCGATGATCGATCTCCTGGTGCGGTATCCGGATCTTGCCGGCTGCTATGTCGCCGGCGGCGGCATGGAAGGCGCGGTCTCGGCGCTGCGCGCAGCGAAGCCCGCAAACATGCCGGTGGTCGTCTGCAACGAGATCAACGCCGAATCGCGCGCGGCACTCGCCGACAACATCCTGACAATGGTGATTTCGACGCCGCTCGCCGCCTTGTGCCGCGAGCTTGTCGACCTGATGGCGCATTCCATCGAGGCCGGCGCCGCCAACGCGCCGGGCCAGACCTTTCTGCCCTTCGACATCTATCTGCCGGAAAATATCTAACGCGTTGCCGCGCTGACCCGTTCGGCGTGGGCTCTCCGGCGATGATAGAATCTATCAATTCTGCCTTCAGACTCGGCCTGGGCCGCTGTCGGCCTTGATTCGACGTGAAATTGCGGCGCGGCGACCGAAAATCCGCTTTCCGACTTAGGAATCGCTCTTGACGTCTCGCGAAAAAATGGAATAAATATTTCATCAGATTGGTATTTTGGTTCTTTCGTTCCGGAACATCTGTTTCAAACTGGGAGCCTGGCGTTCCATCCCTTGGACAAAACGCCATACGGAACAGGAAGGCATCAGGGAGAGATTCCTCGGGCTATCGGGGATTCCGGGTAGATCGGTGCAGCCGGACACCAATGTGGAGGAGAAACACAATGAAGAAACTGATTTTGGGCGTCGCCTTTGCGGCGCTGATGAGTTCGTCCGCTTTTGCCGCCAAGGTCGGCGTGTCGATGGCCAAGTTCGACGACAACTTCCTCACCGTGCTGCGCAACGGCATGATCGAGCAGGCCAAGGGCATGAGCGGCGTGGAACTGCAGGTCGAGGACGCGCAGAACGACGTCGCCAAGCAGCTCGACCAGATCAAGAACTTCGCCGCCTCGGGCGTCGACGCCATCATCGTCAACCCGGTCGATACCTCGGCCACGCAGGCGATGTCGGACGCCGCCGCAGCCGCCAAGATCCCGTTGGTCTATGTCAACCGCCAGCCGGTCAATGTCGACACGCTGCCTGACAACCAGGCCTTCGTCGCGTCGAACGAGGCCGATTCCGGCACGCTCGAGACCAAGGAAGTCTGCCGCCTGTTCACCGAGGCCGGCAAGAAGGAAGCCAATGTCTATGTCATCATGGGCGAGCTTTCCAACCAGGCCGCCGTGCAGCGCACCAAGGACATCGAAGAGGTGATCGCCACGCCGGAGTGCAGCTTCATCAAGATCATCGACAAGCAGACTTCGAACTGGAACCGGGACGAAGCGCAGAACCTGATGACCAACTGGCTGTCGACCGGCAAGCCGTTCGACGGCGTCATCGCCAACAATGACGAAAGCGCCATCGGCGCCATCCAGGCGATGAAGGCCGCCAACATCGATATGAAGACGGTCGTCGTCGGCGGTGTCGACGCCACGCAGGACGCGCTTGCCGCCATGCAGGCCGGCGACCTCGATGCCACCGTGTTCCAGGATGCGGCCGGCCAGGGCGCCGGCGCTCTGGACGCAGCGCTGAAGCTCGCCAAGGGCGAGAAGGTCGAGCACAAGGTCTACGTGCCCTTCCAACTCGTGACGCCAGCCAACATCGACAAGTTCCTGAAGAAGAACTGAGCCGGCGACTCGTTCGACTAACGGAGCGGCGCATCAATCGCGCCGCTCCCGTTTCCCTCACCGCCCTTACGTGCGGGAGGGCAAATGCCGCCTCACGGAGGACAGACATGTCACAGACATCTCATGGCGTCGGCGGGGTCAGCTATGACGCGAAGAGGCGGACATGGCCGGCCGAATTCAACGTCTTCCTGGCGCTGGTCATTCTGGTCGTCATCTTCGAAATGATCGGCCGCATCTTTCTTGGCGACAGCTTCCTGTTCAACACGCGCGACAACGTCGCCGGGATCTTCAATGAGGCCCGCCTGCAGATCATCATCCTGCAGGTGTCGATCGTCGGCATCATCGCCATCGGCGTCACGCAGGTGATCATTTGCGGCGGCATCGACTTGTCCTCGGGCTCGATCGTCGGCGCCACCGCCATGATCGCCATGAGTTTTGCCCAGGTGGCGACGGTCAACGGTAACCCCAACCCCAAGGCGATGTTCCTGGCGCAAGGCTGGACCGACCTGCCGGTCATCGTGCCGGTACTAGTCGCCATCGGCTGCGGTCTGCTCGCCGGTCTCGTCAACGGCTCCTTGATTGCATACACGCGCATTCCGCCGTTCATCGCCACGCTCGGCATGATGGTGACCGCGCGCGGCATTGCCAAATGGTGGTCCAAGGGTCAGCCGATCTCGTTTCCGACCGAAAGTTTCGCTGGTATCGGCAAGGGCCTGATGCCGGTCATCATCTTCCTGTCGCTGGCGGTGCTGTTCCAGTTGATCATGACCTACACACGCTACGGCAAGCACTGCTACGCCATCGGCTCCAACGAGGATGCCGCGCGCATGTCGGGCATCAAGATCGCCAACCACAAGATCCTCGTCTATGTCATTGCCGGCATCCTCGCCGCGCTGGCCGCCGTCGTGCTCTCCTCCAAGAACCTGACAGCACAGTCCGGCATGGGCGTCATGTACGAGCTCGACGCCATCGCCATGGCGGTCATCGGCGGCGTCTCTTTGTCGGGCGGCCGCGGCTCGATCGTCGGCACCGTGATCGGCTCGCTGATCTTCGGCGTCATCATTTCCGGCTTCACCTTCCTGCGCCTCGACGCCTACTATCAGGAGATGGTCAAGGGCGTGATCATCGTCGGCGCGGTCGTTCTCGACCAATGGCGCCAGCGCATGCGGGCATTGAGGGCTTGACCATGCCAGATATCTCCACGACAGACATCGTCCTGAAGACCGAAAACCTGACCAAACGCTATGGCGGCGTCCATGCGCTGGAAGGCGCGAATTTCGAGCTGCGCAAGGGCGAGCATGTCGCCATCATGGGCGACAATGGCGCCGGCAAATCCACCTTCGTGCGCCAGATCACCGCCGTCGAGCAGCGCACCAGCGGCCAGATCTGGTTCGACGGCAGGGAAGTGAATTTTGCCGGGCCGATCGAAGCGCGCACGGCGGGCATCGAGACCGTGTTCCAGAATCTGGCGCTGGCCGACGATCTCGACGTGCCGTCGAACCTGTTCCTCGGCCGCGAAAAGGTGCTGTTCAATCTCGGGCCGTTCTCGATCCTCGACCGCAAATACATGCGCAAGGCGACCGAGGCGGCGCTGATCCGCACGGCAGTGAAAATCCCCAACCTCTCCAACACCATCCGCCACATGTCGGGCGGCCAGCGCCAGTGCGTTGCCATCGCCCGGACCGCGACCTTCGCCTCCAAGCTGATCATCATGGACGAGCCGACGGCAGCCCTTGGCGTGCAGGAGACGGCGCAGGTCGAGAACATCATCCGCACGCTGAAGGACAATGGCGAGCCGCTGATCCTGATCAGCCACAACATGCGCCAGGTGTTCGACCTGTGCGACCGCATCGTCGTCTTCCGGCGCGGCCGCATCGTCGCCAATCTGCGCAAGGAAAACACCGACGGCAACGACATCGTCTCCTACATCACCGGCGCCAAGACCGGGGAGGCGGAACTCGCGGCCTGAACAGGGTGGTCACCCTGTTTTCTGGTGCGCTCGAAAAGTACCCTTGCCCCTTTCCCTCACGGGAAGGTGCCGACACAACTCTCTCGAACCCATCCCCTAGAGGAAATACCCATGACTGTTCGTTTCGCTCTCCTCGGCGCCGGCCGCATCGGCAAGGTCCATGCCCGCGCCGTCGGCTCCAACCCGCAGGCCAGACTGGTGGCCGTTGCCGATGCCTTTGAGAAGGCGGCGACCGAACTGGCAACCGCCTATGGCGCCGAAGTGCGCACCATCGACGCGATCGAGAAGGCCAAGGACATCGACGCCGTGGTCATCTGCACGCCGACCGACACCCATGCCGATCTGATCGAGCGTTTCGCCAAGGCCGGCAAGGCGATCTTCTGCGAGAAGCCCATCGATCTCAACGTCAAGCGTGTCGAGAAATGCCTGGCCGTGGTCGACAAGGCCAAGGCGACGCTGATGGTCGGTTTCAACCGCCGCTTCGATCCGCACTTCGCCGCCGTACGCAAGGCGATCGACGACGGCGCCATCGGCAAGGTGGAGATGGTCACCATCACTTCGCGCGATCCAGGTGCGCCGCCGGTCGACTACATCAAGCGTTCGGGCGGCATCTTTCGCGACATGACCATCCACGATTTCGACATGGCGCGCTTCCTGCTCGGCGAAGAGGTGGTCGCGGTCAGCGCCCATGCCTCGGTTCTGGTCGACAAGAAGATCGGTGAGGCCGGCGATTTCGATTCGGTCAGCGTCATCCTCGAAACCGCATCCGGCAAGCAGGCCGTCATCTCCAATTCGCGCCGCGCCACCTATGGCTACGACCAGCGCATCGAGGTGCATGGCTCCAAGGGCATGGTCGCCGCCGAGAACCAGCGGCCGGTGTCGATCGAGGTCGCCAATGAGAAGGGCTATACGCGCCCGCCGCTGCACGATTTCTTCATGACCCGCTATCTCGACGCCTACGCCATCGAGATCGCCGCCTTCATCACTGCTGCAACCTCGGGCAAGAAGGCATCGCCGAGCGGCGCCGACGGCCTCGTGGCGCTGAAGCTGGCCGATGCGGCGCTGAAATCGGCGACATCGGGCAAGACCGTCCGCCTCGACAAGTAAGAACCGAAACCAGGGCACAGGAGCAGAGCGATGAGCACATCAGCCGATCGCAATTCGAACACGCGCGCCATCGTCACCGGCGGCGCGCAAGGCATCGGCTTTGCCGTTGCCGAGGCCTTGGCCGACGAAGGCTGCAAGGCGCTGGCGCTGATCGGCCGTTCGGAGGAGAAGGGCGACAAGGCTGTCGCCCACTTCAAGAAGGCAGGCGTCGATGCGATCTTCATCAGCGCCGACGTCTCGAAAGTGGCGGACTGCAAGCGCGCCGTGGCCACCGCCGTCTCGCATTTCGACACCATCAACGCGCTGGTCAACGCCGCCGCCACGTCCGCGCGTGGTTCACTTGTCGAAACTTCGGAAGAGGTGTTCGACCAGATTTTCCAGACCAATGTGCGCGGCCCCTTCTTCTTGATGCAGGGCGTGGTGGCGCATCTGCTGGACAAGAAAGCGCCGGGTTCGATCGTCAACGTGCTGTCGATGTCGGCGCATTGCGGCCAGTCGTTCCTCGCGCCCTATTCCTCGAGCAAGGGTGCGCTGGCGACGCTGACCAAGAACGTCGCCAACGCCTATCGCTCCAACCGCATCCGCTGCAACGCCGTTCTGCCGGGCTGGATGGACACCGAGGGCGAGGACATCGTGCAGAAGAAATGGCACGGTGCCTCCGACGACTGGCTGGCAAAGGCAGAGGCCGGCCAGCCCATGGGCCAACTGGTGAAGCCCGACCAACTGGCGCGGCTGATCAGCTACATGGCCAGCCCGCAATCCGGTGTCATGACCGGCTCGCTGGTCGACTATGACCAGAACGTCGCGGGGACCTCGCCGGAGTAGCTTCAAACCCTGTTGCAGCAACATCGCCATTCCCAGATAGTCATGATAGTCATGATAGTCACGAGGGATGCGATGCTAACGTCATCCAAAGGCACCAACTGGACGGTTGCCGGGGCAAAAGCCCGGCTCTCCGAGGTCATCGAGCGCGCGCAGTCCTCGCCGCAGACGATCACCAAGAACGGCAAACCAAGCGTGGTTGTCGTCTCGGCCGAGGAATGGCAGCGCAAGATCGCACGCAAGGGTACGCTTGCCGAGTTCCTGCTGGACTCGCCGCTGCGCGGCGCCGATCTCGAGCTTGAACGTCAGCGCGACGAACCGCGTGACCTGCCGCTGTGAGACTGCTGCTCGACACGAACATCCTGTCCGAGGTGACGAGGCCAGCGCCTGTCGCACGTGTCCTGGGCTGGCTGGACGAGCTTGATGAGGACCGCTCCTTCATCAGCGTAGTGTCGATCGCCGAGATCCGGCGCGGCGTCTCTCTGATGGATGAGGGCCGCAAACGCGAGGCGCTGGCCGAATGGCTCGCCCGGGATCTGCCCCAGCGCTTCGAACAGCGGGTTTGCCGGTGGACGATGCGGTTGCCTTGGCCTGGAGCGACCTGATGGGTCTTGGCAAGCGCCGCGGTCGTGGTCTGTCGTCGATGGACGGCCTGATCGCAGCCACTGCGATTGCGCACGAGCTCACCTTGGCAACGCGCAATACGAAACATTTCGAAGGCTTGGGAATTGAACTCTTCGATCCCTGGACCGCATGAGCCGCTCCGCGTTATACGTGTTGGCGATTGGCGAAACCGCCGGCACTTCGTCATCCACGGGCGGAACAAGGAGCGTAGCGACGCAGCGCAGACCCGAGGATCCATGCCGCGACTTCAGAGCGCTGCTACGGTCCAGAATTCTGCTCCGCCGCACTCCACGGCCCAGGTCACGGAATGGATCCCAGGGTCTCCGCGACGGAGCTTCGCTCCTGCTCCGCCCAGGGATGACGAAATCGCGAGGATTCGGCCCATCCCGAATTGTCTCCGCATACCCCACGTGACAAGCGCCTCGGCATCGACTATATGACGCCTGATGATCAACCTGACCGCCTCGTATTGGTACTTTAGCAGCTCGCTGGCGGCGGGAGGATTGCGCTCGATCTGAAGATTGCAGCAACAAGTCCGAACAGCCGCCAGACCTGGCGGCTTTTTTGTATCAGCCGGCAGGTCTCCTAAAAACAGGAGCAGAAAGCCGTGTTGACCACCACAGACGATCTTCGGGTCAAGGAAATCCGAGAATTGAGTACGCCGGACGAGGTGATGCGGGAGATCCCGCGCACGCTGACGGCAACGCGCACCGTGAGCGCATCACGCAACGCCACCCATGCCATCTTGAACGGCACCGACGACCGGCTGCTTGTCATCGTCGGCCCGTGTTCGATCCACGACCCGGTCGCAGCCGTTGACTATGCCAGCCGGCTGGTGGCGCTGCGCGAGACCCTGTCCGACCGGTTGGAGATCGTCATGCGGGTCTATTTCGAAAAGCCGCGCACGACTGTCGGCTGGAAGGGCCTTATCAACGACCCCGATCTCGACGGCAGCTTCAACATCGACAAGGGACTGCGGATGGCGCGCAACGTGCTGTCGGCGGTCAACAATCTCGGCCTGCCCTCGGCCACCGAATTTCTCGACATGACGACGCCGCAATACATTGCCGACCTCGTCGCCTGGGGCGCCATCGGCGCGCGCACCACCGAGAGCCAGATCCACCGCGAACTGGCTTCCGGCCTGTCCTGCCCGGTCGGCTTCAAGAACGGCACCGACGGCAATCTCAGGATCGCCGCCGAGGCGGTGAAATCCGCCGCTCAGCCGCATCATTTCATGGCGGTGACCAAGGGCGGACGCAGCGGCATTGCGACTACTACCGGCAATGAGGACTGCCACGTCATCCTGCGCGGCGGCGTTCAGCCGAATTACGATGCGGCGAGCGTCGAGGCGGCCTCGGTCGAACTTGCCCGCATCGGCGTCGCCCCCCGTCTGATGATCGATGTCAGCCACGCCAACTCGAGCAAGAAGCCGGAGAACCAGCCGAAGGTGGCGGCCGATGTCGCCGGCCAGGTGGCAGCAGGGGACGAGCGTATCATCGGCGTCATGATCGAGAGCAATCTCGTCGCCGGCCGGCAGGACGTGGTATCAGGCAAGCCGCTCGTCTATGGCCAGAGCATCACAGATGGCTGCATCGACTGGGCGACCACAGAGACTGTGCTGCACGGCCTCGCCGGCGCCGTAGAATGGCGCCGCTCAGCCCGCCGCGCCATGATGGAGAACCGGCCGGGCGCCGCCTGATACGAGGCGATGCGCGGGAAGGACGCTGCGGCTCCCCTTGCACCCCGGCAACCGGTCTGCTAAATACTGAACCGTATGGTTCAGTATACCGACTTGGATTCCTCGTTCGCCGCGCTCTCGGACGCCACCCGGCGTGGCGTTCTGGAGCAGCTCGGACGCGCAGACGCTTCGATCACCGAGCTTGCCGGAAAATTCCACATGACCCTCACGGGCATGAAGAAGCACGTCGGCGTCCTGGAGCAGGCGGGGCTCGTCACCACGCAGAAGGTTGGCCGCGTGCGGACCTGCAAGCTCGGCCTGCGCGGACTGGAGGAAGAGGCGGCCTGGATCGAGCGGCACCGCCTGCTCTGGGACGCACGCTTCAACGAGTTGGACAAGGTTGTCGAGGAATTGAAACGGAAGGAGAAAGCCGATGCGCCAAAGAACCGAGAGTGAGCCCACGAACAACCGCACGACGGTCGAACGGAAGTCCGAGCGCGAGCTGGTCGTCACGCGAACAGTCAACGGTCCGGCGCGCATCGTGTTCGAGGCGTGGACGAAGCCCGAGCTGTTCAAGCAGTGGTGGGTGCCGAAGTCGATGGGCATGTTCCTGCGTTCATGTGAGATGGATGCTCGTACCGGAGGCACGTACCGCCTGGTGTTCGGCCACGACGCCTCGGACCTTCACGAATTCTTCGGCAGGTATATCGAAGTGACACCGCACTCACGCCTTGTCTGGACCAATGACGAAGGTGGTGACGGTGGACCCGTCACCACGCTGACCTTCGAGGAAAAGGGTGGTAATACGCTGCTGGTCATGCACGAACTCTATCCCTCGAAGGAGGCTCTCGACGCGGCCGGTACCGGGGCGGCGGATGCGATGGGCGAGACGTTCGAGCAATTGGACGAGCTTCTCGTCGTCTTGGGCGAAGGCGTGAGGCGGTCATGACGTCATCGGTCTCGCGGACGGGGTAGCTGCCGCCCTCGACGACGAAAAGACCGGGACAGTGATCCGCAAGCGCCGCGCCGAGGCGAAGAAACGCGGCGTCATCGCTTGATCGGGATCACGCTGCCCTCAACCCTTCCCATGCCGTAAACACCGAGACCGCAAACAGCAGCAGTCCGGCCGCCCGGCCCGCAAACGCGGTCTTCCGCGGATTGGCCACCAGCAGATTGCGGCTGCGGCCGGCGGTGATGGCGAGCCCGCCATAGATCGCGGCCTGAGTCGCCACCGTCAGCAAGCCCATGACCGTCGCCTGCATCCAGATCGGGCCGTAATCCGGCTTCAGGAACTGCGGATAGACGGCAAATATGAAGAGATAGGCCTTCGGGTTGATCAGGCAGGTCACCAGTCCCTGGCGAAAGGCCTTCCAGGCCGTACGGCTGCCGGCGGGCCCGTCATGGCCGACGGTGATGGAACTGCGCATCAGCGAGATGCCGATGAAGGCCATGTAGGCGGCGCCGGCTATCAGCAGCGGCTTGTACAGGATCGGTACGAAATGCATCAGCAGGCCGACGCCGATGGCGCCGTTCAGCGTGTGCACGATGCCGCCGACCATGATGCCGCCGGTGGCGGCGAGGCCCCGGTCGCGGCCGCCGGTGAGCGCATTGGCAAGCACGAACAGCATGTCCATGCCGGGCACGATGATGATGCCGGACAGCAGGATAAAGAACAGCCAGAGATTTTCCGCGTAACTCATGTCAGTTGCCTGTCGCTTCCTGCTGGGGTGCCGTTGAGGAATTTGTTGATTTTCAACCCGATAGGCAGTCAATAAATCATCCCAACTGACGGGGATGTGTCAGTAGCGTTTCATCAGGGAAGAGGAAATGCGCAAGGCGTCGCGCCTGTTCGAGATCATCCAGATCCTGCGGCTGGCGCGGCAGCCGGTGACGGCGGCCATGATCGCCGGGCAGCTGGAAGTCACGATGCGTTCGATCTATCGCGACATCGCCGCACTGCAGGCGATGCGCGTGCCGATCGAAGGCGGGCGCGGTATCGGTTATATATTGCGGCCCGGCTTCGACCTGCCGCCGCTGATGTTTTCGATCGAGGAGATGGAGGCGATCGTCCTGTCGCTGGCGCTGCTGGAGCGCACGGGAGACAGCGAGCTCAAGCAGGCGGCCAAGCGCGTCAGCGCCAAGATCGCCGGCGCCGTGCCGCCGCCGTTGCGCCAGGCGTTCGACGCCAACGCACTGCATGTCTGGGGGCTCGCTGCACCGGCAATCGGCACCATCGATCTGGCGCTGGTGCGCCGCGCAATCCGCGACGAGGAAAAGCTCGACCTGTCCTATCGCGACGAAATCGGCCGCGCCTCCGAGCGGCTGATCCGTCCGATCGCGCTGATCTACTATTCAGAGACCGCCAACATCGTCGCCTGGTGCGAATTGCGCCAGGCCATCCGCAATTTCCGCAGCGACCGCATCGCGAATTGCCGGGCGACCGGGCTGCGCTTCAAGGGCGAAGGCGATCGCCTGCGGCAGGTCTGGGTCAGTGGCTGGGAGGCGAACGCTGTCGCTGGCGGCTGAAGCGGATCTTACCGCACATCCACCCAGCGCTTCTCCTCGAACGACCTCGCCATCGCGTGCACGGTGCGCTCGATCTCCAGCCCTTCGGCAAATTCGATGACCCGTGCCGGCTTGCCGGCAAGCCGCGTCAGCAATTCGTGGCACTCGATGATCTTGAGGTCGTTGAAACCGAGCCCATGGCCCGGCGCCGGGAGGAAGGCGTCGTAAGGCTTGTGGTGCGGCGCCATCAATATGGTGCGGTAGCCCTGTTCGGTCGGGCGATCGGCGGTGACGTAGAGCTGGATTTCGTTCATCCGCTCCTGGTCGAACAGGATCGATCCCTTGGAGCCGAAAATCTGTATGGCGATGCGGCCCTTGCGGCCCCAGGCCGAGCGGTTGACCAGCAGCGTGCCGGCAATGCCGTTTTCCAGATGCATCAAAACGCTGGCGATGTCGTAGGTCTCCACCGCACGGCGGCCGCCGCTGGCCAGCTTGCGGTCGACATAGGGTTTGGCCATGTCGCAGATGACTTTTGCGACGCGGCCGAACAGCGTCGAGACCAGCGACAGCGGATGCACGGCGAAATCGTCGAGCGCGCCATAGCCGGATGCGGCCTCATGCTTCCAGAAGAACAGCGCTTCGGGGTCGGCCATGAAGTCCTCGTCCATCTCGATGCGCAGATGGTTGACCTCGCCGATGATCTTTTCCTCGAGCAGCGCGCCGATGTGGCGGATGGCCGGGCTCTGTATGTAGTTGTAGCCAAGCGCTGCGACCTTGCCGGACTTCTTCGCCGCGGCCGCCATCGCCGCTGCTTCGGCAAAGCTCGGCGCCATCGGCTTCTCGCACCACAGATGCTTGCCGGCTTCGAGAATAGCGATGGCCATCTCCGGATGGAACTGGTTGGGCGTGGTCAGCGAGACGATATCGACCTCGGGGTCGTTGACGACGGCACGCCAGTCGCCCGACGCCTTGGCGAAGCCGAACTCACCGGCCTTGCGCTTGGCCAGCTCCTCGTTGACCTCGCCGAGATGGACCAGCTTCGGCTTGGCGACATCGGGAAAGACGGCGCCGACGGCGCTCCACGCAATGGCGTGGCATTTGCCCATGAAACCCGTGCCAATAAGACCAACGCCGACCATTTCTTTCTCCCAATACCTGAAGCGATCGATGGATGAATTAGTCCATTTCTTCTCCGAATGGAATGTCTGCTCATTTTTTATGGCCTTCTTGCGCAGGCTCGCTATGATGGGGCAGAGAGGACGTCACTTGGGTTAAAGAGAGCATGATGTCGTCCGAAAACCGCTGCACACTTTTCGGCATCATGCTCTAGATGAGCTTGGACGGGGCGACGATGGACGAACGGGTACCTCGCGACTTCGAGACGCTGCGCGCCACGATCCTCGATCGCCGTGAAACCTTGCCCAAGCGCATCGCCCAGATCGCCGCCTATGCGCTCGACAATCCCGATGACATCGCCTTCGGCACCGCCGCCAGCATCGCCGCTTCGGCGGGCGTGCAGCCGTCCACCTTGATCCGCTTTGCCCAGCAACTAGGCTTTGACGGCTTCACCAGCCTGCAGCAGGTGTTTCGCGAGCGGCTGCGCGAGCGCAATTCCTCTTATGACGAACGCCTGCAGGCGCTGCGCGCCAAGGCCGATGCGGGTGCTGGACACCGAGCCATCTTCGACGGCTTCGTCGCCGCCGCCAGCACTTCGCTCAACGACATTTCGCGCTCGCTGGACGAGGCGCATCTGGAAGACGCGATCTCGCTGCTGGCCAAGGCCGAGACCATCTATGTCCTGGCCAAGCGCCGCTCCTACCCGGTGGCGAGCTACATTGCCTATGCCTTGGGCAAGCTGAAGATCCGCAACCAGCTGATCGAATCCGCCGCCGGCCTCAATGCCGAGATGGTCGCCTTCGCCACCCCGGCGGACGCCGTCATTGCCATCAGTTTCTCGCCCTATGCGCCGGCCACCATCGAGGAGGCCCGCACCATTTCCGAACAGGGCGTGCCGATCATCGCCATCACCGACAGTTCGTTTTCGCCACTAGCGCAGTTCGCCAAGGTCTGGTTCGAGGTTGCCGAGGCCGATTTTGCCGGCTTCCGCTCGCTGTCGGCCACCATGGCGCTGGCCATGGCGCTCACCGTCGGCGTCGGCGAGAAGCGGCGCAGCACCGGAAAGAAGCGCAAGGTCTAGGCAATCCCAGAAAAAGGCGTGAAGCGGTTTTCCGTCCGGAAAATGCGGACTTGGGATCTGTGGAAAGGGATCATCCCGTATGCCATGCTAGAACCGAAGTTCATCGAGAATGGTTCATGCATGAATTGGGAACAGATCGCATCGGATTTCGCTTGGGACGGCTCATGGCGAGATATCTACGTTCTGAACACGTCTGAGGCAGATTGGCAGGCCGTCTGGGACATCCTCCTCGAATGGACCCCGCCAATTTCAGTGTCTCCGGCAAGATCGAATCGATGCCATTGGGGGTCGAAGCCGCCCTGGAAAGCGAAACAGACAGCCTACTTTCTTTTTACGTCGGGCCAATCCAGCTTGCATGTCACTTCTTCACCGTTGTCGAAATCGAGTTCGACTTCGATCCTAGGCAAGTCAGCGGAGAAACTGAGATTGAGCACCTTGACCGCTTTGTGCGATTGCTAGGTGACGCTACTGGGAAGCAGGTAACTCTGACGCAGGAAAATGATCAGGAGGCTATCATCGCCCGCTACTCTCCCGACCTTGGGAGTGTGGTCTGGCGTGCTTTTTCATAACCGAATCGTTTTGTCGGCTGGCGGCTTTCCCCCTCAAACTCGTCTCGATCCACATCTGGTTGCGCGGTAACGGGTCTCCATCCTAAGTCTCCAGCAGCCATCGCTCTTCGGCACTTTTAAAGGAAGGAATGCTCATTCCATATTGACTATGGATTGGAATTATTAT
This sequence comes from Mesorhizobium sp. LNJC394B00, assembly GCF_000502555.1. Taxonomy (NCBI): domain Bacteria; kingdom Pseudomonadati; phylum Pseudomonadota; class Alphaproteobacteria; order Hyphomicrobiales; family Phyllobacteriaceae; genus Mesorhizobium; species Mesorhizobium sp. LNJC394B00. Next base: position 191,042 of record NZ_AYWH01000003.1, read on the forward strand.
TTCATATTCCCGGCGCCACGCTGCCGCTCGCGCGTGTCCCCCAACTACGTTGCTCAAGACAACAAGACCGACGGGAGGTTCCAATGAGCGAAGCCGTGGACGCCAAACAGGCGACGCTCGATGTCATCACCATCGGTCGCGCTTCCGTCGACCTTTACGGCCAGCAGATCGGCTCGCGGCTGGAGGACATCACCTCCTTTGCCAAATCGGTCGGCGGCTGCCCGGCCAACATCTCGGTTGGCACGGCGAGACTAGGCCTGCGCTCGGCGCTGCTCACCCGCGTCGGCGACGAGCAGATGGGCCGCTTCATCCGCGAGCAGCTGCGGCGCGAAGGCGTCAATGTCGATGGGCTCAAGACCGACCAGGAACGGCTGACGGCCCTGGTGCTGCTTTCGGTCGAGAGCGAAGGCGTCTCGCCAATGATCTTTTATCGCAGCGACTGCGCCGACATGGCGCTCGCCGAAGAAGACATCGATGAAGCCTTCATCGCCTCGGCCCGCTCGATCGTCGTCACCGGCACGCATTTTTCCCGGCCCAACAGCGACGCCGCCCAGCGCAAGGCGATCCGCATCATCAAGGCCAGGGGCGGCAAGGTGGTGTTCGACATCGACTACCGCCCCAACCTCTGGGGGCTCGCCGGCCATGCCGAAGGTTTTGAGCGCTATGTCAAATCCGACCGCGTCTCGGCCCAGCTGAAGACGGTGCTGCCCGATTGCGACCTCATCGTCGGCACCGAGGAAGAGATCATGATCGCCTCGGGCGCCGACGATTGCCTGAGCGCGCTGAAGACGATCCGCGCGCTGTCCAAGGCAACCATCGTACTGAAGCGCGGCGCCATGGGCTGCATCGTCTATGACGGGCCGGTCAGCGACGATCTGGAAGACGGCATCGTCGGCAAGGGCTTTCCGATCGAGATCTATAATGTGCTGGGCGCGGGCGATGCCTTCATGTCCGGTTTCCTGCGCGGCTGGCTGGGAGGCGAAGACCACGCGACGGCGGCGACCTGGGCCAATGCCTGCGGCGCCTTCGCCGTGTCGCGGCTGCTCTGCGCGCCGGAATATCCGACCTTCGAGGAATTGCAGTTCTTCCTCAGGAACGGCAGCAAGCACCTCGCTCTGCGCAAGGACGAGGCGATCAACCACATCCATTGGGCGACGACCCGCCGCCGCGATATCCCCTCGATGATGGCGCTCGCCTGCGACCACCGTGTGCAGCTTGAGGACGTCGCGGCAAAGACCGGCGCCGATCCGGCGCGCATCCGCGATTTCAAGGTGCTGGCGGTCAAGGCTGCGGCGAAAGTCGCCGCCGGCCGCGACGGCTATGGCATGCTGATCGACGAGAAGCATGGCCGCGAAGCGATGTTCGAATTCGCCCGCCACCCCTTTGCCTGGCTCGGCCGTCCCGTCGAACTGCCGGGCTCGCGGCCGCTGCGCTTCGAGTTCTCGCAGGACATCGGCTCGCAACTGGTGGAATGGCCGGTCGACCACTGCATCAAATGCCTGTGCTTCTATCACCCCGACGATCCGGCAGCGCTCAAGGATGAGCAGCAGCAGAAGCTGCGCTCGCTGTTCGAAGCCGCGCGGAAGGTCGGCCGGGAGCTTCTGGTCGAGATCATCGCCGGCAAGCACGGCAAGCTCGACGAAACGACCATCCCGCGCGCCCTGGAAGAACTCTATGCGCTTGGCATCAAGCCGGACTGGTGGAAGCTCGAACCGCAGGCGTCGGCCGGCGCCTGGGCCAAGATCGAAGCGGTGATCCTGAAGCACGATCCCTGGTGTCGTGGCGTCGTGCTGCTGGGTCTCGAAGCGCCGCAGGACGAACTGGAAGCGGCCTTTGCCGCCACCGCCAAGGCGCCGATCGTCAAGGGCTTTGCCGTCGGCCGCACCATCTTCGTCCACGCCGCCGAACGATGGCTGGCAGGCAAGATGACGGATGACGAGGCTATCGCCGACATGGCCGCGCGCTTCGAACAGTTGACCGAAGCGTGGCTTGCCGCGCGTGGCCGTAAAGCAGCATAAAGGCGCGGCAAGAGGACTGCGGAGGAAAACACCATGAGCAAGACAATCCGCCTGACGATGGCGCAGGCGCTGACCCGCTTTCTGAGCAAGCAGATNAGCAGATGACCGAGATCGACGGCAGACGAGTGCCCATCTTCGGCGGTGTCTGGGCGATCTTCGGTCACGGCAATGTCGCCGGCATCGGCGAGGCGCTGTACCAGCTGCGCGACGAATTGCCGACCTTCCGCGCCCACAATGAGCAGGCGATGGCGCATGCGGCGATCGCCTATGGCAAGGCCAATTTCCGCCGCCGCTTCATGGCCGCGACCTCTTCGATCGGCCCCGGTGCGCTCAACATGGTGACGGCGGCGGCGCTCGCCCACGTAAACAGGTTGCCCGTCCTGTTTTTGCCGGGCGATGTCTTCGCCAACCGCATCCCCGATCCGGTGCTGCAGCAGGCCGAGGACTTTTCCGACGGCACCGCGACGGTCAATGACTGCTTCCGTCCGGTGTCGCGCTATTTCGACCGCATCACCCGTCCCGAGCAGATCATCCCGGCATTGGCGCGGACCATGCAGGTGCTGACCGATCCGGCGGAATGCGGCCCGGTGACGCTGTCGCTCTGCCAGGACGTGCAGGCCGAGGCCTATGACTATCCCGAGAGCTTTTTCGCCGAGCGCGTCTGGCACCAGCGCCGGCCGCGTCCGGACCGGCATGAATTGGCGGCGGCGGTCACCGCGCTGAAGGGTGCGAAAAAACCGCTGATCATCGCCGGCGGCGGCGTGCTGTATGCGCAGGCTTCGGACGAACTGGCGAAATTCGCCGAGAGCGCCGGCATTCCGGTCTGCGAGACGCAAGGCGGCAAGTCCTCGCTGCCCGACACACATCCGCTCAACATGGCGGCGGTTGGCGTCACCGGCACGTCCGCGGCCAACCGGCTGGCCGAGGAAGCCGATGTCGTGCTCGCCATCGGCACCCGCCTGCAGGATTTCACCACCGGCTCGTGGGCGCTGTTCAAGAACTCCGGCAAGACCATCATCGGCCTCAACGTGCAGCCTTTCGACGCCGGCAAGCACCGCGCGCTGCCGCTGGTCGCCGATGCGGCCGAAGGGCTCGCCGAACTCGGTGCTGCGCTGGGGAGCTGGAAAGCACCGGCGACATGGACCGACAATGCGACCCAGGGCAAGAAGGCTTGGCAGGCCGAAGCCTCCAAGGTGACGGCGTCGACCAACGCCGCCTTCCCGTCGGACGCGCAGGTGATCGGCGCCGTGCAGCGCGCGCTGGGGTCCGGCGTAACGCTGCTGAATGCGTCGGGCGGTTTGCCGGGCGAGTTGCACAAGCTCTGGCAGGCAGGCGCGCCCGGCTCGTACCATGGCGAATATGGCTTCTCGACCATGGGCTACGAGATTGCCGGCGGGCTCGGCGCCAAGATGGCCAAGCCCGACCAGGAGGTAGTCGTCATGGTCGGGGACGGCTCCTACCTCATGATGAATTCCGAAATCGCCACGTCGGTGATGCTTGGCTTGAAGCTGACCATCGTGGTGCTCGACAACAGGGGTTATGGCTGCATCAACCGGCTGCAGATGGCCACCGGCGGCGCCAACTTCAACAACCTCTTGAAGGACGCGCGCCACGAGATCCTGCCCGACATCGACTTCGCCGCGCATGCGGCGAGCATGGGCGCTATTGCCGAGAAGGTGCCGTCGATCACCGGCCTGGAGACTGCGCTGCAAAAGTCGAAAACCAACGACCGCACCACCGTGTTGGTCATCGACACCGACCCGCTGATTTCCACCGATGCCGGCGGCCATTGGTGGGATGTCGCGGTGCCGGAAGTCTCCGCACGGCCGCAGGTCAACGCAGCGCGCAAAGCCTATGACGAAAAGCGGCAGATGCAGACAATTGGCGATTGATGCTAAGTCAGCGCTGCCCCCTACCTCCCCCTTGTGAGGAGGTCGGACCGCAGGTCGGGGTGGGGGTCTGGCGCCGCACCCCCACCCCGCTGCTTCGCAGCGACCCTCCCCACAAGGGGGAGGGTGAACAAGAGACCGGAGCTAAAACTTGAAAGCCAAACTGGGCATGTCCCCCATTGCGTGGTGGAACGACGATCTTGCCGAACTCAGCGACGACGTCTCGCTGGAAGAGTGCCTGCGCCAGTCGCGCTTGGCCGGCTTCACCGGCATGGAAATGGGCCGCCGCTTTCCCAATGACCCCGAAATCATGCTGCCTATCCTGAAAAAGGCCGACGTGACGCTGTGCGGCGGCTGGTTCTCCGGCACGCTGGTCGATGAGGACATGGGCAAGAACAAGGATCGCATCCAGCCGATGATCGACCTGTTCAAGGCGGTTAATGCGCCTTGCATCGTCTATGGCGAGGTCGGCCGCTCGATCCAGGGCGATCGCTCCAGGCCTCTCGCCACCAAGCCGAAATTGTCGAATGACGAGATGAGGGCCTATGCCAGGCGCCTCACCGAGTTCGGCGAATGGTGCGCAGAGCAAGGCATGCCGCTGTCCTATCACCATCACATGGCGGCGGTGGTCGAGACCGAGCCGGAGCTCGATGCCTTCATGCGCCATTCCGGCGAAGGCATTCCGTTGCTGCTCGATGCAGGGCATCTCGCCTTTGCCGGTGGCGACGTGCTGCGCGCCATCGACAACCACCACAAGCGCATCAGCCATGTCCATGTGAAGGATGTGCGCATGGGCGTGATCGACGGGCTCGACCGCACAAAGCAGTCCTTTCTCGACGCCGTGGCGCTCGGTGCCTTCACGGTGCCTGGCGACGGTTCGCTTGATTTCGGCGCCATTGTGCAGCGCTTCGCCGACCATGGCTATGAAGGCTGGTTCGTCGTCGAGGCCGAGCAGGACCCGAAGAAGAACCCGCCGCTCAAGATGGCGCAGGTCGGCCACAAGGAATTGATGCGGGTGATGACGGCGGCCGGCTACACGGTGGAAACGCAGGGTTTTCCCAATGCCTGAGGCGATCCGATGAAGGATTACGAGCACCCGTTCTTCCGGCCGCTGTGGCGGCGCGTTGCCGTCGTCGCCGTCTGCGTGATCTGGGCCGGAATAGAATTCGCCTCCGGCACCCCATTCTGGGGCATCATTGCGCTCGGCTTTGCCGCCTACGCCGTCTGGCAGTTCTTCTATCTTTACAAGCCGGTGGAGGAGAGCAAGGCTGCGCCTGATCGACCGAAGACCGGCGAAGCGAAGGCGGACGCCGAACCGAAGGAATGAAGCGGCCGTGGCTCGGAAGGGCTTGCGGGTCGGACACTGGACACCTGGCGTATCGCCTACGTCGATGATTGGCCGGAACGTCCCTCGCTTCGTCATCCTAGGGTCTTCGCGACGGAGCTTCGCTCCTGCTTCGCCCTAGGATGACGAAGTTGAGAGGCCGACCTCGAAGACATGCGATAGGAGAGACAAAACATGTCGAAACTGCTCGTCAAAGCCGACAAGGGCCATGGCCGCGTCGCCCATGTCACGCCCAAAAGCGCCGGATGGACCTATGTCGGCTTCGACCTGCACCGGCTGAAGCCGGGCGCGACCGCATCCGGCAAGACGCGGGATCGCGAAGTCTGCCTGGTGTTCGTCACCGGCAAGGGCACGGCAAGGGCCGGCGGCCGGGAACTCGGCCTGCTCGGCGAGCGCATGTCGCCCTTCGAGGGCAAGCCGTGGTCGGTCTATATCCCGGAGGGTTCGGACTGGTCGGTCACCGCCGACACCGATCTCGAACTCGCGGTCTGTTCGGCGCCGGGCCTGGGCGGCGGCTTGCCCGTTCGCGTCATCGCACCCGACGACCTCGGCCAGGAGACTCGGGGCAAAGGCACCAACACGCGCTACGTCACCAACATATTGCCCGAGGGCAAGCCCGCCGACTCGCTGCTGGTGGTCGAGGTCATCACGCCCGGCGGCCACACATCGAGCTACCCGCCGCACAAGCACGACCAGGACAATCTGCCTGCCGAATCCTATCTTGAGGAAACCTATTACCACCGCCTCAACCCGCCGCAGGGCTTTGCCTTCCAGCGGGTCTACACCGACGCCGACAAGTCGGGCGCCCGCGAACTGGACGAGGCGATGGCGATCGAGGACGGCGATGTCGTGCTGGTGCCCAAGGGCTATCATCCGTGCGCGGCCTGTCACGGCTACGACCTCTATTACCTTAACGTCATGGCCGGGCCGAAGCGGACGTGGAAGTTCCACAACGCGCCCGAGCACGAGTGGCTGATGAAGGCCTGATCGGCCTTCGCTTGCGGCGGAAGCTGTTGGTCCAGCAGCGAAAAATCGTCGGCTAAGGACCTGCGGGGTCGATTTGCCTTCGAAAACCCGCATAAGCTTCGTCAATCCGTCATGGAAATCACCTATGGCAGCGGGCTGACGAGGATTTTCGATGCGCTACGCCATCTATTTCACCCCGATGCAGGACGAGCCGCTGGCGCGGATCGCCGCCAACTGGCTGGGTCGCGACCCCTTTGGCGCCGCCACCAGGCCGGTCGAGGCGGTGGGCGAGCTGTCGGCGGCCGAAGTCGCCTTTCACACCGCATCGGCGCGGCGCTACGGTTTTCATGCGACGCTGAAAGCGCCCTTCCGGTTGGCCGCCAACGAAACTGAAAGCTCGTTGCGCGCGGCGCTGGACGCCTTTGCCGAAGCAACGCCGACGGTCACCATCCCGCGCCTGGTCGTCAGCCAGATCGATGGTTTCTTCGCTTTGCTGCCGGAAGGCCCGCTGCCGCCGCTCAACCGTTTCGCCGATGATGTCGTGCTTAGCTTCGACCGTTTTCGCGCGCCGCTCACCGAGGCCGAGATCGAGCGGCGCAGCCCGGATTCGCTGAAGCCGGCCGAGTTCCGCAATCTCTGCCAGTGGGGCTATCCCTATGTGTTTGAGACCTTTCGCTTCCACATGACACTGTCCGGCCGGGCCGGGCCGCAGGAAAGCCAACGTCTGCGCGCGGCAATTGACAGCCTGTTCGCCGATGTGCTGCAGCAGCCGGTGCTGGTGGATGCGCTGACGCTGTTCGTCGAAACCGAACCGGGCGCTCCGTTCATGGTGCTTTCGCATCATGCGCTCGGCCGCCGCGCTGCCCGAAAAACCGCCTGACCGCAATTCGTCCGAGTAAGCAAGGACTGCCTGAATGACCGCCGAAACTGTTCTCCACAACGCCCGCATCGTGCTTGCCGACGAGATCGTCGAAGGGTCGCTCGTGCTGCGCGACGGTTTTATCTCCGGCGTCGACGCCGGCACCGGCCACACCGGCGGGAGCATGGGCGGCGAGGACATGGGTGGCGACTACATCATTCCCGGCCTGGTCGAGCTGCACACTGACCATCTCGAAGGCCACTATGCGCCGCGCCCGAAAGTGCGCTGGAACCCGATCGCCGCCGTCCTTGCCCATGACGCGCAGGTGGCCACCGCCGGCATCACCACCGTGCTCGACGCTTTGCGTGTCGGCATGGACGAGGACGCGGATATTACCTCCGACGACATCCGCAAGCTCGCCGGCGCGATCGAGGACAGCGTCGCGAAAGACCGGTTGCGGGCCGACCATTTCCTGCACCTGCGCTGCGAGGTCTCGGCGCCGGATTGCTTGCGGGCTTTCGCCAATTTCGATGGCGACGAGCGGGTCAAGCTGGCCTCGCTGATGGACCATGCGCCGGGACAGCGTCAGTTCGTCAATCTCGAGACCTACGCCCATTACTATCAGCGCAAGCTGAAATTGACCGATCGCGACTTCCAATTGTTCTGCGAAAAGCGGATGTCGGAATCGGCGAAGAATTCGGGACCGAACCGGGTGGCGATATCAGCCGCCTGCAACGAGCGGGGCATTGTGCTGGCGAGCCATGACGACGCCACATCAGGCCATGTCGACGAGGCGATCGAGCAGGGCGTGCGCGTCGCGGAATTCCCGACCACGCTGGAAGCCGCCAAGGCCTCGAAGGATGCCGGGCTCGGCGTACTGATGGGCGCGCCCAACGTCATGCGCGGCTCCTCGCATTCGGGCAATGTCTCGGCCCGCACGCTGGCCGGCGACGGCCTGCTCGACATATTGTCGTCCGACTACATTCCCTTCAGCCTGATCCAGTCGGCCTTCTTCCTCGGCGACGTCGTCGAGGGCATTTCCCTGCCGCAGGCGGTTGCGATGGTGTCGAAGAATCCGGCCGAGGCGATCGGCCTCAACGACCGCGGCGTCATCGAACAGGGCCGCCGCGCCGATCTGGTGCGTGTGCGCGTCGACGACCATGTGCCGGTCGTGCGCACTGTCTGGCGCCAAGGGCGCCGGGTCGCCTGATGGTCTCGGCGTCGATCGAGCGCGAACTCAGCAGCGAGGCCTTTCCGCTCCGCAACGGCGTGTTTGTCGCCGTCGTCGGCCCGAGCGGCGCCGGCAAGGATACGGTAATCGGCTATGCCCGCACCTTGTTTGCCGACGAGACGAGGCTGGAGTTCGTCCGCCGGGTCATCACCAGGCCGAGCGACGCCGCAAGCGAGGATCACGACACGCTGGCCGACGCCGCCTTTGCCGAGGCCCAGGCCGACGGCGCTTTCGCCATTTCCTGGGAGGCGCACGGCCTGCGCTATGGCATCCCGGCCGATGTCGACTGGTCGATAGCCAATGGCCATGTCGCCGTGGCCAATGTCTCGCGCGCAGTCATCCCGGTGCTGCGGGAGCGCTATGCCAATCTGGCTGTCGTCGAGATCACCGCTTCGCCGGAAATCCTCGCCGAGCGTCTCGCCCAGCGCGGCCGCGAATCGCGCGGCGAAGTGCTGGCTCGGCTCGCCCGCAGCGCCAATGTCGCTTTGTCCGGACCCGGTGTCACCTCCATCGACAACGGCGGCCAGCGCGAAGCCGCCGGAGAACGCTTCGCCGAGGTACTGCGCAAGGCGATGGCCTTCTCGGATATCTCCGGCGTGATGTAGCGCTACTCGGCCGCGACAGTCTTGCGGCTGGCATCGAGCATCAGCCGCCTTGCGCGGAACACGCCCCATTGCTGGTCGACCAGCACGCCGATCAGGATCACGCCGCCCATCACCGCGAAGTTGAGCGAGGACGGGATGCCGAGCAGATTGACCAGGTTCTGCAACTCCTGCAGCAGCACGGTGCCCAGGATGACGCCAACCAGCGAGCCTTCGCCGCCGCGCAGCGAGAAGCCGCCGAGCACGGCGGCGGCAATGGCGTAGAGTTCGTAGAACTGGCCGTGGCTGGCCGGCGAGATCGAGCGCGTGTACATGGCGAAATAGATCGCCGACAGCGCCGTCAGAACGCCGCAGATGACATAGGCGGCCATCACGACGCGGCCGGTGCGGATGCCCGAATATTTAGCCGCCTCTTCGTTCTTGCCGATGGCATAGAGGTAGCGTCCGAACACCGAGCGGTGCAGCACCACCCACATGACGATCGAAATGACGATCAGTGCGATGAAACTGTTGGGCACGCCATAGCTGCGGCCCGCGGTGAGGAATTCGAGCTCGGGAAAATTCTGGCCGAAGGCGAAGCCGGCGGTGCCGTCGGCGGTATAGAAACGGGCGACCCCGCGATAGATCAAAAGGCCGCACAGCGTCACCACGAAGGGCTGCAATTTCAGCCTTGTGATCAGCCAGCCATGCGCCAGCCCGATGATGCCGCCCAGCACCAGGATCAGCGGCAGCGCCACCGGCCATGGCATGTCGCGCACAGCGATGAAATCGATGAACAGCGTGCCGAGCAGCGCCACCAGCGATCCCACAGACAATTCGATGCCGCCGGTGATGATGACGAAGGCCTGGCCGATGGCGAGAATCCCGAACAGGCCGATCAGGTTCGAGGTGTTGGCGAGGTTGATCGGCAAAAGGAAGCGCGGGTTGATGGCGGTCACCACGGCGCCGACCACCAGGATCAGGATCAGCAGGCCGAGATCTTTTTTGCTCATCGTCTTCTCCCCAATGCGCCGGACCGGCAATCGCCTGAAGCCCGCTAGTTTGCCGGCTTGCCGACCGCCAGCAACAGCACGTTTTCCTGGCTGAATTGTTCCTTGTCGAGAATGCCCGAGATCTGGCCCTCATGCATGACGGCGATGCGGTCGGACACGCCGATCACCTCTTCCATGTCGCTGGAGATCATCAGCACGGCCACGCCGGCATCGGCCAAGGCTCGCATCAGCCCGTAAATCTCGGCCTTGGCGCCGATATCGATGCCGCGCGTAGGCTCATCGAGGATCATCACCTTCGGGTTCATCGCCAGCCATTTGCCCAGCACCACCTTCTGCTGGTTGCCGCCCGACAGCGTGCCGGTTCGCGTCTGCACCGACGGCGCCTTGATGCCGAGATTGCTCTTCTGCTTCTCGGCGGTGGCGGTCTCGGCGCTTGCCGACACCAGTCGACGCTTCGCATGCGCCGGCAGGTTGGGCAGCGAGATGTTCTGCGCGATCGACAGGTCAAGCAAAATGCCGGTCAGCTTGCGGTCTTCCGGAACCAGGAAAATGCCATGCGCGACCGCATCGGCCGCGGAACCCAGTACAAGCGGCTTGCCGTCGAGTTCGAGCCCACCGCCAAGCGTGCTGTCGATGCCGAAGAACACCCGCGCCAGTTCGGTGCGGCCGGAGCCGACAAGACCGGCAAGGCCGAGGATTTCACCGCGCCTGATGTCGAGGTCGACCGGCCGGGCAGGGTAGGCGGGGGTGCGGATGGCTTTGGCCGAGAGAGCCGTGGCGCCCGGCGCCCGCGCCGCCTCGGAGGCCTTCTCGCGCTCCTTCAGCATGCGGCCGATCATCAGCTTGACCATCTGGTCGTGGTTGATGGCGCTCTTCGGCAAGGTGCCGGCCAGCATGCCGTCGCGCAGCACCACGACGCGGTCGGCGACGCGCTCGACCTCATGCAGCCGGTGCGAAATGAAGATGACGCTGATGCCATCGGCCTTCAGCGCCTTGATGACGTCGAGCAGCTTGTCGGTTTCGGCAAGCGGCAGGCTCGATGTCGGCTCGTCGAGGATGACCAGCCGGGCCTTGATCGACAGCGCCTTGGCGATCTCGACCATCTGCTGCTGGGCAAGCGACAGCGAGGCAACCGGCGTATCGGCGGAAAAGTTGGCGCCGACACGCTTCAGCAGCGGCGCCACCATTTCGCGCAGCTTGGCGCGGTCGACCAATCTCAGCGGCCCGCCGCGCAACGGCTCGCGGCCGAAGAAGATATTGGCGGCAACATCGAGGTTTTCGAACAGATTGAGTTCCTGGTGGACGAAGGCGATGCCCGACCCCAGGCTGCCTTCGACGGTGAGCCCGTCATGCGCAACGCCGTCGACGGTGATGGCGCCGCTGTCCGGCCTGGTGACGCCGCCGAGGATCTTCATCAAGGTCGACTTGCCGGCGCCGTTTTCGCCGACCAGGCCGATCACCTCGCCCGGCCTGACTTCCATGGAAAAGCCGTCCAGCGCCACCACGCCCGGATAGGTCTTGCGCACGTTCTCGAGGCCGAGGAACGGGGTGGTTGCGACGATGGATGGGTCGGAATAATTCATCACGCCATATTTGATCAGGCTTGCCAGCAGCCGGTGGGCTACAGACTGACGGGCCTTGGCCGGCCCGTCAACACGATCGCCGGCTCAAGGCGAACCCTGAGCCGGCGCAACTGCTCGTGGTCTCAGTTTCCGGACATCGCCTTCAGATTGGCGGCATAGGTGTCGACATCGTCCTTACCGATGATCTTGGTCGGGATGATGATCAGGCCGCCTTCCGGAATGCCTGATTTGTCGCCCTTGAGATAGGCGGCCATCAGCTTCATGCCCTGATAGGCCCATTCGAAGGGCTGCTGCACGACGGTGGCCGCCACGGTGCCTTCCTTGACGCCGCCCAGCGTGATCGGATCGTCATCGAAGCCGACGACGGTGATCGAGCCGAGCTTGCCGGCGTCGCGCAGCGCTTCATAGATGCGCGGCGTGTTGTAGGAATAGAAGCCGACCATGCAGGTGATGTCGGGGCTGGCGACCAGCGCGTCCTCGACATTCTTCTTGGCGCGCGCCTGGTCGATGTCGTCGCCGCGCACGTCCACCAGTTCGATCTTGCTGCCGGCGAGGCCGTCCTTCATGCCCTGGATGCGTTCCTTGGCATTGTCGGCGCCGAGCAGGCCGACGAAGCCGAGGCACTTGCCGCCGTCCGGCATCGCCTTCTTGGCGATCTCGGCCGCCTGCTTGCCGGCGTCGACATTGGACGAGCCGATATAGGCGACGCGCTTGGTCTGCGGGGCATCGGAGTCGGTGGTGAACAGCGCCGTTTCCGACGCGATCTTGTTCAGACCGTCGGTCGAGGTCTTGGGGTCGACGGCCGAGACCATGATGCCCTTGACGCCGGCGGTCACCAGATCGTCCATCAGCCGCTGCTGGATGGCGACCGAGGACTGCTCGGGATACTTGAGTTCGAGATTGTAGTCGGGCAATTCGGCCTGCGCCTTCTTGACGCCGGCTTCGGCGGCCTTCCAGAAATCGGAAGCGCCGTTGACGACGAAGGCAAGCGTCGGCTTGTCGTCGGCGCGCGCAATGGCTGTCGCGGTCAGGCCAAGCAGCAGGGCTGCGGTGGCCACGGATGCATGTCGTATCAAGGATTTCATGTTCAACCTCCCGTTTTGGCTCAGTCGTCGGACTGAACCGATCTGAATTCACTGACTTGCCGCTCGCGATTTGGACGCCCTCCTCCTCAGGGGTTCCCGGCGCTGAAGAATGGCGTCGTCGGTCGCGATCACGGACTTTAGAGACTCATCCCGTGCTCGTAAATAGTCTGATTTGTCTGACATATCACATGTCCGAGACCAGGCTTGCGGAGGCAAACCCCGCTCGCCATCGGGCCATTCACGTGCACTTCTCGCCGCACGGGGTCCCACCTGACCGGACACGGCGGATTGACGTTACAGCGTCGTTTTGTATTAGTAAACACTATTAGCAGAGGTCTCGCGCGGACACTCGGCGGTGGCCCTAGGTCTAGTTTGCCCGAACAGGTGCAGCACGGCTTCGCGCAAGCTGATGCCTTGCAGTCCTCGAATTTCACGCGGCCCGAAGCGGCATGGCGGCGAACTTCAAAGCTGCTAATAAAGATAAACGCCTTCGACTATTTCCATTGGTCGACGGCGCGACACCATCTTGTCGGTGTGGCAGGCTTGCGACTAGACAGGCTGGGGATTGGGACGCAATGCCATGAGCGAGACGAGGGATCCGGACGACACGGCGAAGCGGCGCAAGGCGCCGGCGAGAGCTGCCAAGGGCGGCCGCGTCACCATGACCGACATTGCCAGGGCAGCCGGTTGCTCGCAGGCGACCGTCTCTTTCGTGCTCAACGATTCGCCCGGCATCCGGCTGTCGCAGCAGACGCGCGAGCGGGTGATCGACGCCGCGCGCTCGCTCGGCTACGCAGCACCCGCCTTCTCGGCGCTGCGCAAACCTGTTCCCGCCTTCGATGGACTTGACGGTGTCATCGGTTTCGCTGTCGACCAGCTGGCGACAAGCCCGGAAGCCGTTGTCGCCATCGAGGGCGCGCGCCAGGCATCGTGGAACGCCGGCAATGTGTTGCTCGTGGCGCAGACCATGGGCGACGCCGTCATGGAGCCGCGCGCCATTGCGGCGCTCACCAGGCGCGGCATCTCGGCGCTGATCTACATGACCATCTTCACCCGCGAGATCACGGCGCCGGATTTCCTCTACGGCCTCGACATACCGGTCATCCTGCTCAACTGCTACACGGCCGATTATGCCTTCCCGGCCGTGGTGCCTTCCGAGATCGCCGGCGGCCAGAACTCGACCCGGCATCTGATCGGCCACGGCCACCGCCGCATCGCCATCATCACCGGCGAGCCGTGGATGCAGGCCGCGCAGGACCGGCTGAAAGGCTACCGCAGGGCGCTCGCCACCGCCGACATCCCGTTCGATCCCGAACTGGTGGTCGAGGGCGACTGGTCGGCGAGCGCCGGCTATGCCGCGACCGTGAAGCTTTTGGCGCTGAAAGAGCGCCCGACCGCCATCTTCTGCCAGAACGACCGCACGGCCATCGGCTGCTACGAAGCGCTGAAGGAGGCAGGCCTGCACATCCCGCAGGACATCTCCGTCGTCGGCTATGACGACGAGGAGATCGCCCGCCATCTGTTCCCGCCGCTGACGACATCGATCCTGCCGCACATGGCGATGGGCCAATGGGCGATCGAACAGCTCGAAGTGCCGCCGCCTGCCGGCCGCGGCCGCTATCCCATCACCAAGCTGGAATGCCCGCTGGTGCAGCGGGAGTCGGTGGCAGCTGTGGCTGGATAAAGTTGAACCAGCCCATCCCGATGCAAATCGGGATGGGTCTGTTTGGTGTTTGCGCCTCAGGGCAGGGTCTATCCGGGAACGTGCCGCGGTTAGAACCGCAAGACGACAAAGGAGCGCCTGCGATAGCAGCGCCGGCGCAGCCGGCCATGCCGCCAGAACGTGCGGCAGTGCCGTCTCCAGACATGCCGCCTGTGGTGGCGACGATGGTGCCATCGCCGATGCGAGATCTGCTCGACATCGCCAGCGCCTTCGTCGTCATCAAACGAATTGGCATCCTGCTTGTCGAGTTCATCGAGAATGCCGTTACCGACATTGGGAACCCCGGCCACGGCCTCGAGAGGCCGAACCGCGGTAGCAAGCGCCGCGGCCCCCGCAACGCCAAACAATGCTGTCAAGAATGATCGCCGATCCATCAAAACCTCCATCAGCAAGACAAGGCTAACATGACGAGCCTAACACAAAGCAGCTAGAGCGGGTGATACAAAAGGCCAGAGGCGAATCTTCGAGCCGGCCCAAACGGGTGACCGGACGGACGGCAGAGGTCAGATTAAGGCCGCAACCGGGCGGCGCGCTTCCTTCGGCTCGGCGACCAAGCCATGCGGAATGCCGCCGATGAAAGCGCACAGCCTGAGCGGTTCCGCCTTTCCGCGAAACGCTGAACCGCTCGGCAAAACTCTCTCCCTAAGAATGCCCGCCACCTTGCGGCATTGGGGCTGGCTGAGAGACTGACGCCCCACGGCAGATGCGATGTTGCGGTACTCAGCGCCGCGCCAATATCCGGCAGAGCTCCTTCAGGTCCCGGTCGTAGGTGCCCTTGCCGCTGAGCACGCTGGCGCAGCGTTTTTTCATCTTGGCGATCTGGCCGGCCGACATGGCGCTGATGGCAACCACCGCCGGCCGCGCCGGCACCGCCGGCGTGTTGGGATCCCTAGGGCTGGTGGTCGTTGTCTGTGTGCCAATGCCGACGCCGACCCCGGCCGTCACTCCACTGCCCACCCCGACCCCGGCGCCGACCCCGCTGCCGACGGTTGCGCCGACCCCGACCCCGACGCCCGTGCCGACCGATACGCCGGCGCCGGCGGTAACGCCGCTGCCAACCGAGGCGCCGACACTGGCGGTGGTGCCGCTGGTGCCTCCGACCGTCGCTCCGGCATTGACGCCCTTGCTCCCGCCGACCGAGACACCGACGCCAAGCCCGCCGCCACTGCCGCCGACCGAAACACCCACCCCACCGCTGCCGCCGATGCCCACACTGAGCCCGCCCGCGCCAGCCGGAAAGCACAAAGCTACGGAAACCGCGCCGCCGGCCAAGACCTTTGTTAAACTTTTAAAGAAATCCATAACGCCGCTCCCCGTGCTGGTTGCCTGGACGCAGGTTGAACAGCATCCGTTACCAATATGATTACGCGAGTGTAGCGTTTTTAGTTTCTGCAAGAATAGGTAGTATTGGAAGTCGTTGTTATGGCTTCTTGCGGCGACCGGAATATATATGTTGGAATTGGCGGAAAAAATCGAGGATTTGCGGTTAGACTCGGAACCTTAGACAGGCAGGACGAGTGCTCGCATGCGGGAATTTACCGGGCGCATGCCTCAGGCCATCTTGCGACGCCGCTTCCCTAGGCTGCGGTGGAGAATGGACCCTCGAGAATGGGGCTCGTACTGCAGAAAAGGGGACGATCCAAGAAACCCGCGACGATCTCCACCGATGTCGGGCGCGTTGTGCGCCACATCGTTCCGCTGCTCGCAGTCGACGGCGTCAGCGCTACCCTTGCGGGCATACCTTCGCCCCGTTTGGCGTTTCTGCCCTTTGGATCGGATGCCGATCGTCCGCTGGCGTTTCGAATCTCTTCAACTTACGCCGAGTTTCGCAAATCCACTTTAATCCCGGCTAACGTTCGAAGGGTTCGCCAAGCGAGGCGACACCGTTCAGCCTGAGCAAGCGGCGGTCCGCCGAGATGACACCGAGCACGACGATCGTAACGAGATAGGGAAGGCTGGAAAGCAGTTGCGATGGCAGGTCCAGACCGGTCGCCTGGGCGGCGAGGCTCATCAGCGAAACCGCGCCGAAGAGGCAGGCACCCAGGAAGATGCGGCCAGCGAGCCACGTACCAAAGACAACGAGTGCGATCGCGATCCAGCCACGTCCGGCAATCATACCGTCCGCCCAAAGGGGCGTGTACACCGCCGCCGCATAGGCGCCGGCAAAACCCGCCATCATGCCACCAAAAGCTATGGCCGCGACACGGATAGCGATGACCGGATAGCCGATGGCGTGGGCTGCCTTGGGATTCTCGCCGATTGCCCTCACGACAAGGCCGACTCTCGTATAGGCAAACATCGCCCAGATCGCAAACGTCACGGCAAGGGAAAGCCATACGACGACGTCCTGGACAAACAGCCTGCCGACTACCGGGATTTCCGAGAGGCCGGGAAAGGCAAGTTTCGGGAGCCCCTTCACCGTCAAGCTCTCGTAGCTTTTGCCGAACAGCGCCGAAAGGCCTTGGCCGAGAATGCCGATCGCAAGGCCTGTCGCGACCTGGTTTGCCCGGAATCCGAGTGCCAGCACTGCAAAGACGAGCGACAGGACGGCGCTACCGAGGCCGGCGGCAACGAACCCCAGCAGGTGTCCACCGCCGTGGTAGACGACGATGAACGCGAGCACCGCGCCGAGGGCCATCAGGCCCTCTACGCCGAGGTTAAGAACACCGGCGCGCTCGACCACCAACTCGCCGAGTGCGGCAAGGAGAAAGGGGGTTGCCGCTGCGAGCATGCCCGAAATAATGAACTCGACGGCGTTCATGGCTGGCTCAGGTGATGGGGGCGGCGCCACTCGATGCGGTAGCGCACGAAGGCCACAGCGCCGAGATAGGCGAGCAGCAAGCTGCCTTGGAAGACGCGGACGGCGGCGATCGGCAGGTTTGCCGACACCATCGCATTGTCGCCGCCGATATAGAGGACAGCCATGAAGAGCGCGGAAAAGATGATGCCGACTGGATGCAAGCCGCCGAGATATGCGACAATAATGGCCGCATAACCGTAGCCGGTCGAGATCGAGCGCTGCAACTGGCCGAGCGGACCCGCGACTTCCGCGGCGCCTGCCAGTCCCGCCGCCAAGCCACCGATCAGAAGCGATAGCCAAATCGCACGCCCTTCGCTGAAGCCGGCGTAACCGGCCGCGCGCGGGGCAAGGCCGCCGACCTTGAGCTTATACCCCATGAAGCTTCGCTGCATGAAAACCCAGGCCACCAGCGAGAGCGCAAGTGTGATGAGCAGCGAGACGTTGACACGGGTACCGGTGATCAGGGTCGGCACCATCGCGTCGTTCTGAAACATGACGGATTGTGGGAAATTGAAGCCGGCCGGGTCCTTCCATGGGCCGAGCAGCAAGTAGTTGAGGACTTGCGCCGCAACGAGGCTCAGCATCAGGGAGACCAGGATCTCGTTCGCATTGAGCCTGACGCGCCAGAAGGCGGTGATAGATGCCCAAAGCGCACCGCCGAGGGCACCGAGAAGCAGCATCAGCGGCCAGATCCACTGCCCGGTCGCCTGCGGAAACCAGACGGGGATCGCCGAGGCGAAAATAGCGCCCAGGATAAACTGGCCCTCCGCGCCGATGTTGAACACTTTTGCGCGGAAACCGATCGCCAGCCCCTGGGCAATGAGGAGAAGAGGCCCCGCCTTCAGCAGCACCTCCGCGAACGATGCCCAGGAGAGGAACGGCTCGAGAAGCATCGCGTACAGGACGGCCGCCGGATCTCGGCCTATCAGCACATAAAGGCCCAGATTGAGGATGATCGCCATGCCAAGCGCGACAGCCGGGGCCAGCATGGCCGCGACGAGCGAGGCATGCTCCCGGCGGACGAGCGCGGGGAGGAACGTCGCGGCCCAAACGCTCATGCAGGAACCTTCTCTGGCGAGGCATGTGCTCCGATCATGTATCTGCCGATGTCTTCGGGGCGCGTGTCCCGCGTGACCAGAGGCGGACTCAGCATCCCATGATGCAGCACCTGGATGAAATCGCAGAGTTCGAAAAGTTCCTCGAGTTCCTCGGAAATTACGAGGATCGCCACGCCCAGGTTGCGCAACGCGATGAGCCGCCTTCTGATGGCGGATGCAGCGCCAATGTCTACACCCCAGGTCGGTTGCGCCACGAAAAGCAGTTTTGGCGACAGCATCATCTCGCGACCGACGATGAATTTCTGCAAGTTGCCGCCGGACAGCGAGCCCGCTTCGGCATCCGGGCCGGAGGCGCGGACGTCGTACCGACGGATGCATTCGTTGGTGAAAGCCGTCGCTCCGGCGCTGTTGATGAGGCCGCGCCTCACGAGATCGAAAGGATGGGCGGTAAGAACGGTGTTGAGCACGAGCGACATTTCAGGGACCGCGCCGCGTCCCAGCCGGTCTTCGGGCACGAAGGCGAAGCCAAATCTCCTGCGCGCGGCCGCATCGAGTGTGCCTACGTCGCGGCCCATCATGTAAATCCGGTCGCGTTGTTCCTTCAGCAGCATCGCTTCGCCCGAGATAAGCGCGGCAAGCTCGCCTTGGCCATTGCCCGATATTCCGGCTATGCCAAGAATCTCGCCTGATCGTACCGTGAGGCTGATGCCGGAGAGCGGCGTGGCAAAGGGGTCGTCCGGCGTGTAGTCCATGTCGATTAGTTCCAGCCGCTTCTCCCCCTCGGGCATGGCCAACGCGGGCATCACCTCGGGCATGTCGCGGCCGATCATCATCCGGGCGAGGTCGTGCGCATCATAGTCGCGCGGGTCGACGGTGCCGATAACGCGCCCTCCACGCAAGACCGTCGCCTGGTCACAGATCGTGCGAATTTCCTCCAGTTTGTGGGAGATGAACAGGATGGACACGCCGCGGTCGCGAAGGCGCCTGAGCGTGTCGAACAGCTTCTTCACCGCCTGCGGCGGCAAGACCGAGGTCGGCTCGTCGAGAATGAGCAGCTTCGGGTCCGTCATCAGGCAGCGGATGATCTCCACCCGCTGCCGTTCGCCGACCGAGAGCGCGTGCACATCGGCGAGAGGATCTACTTCAAGGCCGAAATCCTGGCCGAGGCTGCGGATGCGCCCCGCCAGCTCCGCCTTGCCGCCGGGGACGACGAGCTGGATGTTCTCGACGACAGTCAGCGTCTCGAACAGCGAGAAATGCTGAAAGACCATGCCGATGCCCCTGCGCCGTGCCTCAGCCGGCGAGGCAAGGCGCAGATGCTCTCCGTTCCAGACGACGGTGCCTTCGTCCGGCTGTTCAACGCCATAGATGAGCTTCATCAGCGTCGATTTGCCCGCCCCATTCTCCCCGAGGATCGCATGGATCGATTGGGGCGCCACGTCCAGATCGATGGCTTCGTTAGCCCGGATCTGGCCGTAGCTCTTCGAGATGCCGCGGAGCGACAGAAGGGGCGGGGTCATGACTTACTTCGGCAGTGGTGTGGTGACACCCTTGACGTGCCAGTCCATCGCGACGATCTCGGGATCCGCTATCGTCGCACCGGCGGCGGCGGCTTCGCTGCCGTCGGCCTTGGTGATTGGACCTGTGAAGGGCGAGAAGCTGCCGTCGGCGATCTTCGCCGCTACTTCCTTGATCTTCGTCATCGTGTCGGCTGGGATATCTGAGTTCCAGTCCACGACCTCCACCACCTTTTCGGCGACGCCGAGGAAGGTGTTGGCGCCCTTGAAGGTTCCGGCCAGATGGGCATCCACGGAAGCCTTGAAGAAGGGCGACCAGTCCGTCGCGATGCAGCCGAGATATTTCTTCGGTGCATATTTCTTCATCGACGAATTGAGGTTGAACGCGTAGACGCCAGCCTCCTCGCAGGCCGAGATCACGGAGGGTGTGTCCTGCGCGTTCGAGAAGATCACGTCGCAGTTCTGTGCCATCAGCGCCTTGGCGGCTTCCTGTTCCTTGGCCGGGTCGAACCAGGAGTTCACCCAGACGACCGATACCTCGATATCGGGATTTACAGTCTGCGCGCCGAGCGTAAATGCGTTGATCGAGGTGATCAGCTCCGGAATGGCGAAGGCCGAGACGGAGCCGAGCTTGCCGGTCTTGGAAAGAGCTGCGGCGGCTATGCCGAGCAGGTAAGTGCCCTGGAAATACTTCGCCGCGAAGGGCGAGAAATTCGGCGCGGTCTGGAAGCCGGAGGCATGCAGCACGGTGACCGCAGGATCGCGGCGGGCGATCTGTAGTGCACCATTCTGGTAGCCGAATGAGCCGGCGATCAGGAACTTGTTACCGTCGGCGACGGTCTTGTTCATGATCCGGTCGGCGTCCGGCCCTTCGGCGATGTTCTCGATGACGGTGATCTTCACCTTGTCGCCGTATGCGGCCTTGACCGGCTCGAGGCCGGCGGCGAGCGCATGGCCCCAGCCGACATCGCCGACCGGCGACGGGAGCACGAGCGTGATACCGAGCGGCTCGTCGGCCGCAAAGGCGGGACGGCTGCCAAGCGCGCCGGCAAGCCCTGTCGCGGCAAGGCCCTTCATCAGAGTTCTGCGGGTCAGATAGTTCAGCATGTCAGTTCCCCTGTCTTAAGTTGTTAGAATTCCACCGCGGCAAAAGCGGCTTCCGCGTCCGCAGCAAGCCGGGTCTCGTTCAGCCCGGTAAACGCACCCTTCTCCCAGACGATGCGGCCGTTGATCATGGTCATGTCGGTGGGCATGCCGATGCCGACCTTGGCGATCAGGCTCAATGGATCGTGGCGCGTGCCGACATAATCCATGCGGCGCGTGTCGATCGCGAAGAGGTCGGCGGCCATACCGGGCGACAGTCGGCCGATGTCATTGCGGCCCAGAAGCGCGGCCCCGCCCGTTGTCGCATAGCCGAGGAAATCGACCGGCGCAGGCACGGGATGAGCGCGCGTCGAGGCCGCCAGGCATTGCAGCATGTAGGCGGAATGGATGCAGTGCATGAGGTTGGAGTTGTCGTTCGAGGCAGCACCGTCGCAGCCGAGACCGACGCGCAGGCCAAAGGCGGACATGGCGGGAATATCAGTCACCTCCGCACCCACCAGATAGACCGGCTCCGGGCAATGCGAGACACCGGTGCCGCTCGCCGCCATCAGCCGCAGTTCGTCATGCGTCAGCTCCCAGCAATGGGCATAGAAAGTGTCTCGGCCGGCAAATCCGAGGTCCTCGAGATAGTCCACCGTACGCATGCCATGGCGGGCCTCGATGATCGGGCTTTCGCCCTCGCCGACATGGGTGTGCATCCGCACCCCGCGATCACGCGCCAGCGAAACCGATTCCACGAAGGTCTCGCGGTAGCAGTTGACCGGCTGGCAGGGAGCGACCACGACCTGACGCATGCTGAAGGGACTGGTGTCGTGATAAGTGTCGATGAGGCGTGCGCAGTCGGCAATGAATTCGTCCGTGGTCTCCAGCATCTCGTCTGGAATGGTCGAGCCTTCCGATTTTGGCAGCGTGTTGCCGCCGCGGCCGGCGTGGAAACGCATGCCGAGAAGGTCGGCCGCTTCGAACTGCCGGTCGATGAGCCGTTTTCCGGCATGGAGCGGAAAATTGTACTGGTGGTCGAAGGCCGTCGTGCAACCGTGCTTTATCAACTCTGCCATCGCCGTGATCGAGGCGTGGTAGAAACAATCCTCGTTGAGCCGGGAGAAGATCGGATAGATCCGGTCGAGCCATTCGATGACCGACAGCTTCGTCCAGTCGAGGTCGGCACGGTTGCGCACAAAGCACTGAAAGAAGTGATGGTGCGTGTTGACGAGGCCGGGATAGACGAACCAGCCGTCGGCGTCCTGCACGATAGTACCGGCCGGCAACTCGCTTCTGTGCAGGCCTTGCCCGATTGCCTCGATCTGCGGGCCATTCGTCAGCACATCGACATTGCGCCGGACGCTCGGACCCCTGCCCTCGTCGGTGATGACCGCTGCGCAATTCTTCAGGAGATAGCCGGTCACCTCACGCCTCGTCCGGTATGGGTCGCGGTTCGGGCTTCAACTCGTGCAGCCGGTGGATACCGGGCATCTCGATGAAATTGTCGAGGCTGCGGAGCGCTCGCGACCAGAGCCGGATCGTGGGATACGGATCGAGGGAAACGCCACCGTCGGGCGCGAGCGCGACATAGGGAAAGCAAGCAATGTCGGCAATCGTCGGCCGGTCGGATGCGAGAAACCGATCGCCACGCATTTTTTGTTCGAAGAGGCCGGCTTCCAGCTCACGTAGTGCCGCTATGCCATTGGCCTGAAGCGCACCGATGTCACCGGGGCGCAGCAGCATCTCATGCAGGCGCGCGCCGCCGAGGTTGGCGGTCAGCCTGTGCGAGAAGGAAAGCCATTGCCGGATGCGCGCCGTCTCCTTGGGGGCGCCGCTGCCGAGCCAGGCCGGTGCTGCCTTCGCGGCGAGATAGCCAAGCATGGCGGAAGACTCGGTCAGGATCAGGTCGCCGTCTTCAAGGATCGGGATGGAGCCTCCCGGATTAAGCGCCATAAGCTCGGGGCCACGATGCTCGGCGCCGGGATGGAAGTCGACCGGGCGGATTTCGAGCTTCACACCTGACAGCGTCGCCATCAGGCGCACCTTGTAGCAACTTGGGGAGAGGATGTAGTCGTAAAGCTTCACTGTGCCACCAATTGCGCGCCGTAGGTATAATTGTGGCGCTTCAGCCAGCGGCGATAGGCGACCGAGGTCAGGTCGGCGCGCGTCGGGATTTCCATGCCGGGATCGAGCGGCAAAAGACGCGGGATCTGGTTTTCGAGGATCGAGCGGTCCTGCAGGAAAATCGTCTGCTGGAAATGGATGAGGTCGGTCTGTGGCGTCTCGTCATCGAAAAGCGCCATCCACGGCCAGACGTCGCAGAGATCCTCGGCAAGCGGCTGGACGAATAGCGCAATGACATCCCATTCGCCCGGGCGCGGCGGGCAGGTCTTGTAGAGGACTGAGCAGGTCGGAGCCGGCACGCGGTACATGTATTCCGTCGTGATACCTCCGCTCGCGGATTTCGCCGCCTGCGGCTGGTAGAACTTCACCTGGGTCGCCCAGACCTCGTCCTCTTCCTCGCGGATCTCGACCTTGTAGTTTTCGACCTCGGTATGCGGCTCCGAGCCGAGAATGTCGGTATGGACGAAGGGGAAGTGTGCGATGTCGAGGAAGTTCTCGACGGCGCGGAGCGGCGAGCAGCGCACCCGCACCACGCCGACATCGACGAAGCGGCGCCCGGGCTGGTCTGCCTCGGGAATCGGGAAGACCGGTTTATTCGGTTCGCCGAGCGACGACCAGATATGGCCATAGCGCACCGAAACCGGCAGCACGCGCCCGTTTTCGCCTGTCACTTTCGCCGCGCCATTGGCGTCGAGCGCAACCTTGATCGGCTCGTCCATCAGGGTGGTCTCGCGCCCATAGCGGTCGAGCCGGCTGAAAAGCCCGACCGGATACCATTCATCGCGCATCGCATCGTCGATCATGGCACAGCCCCTTTCGCCTCGATCCCTTCGGCCATGCGCCGAAGGCTCTCGGCGGCTCGCGAGGCGGCGATGCGCTCGGACGCATCGCAATCGGCTGGAACAAGGACGTGGATCAGCGTCTCGCCGGCTTCCTGCGGGATAGGCAGCAGGCGAATTGCCGGCGCGCCGGGCGCCTGCCAGACGTATCCTTCAACGGTGGCCTTCGTACCGGCAGCGACCGAGAGCGCCGAATGTCCGGCACGGGCCGTCAATGAACGGAGCGGGACGTAACCCTCAAAAAGGGGTGGCTTGCCGTCAGGCTCTCCATCAGCGACCCAGATGATCCCGCCGGCCTCTTCGACCAACCGGGTCGTGACGCGAATCGTCTCCGGCGGCGTGAGGCTGGGATGGGCAGGAATGCGCAGACACTGACCGGCCTGCGAATAGGTCCAGCCGTGATAGATGCAGGAGAGCGCCTCGCCGCGCACGAAGCCATGGGAGAGGCGCATACCGCGATGCGGACAGCGATCCGCCGATGCCGCCAAGCGCCCCGATTGGCTTCGCCAGAGGGCAATGGGACCGGCGGGCGTCCGCGCCGGCATTACCTGTCCTGTTGGCAGATCCTGGGTAAGGGCGACCGGCACCCAGGTGTCCGTCTTGTCGGACAGCATGACCTTACTTTCCGTACTGATACTACTGTTTCCCGACCAGAGAGATGCCGGCGCAAGGAGTTGGCGAACCGCTCGATGCGGCTGACGTATGCATAATTATTTCGCAATTGCAATATTGATTAAATTAAGTGCAAACGGAGGGTAACCACACGCAAAGCTATATGTTTTTTTGCTCGACAGGCGCGCGGTCGATCGTCTCGACCCAGACTTCAATGGGCCCAAGCGAACATCCCATCTCCATCATGTCGATCAGTTCCGCCGCACCGGCAATATCGAGTTCGATGCGATCGGTGCTTGCATGAGCGATGTGGTGCGCGAGACCGAGCTTGGCCGCATGGCGCATGATCCAGGGCAGGAAGGACGCGGGTTCGAGGTGGCCGCGAATGGTCATCCGCTCATGCAAGCGGTGTTGACTTTGCTTCATCACGAACGCGCGCCTTGGTCTCACGGTCAGCAGCATAGCGTCTGACTGAACGGGCGGAAGTGGTAATCGACGCGCCAATAACACCGAATATCGACTGATCGCCCGTGCCTAGACCCGGGCACTCATGCATGTCGCCCAGAAGTGCCGCGGTTGTGGGACAACGACATGCATTAAACAAAGACTTTAAAGCGCGTCGCATGAATCCGTTTCAGCGCGACGCGCTTTAGGGTTATCTGAGCTATTGTAATGCATCGTGCCCTTCCCGAGAGATGGGTGACAGTTCATTCCGGAGACATGGGTTACACTTTCGGCCCTTTGCAAGGAGAGCANTGCCCTTCCCGAGAGATGGGTGACAGTTCATTCCGGAGACATGGGTTACACTTTCGGCCCTTTGCAAGGAGAGCAAGGTGCCTTGGAAGGAGTGTAACGTCATGGAAGAGCGGCTGAAGTTCATTGCCCGGCTGCTGGACGGCGAGAAGATATCGGTGCTTTGCCGTGAGTTCGATATCTCGCGCAAGACCGGCTACAAGATCCTCACACGCTACAATGACAGTGGCCTTGAGGGGCTGACGGATCGATCACGCCGACCCTACCGCCACGCCAATCAGCTTCCGTTTCAAATCGAGAAGCTGATTGTGCGCCTCAAGCAAGACAAGCCGACCTGGGGTGCGCCAAAGATACGCGAACGGTTGGCCCGGCTGTATCCTGACGTTCACCGGCCTGCGATCTCGACGGTGCATGCGGTTCTCGACCGCCATGGCCTGGTCGAGCGCCGCAAGCGAAGGCGCAACAGGGCGATGGGAACACCACTTTCAAACGGCTATCGGCCCAACGATCTGTGGTGTGCCGACTACAAAGGCGAGTTCATGCTCGCCGATCGGCGCTATTGCTATCCGCTGACGATCACCGACTTCGCCAGCCGCTATCTCATCGCCTGCGAGGCGTTGTCGACTACCAAGGAAGCCTATGCCTTCACGGTGTTCGAGAGCGTTTTCAAAGAGTTCGGCCTGCCCAGCGCCATCAGGACCGACAATGGCGTTCCCTTTGCCAGCCCAAACGCGCTGTTCAATCTCAGCAAACTGTCGGTCTGGTGGCTGCGCCTGGGCATCGACATCGAGCGCATCCAGCCGGGCTGTCCGCAGCAGAACGGGCGCCATGAGCGCATGCACCTGACTCTCAAGAAGGAAACCACCAAACCGGCTGGCGCCAATTTCCTGCAGCAGCAGGCCAGGTTCGATGACTTCATCAATGAGTTCAACTCAGAACGCCCACATCAGGCGCTCGACATGGCCTGTCCAGCCGAGCGCTACACGCCGTCACCGCGCATCTATGCCGGCCTGCCGGATCTCGATTATCCGTTTCACGACAAGGCCGTCACCGTCACCACCNCCGTCACCGCGCATCTATGCCGGCCTGCCGGATCTCGATTATCCGTTTCACGACAAGGCCGTCACCGTCACCACCTGCGGCCGCATCTGCTACAATCGCAAGAAGATCAACCTCAGCCTCGTCTTTGCCGGCCAGACCGTCGGCATCAAACAGGTCGAGGACCATATCTGGCTGGCTTCCTTCATGGATTATGATTTGGGCTACTTCGATGATGAGACATGCAGGCTCGAACCACTCCAAAACCCCTTCGGGCCAAAAGTGTTACCCATGTCTCCGATATAAACCGTAACCTATGTGTCCGGAATGGACCGGCGTAGGGTGGCGGAGAGGGAGGGATTCGAACCCCCGATGGGCTTGCACCCATGCCGCATTTCGAGTGCGGTGCATTCGACCACTCTGCCACCTCTCCGCGGTCATGGTCGGCCGTTGCCGGCGCGGCGCACTAGATAACGGCTGGGCGGGCAGGTTACAAGGCCAAATCCGCGGGGGAATTCAGCTTCCTGTGCGGGCTCTGTCTGGAGGGCTGCGTTGCGGCCACGTCGGCAGATGGGGCCAACCGGTCCTCGACTGGAGAGATCGGGGGCGGCAAGGAGGCGGCGTGGCCAAGGATTCCGCCCGTTTGCCTTGACTCGTACCGAACCTTCGGTTAGGGGAAGCGCGCAATCGGCGTGGAGGGTTCTTCCACGCCGCTTGTTTTTCGAACCCGCAGACTGACAAAAAGACGGCCGAACCGCGTGACGCGGCTCATCGAGGCCGACCGAACAGCGAAAGGCAAAAAATGTTCGCAGTCATTAAAACGGGCGGTAAGCAGTATCGCGTTGCCGCCAACGATCTCCTGAAGATCGAGAAGCTCGAAGCCAATGTCGGCGATATCGTCGAAATCGGCAGCGTCCTCGCCCATGGCGAAGGCGAAAATGTCACCTTCGGCGCCCCGTTCGTCGATGGCGCTCTGGTCACGGCGGAAGTCGTCGAGCAGGGCAAGAACCGCACCGTCATCGCTTTCAAGAAGCGCCGCCGGCAGAATTCGCGCCGCAAGATCGGCCACCGCCAGCTTCTGACCACCGTGCGGATCGCCGAGATCCTGCTGGGTGGCGCCAAGCCTTCCAAGAAGGCCGCAGCCAAGGTGGAAGCCAAGGAAGTCAAGGCTGACGTAGCGCCCGAGGCGAAGGCCGAGGCCGCGCCGAAGGAAGCCAAGGCGAAGAAGGAAGCCAAAGCCGAGGCTGCTCCGAAGGATGAAGCCAAGACGGAGACCGCCGTCGCCGCGCCGCTGTTCAAGGCGCCGAAGGGCGAGCCGGACGATTTGGCCGTGATCAAGGGCATCGGCCCGGTTGCCGCCGGCCAGCTGCACGAGCAGGGCATCACCACCTTCGCCCAGCTTGCCAAGCTGTCGGACAAGGACGTGGCCAAGATCGACGCGCACATGCCCTTCAGCACCGACCAGATCAACGACTGGCGCGAGCAGGCCAAGGAACTGGCGAAGAAGTAAAACGAACCGGCGACAAGGTCGCCGGATCGGACTTGAAACGGAACGCGAACGCGTTCATAAGACCATTCAAGCGCCCCAGGGCGCATCGGAGTTAGTTAGATGGCACACAAGAAAGCTGGCGGCTCGTCGCGCAACGGTCGCGACTCGCATTCCAAGCGTCTGGGCGTGAAGAAGTTCGGCGGCGAAGCCGTCATCCCGGGCAACATCATCATCCGTCAACGCGGCACCACCTGGCATCCCGGCGTCAATGTCGGCATGGGCACGGACCACACCCTTTTTGCGCTCGAGACCGGCGCAGTCACCTTCAACAAAAAAGCCAACGGCCGAACCTACGTATCGGTCAACCCGATTACCAAAGCCGCGGAGTAGCCGGTTCCGCACTATAAAACCGGCGCCCATCTCGGGAACCGGTGTCTGGCCAAACCAGTGAATGGAGCCAGGAAAAGGATCAGGGGAGATGGGTTTTCCATCTCCCCTTTTTCTTGCCTGGAGGACGTCGAATGGTTGCCGAAGCGGAAGACACCGAAGACGAAAGTTACGCGATAGATTGCCCGGTGCTGGCCACGGAGCGGCTGGTGATGCGCGCCCCGTGTGAAGCCGACATCGCGCAACTGGTCGAGCTTGCCGACAACCGTCATGTCGCCGAGATGCTGGCCCGCATGCCGCACCCCTATGGCGAGGCCGAGGCACGCGCCTTCCTGGCCATGACCCGGTCGCGCCGGGCCGGCATCGCCTACGCCCTGACGCTCGCCGGCACCGACATTTTCGTCGGCTGCGCCGGCCTCAACATGACCGATCGCGGGCTGGAACTCGGCTACTGGATCGGCGAGCCCTATTGGAAGCGCGGCTATGCGACGGAGGCCGCGCACGCGTTGGTCGACCTCGCCTTCCAACGGACGTCGATCCAGGTGCTGCAGGCTTCGACGCGGGTGATCAATCCGGCCTCGCGCCGGGTCATCCACAAATGCGGCTTCCAGTATGCCGGCCAGGGCATGCTGAACTCGATCGTCGCCGGCCAGGTGCCGGTCGAGCGGTACCGGCTGGACAGAAAGACCTGGATCAGCCTGCGCAACTGGGTCCACTTCTGATGGTTTGTTCCGATCAAGCCGATGGCCGATTATAGCAACCATATCGAAGCAGTCACGATTGCGCCGATGACGCCGCGCGATGTCGAGAGTTTTCACCAGGCGCTCGACATCGTTGCGCGTGAGCGGAAGTACCTGTCTTTCCTGGAAGCGCCGCCGCTCGATCAAACCCGAACATTCATAGTGGACCGCATCGGGAGAGGCGACCCAGGGTTCGTGGCGGTTGTTCGTGGCGAGGTTGTCGGTTGGTGCGATATCTCACGGCATGACCGGCAGATACATGCTCATCGCGGCACCCTTGGAATGGGAATTGTGCCGGACTATCGAGGACGTGGTCTGGGACTGCGGCTTATCAATGCCGCCTTGACGGAAGCACGCAACATCGGCTTCGTCCGCATCGAGCTTTCCGTGCATTCCGACAATGCCCGCGCCATCTCCCTCTACTACAAGGTCGGGTTTGTCACCGAGGGTGTGCAGCGTGACGCGGTCAAGATCGACGGCCGATACGTCGATGCGATCATGATGGCGATCGTCGACCGCAAAAACGCCGGCAGATGAACAATCGCCGGTCAGCCCATCTCGACCCAAATCGGGAGATGGTCCGAGCCGACCGCTTCACGGTCGACCCACAGGCGCTTCAGCGATCCGGCGAGCGAGGCCGAGGTGAAGATGTAGTCGATGCGTTTGTGGCGGCTTGTGTCTTCGGGTCGCGTGGGATCGACCCAGGTGACGACGTCTGGTGTGTTCAGGCGCTGGGCGACGTCGACGGCGAGATCGGCGGTCAGCGGCATGCCGAATTCATGGTCCGGGCGGCCGACGAGTTCGACATATTCGGGCGAGCCGGGCAGCATGTTGAAGTCGCCCATGACTATGAAGGCTTCGGGATAGGGCAGGTCCGGCAGGCCGATCTCGGGAATGCCGGAGAGACCGCCGCCCTCGAAGGCATAGTTCAACAGGCGCTGGCGCAGGAACCGGATCTGGCTGGCGCGCTCAACCGGACTGCGATGGTCAAGATGCGTGGAATAGAAGCGGATGAAGCCGAGCGGGGTCTCGACCAGCGCCTCGAGTGCGCCGCGCTGGAAGTTCATCGCCTCAAGGCTGCGGCTGCGCGGCAAAAGCAGATTGCGCGACAGATGGATCGGCGTCTTCGACAGCACCATGTTGCCGAGCTGGAAAGTGGTGGTGATGGCGCGGCCGGCCTCTAGGCGCGAGCCGACATTGACCTCGAAATTGCTGCCGTAGGCGGCAAAATATTCGGGCAGCGCCTCGCCGATCTCGGCGACCATGTCGCGGTTGCCGTTCCTCGGATTGTTGCGGGTCACTTCCTGCAGCGCGATCACGTCGGCGCCGCGAACCGCCGCGGTGATGCGGCCGAGATCGTAGCGGCCATCCAGACCGATACCGTACTGGATGTTGTAGCTTACAACCTTCATTCCCGCGCCCCTCAAGCTCCGTCCGCGAACACTGCTACCGCGTCCCCGGCAAAAGGGCATCCGGCGCTTTAGTCGCAAAACGGCCTCGCCCTTGGCCGCGCCTTGGTTTAGAGCAAGGCGCAAGATCTAAAGCAAAGCCGCAAGGCCAACAGAAACTGCGTA
Organism: Mesorhizobium sp. LNJC394B00; assembly: GCF_000502555.1. NCBI lineage: Bacteria > Pseudomonadati > Pseudomonadota > Alphaproteobacteria > Hyphomicrobiales > Phyllobacteriaceae > Mesorhizobium > Mesorhizobium sp. LNJC394B00. The sequence goes on from NZ_AYWH01000003.1 coordinate 221,352, forward strand.
GTCCAATGAAATTTCTCGATCAAGCCAAGGTTTATATCCGCTCCGGCGACGGTGGCGCCGGCTCTGTGTCGTTCCGGCGCGAAAAATTCATCGAGTTCGGCGGCCCGGATGGCGGCGACGGTGGCCGCGGCGGCGATGTCTGGCTGGAAGCGGTCAATGGGCTGAACACGCTGATCGACTATCGCTACCAGCAGCACTTCAAGGCCAAGACCGGTGTCCACGGTATGGGCCGCAACATGACCGGCGCCAAGGGCGCCGATGTGACGCTCAAGGTGCCGGCCGGAACCCAGGTGTTTGCCGAGGACAATGAGACGCTGATCTGCGACCTGACCGTGGTCGGCCAGCGCTTCTTGCTGGCCAAGGGCGGCAATGGCGGTTTCGGCAACCAGCATTTCAAGACCTCGACCAACCAGGCGCCTCGCCGCGCCAATCCCGGCCAGCCCGGCGAAGAGATGAATGTCTGGCTGCGGCTGAAGCTGATTGCCGACGCCGGCCTGGTCGGGCTGCCCAATGCAGGCAAGTCGACTTTTCTGGCAACCGTCACCGCAGCCAAGCCAAAGATCGCCGACTACCCCTTCACCACGCTGCATCCAGGTCTCGGCGTTGCCCGCATCGATGCGCGCGAATTCGTCATCGCCGACATTCCGGGCCTCATCGAGGGCGCGCATGAGGGTGTCGGCATCGGCGACCGGTTCCTCGGCCATGTCGAGCGCACGCGTGTGCTTTTGCATCTGGTTTCGGCGCAGGAGGAAAATCCGGGCAAAGCCTATAAGACCGTGCGCGCCGAGCTCGACGCCTATGGCAATGGGCTGATCGAGAAGGTCGAGATCGTGGCGCTCAGCCAGGTCGATATCCTCGATGCCGATGAGCGCAAGAAGAAGGTTGCGTCGCTCAAACGCGCTGCCGGCCGCGCGCCGATGCTGCTGTCGGCGGCCACCGGCGAGGGCGTCGAAGCGGTGCTGCGGGCGCTGATGGCGGTTGTCGGCGAAGCGCGCGACAGGGCTGCCGCTCCCGTCGAGACCCGCTGGGACCAATAGCGATGACGGCGCAATCGCTGACAAAATACCGGCGCATCACAGTCAAGATCGGTTCGGCCTTGCTGGTCGACCGCACCAGCGGCCTGAAGCGCGACTGGCTTGCCTCGCTTGCCGAGGATATTGCGGTGCTCGCCAATGGCGGCGCCGAGATCCTGGTCGTATCGTCCGGCGCCATTGCGCTCGGCCGCACCATTCTCGGTCTCGGCAAACGGGCGCTGAAGCTGGAAGAAAGCCAGGCGGCTGCGGCCGTCGGCCAGATCGCGCTGGCCGGCGCGTGGTCGGATGCGCTGGGCAAGGGTTCGCTGAAATCGGGCCAGATCCTGCTGACGCTGGGCGACACCGAAGAGCGCCGCCGCTATCTGAATGCCCGCGCGACGATCTCGACGCTGCTCAAGATGAAGGCGGTGCCGGTCATCAATGAGAACGACACGGTGGCGACCTCCGAAATCCGCTATGGCGACAATGACCGGCTGGCGGCCCGGGTGGCGACGATGATGGGCGCCGACCTGCTTGTGCTGCTCTCCGACATTGACGGGCTCTATACGGCGCCGCCGGCGCGCGATCCCGATGCAAAATTCATTCCGGTGGTCGACCGCATCACGCCCGATATCGAGGCTATGGCCGGGGCGGCCGCATCCGAACTGTCGCGCGGCGGCATGCGCACCAAGCTCGATGCCGGCAAGATCGCCACCGCCGCCGGCACCGCCATGATCATCACCTCGGGCACCAGGCTGTCGCCACTGATGGCGATCGAACGTGGCGAGCGCGCCACCTTCTTCAGGCCGAGCGCCAATCCGGTGAAAGGCTACAAGACCTGGATCGCCGGCCAGCTCGAACCGGCCGGGCGGCTCACCGTCGACGCCGGCGCCATCGGTGCGCTGCTGTCCGGCAAATCTTTGCTGCCGGCCGGCGTCAGGCTGGTCAGCGGCAATTTCTCGCGCGGCGACACGGTGGCCATTCTGTCGCCGGAAGGGCGCGAGATCGCGCGCGGGCTTGTTGCCTACGATGCCGCCGATGCCGTAAGGATCGCAGGCCTGAAGACCGCCGAGATCGAAACCGTGCTCGGCTACGAGGCGCGCTCGGCGATGATCCACAGGGACGATCTGGTGGTGAGCGATCCGGGTGACCAGATACGGCCTGCCGGCCAGCTATGGGCCGGGGGCGAGGTAAGCGGAGGATGAGACATGCTGAAGTTGCATGAACAATCCGGGGATGACACCGTCGCGCTGATGGCTGATATCGGCCGCCGCGCCCGCGCGGCCGCCCGACCGTTGGCGATTGCGACCGCCGCCGCCAAGGATGCCGCACTTCTCGCCATGGCCGACGCGATCATCGCGCGCCAGCAGCAGATTCTCGATGCCAACGCCATCGATGTCTCTAACGGACACGAATCGGGCTTGTCCGGCTCCTTCATGGACCGGTTGAAGCTCGATCCGGCGCGCACCCGTGCCATGGCGGATGGCATCCGTGAAATCGCCGAGCTCAGGGACCCGGTCGGCGATGTGATTGCCGCCTGGGATCGCCCCAACGGCCTGCAGATCGAGCGCGTGCGCACGCCGCTCGGCGTTGTCGGCGTCATTTATGAAAGCCGGCCGAATGTGACGGCGGATGCCGGCGCGCTCTGCCTCAAGGCCGGCAATCCGGTGATCCTGCGCGGCGGCTCGGATTCGCTCAATTCGTCCGCCGCCATTCATGCCTGCCTGGTCGAGGGGCTGAAGGCCGCCGGCCTGCCGGAAGACGCCATTCAGCTGGTGCCGACCACCGACCGCGCCGCCGTCGGCGAGATGCTGAAAGGGCTTGGCGGCAATCTCGACGTCATCATTCCGCGGGGCGGCAAGAGCCTGGTCGGGCGCGTCCAGAGCGAGGCGCGGGTGCCGGTCTTTGCCCATCTTGAAGGCATCTGCCATCTCTACATCGACCGCTCGGCCGATCTCGACATGGCGGTCAGGATCGCCGTCAACGCCAAGATGCGGCGCACCGGTGTCTGTGGCGCTGCAGAGACTTTGCTGGTCGACCGCGCGGTGGCCTCCACACATCTGGTGCCGATCCTCGACGCGCTACGCGCCGCCGGCTGCGAGATCCATGCCGATCAGGAAGTGATGAAGCTGTTCTTCGACGCCAAGCCGGCGACCGATGCCGACTGGATGACCGAATATCTCGAGGCCATCATCGCGGTAAAGCTGGTAGACGGAATTGCCGGTGCCATCGACCATATCGAGACGTTCTCCTCACACCACACCGAGGCGATCATCGCCGAGGATACCAAAGCGGTCGAGCGGTTCTTCAACGAGATCGACTCGGCGATCCTTTTGCACAATGCCTCGACGCAGTTCGCCGATGGCGGCGAATTCGGCATGGGCGCCGAGATCGGCATCGCCACCGGCAAGATGCACGCGCGCGGACCGGTTGGTGTCGAACAGCTGACCTCGTTCAAATACCGCGTGCGCGGGTCGGGACAGGTGAGGCCTTGAATCATTCGCGTCAGGGCTTGAGGCATTGAGCCCAGACACCCCCCTCTGTCCTGCCGGACATCTCCCCCGCAAGGGGGGAGATCAGCTTTTTCTTCCGCTTTCGCCAATCACTAACGTTGCAAGAAAAGTGCCTTTGCCGAAGCTACTGATCTCCCCCCTTGCGGGGGAGATGCCCGGTAGGGCAGAGGGGGGTGCCTAGCACCATGCTGTCGTCCCTTCAGCCCGCCATCCCCTCGCACTACCTCCGTATGCCGCATGCCGAGAAAGGCCTCGCCGTCGGCCTGTTCGGCGGATCGTTCAACCCGCCGCATGCCGGCCATGCGCTGGTGGCGGAAATCGCGCTCAGGCGGCTGGCGCTCGACCAGCTATGGTGGATGGTGACGCCAGGCAATCCGCTGAAGAGCACCAGGGAATTGGCGCCGCTGAGCGACCGGCTGCTCCAGTCGGAGCAGATCGCCAAGAACCCGAAGATCAAGGTCACCGCCTTCGAGGCGGCGTATCATATTCGCTTCACCGCCGACACGCTGGCGCTGGTCAAGGCACGCAATCCCGGCGTCGACTTCGTCTGGATCATGGGCGCCGACTCACTCCGCGATTTCCACCGTTGGCAGCGCTGGCGCCAGATCGTCATGACCTTCCCCATCGCGGTCATCGACCGCCCGGGCGCGACGCTGTCCTTCCTGTCCTCGGTCGTGGCCAAGACCTTCGACTATGCCCGCGTCGACGAGGGTGACGCGCCCCGGCTCGCCCGCATGAAGGCGCCGGCCTGGACTTTTATTCACGGCCCGCGTTCGTCGCTGTCATCGAGTGCTATTCGCCAGCAAGCCAAGGGGTAACTCCGTAAGACCAGATCGCCGATGTCGCTTTTACGGCGGCCTTTCGCGATTGGCTGGGCGATGCTGCGCCGGATATGGCCACTTCAGTGAACCAGACCGACATCGGCCCCAATCATGGCGCCCCGCCGGGGCCCGTGATCGCCATTGCCAGCGTAATCGTGTCGATGGCGCTGATCGCGGTCGGCAACGGGTTGATGTTCGCCTATATCCCGGTCCGGCTTGGCGTCGAGCGCTTCGATCCGACCTGGGCCGGGCTGATCATCACCGGCCTGTCTGCCGGCGGACTTGCCGGCTGTATCCTGACCGGGCCGCTGGTGCGCCGCGTCGGGCACGCCCGCGCCTTCATGGTGCTGTCGGCGCTGATAGCGCTGTCGAATGCTGCCATTGGCGCCGGCACCTACCCGCTGCTGTGGATCGCGGCGCGCGCGCTTTACGGTTTTGCAATATGCGGCCTGTTCATCGTCGCCCAGAGCTGGCTCAACGATGCCGTCGCAAACGCCATTCGCGGCCGGGTGATGGCGGTGTTTTACGTCGCCTATGTCGCCGGACTTGGCGTCGGCTATGCCCTGCTGGCGGCGGTCGACATCGCGACGGCGCAGGCGCCGCTGATCGACATTGCCTTCACCGCAGTGTCGATCCTGCCGGTCGGCATGACGCGGTTGGCTCAACCGCCGCCACCTCGCGCAGCCTCCGTGGCGCTTGGCCGCGCCTGGCGGATCTCGCCGGTCGGGGTGGCCGGCATGCTGGCCGTCGGCGGTCTGTCGATGGCGATCGCCGGGTTCGCACCGATCCATGCCACGGCCAAAGGCTATAGCCAGGCCGATGTGGCGCTGCTTTTGTCGGCGATGCCCGTCGGCACGCTGATCCTGCAGATACCGCTCGGCTGGATTTCCGACCGTACCGATCGCCGTTACGTGCTGGCCGGCGCTGCGGCACTGGCCATCGTCGCCGGTATTCTGGCCATCGGCTTCGACGGCGGCGCGCTGATGGTGCTCGTGGTGATCTACATCGTCTGGGACGGCGCCTCGGAATCGATCTATTCGCTGGCCAGCGCGCATGCCGCCGACCGCGCCGGCAAGGACGACATGGTGGCGCTGTCGAGTTCGTTGCTGTTTGCCTGGTCGCTGTCGGGGTTCATCGTGCCGGGTATCGTGACGGCCCTGTCGGCTGTCTATGGCACGCAGGCCTTCATTTATGTGGCCATCGTCATCGCCACTGTCTTCTGCCTGTTCGTGCTGTGGCGAGTGGCCACCACGCGCGCCGTCCCCGCTACGGAGACCAGCAGTTTCGCGCCGATGTCGGCGCAGGCGCCGCTGCCGGTGGAGCTCGCCTACGCCCCGGAAGATAAGCGCTGAACGGTTTCACAGCTCCTACTGCCTGGTGGCGGCAGTTTCCTGTCGAGCCTCCGGCGGAGGTGCGGGAACCGAAATGGCTTCGGCGTCGAACGCCTGCTTGACGCGTTTGGTGAGATCGATCTGGGTGGCGAAGAAATCCGCCGCCGTGGTCCAGTAGCGCAAGGTGATGGCGACGCTGGCATCGCCCACCGTGGCGACGAAGGCGATCGGCGCCGGCTCTCGCTTGACGCGGCGCTCGCCGCCGGCAACGCCCAGCATGGTTTTCTGCGCCAGGTCGATGTCGTTCCAGGAGCCGATGCTCAGCGTGATGTCTCCGCGGCGCACACCGTTGCGGGTAAAATTGCGCACCGGCTGGTTCCACAGCGTCGAATTGGGCGCCAGCACATAGACGCCGTCTGTCGTGCGGAGCTTGGTGGCGAACAGGCCGATTTCCTCGACGGTGCCGGAAATGGCGCCGACCTCGACATATTCGCCGATGCGGAATGGCCTGAGCGCCAGAAGCATGATGCCTGCGGCGATGTTCTGCAGCGTGCCTTGCAGCGCCAGGCCGATTGCCAGCCCGATNGATGGCGGCGATGATCGAGGCCGTCTGAACGCCGAACTGGCCGAGCACCATGATGACCACCAGGATCAGGATGGCGTAGCGCACGATCTTCGAGAAGAAATGGCGCAGCGTCGCGTCGAAACCATGGATATGGCCGAGGCCGGCTGAGATCGATCGTTCTGCGAGCCCGGCGACGAGATAGCCGACGACCAGCAGGATGATGGCGCCTATGGCGGAGAAGGAATAGGAAACGATCAGTGTGCTGAGTTGCGCAAGGCCAGCCTGCACGGTGAGCAGCGTGTTCTGGGGGTCGATTGGCATCAGGAAAATCCGTTTGGGGGGTGTGTCGATAACCCCTGCCGCGGCCATGGGTTCCGATTTTTCTCAAGGCTCCGGAACCGGAAGTCGTGCACTGCGTTCGCGGTGGCAGGGCCTCCCGTCTTGAAACTGCAAGGGAACTCTGCCTATCTATAGGGTGTCACCTGATTTCGTGGGTGATTTGGTTGTTCTTGCTGCGAAAGGAAATACACTGAGAACAGCATTGCGGAAGAAGGTTGACATCATGCCTTCGCCGGCCAGGATCAGCGTAGATGACGCCGTGTCCCGTGCCATCAAGACAGTCCTTGCCAGTCTGGAAGACTCCAAGGCCGAAAATATTGTCTCAATCGACATTCAGCGGAAATCGAGCCTCGGCGACTATATGGTCATCGCGTCGGGCCGGTCGCACCGTCATGTCTCGGCTGTCGCCGACCACCTGCTCAAGGCGCTCAAGGATGCCGGTCTCGGCACGGCGCGCGTCGAGGGGCTGTCCGGCGCCGACTGGGTCCTGATCGATTCAGGCGACATCATCGTCCATGTCTTCCGCCCAGAAGTCCGCGAATTCTACAATCTTGAAAAGATGTGGCAGGCGCCGGACCTCGAGGAAGAGACCTTGCACTGAGCTTCGTCTCATGTCGTAACCATCCTGGGTGCGACATGGATTGAAAGCTCGCCGAGGCAGGGATGAAGATAGCAGTTCATGCCGTGGGCCGGATGAAGGCCGGCCCCGAGAGAGAGCTCGCCGACCGCTATTTCGAGCGTTTCGCCAAGAGCGGCCCGGCGATCGGGTTCGAATTCTCTGGTGTCGCCGAGATCGCCGAGGGACGAGCCCAGAACGCCAATGAGCGCCGCCGCGAGGAAGGCCAGAAGCTGCAGGCACAGCTGCAGCCGGGCACGGCGCTGTTCCTGCTCGACGAACGCGGCAAAAACCTGTCCTCAGACGATTTCGCCAGCCGTATCGGCCAGCTGCGCGATGGCGGACGCAAGGCGTTGGTCATCGCCATTGGCGGCGCCGACGGGCACGACCAGTCGATTCGCGATCAGGCTGAGCTGATGGTCTCGTTCGGCGCGGCGACCTGGCCGCACCAACTGGTGCGTGTCATGCTGGGCGAGCAGCTCTATCGGGCGGCAACGATTCTTTCGGGACATCCCTACCACCGTTCGTAAATCAGTGGGTCGAGGGTCAATCGTCCGGATTTCCGCCCCAATGCGCGGCTGTTTTGTGCTAGGCTTCGGTTCGATCATGGTTGATGGTTCGTTAACGAAGCCACGCATAGAGTCGGGCTTCAATGGCTGACAACGGGAAATCACGAACGGGCTTCCGGCACGCGCGCTGCGGCATCGCTGCGGCGGTGGTTTTGCTGTCGCTCGGGCTTGCACGGGCCGAAAATACGCTGGACGTGGCGCCCGACCCCGATCTGAGCCGTGCCGAATATGAGAAGGTGTCGGCCGAGATCACGCTGTCGTCCGAACGGCTGGCCAAGCTCGCCGCCGACATTGCTTCGGTCAAGAAGGACCATGCCTCGATCACCGCGGCGCTTATCCAGTCGGCTATGACCGAGCAGAAGCTCGGCCAGGACATCGAGGATATCGGCGCCAGGCTCGAAGGACTGAAGGGCGAGGAACAGAAGATCCGTGTCTCGCTGGCGGCGCGGCGCGACGTGCTGGCCGAGGTGCTGGGCGCGCTGCAGCGCATGGGGCTCAATCCGCCGCCGGCGATCCTGGTCAAGCCGGAAGACGCGCTGTCGTCGGTGCGCAGCGCCATCCTGCTCGGCGCAGTGGTTCCGGAACTGCGCCAGCAGACCGACAAATTGCTGGCCGACCTCAGGGAACAGACCCGGGTGACGGCCTCGATCGAGGCCGAGCGGACGCGGCTGACGGCGGCGGTCGGCGAGCAGACGGCGGAAAAGAAACGCCTCTCCATGCTGCTCGAAGCCAAGCAGAAGCTCGAGGCGGACACGTGGACGGCGATGGCCGCTGAAAAGCAGCGGTCCCAGGCGCTTGCGGCCAAGGCCGGCAGCCTGAAAGAGCTGATCGCTTCGCTTGAAGCCGACGAGAGCCGCAAGGCGGCGGATGCCGTCAAGGCAGGCGAACAGAAAGCGGCCGACAGCGATAAGCCGGACGCCGATAACGCCGATGCAGGCACAACCGCGTCGACGGAGCTGGCTTCGCTGCCCGTGCCGGAAGGCAACCGCCTCACCGCCGCCGCGCCGTTTTCGGCACTTCAGGGACAAGTCTCGCTGCCGGTCACCGGCAAGATCAAGCTGCGTTTCGGGGCCGATGACGGTAACGGCGCGGTGATGCTTGGCGACATGGTTGCGACACAATCGGGAGCCATCGTCACGGCACCGGCGGACGGAAATGTGCTTTATGCGGGGCCTTTTCGCTCCTATGGTCAACTCTTGATCCTCAATGCGGGAGACGGCTATCATGTCGTCCTGGCGGGGATGAGCAGAATCAGCGTCGCGTCTGGCCAGTCGGTGCTCGCAGGAGAGCCGGTCGGCGCGATGGGAGAGGCCCGGGTGGCAAGCACCTCGGCCTCGAAGAATGGAAATGCCACGCCGGAACTCTATGTCGAGTTCCGCAAGGATGGAAAACCCGTCGATCCGACCCCATGGTGGGCGGACCGCTTCTCTGGAAGGACGTGAAATGATGCGGAAACTGTCGCTTCTTATTGCCGGTGCGCTGATGGGCGCGTCAGCGATGAGCCTGGTCTATGGCGCGCCCGGCTCGACGGCGAACGCTGCAGGCTCCGAGACCTACAAGCAACTGGCGATCTTCGGCGACATCTTCGAGCGCGTGCGGGCGCAGTATGTGACGCCGCCGGACGACAAGTCGCTGGTCGAAAACGCCATCAACGGCATGCTCACCTCGCTCGACCCGCACTCCTCCTACATGAATGCCGAGCAGGCGCAGGACATGCGCGTGCAGACCAAGGGTGAGTTCGGCGGCCTCGGCATCGAGGTCACCATGGAGAACGACTTGGTCAAGGTGATCACGCCGATCGACGACACCCCGGCTGCCAAGGCAGGCGTGCTGGCCGGCGACTATATCGCCAAGATCGACGGCCAAGAGGTTCGCGGCCTGACACTTAACGATGCGGTCGAAAAGATGCGCGGCCTGGTCAACACGCCGATCAAGCTGACCATCCTGCGCCAGGGCGCCGACAAGCCGATCGAGTTGACGGTGGTGCGCGACATCATCAAGGTCAAGGCGGTCAAGTTCCGGGTCGAGAACGACATCGGCTACATGAAGATCACCTCCTTCACCGAAAAGACCTATGACGACCTCGAGAGCGCCATCGACACCATCAAGAAGCAGGTGCCGAACGACAAGCTCAAGGGCTATGTGCTCGATCTCAGGCTCAACCCGGGCGGCCTGCTCGACCAGGCGGTGAGCGTGTCCGACGCCTTCCTCGACCGTGGCGAGATCGTCTCGACCCGCGGCCGCGACCCGAAGGACGTCACACGCTTCGACGCCAAGGCAGGCGACGACATCGGCGCCAAGCCGCTGATCGTGCTCGTCAATGGCGGTTCGGCCAGCGCCTCCGAGATCGTCGCCGGCGCGCTGCAGGACCTGCGCCGCGCCACAGTGGTCGGCACGCAGTCCTTCGGCAAGGGCTCGGTGCAGACCATCATCCCGCTTGGCGAGAACGGCGCGCTGCGCCTGACGACGGCGCTCTATTACACGCCGTCCGGCAAGTCGATCCAGGGCAAGGGCATCACGCCCGACATCAAGGTCGACCAGCCGCTGCCGCCCGAACTGCAGGGCAGGGACCTGACGCGCGGTGAATCTGACCTCAAGGGCCACATCAAGGGCGCCGACGAGAGCGATACCGGTTCGGGCTCGGCTGCCTATGTGCCGCCGGATCCAAAGGACGATCTGCAGCTGATCTATGCCGAACAGCTGCTGCGCGGCCAGAAGACCGACCCGGCATTCCCGCCGAATCCGGAGAAGGCAGTGCTTAACCAATAAAATCGACTGGTAGCTCTGGCTGCCCAATCGAAGCGATGCAATGCTGCCGGGACCGTGAGGTTCCGGCAGTTTGATTCGGGGGCAGCTGGGCGCTGCGCCTCAAAAGGCGCAGGGGACGCGCCGTCAGTTTTGGATCTGCGCATGGCGAAAAGATTTCGCTGATCACGCGCCCGGGGATGCGGCTTGGCTGACGTCGGCAAGGACATCGAACGCCCGCTCGGACAGACCGTCCGACCGCGTGCTGCGTCGCGCGGGATCAGCGCTGGCGCCGTCGCGGCGACGCTGGTCGTGCTGGCCGCGGTCGGCATCTCCGGCGCGATCGCGCTGCGCGAGAAGCCGTTCCGCAAAACGGAAGCAATCGCGGTCTCGACGCCGAAGGTGACGGCGGCGGCCGAGCCCGCGCCCGCAGCACCCACTGCTCAAGCGACGGCGGCAGCGCCGAAGGCGGAAACGCCCAAGGCCAGCGGTCCGCAGATCATCCATGTGCAAACCCAGGAGGGTGACGGCCCGCCCAATGCAGCCATTGTCATCCACGACCCGTCGACAATCGGCCAGAACCTGAAGATCGCGCATATCCCCGACAGGGCGCTGATCGAGGCCAGCGACACCGGCCCACTCCCGGTTCGCGCCGCTGACGGCCGGCGGCCGTTCGATGTCTATGCGCGGCCGTGGTCGGGTTCGCGCGGCGCTCGCGTGGCAATCGTCATCGGCGGGCTTGCGGTGTCGCAGACCGGCACGCAGGCGGCGATCGCCAAGCTGCCGGCTGAAGTGACTTTGGCCTTTGCGCCGCAAGGCAACAGCATCGGCCGGTGGATGCAGGCGGCACGGCAGAGCGGGCATGAGGTGGTCATGCAGGTGCCGCTCGAACCGTTCGACTATCCCAACGTCAATCCCGGCCGCAACACGCTGACAGTGGCGGCAAGCCCGGACGAGAATCTGAAGAATCTGCGCTGGGCGCTGTCGCGGACCACCAACTATACCGGCGTCATGAACTATATGGGGGCGCGCTTTTCGGCCGACGCGACAGCGATGGGGCCGTTCATGGCCGAGCTTGGCAAGCGCGGCCTTGCCTATGTCGATGACGGCTCGTCCGCGCGGAGCCTGGCGTCCGATCTCGCCTTGAAGGACGGTGTGCCGTTCGTCGCCGGCGATACGGCAATCGACGCCGTGCAGGACCGCGGCGCCATCCTGAAAAAGCTCGACGCGCTGGAAGCGACCGCGCGTGCCAAAGGCTCCGCCGTCGGCATCGGCTCGGCCTTCGACCTCACCGTCGATACCGTGGCGTCCTGGGTGGTCGAAGCAAAAAAGCGCGGCATCGAGATCGTGCCGATCTCGGCGGTGGCCATCGACCCGGAAAAAGGCTGATCATGACGAAGAAACCTGTCGACCCCGAGACGCTGCCTTACCGCCCTTGCGTAGGACTGATGATCCTCAATGGCGACGGGCTGGTCTGGGTCGGGCACCGCATCGCCGAACCGGACAGCGAATTTGCCGGGACCACGCAGCTCTGGCAGATGCCGCAAGGCGGCATCGACGAGGGCGAGGAGCCGCTGCAGGCGGCCGGGCGCGAGCTCTATGAAGAGACCGGCATGCGCTCGGTCACGCTGCTCGACGAGGCGCCGCACTGGATCAACTACGACCTGCCGCCCGATCTGGTCGGCATAGCCCTCAAGGGGCGTTATCGCGGCCAGACGCAGAAATGGTTCGCCTACCGCTTTCACGGCGGGACCAGCGAGATCCAGATCAATCCGCCGCCGGGCGGCCACACCGCCGAATTCGATGAATGGGCATGGCGGCCGATGCAGGACCTGCCCGATCTGATCGTGCCGTTCAAACGGAAGGTCTATGAGGATGTGGTGGCGGCGTTCCGGCATTTGGCTTAGGCGGCTCGCTGTTGCGACGTCCATGATCTGTCCTTACTGATAGGGTTTGTTTCGTGCTCTGGTCAGGAGCGGGGATGAGCAGCGCCTCAGGGAAGTCATTGCATTCTGCACCGGAAGCCGGCTTGCAGCCGATCAGCGAAGCGGCGGCCGGCGCCATTCTCACCATCGATCTCGGCGCGGTCAGGGAGAATTACCGGCGGCTGAAGGCAAAGCTCGGCGGCGTGCGCTGCGCCGGCGTCGTCAAGGCCGACGGTTACGGGCTCGGCGCGCGGCAAGTGGCGGCGGCACTGGTTGCCGAAGGCTGCGACAGCTTCTTTGTCGCGCATCTCACCGAGGGTGTCGCGCTGCGCGACGCACTCGGACCGAAGCTGGAAATCCATGTGCTGAACGGCCTGCCGCCGGGCTCGGAACCTGAAGCGGTGGCCGCCGACCTTGTTCCCGTCATCAACAGCACCGGGCAACTGAAGGCGTGGAGCGAGGCAGGCCAAAAGGCCGGCCGCAAGCTCAAGGCCGCCATCCAGGTCGACAGCGGCATGTCGCGGCTGGGCATGGCGCCGGCAGAGGTCGAGGCGCTTACGGCCGATGCTTTCGCCGGCGTCGATGTCGTCCTCGTCATGAGCCATCTGGCCCGCGCCGACGAGCCGGGCAATCCGGCCAATGACGCGCAGCTCAAAGAGTTCGAACGGCTGCGCAAAATGCTGCCCAAGGCGCCGGCGTCGCTCGACAATTCCTCCGGCATCTTTCTTGGGCCGCGCTATCAGTACGACCTCGCGCGTCCGGGCGCTGCGCTCTACGGCATCAATCCGACGCCTGATGAGGCGAACCCGATGCTGCCGGTGGTGCGGCTCGAGGCAAAGATCATCCAGACACGCGGCATCGATAAGGGCGCGGGCGTCGGCTACGGACATGCGTTTCTGGCCAGCGGTCCCTTGCGCGCGGCCACGATCTCGCTCGGCTATGCCGATGGCTGGCACCGGCGCGCGGCTTCGGCTGCCTGGCTCGACGGCGTGCGACTGCCCTTTGTCGGGCGGGTGTCGATGGATTCGATCATACTCGACATCTCGGCCCTGCCGGCCGGCCGGCTGCGCGAGGGCGACCTTGTCGAACTCCTGGGCCCCTCGCAGAGCGTCGATGACGCCGCCGGTCATGCCGGCACGATCGGTTATGAAATCCTGACCAGTCTCGGCCCCCGCTTCCACCGCCGCTATATCAACGAATAGAGCCGCGACACGCCGCCCCTTGGCGGACGCCGCAGAATCCGGCAGACAGGAGGCGGCGGCCCTCTGACGGAAGTCGTCGTGGAGAGTGATGCGATGAAGATCTTCGTGTTGGGCGGCGGCGTTATCGGGGTCACCACTGCCTATTATCTCGCTGAGGCCGGCCACGAGGTGACGGTGTTCGACCGCCAGAAAGGGCCGGCGCTGGAAACCAGCTTCGCCAATGCCGGCGAGATCTCGCCGGGCTATGCTTCGCCCTGGGCCGGCCCCGGCATTCCGCTGAAGGCAATCAAGTGGCTGTTGATGAAGCATGGCCCGCTGGTGGTGCGGCCGGCCTTCGATCCGTATATGTGGACATGGCTCATCAAGATGCTGCGCAATTGCACCGCGGATCGCTACGCCATCAACAAGGCGCGCATGGTGCCGCTCGCCGAATACAGCCGCGACACGCTGAAGGCGCTGCGCGAGGCGACCGGCATCGCTTATGATGAGCGGACCAAGGGCACGCTGCAGCTGTTTCGCACGCAAAAGCAGCTCGACGGCACCGGCGGCGATGTCGAAGTGCTGAAGAAATATGGCGTTCCCTACGAGTTGCTCGATCCCGAAGGCTGCATTGGGGCCGAGCCGGCGCTGGCCGGCGTGCGGGAAAAGTTTGTCGGCGGGCTGAGATTGCCCGGCGACGAAACTGGCGACTGCAAGATGTTCACCGATCGGCTGGCCGAGCTCTGCGTGGCGCGCGGCGTCACGTTCGAGTACGGCACGCAGATCCGGCGCTTCTCCAAGAACCGCAATCGGATCGTCAGCGTCGGCACCGACCAGCGCTCGCGCGCGGCCGACGCTTATGTGCTGGCGCTGGGCAGCTATTCGGCGCGCTTCATGCGCCTGCTCAGGCGCCCGATCCCGGTCTATCCGGTCAAGGGCTATTCGATCACCGTTCCTATCAAGGACGCGGTCGCCGCCCCGGTGTCGACGGTAATGGACGAAACCTACAAGGTGGCGATCACCAGGCTCGGCGACCGCATCCGCGTCGGCGGCACGGCGGAGATTTCCGGCTTCGATCTCAGGCTGCACGAATCGCGCCGGCGCACCCTCGAACATTCGGTCGGCGATCTGTTCCCGGATGGTGGCGACCTCAAGGCAGCGTCCTTCTGGTGCGGACTGCGGCCGATGACGCCGGACGGGCCGCCGTTGGTCGGCCGCACCGAGTTCTCCAACCTCTATCTCAACACCGGGCACGGCACGCTTGGCTGGACCATGGCCTGCGGCTCGGCCAAGGTGCTGTCCGACATCATCTCCAGCAAGGTGCCTGATATCGATGTGCGGGAGCTGGGGCCGGAGCGGTATTTGAGGTAGGGGTGCTTTTTAAAGCTCGCGGGCCAGCACCCCCTCTGTCCTACCGGACAGAGGGGGNCATTCCTTCAGCCTCGCCAGCCCCTCAAAACGCCTCCTTCACCCAACCCTTCGAGAACAGCCATCGGTAGGCCCACGGTATCGTCACCTTGGTCGATACCGGGTTCGAATGGGCGACATAGTCGTCATAGACCGGCTGCATCCTGGCGTAGAAGGCAGGGTCGAGCACCGTCATGCCGTTCTCCAGATCGTGGAAGAAACTGCGGTTGTTGAGATTGACCGACGAGATCGTCACCAGCCTTTCGTCGATCATCATGATCTTGGAGTGCAGCACGACATCGGGCGCCTTGAATTCGCGGATGTTGATGCGGTCGCCATATCTCTCGACGAACAGCTTGTTGAGCGCGGTCAGCAGCTTGCCGCCAATATCGCCCTTGAGGTCGATGCGGCCGACAATGTCGATCCTGACGCCGCGCGCCAGCGCCCGCTCGATGGCCAGGCTGAGCTTCGGCGTCAGATTAAGGTAGGGATTGACGATCTCGATATGGTGCCGGGCAGTGTCGATCAGCTCGACGAAATAGGTCTCTAGCGCATGGTTGTCCTCGTAGGGCACGGAAATGAAATGGCGCACCGTGCCCGGCGGGCGCCGGCTGTCGGAGCGCACCGGAATGGAGAAGGGTCTTGCGATGTTGGTGTCGGCGTCGCGCAGCCACAATGTCGAGAGATGCGCGGCCAGCGTCTCGACCGTGGCCGGGTCGGCAAACTCGATGTCGAAATCGCTCCAGTTCGAATAGTAGTTGAGCGAGAGGCCGTCGGTCTTGCCGTATTGCTCGAGGTTCGGATAGCGCGACAGGTCGATCGGCCTGTGGAACAGGAAGCCGTCATGAATGTTGCGGCCGCCGATGATGACGCGCGAGCGGGCGGGATCCTCGGCAAGTGTCGCCAGCATCTTGACGTGATGGGTCTTGTGCAGCTGTGACAGCTGCTCGTCGACCGGCGCGCCGTGGTCGGCCCGCCAACGATATTCCTGCAACTCGACATTGGGATAATCGGCCGCCAGCCGGTGCAGCAGCGCGTCGTCCTTGTCGCGCTCCAGCACGTCTGTGACCATGATGCGCACTTTGGTGCCGAGGCCTGCGTGATGGCGGATCAGCCGCTCGATGACGCGGCCGGAAAAATCGGCCTTGAACTCCAGCGACGACAGATAGACCAGCTTGAGTTTCGGCGCGCGCGAGAAATCGAGCGGCAGTTCGGGGTCGGCCTTGTCGAAGGCGCTGTCGGGTAAAGGCGCGCCGAGCAGCGCTTCGACCTTGGCATTGAAACCGTCGCGCGACTTGCGTAACAGGCGCGGTGACCCGAGCGGCAGCGAACAAGTCTGCGACAGCCAGCGGCCGGCATAGAAGACGCGGGCGAGTTCATCCAGGCCGGATGGATCGGGCACTGGACAACGCTCGTAGCGGCTGTCGAGCGCGGCTATCGCCGGATAGGCAACCTCTTCGCGCAGGATGGTGAGCGGGGCGCCTGCCGGCGCCAGACTGGAGCTGAGCTTGAGGCTGCAGCGGTTCAAACCATCGCTGGGGAACAGGCTGGCGGTTTGCCCGGCCGACAGGCGGAGGCGGAAGGCGGCACCGCTCGCCACGCTGCGCGAGCCACCGCCGGCGCGAATCGCCAGCGCCCCGTCGCAGGCGCCCGATATCTCAACCGGCCGCTTTCCCGCCTGGCGCATCACGATCTCGATCGAGCGCGCCTGCAGGCCGGAAAAGCTGAACGTCTTTGGCGCGGAGGGCCGCGCGGCGGCGTTGACATAGAGCGTCTGCCGCGACACGCGCCAACGGCCGTTGAAATGGCCTTCGCCGGTGCCCCTACCTGCCGGCATCTGTTCGGCGCTAACCGGCTTCGCCAGCTGTTCCAGCGTCCGGTAGGTGGCCTGGAAATCGCGGTTGGCGATGGCGTGGCGGTCATGGCCGAACGGACCGGTGCCGTTCGCCCTGTCGATGGCGCCGATCTGGTTGTGGGCGAGCAGCGCCAGAAACTGCCTTTCATAGTCGCTGGCACCGGCATCGCCGAAAAACGCTGCTGCTGCAGTCTGCGGTCCGGGCGTGCCGGCCGATACCGACGGCCGGCCGCAATCCTTCGCATCGGGGAAGAAATCGCAGCTGTGCCGGATCGGGGCGGCGCAAGCGGCAAGGGCCGCCAGCCCCAGCCCGGCCAGAGCCAGGCAGATGGCGCGGTTCATCCCGTGGCCCCGTTCATCGTCTTCAGCTCAGCCGGGTCGCGCGGCGGCATAAAGCCTTGCGGAAAGACCTTGCAGACGGGAAGTGCGAAAGTGGCGATCAAAAGCTCGGCCTCGCCGCGCTCCTTTTTCGGCGCTGTCTTGTCATCACGGATCGCCTTTGCCGAGGCGACGAGCGCGCCGTCGCAGTCGCAATGATTATGGCGCGCGATGTAGCAGGCGTCATGGATTTGGCAGGCGCTGTCGAGGCGATTGACAGGGCGAGCCGAGAGGTCGCCGGTGCGGGTGCCGGGACCGCAATAATTGCCGAAGACGAAAGGCGACGGGCGGGCCATTGCGATGCGGACCGGCTTGGGCAGTTCGGCTTCCGGAACTTCGGTCCATGGATTGGCGCAGGCGGAAAGCGCGACAAGCGGCAAGATGGCGAGCACCGCTCGCATTTTGATCCGCACCAGCTTTGCAAAAAAGTGTCCCACCCCGCGCAGCCAATCCTTAATGATAGGCGACATCGCGCTTGTTGCCACACTGGCCGATTTTGTGGCGAGGGCAAGGCGGCGCGGCCATCAGACAAACAGCCCGCGCTCTCTCTCGACTGCCTTGGTGATGAAGTTGGCGACGATCTGCACGCGGCGCAGTGGCCGGACCGATTCATGATAGACCAGCCAGTAGGCGCGGCGGATCGGCGTCACGATGTCGACGGGGATCAGCTCCGGCATCGAGCGGGCGACAAAGGTGTGCAAGATGCCGATGCCAGCGCCCGACCGCACCGCTTCGGCCTGGCCCAGCGCTGAGGAGATGGCGAAGCTGGTGCGCCAGTCCGGGCTGAACTCCGCCGCATAGTCGAGCGAAGGGCTGACGATCAGGTCCGGGACGTAGCCGATCAGCGTATGCTCGCCGAGTTGGGCTGACGTTTGTGGCAAGCCGTGCGCCTGCGCATAGTCGCGCGAGGCAAACAGGCCGAGGGTGTAGTCGACCAGCTTTCCCGCCACCAGCCTGCCTTCGGTCGGCCGCTCGACGGTGATGGCGATGTCGGCCTCGCGCCGCGACAGCGAGAAGGAACGCGGCACCGGCACCAGCTGGATGGTGAGTTCGCGGTGCAGCGCGGTCAGCGCGCCAAGACGCGTGGCGAGGAATGCAACGCCAAACCCGTCGGGCGCGCCGATGCGCACGGTGCCGGAGATATCGTCGCCTTCGCCCGACACGGCGGAGCGCGCGGCGATCATGTCGGCTTCCATACGCTCGGCAATGTCGAGAAAGCGCTGGCCGGCCGGCGTCAGCTCGCTGCCGGTGGTAAGCCGGCGAAACAGTTTTGTGCGTAACGCATCCTCAAGCGCTGCGATGCGGCGCGAGACGGTGGCGTGATTGAGTTCCAGCCGCTTGGCGGCGCCAAGGATCTGCCCGGCGCGGGCCACGGCGAGGAAGATGCGGACGTCATCCCAGTTCATGGGGGTGGTCCGGGCTAGCGGCGAACGCGGCGTTCCCGCCCACCCCCCTCTGGCCTGCCGGCCATCTCCCCCGCAAGGAGGGAGATTGGCAGCTCCGCCACCTGCGTCTCTTTTGCTGCGTTGAAGATTTGCGAAGGCGGCGGCCACATCTGATCTCCCCCCTTGCGGGGGAGATGTCCGGCAGGACAGAGGGGGGTGTGACGGAGCGCAACCTTCGGGCCTTCAGCAATCTGTAATTTGCGGCAATTAATGCACACTCGTCCTCCGTTGTCTATTTCTTGCACAACGGTTGCGTTTCCCCTCGCGTTGCCTTCGCGCCTGCAAAGGCGTTGAATGCTTCATCACAAACTCAGGGAGAGAAACCATGATCGAATACGGTCATTTCATCGGCGGCAAGCATGTCGCCGGGACCAGCGGGCGCAAGCAGGACGTCATGCAGCCCATGGACGGCTCGGTGCGCGGCACGGTGGCGCTGGCTTCGCCGGCGGAACTGCGTGCGGCTGTCCTGAATGCCAAGGAAGCACAGATCAAATGGGCTGCGACCAACCCGCAGCGGCGTGTGCGCGTGCTGATGAAGTTTCTGGAACTGGTTGCCCGCGACTATGACGAACTGGCCGATCTCCTGGCGCGCGAGCACGGCAAGACCATCGCCGACGCCAAGGGCGACATCCAGCGCGGCCTCGAAGTCGTCGAAGTCTGCATCGGTGCGCCGCACATGATGAAGGGCGAGTTCACCGACGGCGCCGGCCCCGGCATCGATGTCTATTCGATGCGCCAGCCGCTTGGCGTCGTTGCCGGCATCACCCCGTTCAATTTCCCGGCCATGATCCCGCTGTGGAAGATTGCCCCGGCGCTGGCCTGCGGCAACGCCTTTATCCTGAAGCCTTCCGAGCGTGACCCTGGCGTGCCGATGCGCATCGCCGAACTGTTCCTCGAGGCTGGCCTGCCGGCTGGCGTCCTCAACGTCGTCAATGGCGACAAGGACGTCGTCGACGCCATCCTCGACGATCCTGATATCAAGGCTATCGGCTTTGTCGGCTCGACGCCGATCGCGCATTACATCTATTCGCGCGGCACGGCGGCGGGAAAACGCGTGCAGTGCTTTGGCGGCGCCAAGAACCACATGGTCATCATGCCCGACGCCGACATGGACCAGACCGTCGATGCGCTGATCGGCGCGGGCTACGGCTCGGCCGGCGAGCGCTGCATGGCGATCTCGGTTGCCGTTCCCGTCGGCAACGACACCGCTAACCGGCTGATGGAAAAGCTGATCCCGCGTGTCGAAAGCCTCAAAGTCGGCCCGTCGACGGATTCGTCCGCCGATTTCGGCCCGCTGATCACGGCGCAGGCATTGGAACGCGTCAAGGGTTATGTCGACACCGGCGTCAAGGAAGGCGCCAAGCTGGTCGTCGATGGCCGCGGCTTCTCCATGCAGGGCTACGAGGATGGCTACTATATGGGCGGCTGCCTGTTCGACAATGTGACCGCCGACATGCGCATCTACAAGGAAGAGATTTTTGGCCCGGTGCTGTCGGTGGTGCGTGCGCCGACCTATGAGAGCGCCATCAAGCTCGCCAACGATCATGAGATGGGCAATGGCGTCGCCATCTTCACCCGTGACGGTGATGCTGCTCGTGATTTTGCTTCGCGCGTCCAGGTCGGCATGGTCGGCATCAACGTGCCGATCCCGGTTCCGATCGCTTACTACACGTTCGGCGGCTGGAAGGCGTCGTCCTTCGGCGACCTCAACCAGCACGGCCCGGACGCGTTCCGCTTCTACACCAAGACCAAGACGGTGACCTCGCGCTGGCCCTCCGGCGTCAAGGACGGTGCCGAGTTCGTCATCCCGACGATGAACTGACCGGACGATTTCGAAGATCGGCAAGAAGGCCTGGGTTCAACGTCCTGGGCCTTTCTTTGTACGAAACCGACATTGGCCATCACGTTAAAGCGATGGAACCAAGAGCCTGTCATCTGCCTTAAATTGCATTCCTGCCGTGGTGCAGGCCATCAAAATAGCGCCGGTTGCAGCCGGGGTTCTCGTCTGGCGCAAGGAGGTGTCAGATGACACGACGTCTTGTGGCGGCGATGTTCTTTGCGGTGTTCGCGATGTCCGGCATCGCCCAGGCCAAAGCCGATCAATGCGCGGCGCGGACCGACCTGGTCAAGGCGCTCGGCGAGAAGTTCCACGAAAGCCAAGCCGCACGTGGCCTGGTGAACCCGAATGTGGTGCTTGAGATCTTCGTCTCCGACCAGGGCACCTGGACCATCCTGGCCACCGACACACGCGGCCAAAGCTGCATCATCACGGCTGGCGAAGGCTGGGACGGGGCGGCTATGGCAGCAGTCTTGCCGGGCACCTGATAAAGACCGGTCGGAAGTCTGGAGCAGAGACGGAGTTCAGCGTGTGGCGGCCACTTCGGCATGGCCGCGCAGCAGTGCCATAAGGCGTTTGGCGTCCTTGGCGGCAGCCTCTTCGTCACCGGCCAGGATCGAGCGGATTAGCGCGACGTGGTGTTCGGCCGATTCGGCCAGTCCTGTGTCGGCCTTGTAGCGGAACCAGAAGCGGCGGCTGTGGGTCTGCAGGGGCGCGGCCAGACGGGCCGCAAACGGGTTGTCGGCGGCCATCGCCAAGGCCTCGTCGAGCGCCTTGTCGGCCTGGATGAAGGCCAGCACATTGCCCGAGATGACGGCCTTCTGCATGGCAAGGGCTGCCTCATGAAACAGGTCGGCGGCCTCACGGGTGACGAAGCGGGCGGCCGAGCGCGCCAGCACCACCTCGACACCGCGCCTGGCATCCAGCACGCGCAGCCAGTCGCCGGGATGCAGCGGGGCAATGGCGATGCCGGCGCGTGGCCTGACATCCAGCAGTCCTTCCCAGGCGAGGCGCTGGATCGCTTCGCGCACCGGCGTGCGTCCTAGCGCCAGCTTTTCGATCAGCGCGCCTTCCGTCACGAAGCTCGCCGGCGCCAGTTCCAGCGTCACGATCATATGCTCGAGTACATGGTAGGCCTTGGCGGCGGCCGGCTCGGGGTATGCTGTCTCACTGAATATCAAAGGTGGGCTCCTGATATATCTTCCATATATCACAACGGATTCCGCATTGACAGCCGGTTTTCCAACAGATATACGCCTGATATATCAGATGGAGAGACGATCATGTGGACCGGAGTTTTCCCCGCCGTCACGACCAAATTCACCGAAGACGGCCGCCTCGACCATGCCGAAATGGAGCGCTGCTTTGCGTTGCAGATGGAGGCAGGCTGCGACGGTATCATCGTCTGCGGTTCGCTCGGCGAAGGGCCGATGCTGTCGCATGACGAGAAGATCGAGGTGCTGAAGACTGCCCAGAAAGTTGCCGGCAGCAAGCCGGTTCTGCTGACGGTCAACGAGGCAGGCACCCGGGAGGCGGCGAGCATCGCAAAGCGCGCGAGCCGGGAAGGCGCCAACGGGCTGATGGTGGTGCCGAGCCCGATCTATCACACCAACCCGGAAGAGACGGTCGCCGCCTTGCGCGCCGTCGCTCAGGCCGGCGACCTGCCGGTGATGATCTACTCCAACCGCCTCGCCTACCGCGTCGACGTCACCGTCGGCCAGATGGAAGAACTGGCCGCCGACAAGCGCTTCGTCGCCATCAAGGAGTCCTCCGACGACATCCGCCGCTCGACAGAGATCATCAACCGCTTCGGCGACCGCTACGATCTGTTCACCGGCGTCGACAATCTCGCCTTCGAGGCGCTGTCGGTGGGCGCCATCGGCTGGGTGGCGGGTCTGGTCGTCGCCTTCCCGCGCGAGACCGTCGCCATCTACCAGTTGATGAAGCAGGGCCGCCGCGAGGAGGCGCTTTCGATCTATCGCTGGTTCCGGCCGCTGCTCGATCTCGATGTCTCGACCTATCTGGTCCAAAACATCAAGCTTGCCGAAGTGCTCGCGATCGACACAAATGACCGCGTGCGCATGCCGCGCCAGCCGCTGTCGGGCGAGCGCCGCAAAGCGGTCGAGAAGATCGTCAAGGACGCGCTGGCGGTACGGCCGAAGCTGCCGCAGTTCTGAAGGCTTTCTTCTCCCCGTGCACGTGCACGGGGAGAAGATGGCGGCAGCCAGATGAGGGGCAGCGCCGACGTGCAAGGAAATTCCAGGGACACAGAGGAGGGCCGCCGCCCCTCATCCGCCCTTAGGGCCCCGCAGCCCTTCGCTGGCGCTCCGGGCGTTCGTCGTTCGGAAAGCCAAGCAGTCGGCTTTTCCACCGCTTCGCGGACCACTCCTCACCCCCGTGAACGGGGAGAAGGGGTAGATATCGCCATTGTCGGTGGCGGCATCGTCGGCATCTGCGCGGCGGCCATGCTGGCCGAGGCCGGGCGCAGCGTCACGGTCTTCGACCGCACCGGCATCTGCGAGGAGACGAGCTCCGGCAATGCCGCCGCCTTCGCCTTCTCCGACGTGCTGCCGCTGGCGCATAAGGGCATGATGCGGCACTTGCCGAAATGGCTTGCCGATCCGCTCGGGCCACTCAGCATCCCGCCGGCCTACTTGCCGAAGCTGTTGCCTTGGCTGTTGCGCTTCTGGCGCGCTGGCGCACCAGAAAAATATGAGGCGAGCCTTGCTGCTCAGGCAGGCATGATGAAGCTCGCCGAGGCTGAATGGATGGGCCTGCTCGACCGTTCCGGCACGCGGCTGATGCTGCGCGAGGACGGCTCGCTGGAGCTTTATGAAAGCGAGGCCGAATTTCAGGCCGGGCTGCCGGGCTGGGCGGCGCGCGAGCGCTTCGGCATCGGCTTTCGCCATGTCGAACGCGACGAACTGGCGCGGCTGCAGCCGGGACTGTCGCCGCGCTTCATCAAGGGCACCTTCGTGCCGGGCTGGAAGACCGTCGCCGATCCGAAACTGCTCGGCAAGGGGGTGTGGGCCTATGCCGAAGGGTTGGGCGCGCGTTTCGAAAAGGCGCGCATAGAGCGCGTCGCCGCCAATCCTGATGGCGCGACGCTGGCGCTGACCGACGGCACGACCAGGCAGGCAAGACATCTTGTCGTGGCCGCCGGGGCATGGTCGCATCTGCTGACGAAGGCGCTTGGCGACACCATCCCGCTCGAAACCGAGCGCGGCTACAACACGACACTGCCGAAGACCGCTTTCGACGTGCAGCGGATGCTGATCTTTTCCGGCCATGGCTTCGTCATCACGCCACTCGAGACGGGCTTGCGCGTCGGCGGCGCCGTCGAGTTGGGCGGTCTCGACCGGCCGCCGAATTTTGCGCGTTCGAAGGCCATGCTGGAAAAAGCCAGACAATTCCTTCCGGGGCTGGACGCGTCAGGTGGCCGCGAGTGGATGGGGTGTCGCCCGTCGCTGCCGGATTCGTTGCCCGTCATCGGCACGGCGCGCACCGCGTCCAACGTCGTCTACGCCTTTGGCCATGGCCATCTCGGCCTGACCCAGGCGGCGGCCAGCGGCCGCTTGATCCGCGATCTTGTTCTCGGGCAAACTTCGCCGATCGATCTTGCCCCCTTCAGCCCGCAACGGTTTTGAGTCCGAGGAAATCATGGCCAAAAAATCCTTCTTTTGCATCGACGGCCATACCTGCGGCAATCCGGTGCGGCTGGTCGCCGGCGGCGGCCCTTTGCTTCAGGGGCCGACGATGATGGAGCGGCGGGCGCATTTCCTGGCGGAGTATGACTGGATCCGCACCGGGCTGATGTTCGAGCCGCGCGGCCACGATGTCATGTCGGGCTCGATCCTCTATCCGCCGACGCGCGAGGATTGCGACATAGCCATCCTGTTCATCGAGACGTCGGGCTGCCTGCCGATGTGCGGCCACGGCACGATCGGCACGGTGACGATGGCCATCGAACATGGGCTGATCAAGCCGAAGACACCCGGCGTGCTCCGGCTCGACACACCGGCCGGGCTGGTCATCGCCGAATACAAGCAAGTCGGCGACTATGTCGAGGAGGTGCGCATCACCAATGTACCGTCCTTCCTTTATGCCGAGGGACTGACGGTCGACTGCCCACAGCTTGGCGAGATCACTGTCGATGTCGCCTATGGCGGCAATTTCTACGCAATCGTCGAGCCGCAGGCGAATTTTCGCGACATGGCTGATTATTCCGCCGGCGATTTCATCGCCTGGAGCCCTGTGGTGCGGCAGCGGCTCAACGAGAAGTACTCGTTCGTGCATCCGGAAAACCCCGGCATCAACCGGCTGTCCCACATGCTGTGGACGGGCGAGCCGACAGTGGCGGGCGCGGATGCGCGCAACGCCGTCTTCTATGGCGACAAGGCGATCGACCGCTCACCTTGCGGCACCGGCACCTCGGCGCGCATGGCGCAGCTCCATGCCAAGGGCAAGCTCAAGGCCGGCGACAGTTTTGTCCACGAATCGATCATCGGCTCGCTGTTCAAGGGCAAGGTCGAGAAGGACGTCACTGTTGCCGGCAAGCCGGCCATCATTCCCTCGATCGGCGGCTGGGCGCGGATGACCGGCCTGAACACCATATTCATCGACGACCGCGATCCGTTCGCGCACGGTTTTGTGGTTAAGTGATACGGTAGGCTGCCGATCATCCACCGAGACGAAGACTTGGACCCAGAGCGGGACCTCTTGGCGAAACCAGTCAGCGAAAGGTTAGCGCGTTGGGCGAGGCATCCACCGCCATAGTCGGAAGTAACCCATGTTGCAGCTGGTCAGTACGGAATGTGGCTAAAAAACGAAACCCGCCAACAACGCAAAGATTCGTCTCATCACCTAATTTTGACCGGGATTTCTTCGAAATGAGGTCGCTGGTCCGGCTGAATCGTCAAAGACATTGCGTTATGCCAATGATAGGGTCCGCGATAGTCCAGGGGTCGGGAGCAAAAAAACGGGCAATCGGAAGGCGTGCCGGCAAAACACGCTCGACGTTTGAAAAATCACGTTGCAATCCGGGCTCGAAACTTTACGACTAGGGGAAATACGAAAAGGAATGCGTCTGCATGGGCGACATTCCAGGGGAGCCATGTACACATGCAGTACTTTGTCCAGCAGCTTATCAATGGGCTGACGCTGGGATCGATCTATGGGCTGATCGCAATCGGCTACACGATGGTCTACGGCATCATCGGCATGATCAACTTCGCCCACGGCGACATTTTCATGGTCGGGGCATTCGCCGCCCTCGTTGTCTTCCTCATCCTCGGCTCCTTGTTCTATTCGGTCCCGGTCGTCCTGGCGCTGCTGATCATGATGATCGTGGCGATGCTGCTCACCAGCCTCTACAACTGGACGATCGAGAAGGTGGCCTACCGGCCGCTGCGCGGTTCGTTCCGGCTGGCGCCGCTGATCACCGCCATCGGCATGTCGATCGCGCTGTCGAACTTCATCCAGGTGACGCAAGGTCCGCGCAACAAGCCGATCCCGCCGATGGTCAGCCAAGTCTACAACATCAACGGCATCAGCGTGTCGCTGAAGCAGATCATCATCGTCGTCGTCACCGCCCTGCTGCTGGCGCTGTTCTGGTACCTGGTCAACAGGACTTCCCTCGGCCGGGCGCAAAGGGCGTGCGAGCAGGACCGCAAGATGGCGGCGCTGCTCGGTGTCGATGTCGACCGTACGATCTCGATCACCTTTATCATGGGTGCAGCGCTTGCGGCCGTCGCGGGCACGTTGTTCCTGATGTATTACGGCGTCATCGCCTTTTCCGACGGCTTTGTGCCGGGGGTCAAGGCCTTCACCGCGGCCGTTCTCGGCGGCATCGGGTCTCTGCCGGGCGCGGTGCTTGGCGGGCTTTTGATCGGCTTCATCGAGAGCATGTGGTCGGCGTATTTCTCGATCGACTACAAGGACGTCGCGGCGTTCTCGATCCTGGCGATCGTGCTGATCTTCCTGCCTTCCGGCATTTTGGGCCGGCCAGAAGTCGAAAAGGTCTGAGACAATGGCGGTTTCCGTATCCTCGGAGCGCGACACCGTCGCCTCCCCCGTGCAGCGTGCATTGCGCGAAGCGTTCTATGCCGGCGCCATCTCGCTGGGGTTGTTCATTCTCTTCATCGGCCTGAAGACCGACCAGAACATAAGCAACCAGCTGATCCTGGTGCAGCGCTGGTTGCTGCTCATCACCGTGGTCGTGCTGACCATGCTTGGCCGCTTCTTCTACATTGCCTATGGCCAGCCGTTCATGGCCAATCAGAAGATCACCAATGTCGCCACCGGCCTGTTGCCGGCGAGCGTCGCGTCGCGCTTCTTCCTGCTTCCGGCCTTCATCGTCGCCGTTGTGCTGGCGGTTGTCCTGGTTGCGTTCGGCAGCGCCCTGCCGGTGTTGGTGGGACCCGATCTGGCCGGCTACCTTCAGTTCCTGCGCGCATTGGCCGTCATTTACGCGCTCGCTTGCGTGATCTTCTATTTCCGCTCCTTCATCCACGCCAATTTCACCAAGCTCGGGATTGCGGCGCTGGTGCTATACCCGATCCTCGTCGTCGTGGTGCTGTCGATCTACGCGTGGTCGATAACCGGCGGCCTGCAGGGCTCGTTGAAGTGGGTCGACAATTTCGGCATCCAGATCCTGATCTATGTGATGCTGGCCTGGGGGCTGAACATCGTCGTCGGCCTCGCCGGCCTGCTCGATCTCGGCTACGTCGCCTTTTACGCGGTCGGTGCCTATGCCTATGCGTTGCTCGGTTCGCAATACGGCCTGTCGTTCTGGATCCTGCTGCCCGCCGCCGGCGCCATGGCCGCCTTCTGGGGCGTTATGCTCGGCTTTCCGGTGCTCAGGCTTCGTGGCGATTACCTGGCGATCGTGACGCTGGCCTTCGGCGAGATCATCCGCCTGGTGCTGATCAACTGGCGTGAAGTCACCAACGGCTCGGCCGGCATCTCCGGCATCCCGAAGGTCACCTTCTTCGGCCTGATGACGTTCAATTCGACGGACCCGAACTATATCGGCAAGGTGCTGCACATCGCCCAGTCAAGCGCCTACTACAAGATCTTCCTCTACTATCTCATTCTCGGGCTGGCGCTGCTGACCGCCTTCGTCACCATCAGGCTCAGGCGCATGCCTGTCGGTCGCGCCTGGGAGGCGCTGCGCGAGGACGAGATTGCCTGCCGCTCGCTTGGCATCAACACCACCACCACCAAGCTCACCGCCTTTGCCACCGGCGCCATGTTCGGCGGTTTTGCCGGCGCCTTCTTCGCCGCACGGCAAGGCTTCGTCAGCCCTGAATCCTTCGTCTTCCTGGAATCGGCGATCATCCTGGCCATCGTGGTGCTCGGCGGCATGGGCTCGCTGGTCGGCATCGCGGTCGCCGCGCTGGTGATGATCGGCGGCACCGAGGCACTGCGCGAACTCGATTTCCTGAAAAGTGTCTTCGGAAAAGATTTCACGCCGGAGCTTTACCGCATGCTTTTGTTCGGCATGGCGATGGTCATCGTCATGCTGTGGAAGCCGCGCGGCTTTGTCGGCAGCCGTGAACCGACGGCCTTCCTCAGTGAACGAAAAGCGGTCTCCTCCTCCTTCACCAAGGAAGGGCACGGCTGATGAGCGCGACCTCCATTCAGAAGACCAATCCGGGTATGAAAGACGCCATCCTCCAGGTCGAGCATCTTTCGATGAAGTTCGGCGGCCTGATCGCCATCGGCGATCTGTCGTTCCAGGCCAAGCGCGGCGAGATCACCGCTCTGATCGGACCCAATGGCGCCGGCAAGACCACCGTCTTCAATTGCATCACCGGCTTCTACAAGCCGTCGGAAGGCATGATTACGCTCAACCGGGCCGACGGCTCGAGCTTCCTGCTCGAACGGCTGCCCAATCATGAGATCCCGGCGCGCGCCAAGGTGGCGCGCACCTTCCAGAACATCCGCCTGTTCTCGGGCATGACGCTGCTGGAGAATCTGCTGGTTGCGCAGCACAACAAGCTGATGAAGGCATCCGGCTATACGATCCTGGGCCTGTTCGGGATCGGCGGCTACCGCAGAGCCTCGGCTGAATCGGTGGAGCTTGCCAAGCACTGGCTGGAGAAGGCCGATCTTGTCGATCGCGCCGACGATCCGGCCGGCGACCTGCCCTATGGCGCGCAGCGGCGCCTCGAGATTGCGCGCGCCATGTGCACAGGGCCCGAACTTCTGTGCCTCGACGAGCCTGCGGCCGGTCTCAATCCGAAGGAGTCGGCTGCGCTGAATTCGCTGCTGATGGACATCAAGAGCAGTACCTCGATCCTGCTGATCGAACATGACATGTCGGTGGTCATGCAGATTTCCGACCATGTCGTGGTGCTTGAATATGGCCGCAAGATTTCCGACGGCAGCCCGCAATCGGTGCGTACCGACCCGCGCGTCATCGCCGCCTATCTCGGCGTCGACGACGAGGAGGTCGAGACGGTGCTGACCGAGGTTGGCGATGAAGACGTCATCGAGCAGCTGGACATCGGGCCGGATTCGGCTCACGGACCAGGCACATCGTCTTCCTATCTCGCCGGCCCGGTAAGCGACACGATCGGCCACAGCCAGGGCGAGCGGGTCACAGTGTCGAAGGGAGCTTCAAAAGCCACCCAATACGATACAAGAGCCAACTCCGCGCCAAGAGCACCGTCCGAGCGTCTAACGGCCAAGTCCAAGCCGGCGGCCACCAAATCCCCGACAGGCAAGCCGCGCGGAGGGCGTAAGTGATGGCCGAGACAACGCTCCTCGACATCAAGGGCGTCGAGACCTACTACGGCAACATCAAGGCGCTGAACGGCGTCGATGTCCACGTCAACCAGGGCGAGATCGTCGCGCTGATCGGTGCCAACGGTGCCGGCAAGTCGACGCTGATGATGACCATCTTCGGTGCGCCGCGCGCTCGTGCCGGCTCAATCACTTTCGCCGGCACCGACATCACCCAGATGCCGACGCACGAGATCGCCCGCATGCGTATCGCGCAGTCGCCGGAAGGCAGGCGCATTTTCCCGCGCATGACGGTGATGGAAAACCTGCAGATGGGCGCCGGTCTCGACAATCTCAAGCACTATGACGAGGATGCCGAGAAGGTGTTCGCGCTGTTCCCGCGCCTCAAGGAGCGCATTGCCCAGCGCGGCGGCACGCTGTCGGGCGGTGAGCAGCAGATGCTGTCGATCGGACGTGCGCTGATGGCGCGGCCTAAGCTGCTGTTGCTCGACGAGCCGTCGCTGGGTCTGGCGCCGCTGATCGTCAAGCAGATCTTCGATGCCATCCGCGAGCTGAACCGCACGCAAGGGCTGACTGTGTTCCTGGTCGAGCAGAACGCCTTCGGCGCGCTCAAGCTCGCCACGCGCGGCTATGTCATGGTCAACGGCAACGTGACCATGAGCGGCACAGGCAAGGAATTGCTCGCCAATCCGGAAGTGCGGGCGGCCTATCTCGAAGGCGGCCATCACTGATTTTGGAGCGGAATGTATGCATACGGTATTCCGCTCCAACTTGTTTGTTTGTCGCATGACCTTTGTCCGAAAAGTCTGCAACTTTTCGGGATCATGCTAGGGAGTCTTCATCATGCAAGGCATTCTTCACGAGGAACCTTCCATCTGGCAGTTCTTCTTCGTCACCTGTCTGCTCGGCGGCTGGGCGGCATGGATGACCGGCAAGGCCAGCGCCCAGACATGGCGCAGCCTGCCGGCGCTGTTCGCCTATCTGCTGGGCCTCGGCATCGGCATCAGGTTCATCCATCATGCCTTGTTCGGCGGCACGATGTTTTCGCTGCAATACTATGTCGTGGACACAATCGTGCTCATGATATTGGGGTTTGTCGGCTATCAATACACGCGTACGAACCAGATGGTGACGCAGTATAATTGGCTTTACGAACGGGCTTCGATCTTAAGCTGGAAACCGAAAGGTTGACGTTCATCATTAACGCCGTTCCGGGGATGAATCGGCGTGACAAGGGCCTGAAAATCGGCAAAGTACGCTTTCTGCGATAAGGGTGGGCATCGCATGAAAGTTTCATCCACGCCCACCTCGTAAATGGGAGCGTTTAAATGAAGAAATCACTTTTGTCCGCCGTTGCCCTGACCGCGCTTGTCGCGTTCGGTGGCAATGCATGGGCTGACGTTATCGTCGGCGTCGCAGGTCCGATCACCGGTCCGAATGCGGCCTTCGGTGCGCAGCTGCAGAAGGGTGCGGAAGCGGCCGTTGCCGACATCAACGCCGCAGGCGGCATGAACGGCGAGCAGATCAAGCTCGAAGTCGGCGACGACGTCTCCGATCCGAAGCAGGGCATTTCGGTCGGCAACAAGTTCGTCGGCGACGGCGTGAAGTTCGTGATCGGCCACTTCAACTCGGGCGTCTCGATCCCGGTTTCGCAGGAAGTCTACGTCGACAACAACATCGTCGAAGTAACGCCTGCGGCGACCAACCCGAAATTCACCGAGCGCGGCCTGTGGAACGTGTTCCGCACCTGCGGACGCGATGACCAGCAGGGCGGCATCGCCGGCGGCTATATCGCGACCAACTTCAAGGACGCCAAGGTTGCCGTCATCCACGACAAGACCCCCTATGGTCAGGGCCTTGCCGACGAGACCAAGAAGGCGATGAACGCAGCCGGTCTGACCGAAGTCATGTATGAAGGCGTCAATGTCGGCGACAAGGACTTCTCGGCGCTGATCGCCAAGATGAAGGACGCCGGCGTCACCCTGATCTATTGGGGCGGCCTGCACACTGAAGCCGGCCTGATCATCCGCCAGTCGGCGGACCAGGGCCTCAAGGCTACCCTGATGTCAGGCGACGGCATCGTCACCGACGAGTTGGCTGCGATCGCCGGCGATGCGGTTATCGGTACGCTCAACACCTTCGGTCCAGATCCGCGTCTGATCCCCGAGAACAAGGCACTGGTCGAGAAGTTCCGCGCCCAGGGCTTCGAGCCGGAAGCCTACACTCTCTACTCCTACGCCGCCATGCAGGTGATCGCCGAGGCCGCTGCCGTGGCCAAGTCGAACGACCCCGTGGAAGTGGCCAAGGCGCTGCACGAGAAGGGTCCGTTCAAGACCGTTCTGGGCGATCTCGCCTATGACGCGAAGGGCGATCCGAAGCTCCCGGGCTACATCATGTACGAATGGAAGAAGGGTCCGGACGGCAAGATCTCCTGGTTCCCGAAGTCGTAATTCGGGACACAGCTCTATGGAATGCCCGGCGCTCGCGCCGGGCATTTTTCTTTGGTGACAGGGCGCAGCGAGGGTGGCTGGATAAGCCGCTAGCCGGGTCGAATTTGTGCGGGCACGACAATTAGCGTCACCTCGCGACGCCAATCGCACGCATCTTTTCGATCGGTGGTGCTAGAATCGCATTTAAATCGGTTTAACCTCTCCCCGATTTTGGTTGCACTGCAGCATTTTCGCGTTAATCATGCCTCTGCCCCACCCTCCTGTCCGGAGCCTGCTTCCTTGGCCATCACGAAGATCCTCGTCGCCAACCGGTCCGAAATTGCCATCCGCGTCTTTCGCGCGGCCAACGAGCTCGGCCTCAAAACCGTGGCGATCTGGGCCGAGGAGGACAAATATTCGCTGCATCGGTTCAAGGCCGATGAAAGCTACCAGGTCGGGCGCGGGCCGCATCTGGCCAGGGACATGGGGCCGATCGAAAGCTATCTGTCGATCGAGGAAGTGATCCGGGTCGCCAGGCTGTCCGGCGCCGACGCCATCCATCCAGGCTATGGCCTTCTGTCGGAAAGCCCTGAATTCGCAGATGCCTGCGCCGAGGCCGGCATCACCTTCATCGGACCGAAGCCCGACACGATGCGCCGGCTCGGCAACAAGGTCGCCGCGCGCAATCTGGCCATCGAGGTCGGCGTGCCGGTGGTGCCGGCAACCGAACCGCTGCCGGACGACATGGAAGCAGTCAAGCAGCTCGCCAAGACAGTCGGCTATCCGGTGATGCTCAAGGCATCATGGGGCGGCGGCGGGCGCGGCATGCGCGCCATCCGCGCGGAAGCCGACCTCGCCCGCGAGGTGATGGAAGGCAAGCGCGAGGCCAAGGCCGCCTTCGGCAAGGACGAGGTCTATCTCGAAAAGCTGATCGAGCGCGCCCGCCATGTCGAGGTCCAGGTGCTCGGCGACACGCATGGCAACGCTGTACATCTGTTCGAGCGCGACTGCTCGATCCAGCGCCGCAACCAGAAGGTCGTCGAACGGGCGCCGGCGCCCTATCTCAGCGAGGCATTGCGCCAGGAGCTTTGCGGCTATGCGCTCAAGATCGCGCGCGAGACCAGCTATATCGGCGCCGGTACGGTGGAATTCCTGCAGGACGCCGACACCGGCAAATTCTACTTCATCGAGGTCAATCCGCGCATCCAGGTCGAGCACACCGTCACCGAGCAGGTGACCGGCATCGACATCGTCAAGGCGCAGATCCACATACTGGACGGCTTTGCCATCGGCACGAAAGAGTCGGGCGTGCCGGCGCAGGCCGACATCAGGCTGAACGGTCATGCGCTGCAGTGCCGCATCACGACCGAGGATCCGGAGCATAGTTTCATTCCGGACTACGGCCGCATCACCGCTTATCGCGAAGCCGCCGGTTTCGGCATCCGCCTCGACGGCGGCACCGCCTATTCGGGCGCGGTCATCACCCGCTTCTACGATCCGCTGCTGGAGAAGGTGACTGCCTGGGCGCCGACACCGGCCGAGGCGATCGCCCGCATGAATCGGGCCCTGCGCGAGTTCCGCATCCGCGGCGTGGCCACCAACCTCACCTTCCTCGAGGCAATCATCAACCACCCGCGCTTCGCCGACAATTCCTACACGACCAGGTTCATCGACACGACGCCGGAGCTGTTCGCGCAGGTGAAGCGGCAGGACCGCGCCACCAAGCTGCTCAACTATCTGGCCGACGTCAGCGTCAACGGCCATCCCGAAACCCGCGGCCGACCGATGCCCAAGACCGATGCGGCAGCGCCTGTCGTGCCCTATCTCAACGGCAATGTGCCTGATGGCAGCAAGCAGAAGCTAGACGCGTTGGGGCCGGAGAAATTCGCTGCCTGGATGCGTGAGCAAAAAGAGGTGCTTGTCACCGACACGACGATGCGCGACGGTCACCAGTCGCTGCTCGCCACCCGCATGCGCACGCATGACATTGCCGGCATTGCCGGTACCTATGCGCGCGCGCTGCCGCGGCTGCTGTCGCTGGAATGCTGGGGCGGCGCCACTTTCGACGTCGCCATGCGCTTCCTCACCGAGGATCCGTGGGAGCGGTTGAGCAAAGTGCGCGAAGCGGCCCCCAACCTTTTGCTGCAGATGCTTCTGCGCGGCGCCAATGGCGTCGGCTACACCAACTATCCCGACAATGTCGTGCAACATTTCGTCAGCCAGGCAGCGGCCGGCGGCGTCGACCTGTTCCGCGTCTTCGACTGCCTGAACTGGGTCGAGAATATGCGCGTCGCCATGGACGCGGTGGGCGCCGAGGGCAAGCTGGTCGAAGCAGCGATCTGCTACACCGGCGACATCCTCGATCCGGCGCGCGCCAAATACGATCTCAAATATTATGTCGGGCTGGCGAAGGAATTGCAGGCCGCCGGCGCCCATATCATCGCCGTCAAGGACATGGCCGGGCTTTTGAAGCCTGCCGCCGCCCGCGTGCTGTTCAAGGCGCTGCGCGAAGCCACCGACCTGCCGATCCATTTCCACACCCACGACACGTCAGGCCTGTCGGCGGCGACGGTGCTGGCGGGCGTGGAAAGCGGCGTCGACGCCATCGACGCGGCGATGGATTCCTTCTCCGGCAACACCTCGCAGCCTTGCCTGGGCTCGATCGTCGAGGCGCTGAAGGGAACCGAGCGCGATCCCGGCCTCGATCCGCAATGGATCCGCAACATCTCCTTCTACTGGGAAGCGGTGCGCAACCAGTATGCCGCCTTCGAAAGCGATCTCAAGGGGCCAGCCTCGGAAGTCTATCTGCACGAAATGCCGGGCGGCCAGTTCACCAACCTCAAGGAGCAGGCGCGTTCGCTCGGGTTGGAAACGCGCTGGCACGAGGTGGCCCAAGCCTATCACGACGTCAACCTGATGTTCGGTGACATCGTCAAGGTGACGCCGTCATCCAAGGTGGTCGGCGACATGGCGCTGATGATGGTGAGCCAGGACCTGACCGTTGCCAACGTCGAAAACCCGGCCAAGGACATCGCCTTCCCGGACTCGGTCGTCTCGATGCTGCGCGGCGATCTCGGCCAGTCGCCCGGCGGCTGGCCTGAGAAGCTGCAGAAGAAGGCGCTGAAGGAAAACAAGCCGATCACCGTGCGGCCGGGCTCGCTGCTCAAACCGGCCGACCTCAAGGCCAGCCGCAAGGAGATCGAGGCGAAGCTGGAGCGCAAGCTTTCGGAGTACGAATTCGCGTCCTGGCTGATGTATCCGAAGGTGTTCACCGACTTCGCCGCCGCGCAGGAAACCTACGGGCCGGTCAGTGTGCTGCCGACGCCGACCTATTTCTACGGCATGAAGTCCGAAGACGAGATCTTCCTGGACATCGAGAAAGGCAAGACGCTTGTGGTGCGCTGCCTTGCGATCGGCGATGTCGATGAGAAGGGCATGGTCACCGTGTTCTTCGAGCTCAACGGCCAGCCGCGCCGCGTCAGGGTGCCGGACAGGGCGCATGGCGCCTCGGCAGCCAAGGCACGGCGCAAGGCCGAGCCCGGCAACGAGGCGCATGTCGGCGCGCCGATGCCGGGCGTGGTCTCCGCCCTTTCGGTTGCCGCCGGCCAAGCGGTCAAGGCCGGCGACGTGCTGTTGTCGATCGAAGCCATGAAGATGGAGACGGCCCTGCATGCCGAGCGCGACGGCACAGTGGCCGAAGTGCTGGTCAAGGCCGGCGATCAGATCGATGCGAAGGATCTGTTGATCGCGTTTGGCTGACGCGCGAATCCATCACACTGGGGACGGCTGGCAGCAGCCGTTCACGAAGCGCCGATAATGGCTTGACCCGCCGCGCCCGCTCGGGCATCGAACCCGCTCCCAATTTACCGCGCCAGAATCGCGGTGCTTAAAAAGTAGCGGAGAAAAAACATGGCCGACGACATCACAGATAC
The DNA here is from genome assembly GCF_000502555.1 of Mesorhizobium sp. LNJC394B00. NCBI lineage: Bacteria > Pseudomonadati > Pseudomonadota > Alphaproteobacteria > Hyphomicrobiales > Phyllobacteriaceae > Mesorhizobium > Mesorhizobium sp. LNJC394B00. The sequence continues at coordinate 257,001 of NZ_AYWH01000003.1, forward strand.
CAGCCAGACTGTTGCCGCCGGCCAGTTGCGCGCCTTCATCGAGCGCATCGAGCGGCTCGAGGAAGAAAAGAAGACCATCGCCGACGACATCAAGGAAGTGTTCGCCGAGGCCAAGGGCACCGGCTTCGACACCAAGGCGATGCGGTCGATCATCCGGCTGCGCAAGAAGGACCAGGCCGAGCGCCAGGAAGAGGAAACCATCCTCGATCTCTACAAGGCCGCGCTCGGCATGGTGTAAGGCTGTGTGGAAATTCTACTCCGGTTGATATCGCCGGAGCGAATTTCGAAACAGTCTCGGGCCAAGGAATGATGCTGGAACGGGCATCGAACCATGAGCGAATTCGACTTCGGCGCCCGCCGCGCCTCTGAATTTCGCCAACGCAGCTTCTGGGCGCTGTTCGCCGAACGGCATCCGGAGGAACGCGCTTCCATGGCGCGGCGCGGACCCTGGTTCTGGCAGCGCGGGCTGCCTGACTTCGCTCTGGTCCTGTCCATGTATGTCGCGCCGGCGCAAAGCCAAGTTGGCGTCTTTTTCGGCCGTAACGGGAAGTTCGGCGCGACCGGGGTCTGGTCGCGGCTGAAGCCGTTCCAACCGGCAATCGAAGACAGGCTGAAGCTCAGGCCGGAGCAGAGCTGCGAGGGCCTCGGCATCAATTCGATGTGGCGGGTGAACTGCTATGCCGAGGACAACTGGCCGGCCATGGCCGACTGGCTGGTGACGGAATGCTCGCGCTTCGAGCGCGCCGTCACCGACGTGTTGGGACAGAGGTAGGTCGCCGATGTCCGCCGTCGGCTCCTTCTTCCGCTCGCGCTGGCAAGGTGCCGTGCGGCTCGACCGGCTGTTCTGGCGCGACCTGGTTGTCGTCGGCACCGCCATCAGTATCGCATCGTCGGTGGCCGCACTCATCCTGCTTGGGGTGAAGCAGCCGCTGGCACTGGTTCTGGCCGTGCATTTTTCGCCGGTGCCCTACAACATCTTCCTGACGCTGGCCGTGTGGCGAACCGCCGAGAAGTCCGGCGGCACCAAGGCCTCGCTGATGATGCTGGGGTCCGCGCTCTGGCTGATCCTGACGGCCGTCGCCTGAGTCGATCGTCGAACGAAAAGGGGCGGCAAAAGCCGCCCCTTCGCAAGAGACAATGACCGAACCGCGGTTTAAGCCGTCGGCTCGAATTTCAGCGCCACGCCGTTGATGCAATAGCGCAGGCCGGTCGGCGGCGGGCCGTCCTCGAAGACATGGCCGAGATGGCTGCCGCAGCGGGCGCAGTGGCATTCGGTGCGGACCATGCCGTAGCTGCGGTCGACGGTGTTTTCGACCGAACCGGGCACCGGATCATTGAAGCTCGGCCAGCCGGTGCCGCTCTCGAACTTGAGCTTGGATTCGAACAGCGGCTGGTCGCAGCCGACGCAGGAAAAGGTGCCGGCGCGCTTTTCGTAGAGCAGCGCGCAGCTTCCGGGCCGTTCGGTGCCATGGCCGCGCATGACCGCATATTGCTCGGGCGTCAGGCGGGCGCGCCATTCGGCGTCGGTGCGGGTGACAGGGTAGGTGTGGGTGTCCATTTGATCTCCTCAGCCTTGGCGGCTTGTTGTTGGTTGCAAGCAATATTCGCTTAGAGATAGGCGTTTGTTACGTGTTTTGCTCGCATTTTCAGCCGAGTTCCTACCCAATCGCCTGAAGATAGCGGGCGATCGACGCATGAAATGCCGTTCTTGCGCCGCCGATGATGTTCTGCTGCCACCACGCGCCGTAGATGTCGTCGAATTCGAAAGGCTCAAGTGCCGCCGCGATGCGTCGCACGGCCGGCGCATTGAGCGGAATGTAGTTCGGATAGCTGTACATGAAGCTGACATGGCGACGCGTCGGCGTCACCTGCAATATGTCGCCGGACAGCAGGGCGTTACCGCCATCGCGTTTCCAATGCAGCACCTGGCCGCCGGCAAAATGGCCACCGCAACGCACGAGTGTCAGCGACGGGTTTATGGCCAGCGTCTCGCCCGCCCAGCTGACGATGGCGTTGTGCGGCCGCATGATCCACTGGCGGTCGTCGGCATGGAGATAGATCGGCACGCCGCCAAACGCCTCGCTCCACTCGACCATCACCGAATAATAGTGGCAGTGCGAAATGGCGATCGCGGCCAGGCCGCCGCGACGGTTGATTTCGGCTACCGCCTCGTCGCTCACCATCGAGATGCAATCCCACAGCACATTGCCATGCGGCGTCTGCGCCAGCAGCGCCCGCTGGCCGATAGCAAAACGCGGCTCGATGCCGAAAGCGAGAACGCCGGCATCGTCCTTCATCACAAGCCTATGCCCGGCAGAGAGTTCTTCCCCAGTGATCCAGGCCTGGCCTTCCCAGCGCACATATTGCCGCTCGTCCTCGCAGATCGGGCAATTTTCTGGAGGGGTCTGCGTTGCCGCGAACTGGACGCCGCATTGCGGGCAAAGAAAGCAGGTCATCGGTTTTCCTCTCATATCAATGCTTGCGTGAGAGCTGCTTCGTCGCGGCTTCCAACCCGGCCAGCGTCAGTGGGAACATGCGGCCGCCGAAGAGATCGCGGATCATCGCGATCGAATGGGTGAAGCCCCAGTTTTTCTGGTTTTCGGGGTTCAGCCAGACCGCATTCGGCCATTGCTGGATGAGGCGGCCAAGCCAGACACTGCCGGCTTCCGGATTCCAATGCTCGACCGAACCGCCGGGATGCGCGATCTCGTAAGGGCTCATCGAGGCATCGCCGACGACGATCACCTTGTAGTCGGGGCCGTATTTGTGAAGCAGATCGACGGTCGGGATGGTCTCGGCAGGCCTGCGCCGGTTGTCCTTCCAGACGCCCTCGTAAAGGCAGTTGTGGAAGTAAAAATATTCGAGCTGGCGGAATTCGGCGCGGGCGGCCGAAAACAGCTCCTCGACGCTTTTGATGTGGTCGTCCATCGAGCCGCCGACATCGAAGAACATCAAGAGCTTCACGGCGTTGCGCCGTTCGGGGCGCGTCTGCACATCGAGATAGCCGTGCTCGGCGGTGGCATGGATGGTGCCGGGCAGGTCGAACTCTTCCTCCGCACCCTCGCGCACCCAGCGGCGCAGGCGCTTCAGCGCCACCTTGATGTTGCGGGTGCCGAGCTCGACGGCGTCGTCGAAATTTTTGAACTCGCGCTTGTCCCAGACTTTCACCGCACGGCGATTGCGGCTTTCATGCTGGCCGATGCGCACGCCTTCGGGATTGTAGCCATAGGCGCCGAAAGGCGAAGTGCCGCCGGTGCCGATCCATTTCGAGCCGCCCTCGTGGCGGCCTTTCTGTTCCTCCAGCCGCTGCTTCAGTGTCTCCATCAGCTTGTCGAAACCGCCGAGCGCCTCGATCAGTTTCTTCTCTTCCTCGGTCAGGTGCTTTTCGGCGAGCCGGCGCAGCCATTCCTCAGGGATGTTGGCGACACCGACGGCATCGGGGCCGGTGAGCGCCTCGATCCCCTTGAAGACATGCGCAAACACCTGGTCGAAGCGGTCGATATGGCGTTCGTCCTTCACCAAAGCGGCGCGCGCGAGGTAGTAAAACCCCTCGACGTCATAGTCGACCAGCCCGGCCTCCAGCCCTTCCAGCAGCGACAGATATTCCCTGAGCGAAACGGGAACCCGCGCGGCCTTCAGTTCGAGAAAGAAGGGGAGGAACATGGTTGGCCGTTATCTATGCCGAACGGTCACGGCGGAGTCGCCACGGGCACTGTCGATTTCGCCGGATTGCAGAAGATTTGCCACAGTACGTGGGTTGGGCATGGGCAAGTGCTTTGCGATGCGGGCTTCCGCCCATTCGCGCATAGCCGACGCGGCATCGGCTATCGCTTCAGCCGGGTTTGCGCCGGCCCCGTGGCAGCCGGCGAGATCGGGCATCCGCACTGCCCAAACGCCGTCACTGCCATCCAGGATTCCGACATAGCGGATCATTCGGCTCCTTCCGCGTTATTTCGATCGCGCTCGCATCATAGCAGATCATACTCGATAAAACCTGTCCGCCGCGCGACATGGTCGTAGAGCTTGCGCGCTGTGGCGTTGGTTTCGTGGGTCATCCAATAGACGTTCTTGACGCCGATCTTGCCGGCTTCCTGCTTGACCGCTTCAATGAGGGCCGCACCGATGCCCTTGCCGCGCACATCAGGGTCGGCGAACAGGTCCTGCAGGTAGCAGTTGTTTTTCTCCGACCAGCCGGAGCGGTGATAGAGATAATGGGTCAGGCCGACCGCCTTGCCGTCGAGCGTGGCGATAAACCCCTTCGGTTCGAATTCACCTTCCGTGAACAGTCGTTTCCAGGTGATGTCGTAGACCTCGTCCGGCAGCTTGGTCTCGTAGAAGGTGAGGTAGGCAGTCCACAGCCGCCGCCAGTCGGCATGGTCGGCCAGCGCCAGCGGGCGGACGGTGATCTCGGTCATTTCGGTTCCTCCAAAGCCTTATCGGATTCCGGCGGAATCAGATCGGAAACACCCTCGCCTAATCCACCGGCGAATTGTACTCGCGAAATGCGGTCGCCAGCATTTGCAGCGCGTCACGCGCCCGCGGCGCCAGATTGTGCGAATGCAGGACCACTTCGGAGGGGTCAAGCGACGGCAGGCCGAGCTTGCGGCCAACCTCGATCAGGCCGGGCGGAGCGACGCAGTGAGCCAGCGCCGAAACGGCAAAGCCCGCCGATATCGCAATGTTGACGGCCGCGCCGCCGCCGCCGACGAAGGCCTCCTCCCAGGCGATGCCTGCTTTGTCCAGCGCCTCGACCGCCCGCACACGATCCGGACAGTTGCACACGGTGCTTAAAAGCGCGAGGCGCAACGGCGTTCCGCGCTGCCATTCGAAGGAAGGTGCGGCGAACCAGCCATAGTGGTTGCGCGACAAGGTCCGGCCAGGACGGCTGTCGCCTTCGCGGTGCACGATAACCGCGTCGAGCTCGCCGTGATCGAAAGCTTCCTTGAGCACCGTGCTGGTATCGATCCTCAAGCTGAGCGTCAGCGATGGATCGTGCGCATGGAGCTGGGCAATCAGAATGGACAGCGCCGGACCGGCGGCATGATCGACAAAGCCGAGCGCAAGCCGGCACGGTGCTGACGCAAACTCCGCCATGGCGCGCTCGTGCGCGGCAAGGAAGTCGCGCGCGGCGGGGAGGAAGACGGCGCCTCGTGCCGACAGGCTGACGCGGCGCGGCGTTCTTTCAATCAATCGCGCGCCCAGCTTCTCCTCAAGGCGGCGCAGCTTGACGCTGATCGTCGCCTGCGTGCTGCCGAGCGCCGATGCCGCCTGGGTGAAGCTCTGCAGATCGGCCACCATCACAAAGGTTCGTACGGCGTCCACATCAAGACTGGTCATCGCAGCACTCCATTGGGCCAATCATTCCGTTTTGTCATTTCTGATATAGCCGAGCATAGCCTTTTTTCATGGTCGAGTCTCCTCTATCTCAAACTGGTCGCGGTTTGAAGAGCGCCTCATGCTCGGCTGGAAAGAGATCGATATGCCAATTCAACGAAACACCATAGCGCTCACCGGCGTGTGCCTGGCGTCGCTGCTGTTCGGGCTCGAAATCTCCAGCGTGCCGGTGATCCTGCCGAAACTGGAAAGCGTGCTCGCCGCCGATTTCAAAGACCTGCAATGGATCATGAACGCCTACACCATTGCCTGCACCACGGTGCTGATGGCGACAGGGACATTGGCCGACCGTTTCGGCCGCAAGAACGTGATGGTGATCACCACCGTCGCCTTCGGCCTCGCCTCGCTGCTGTGCGGCCTGGCGCCGAGTGCGGCGCTGCTGATCGCCGCCCGCTTCCTGCAAGGTCTCGCCGGCGGCGCGATGCTGACCTGCAGCGTCGCCGTGCTGTCGCATCAGTTCCAGGACGGCCGCGAACGCGGCAAGGCTTTTGTCGCCTGGAGCGTCGTCTCAGGCATCGGGCTTGGTTTCGGTCCCGCCATTGGCGGCCTGATCGTGGCGCTGTCGAACTGGCAGTGGGTGTTCCTCATCCACGTGCCGCTGGCGCTCCTGGCGCTCGCCTTTATCGGCGCCGGTGTCACGCAATCGCGCGATCACAATGCCCAGAAGCTCGACTGGGCCGGCATGCTGACGCTGTCGGCTTCTGTGTTCGGCTTCTCCTATCTGATTACGCAGGGTGCGGATCTCGGGACCAGCGCCCGCATCGGCGTGATATCAGCCTCCGTGGCTGCGTTCATCGCTTTCCTTGTCGCCGAGAGGGTCAATCCCTATCCGATGTTCGATTTCTCCGTGTTCCGCATCCGCCAGTTTTCCGGCGCGATCATGGGCGCCATCGGCATGAATTTCAGCTACTGGCCGTTCATCATCTATCTGCCGATCTATTATTCCGGCGTTCTCGGCTACGACAGCACGACGACCGGCCTGCTATTGCTCGTCTACACGCTGCCCTTCATGGTGATGCCGCCGATCGCCGAGCGCATTCGCGCGCGCTATCAGGCACGAATTGCCATCCCGCTCGGTCTGCTGACGCTAGGGATCGGTTTCATCGCCATGTGGATCGGCTCCAGGCTCGAGGGCGCCACCTGGCTGACCATGCTGCCCGGCACGCTGATTGCCGGCATCGGCATCGGTCTCACCAATTCGCCGACCACCAATACCACGACCGGCGCGGTATCGCCGGATCGTGCCGGCATGGCGTCCGGCATCGACATCAGCGCACGCCTGATCACGCTCGCTATCAACATCGCGGTGCTCGGCCTGCTGCTGACGCAAGGTATCGTTTCCCACCTGCGGGCCACACTCGGCGCGGCTTTGGAGCCGGATGAGTTGCGGGCACTGGCGGAAAGGGTCGCCACCGGCAATCTGGAGGGCCTTGCGCAGGGGACGCCGAAGCTCGCAGCCCTCGACCCATCCGGCGCCATCGTGCATGCCGCCCTGGTCAACGGTTTCGGCTGGGTCATGCTCTATTGCGGGATCGGCGTTCTCGCCCTGTCGGTCATCGGCTTCGTCATCTTCGGGCCGAAGCGCGTCGCGCCGCAGGAGACAGGGCTTGCGGCGGCCGAGTGATCGGCCGAAGCCCGCTCATAGCGCTCAGCCCGCCCGACGATCCTTATCCCTGCCGCCTGGCCATGAAAGCAAGGCGCTCAAACAGATGCACGTCCTGCTCGTTCTTCAGCAGCGCGCCGTGCAGTTTCGGCAGCGCGTTCCTGGGGTCGGCGCGCAGATCCTCGGGTGCGATGTCGTCGGCGACCAGCAGGCGGATCCAGTCGAGCGCCTCGGAGGTCGACGGCTTCTTCTTCAACCCCTGCACGTCGCGGATCTCGTAGAACTGGGTCAGGGCAGCACGCACCAAATTCTGCTTTATGCCGGGATAGTGCACGTCGACGATTTTGTGCAGCGTGTCGACATCGGGAAAGCGGATGTAGTGGAAGAAGCACCGGCGCAGGAAGGCGTCGGGCAGTTCCTTCTCATTGTTGGAAGTGATGATGACGATGGGGCGCACAGCGGCGCGGATCGTTTCGCCGGTTTCGTAGACGAAGAACTCCATCCGATCGAGTTCCTGCAGCAGGTCGTTGGGGAATTCAATATCGGCCTTGTCGATCTCGTCGATCAACAGCACGACCTTCTTACCGGCCGCGAAGGCGTGCCAGAGCTTGCCGCGCTTGATGTAGTTTTTGATGTCGTTGAACCTGGCATCGCCGAGCTGGCTGTCGCGCAGCCGCGAGACAGCATCATATTCATACAGTCCCTGCTGCGCACGGGTGGTCGACTTGACGTGCCATTCGATCAGGTCGAGGCCGAGCGCCGATGCCACCTGGCGGGCAAGCTCGGTCTTGCCGGTGCCCGGCTCGCCCTTGACCAGCAACGGCCGCTCCAGCGCGATCGCGGCGTTCACCGCCACCATCAGATCCTTGTCGGCGACATAGGCCGCCGTGCCTTCGAAACGCATACTTGCTCCTCGGTTGGTCAGCGCGAGCGTAAGGACGCTGCTTGACCTGTGCAAGGGCGAGCCGGCTGCGACCAAAGCGCAATAAGAAGATTGCGCAGGACGTGCGGAAGGTGATGCGCGAAAACGGCTCAACGATGCCGGAAAACCTTCCGGTTGCCGAGCCGATCAGGGTAGTCGAAAAGAGAGTGAAGGCGGCCCGCAAACTCGAAATTAAGTCTTAGCCCACCGCTTTTCCGCTGCCTTCTTGGCAATTTCAGCGCGCCGCTCTGGCGTCATGTTCTCGGCGCGCTTCTTCCCGCCCTTGGCGCCCAGCGCCTTCGCAGCGGGGTCTTTGCCGTCGTCGATCACGGTGTCGTCTTCATCGCCAGTGGCAATGCGCATGACACGGACGGCGTTGCCGATCACGTCGGCGGGGCGCTTCTGGCCTTTAGGTCCGGTTGGCATTGCTACTCCTATGTGCTTTCCAGAGTGACAAACACCAGCGGCACCTTCTCCACGTCCGCCGGCTGCGGCACATGTGTTATCTCGGTTACCGCGTAGATGGCCAGACTATCGCCGGATGGCATGTGCACCCAGTCGCCTATCACAGGCGTTGACGCGAAGGTCCACATCGACGCTTCGTTTTCAATTTTAACAAGGCAACGGATCGCCACACAACCACTCCATGCTTTCCGCTAAGCATATAGGCGTTTCCGCCTATGCGGGCAAACCCGGATAGGCGCTTTCGCATATTTCAAATTTCAAACTGAGACACTACCTCATGTCACTAGCGCTTGACCGACCAGCCGCCTATATTGGGCTTGGCGGTCTGCGCTTCCCGGCAGGAGAACATTTTCCCCGGGGCCTTAACGATCCTTAGGGAGCTGTCCCTGGGAAGACCCGTGGGTTTTCTCATACGGCGCCCACCTACTTTGTAGGTTCCCGGGATCGCTCTCTCCACCGGTTGCGTGGATCGTCACTTACCTGTATCCGCCCAGTTTGGCGGATGATGTGGTAGAAAACGTCGCTCATGAAACGTCACCCAGATCCGACCTTTTCTATCGTCCGCGCATGACATCTCCCAAAGACCTGAAAAAGCAGTTGCGCCTCGAGGCACTCGGCCGTCGCGATGCGCTCGATCCGCTGTGGCGGGTGGAGATCGCGCTTGAAATGGCCGAGACGGCGCGCGACCACCTCGCCATCGAGCCGGGTCAGATCGTTTCAGCTTTCTGGCCGATGCGATCGGAAGTCGACGTCAGGCCGCTGATGTTCGCCTTGCGCGAGAAGGGGGCCAGGCTTTGCCTGCCGGCCATCCTCGACAAGACCACCATCGTCTTTCGCGAACTGGTGCGCGGCGCGCCGATGGTCGAGATGGGTTTTGGCACGGTCGGTCCGCATGCGGAGGCCGAGGTTCTCGATCCCGCGGTGATGCTGGTGCCGCTCGCGGCCTTCGACAGCCGCGGTCATCGCATCGGGTATGGCGCCGGCTATTACGACCGCGCCATCGCCAAGCTGATCGACAAGGGCCAGCCGCCACGACTGATCGGCATCGCCTTCGATTGCCAGGAGGTGGGTCTGGTGCCGGATGAGGCGCACGACGTCATCATCCCGGAAATACTGACCGAGAGCGGTTTGCGCCGCTTCGATATCGCTTAAAAGACCGCGATCCCGCTTAACGCGTTTCCAAGACGTGCCGGATAGTATTCCGGCAACACAGTCCGAGCCGATGGCGGCCATCATGTTTGTCTTCGCACGCTTCCTGCTGATGCCGTTCGTCCTCATAGCGGTAACGCTGTTCGCGATGGCATTGCACATTTCCGGAACGGCCCTGCACCACCAGTTCGCCTGGCATCAGACGGTTGCCACAGTGACGGATGTCAGTTCCTACAGCGAAGCCCAGGGTAATGGCCTCACCACGAAAGGCATCAACGTCGCTGTCACCTATGTCGCGAACGATGCACCGATGACGTGGTCCGGCAAGGGAAAGGACATCGGCCTCTACACGGCGTCCAAAGGCGACGCGGTGAAGTTGTATTACAACCCTGCCAATCCATCTATCCTCGATACCGCGGCGATGAAGGGCTGGCGCGGCGGGCTGTTGCTCCTGGCCGCTACTGGTGGGTTCACTGGTTTCTACGTCTGGTTCTTCTGGCTGCGCGGACGCGCCGCACCGCCGGCGTCACCGATGATGCCTTCGGCAGTTCGCGTCGCGGGCGCGAGCGCAAAGCCGCCTCAACAGCAGCGTGGTACTTTCGGCCGGCGTTAGCGCCAATCGCCCGGGTAGCGCTTGCCTAGCGTCCGTGCCTCTGGATAGAAGTGGGCATGAGACTTCTCTTCCTCGGCGACATGGTGGGCAAATCGGGACGTACGGCGGTGTGGGAACAACTGCCCAGCCTGATCTCGGACTTCAAACTCGACTTCGTCATCGTCAATGGCGAGAACGCCGCCGGCGGCTTCGGCATCACCGAAGACATTTTTCGCGACACCATCGCCGCCGGTGCGGATGTCGTCACCACCGGCAACCATGTCTGGGACCAGCGCGACGCACTGGTCTTCGCGCCGCGCGAGGAGCGCTTCCTGCGTCCGTCCAACTTCCCCAAGGGCACGCCGGGGCGCGGTTCCGGCGTCTATATCGCCAAAAACGGCGCGCGCGTGCTGGTCGCCAACATCATGGGCCGGGTGTTCATGCATCCCGAGCTCGACGATCCGTTCCAGGCCGGCGAGCGCGAGCTGGCCGCCTGTCCGCTGGGCGAGCAGGCCGATGCCGTGGTCATCGACTTCCATGCCGAAGCGACCTCGGAGAAAATGTGCTTCGCGCATTTCGTCGACGGCCGCGCCAGCCTCGTCATCGGCACCCATACGCACCAGCCGACGGCCGACCACCAGATCCTCAATGGCGGCACCGGCTACATGTCCGATGCCGGCATGTGCGGAGACTATGATTCCTCGCTCGGCATGGACAAGGAAGAGCCGCTCAACCGCTTCCTGTCGAAAGTTCCGAAAGGTCGCTTCGAGGCGGCGACCGGACCGGCGACATTGTGCGGCGTCGGCCTCGACATTTCCGACCGGACGGGCCTGGCCGAAAAGATCGCGCCGTTTCGTCGCGGGCCGCGGCTTGAAGAAACCGCGCCATCGTTCTGGTCGTGACATTGATATGGTGGAATATAGTACCTAACTGGCGACGAAACTGCTCTAGATCGTAGAGGGGACGACCTCCATGCAGCTCGTTGAGTTCCTGGCGCCGCATTTTCAATTTGTTTCCGACCCCACCGCGTGGGTCGCGTTGCTGACGCTGATCGTGCTCGAGGTCGTGCTCGGCATCGATAATCTGATCTTCATCTCGATCCTAACCAACAAATTGCCGGAAGCGCAGCGCGCCCGCGCCCGGCGTCTCGGCATCTCGGCGGCGCTGATCATGCGGCTGGTGCTGCTCGCAACCATCTCCATCATCGTGCAGCTGACGACGCCGGTGTTCACAGCGTTCGGCCATGGCTTTTCCTGGCGCGACCTGATCCTGATTGCCGGCGGCCTGTTCCTGGTCTGGAAGGCGACCAAGGAAATCCACCACACCGTCGATCCCGACGACCACAAGGATACGATGATGGGCGAGACGCTGCAGATCTCGCTTGCCGGCGCCATCTTCCAGATCCTGCTGCTCGATCTCGTCTTTTCGATCGATTCGATCATCACCGCCGTCGGCATGACCGACGAGATTGCCATAATGTACATCGCCGTGATCGTGGCGGTGAGCGTGATGATGCTGGCGGCAGGGCCGCTGGCCAATTTCATCGCCAAGAACCCGAGCATCGTCATGCTGGCGCTGGGCTTCCTGCTGATGATCGGCATGACGCTGATCGCTGACGGAATGGGCTATCATGTGCCGAAGGGCTACATCTACGCCGCCATGGGTTTTTCCGCCCTGGTCGAGGGCCTGAACATGCTGGCGCGGCGGCGCAAGAAATCCGGCGGCGGGCATTGATGCTGGCGCCGCGGGGGCGGCCCTAGCGCCCCGGCACGCCGTTTGGGTAGCGGTCGCCGATCAGGCCAAGCGAAAGGCCCTGTTCCAGCCATGCCTTTGCGCCGGCAAGAACCAGTGCGAAGCCGTCGGTCGAGCCGATCGCTTGCTTGACCTGCTCGTCGGCGGTGCCGGCGAAGCCGAAATTGCTGACCTCAAGAAAGGTCGCACCGTCAGGCGTTTCGGCGCCGGGCATCTGCGTGAATGTCCAGACCACAGTGGTCGGCGGATCGCTCCATTGCATGACGATCTTCTTGTTCTCGACGATCTCGCTGACATTGACCATCGCCGAGGCGCTATACATGCGCCACTCCCAGCGAACCTCTTTGCCGCCATCCAGCCGGCCGCTACTGTGGGTAAACCAGAATTTCGTGGTGATGGCCGGGTCGACGATCGCCTCGAAGACATCGGCGACCGGCCGCCTGATCAGCATGCCGGCTTCGGCAGTCGGCGTTTTGTGAATTTCCATCGATGCTCCTTCCTTGTCCGGTTTGCGCTCACCAGGCGTCGGGCTCGCGCACCATGTGAACGATGCTGGCCGGGTTGGCGATCCAGAAGCCGCGAAAGCCTTCGCCCAGGGGCTCGACCGCGTCGCAACGGACGACGCCGGCCTTGGCGAGATGATCCGCAATGGCTGCAGAATCGCCGGTGAAAAGCTCAAGCCAGACTTCGGCCTGGCTCAGCATCGGCGCCTCGTCGATCCACAGACGGTTTGGGCCAAGCTCGAAGCCGATGGCTGGCGTCTTGGCGGTGAATGGCTTCAAGCCGACGACATCACGATAGAAGGCGATCGTCGCCTCGTATTGATGCGGGGGCACTTTCATGGCGATGTTGATGCCGCCGGTCATTTTCGCGGTCATTGCGGGCTCCGTTGCGCTGTTCATCTGTTTGTCTCGTTGGCCGGCTCGCCCCTCATCTCGCCGCGGTAGTAGCCGTCGCGCAGATTGATGCCGTATTCGACATAGGCCTTCATGCAAGCCAGCATCTGCGACCAGCCCTCGCAATTGAGGTAGGATTTCTGCAGGCCGACCACGCCTTCCGGCCAGCCGGATTCAGCAATGGTCACAAGGGTGCCGCCATCGTCCAGCGGCTCGAAGTTCATCACGATGCGTGTCTTGTAGGCCGGCCTGTCGTCGGCATCTGTGGCATCCCAGCGCAACACGATGCGGCTGTCCTTGACCACTTCATCGACCTCGACCGGCACTTTTCCCCACCAGACGACACCGATGCCGGCTTCCAGCGGGGCGCTGGCGCCGCCGATGGTGGTGAAATAGCCGCTGAGCTTCACCGGATTGACGACTGCGTCGAAGACTTCTGCGACCGGTTTGCCGATGCGCCCGGAAACTCTGAATCCAAGAGACATATCCACAGCTCCTTCCTTGATTGGCTCGACGATATGTTATAGAAACATAACATGTCAAGCCAAACTGCGGACGATCACGTTTTCAAGGCGTTGGCGCATCCGCGCCGTCGCGAATTGCTGGATCGGCTGAAGGATGCGCCGCAGACGACCGGCATGTTGTGCGAGGCGTTTCCCGACATCGATCGCTGCACCGTCATGCTGCATCTCAAGGTGCTGGAAGAAGCCGAACTGGTGGTGGCAAAGCGCGAAGGGCGCGAGCGCTGGAACCATCTCAACGCGTTGCCGATCAAGCACATCCACGACCGCTGGATCAGCCAGTATGCCGGCCATGCGCTCAGCATTATCGACCGGCTGAAGTCCGATCTGGAGGGCTGAACCGGCGCGGCTGGACGAATTGAGCCGATTTATCTATAAGCCGGCCATTCCGACAGAGAACGCCGTGCATCCATCGCGTTGCACCTTGGACGGCTCTGAGAATTTGAATTCGAGTACCCAGGAGGACGAGGTGAGACCACCTCGCTCGGGATGCTCTAGCCGAAGACGACAGGGGTGCCATGGCTGGCCATTCACAGTTCAAGAACATCATGCACCGCAAGGGCCGGCAGGACGCGGTGCGGTCAAAAATGTTTTCCAAGCTGGCGCGCGAAATCACCGTCGCCGCCAAGAGCGGGACGCCCGACCCATCGATGAACCCGCGTTTGCGCCTGGCCATCCAGAACGCCAAGGCGGTGTCGATGCCGAAGGACAACATCCAGCGCGCCATCAACAAGGCGTCAATGGGCGATGCCGAGAATTACGAAGCGGTGCGCTATGAAGGCTATGGGCCGGGCGGCGTGGCGCTGATCGTCGAGGCGCTGACCGACAACCGCAACCGCTCGGCCTCGAATGTGCGCGCCGCCTTCACCAAAGCCGGCGGTGCGCTTGGTGAAACCGGCTCGGTGTCGTTCATGTGGAACCGCGCCGGCGAGATTTACTATCCGGCCTCCGCCGGCAGCGCCGACAAGGTGATGGACGCGGCGATCGAGGCCGGCGCCGATGACGTCGAGTCCGACGAGGAAGGCCACACCATCTACTGTGCGTTCGAGAGTATGGGCGAAGTGTCTAAGGCGCTGGAAGCCTCGCTTGGCGAGGCCGAATCGGTGAAGCCGATCTGGCAGCCGCAGAACAATGTCCCGGTCGACGAAGAGCGGGCGCAATCGCTGATGAAACTGGTGGCAACGCTCGAGGACGATGACGACGTGCAGAGCGTCTACGCCAATTTCGAGGTTGACGACGAGACCATGGCCAAGCTCAGCGCGGCGTAGGTCCGTGCAATACAGTCGGATGCGAATATTGCTGTCTGACGGCGGCCTGCCTATAGATTAGTCAGTTATCACGGGGGGCCGATGACCGACTATAAAGAGGCAAGTTTTGCCGATGCGGTGGCCTGGCCTCGCCGGCCCGGCATATGGCGACGGTTTCTCGCTGCACTCATCGACTACCTTGTAATCCTGATCGCCCTCTATTTGCTCGTAGGGGCTCTATTTCTGCTGACCAACGGTGGCGTAAAGGGCAGCTTTTGGCTGAACTGGAAACTATGCCAGGAGGGTACGGTTCACGGTGACCCGACGCTTGCCCGTTATGACTGGCAGGTATGCAGGACATCAGTACTCGGTTTGCCTGTCGCCAAATGGGCCGTGGGAACGGCAGCTGGCTCGAAACCTGGAGAAACATCCTCCATGTCGATCGATCTGGATATGCAGGGGAATTTCAGGCCTGCGGCGCTGAACCTGGGTTTCCTCGAGCTGATCGCTCTCGCATCGTACCTTCTCATTATGGAGTTGAAGTCCGGTCGACCTATCGGCAAGCGGTTCGCTGACCTCATTGTCCACGATGAGGACGACAGACACAGGGTCGGCCTGCCGGCGAGGAAGGCTGTTCGACGGCAATTTATGAAGTTTCTCGGCGCATTGCCGATCGTTCTGACGGGGGCCTGGTATGCTTTTCAGACCTGGGGCACCCCTGCCGGTGGCGTGCAGGACTACTCCAGCCTGGAAATAGTGGTTGCGTCCGCCGCCCTCGTTTCGGTGTTGATCTGGCCGGTCTGGATCGCGATATCCATAGCTCTGGGCGACGATCCGATACACGATCGATTTGCAAAGACCACGGTGCGCATACAGGAGACCCAGACATGAGCGTGTCGGAGAGGCCCCGCGTGATCATCACCTATTGCACGCAGTGCCTGTGGCTGTTGCGGGCCGGCTGGATGGCGCAGGAACTGCTCTCCACCTTCGGCACGGATCTTGGCGAAGTGACGCTGGTGCCGGGCACAGGCGGCATCTTCACCGTTTCCTGCAACGATGTGCTGGTCTGGGACCGCAAGCGCGACGGCGGCTTTCCCGATGCAGCCAAGCTCAAGCAGCTGGTGCGCGACGTCATTGATCCGGACCGGGATCTCGGCCATTCCGACCGCAAGGCCTAATCTGCGTCGAGATTCAGGTGAGGCCGGCCTGCAAATGACGGCTTCCTGCGCTTCCGGTGCACACGTACTTGAGTACGCTCCGCTCCGGTTCTCGGAAGCCACCATTTTCGACTCGACCTGACCTGAATCTCAACACAGCTTACCTTGCTTGACGACTTTCACAGCAATGCGAAGATGAAGCAGGCCATCGACACGATGGCGGTGATGGTGCGGACGTGGTTCCACATCACCCACTGGTTCAGATGGTTCGCCCAGACGGCTGCGCCATTGGCGCTGGCCGGGTCGACGGCGGCGAGCGCATCGTTGAGCGGCACATTGAAGACCATGGTCACGATCGGGTTGCCGATCAAATAGATCACGGCACCGGCAAGCAACCAGTGCGAGCCGGACTGGCTCCAGCCCATGATGGCGGCGGCGATAAGCACCAGACAGAGCAGGCCGGTGCCGAACAGCGCCGTCATGAAGGTGGGCGTGATTACCGTGATGTTGATCGAATTCATCGCCGAGATGCCTTGGGGGACCGGCAGCCGGGCAAGTGCTGCCATGACGAAATTGGAAAAGGCGAAAAACACGCCGCCGACGACGCCCGAGCCGATTGCGGCGATGATGGTGAGGGTGGGAAGAAGCTTGATCATCTCAGTTGCTCCAGATGCCGATTGCGGCGGGTTCATTTGCGTAGGCGGAAAAGTCTTTCGGCGCGCGGCCGAGCACACGCTGGACACCGTCGGTCAGCGTCTCGTTGCGGCCGTCAAGCACTTCGGTGAACAGCTCGTTGAGCAGCCAGGCGATTTCGGGCGGCAGTTCGTGTGCCGCCGTCGCGGCGGTGAATTCGTCATGCGAGATCTTGATATAGCGGATGTCGCGGCCGGTCGCCTTGGCGATCTCGGCGACCGCGTCGGCGAAGCTCAGCAGCCGCGGCCCGGTCAGCTCATAGAGCTGGCCGACATGGCCCGGCTCGGTCAGCGCGACGAAGGCAGCATCGGCGATGTCGTCGACATCGACGAAGGGCTCGCCAACAGGGCCGACAGGCAAGGCCACTTCGCCTTGCAGCAGGGACTCGACGAGAAAACCTTCGCTGAAATTCTGCGAAAACCAGGCGCAGCGCAGGATCGTCCAGTCGGCGCCCGAGGCTTTGACCATCTCTTCGGCGCGCTGGGCCTCGGTCTCGCCGCGGCCGGAGAGCAGCACCAGGCGGGTGACGCCATTTGCCACGCAAGCCTGGCGAAGGCGCCGACTGTCTCGGCGGCGCGCGGCACGGCGATGTCGGGATAGTAGCTGATGTAGACGGCACTCACGCCTTGCATGGCAGGCTCCCAGGTCGCCGGAACCTCCCAGTCGAAGCGGGGGCTGCCGGAGCGCGAGCCGATGCGCACGGGAACGCCCTGTGCGGTCAGCCGCTCTGCGAGGCGACGGCCGGTCTTGCCAGTGCCGCCGAGGATCAGGATTGGTTTGGTGTCAGTCATTGTGGTTCTCCTTTGCTTGAAAATATGAGTAATCCTCACATTTGCAAAACGTGATAAACCCTCGTATTTTGCGAGTCAAGCCGTTTGTTGGCAATTTTGTCGGAACCGGAGGCAGTCATGGAAGACACAGCAGCGCCCGCATCTGCCCAGGAGCAGGTAGCATCGCCGCGGCGGGCGCCCACCCAGCAGCGCAGCCGCGAGCGGGTCGAGCGCATGCTGGGCGCAGCCTCCGCGCTGATTGCCGAGCAAGGCAGCGACGCCATGCGCATGGGCGAGGTGGCGGAACGGGCCGCGGTGTCGATCGGCTCGCTCTACCAGTTCTTTCCCGACAAGCGGGCGATCGTCTGGGCGCTGGCCGAGCGCTACACCGCCGAAAGCCAGGCCTGCATCTCTTCGGCGCTCAAGGACGTCGTCGACGCCGAAGGGCTGCGGCAGGCGTTTTCGGAGCTGGTCGATATCTACTACCGGCTGTTCCTGGCCGAGCCGGTGATGCGCGACATCTGGTCGGGCACGCAGGCCGACAAGGCGCTGCGCCAGCTCGAGCTCGCCGACAGTCGAGCGAATGCCGAATTCCTGACCATGGTGCTGAAGCGGCTGCATCCCGGCGCCGATCCGGTGGCGCTGGAGACGACGGCCTTCCTCGTCTGGCAGATGGGCGAGGCTGCCGTGCGGCTGGCGATCTCGGTCGACCGGCAGGAGGGCGACAGGCTGGTCGCCGCCTACAAGCGCATGGCGCTGCGGGAATTGGTGGACGGGTAGGCTCGCACCACTCTGGGAAGGGTCGCTTCGAAGCAGCAGGGTGGAGGCGTCGGACCGCACCCGACCCTTGGGCCGACCTCCCCACAAGCGGGAGGTATCGGCGCGTTAGCTTGAAGCGACTGACTTTGACGGCAACAAAAAACCCGCCACAAAGGCGGGTTCTTTATTCAGCGATACAGGTAAACTTTAAAGGCCGAACCCTTCGAAGCGCTTCTTGAACTTCGACAGGCGGCCGCCGCGGTCGAGCAGGGTCTGCTGGCCGCCGGTCCAGGCCGGGTGCGTGGTCGGGTCGATATCGAGGTTCATCGTATCGCCTTCCTTGCCCCAGGTCGAACGGGTCGAGTATTCGGTGCCATCGGTCATGACGACCTTGATGGTGTGGTAGTCGGGATGGATATCGGCCTTCATTGTCGTGCTTCCTGGCTTGCGGCGCTACAGACGGGCCCGCGGCCTGCGTCGATGCGCCCCTTTTTAAAACTCGAAGCCGCAGCTATTGAAAAGCCACGGCTTCTAAAACGGTCGGCGAGCCTATACATCAGCCGGAATTGAATCACAAGGCCACGGCAGGCGCATATTGAACGCGCCCACCTGGAGCGGCCAGAGGAAACGGTCATGGCGGACATCAGCGGCGAGCAAGACGGGCGCAGGCGCTCGCTCGGGCCGCTCAGGCGCCTATATCCCTACATATTCCGCTACCGCAAACTGGTCATAGGCGCCCTCATTTCGCTCGCCATCGCCGCAGCGACGACGCTGGCGCTGCCGCTGGCCGTGCGGCGCATGATCGACCACGGTTTCAGCGCTTCCGGCACCGTCTTCATCGCCGAATATTTCGCCGCTTTGGTGGCGATGGCAGCCATTCTGGCGGCGGCATCGGCCGGACGCTACTACTTCGTCATCACGCTCGGCGAGCGGGTCGTTGCCGACATCCGCAGCGACGTGTTTTCGCATGTCACGACGCTTTCGCCGTCCTTCTTCGACACCGCCCAGTCGGGCGAGATCGTCTCGCGGCTTGCCGCCGACACCACGCAGGTGAAATCCGCCGTCGGCGCCACCGCCTCCGTGGCGTTGCGCAACGTCATCCTCGGCCTTGGCGCGGTGGCGATGATGGTCGTCACCAGCCCGAAACTGTCGGGCCTGGTGATCGCGGCCATTCCGCTCATCGTGCTGCCGCTGGTCGCGTTCGGCCGTTCGGTGAGGCGCCGGTCACGGCAGGCGCAGGACACGCTGGCGCAAGCGACCGCCTATGCCAGCGAGCAGATCGGCGCGGTGCGCACGCTGCAGGCGTTCACCAACGAGACGCTGGTCACCGGGCGGTTCTCGGCCGCGGTGGAAGCCGCCTTCCAAGCGGCGCGCTCGTCGATCTTCTCCCGCTCGCTGCTCACCTTCTTTGCCATCTTCATGATCTTTTCCTCGGTCGTGGCGGTGTTGTGGTTCGGCTCGCGTGACGTGCTTGCCGGCACGATGTCGCCCGGTACGCTCGGCCAGTTCCTGCTTTACTCCGTGTTTGCCGCAGGCGCGCTGGGCGCACTGTCGGAAGTCTGGGGCGAGCTTGCCCAGGCGGCGGGTGCGGCCGAAAGGCTGACCGAGATACTCGACGAGACGCCGGCGATTCAACCGCCGGCCAATCCGCTGCCGCTGCCCGCCAAGGCGACAGGCGCGATCAGTTTCGACGACGTCTCCTTCTCCTACCCGGCAAGGCCGGACCGTGCCGCCGTCCACGGCTTGAGTTTTCAGGTCAAGCCCGGCGAGACGGTGGCGATCGTCGGCCCGTCGGGCGCCGGAAAGAGCACCGTCTTTTCGCTGATCCTGCGCTTCTACGATCCCGAAACCGGCCGCATCGCCATTGACGGTGTCGACGTGCGCAAAGCCGATCCGGCTGAAGTGCGGGAGCGCATTGCCATCGTGCCCCAGGATGTCACCATCTTTGCGGCAAGCGCGCGCGACAATATCGGCTTTGGCCGGCCGGGCGCGACGAATGCCGAGATCGAGGCCGCCGCCAGGGATGCGCTGGCCGACGAATTCATCCTGCGGCTCGACAAGGGCTACGATAGCCAGGTCGGCGAGCGCGGCGTCACCTTGTCCGGCGGCCAACGTCAGCGCGTGGCGATCGCCCGCGCCATCCTGCGCGACGCGCCGATCCTGCTGCTCGACGAAGCCACGTCGGCGCTCGACGCCGAAAGCGAAACGCTGGTGCAGACGGCGCTGGAACGGCTGATGCAGGGCCGCACCACCATCGTCATCGCCCACCGGCTGGCGACCGTGCTGAAGGCCGACCGCATCCTGGTCATGGATGGCGGCCGCATCGTCGAGGAAGGCACGCACCAGAGCCTGGTCGCCAAGGGCGGCATCTATGCAAGGCTGGCCAAGCTGCAGTTCGAAACCGGAGCAAGCGCCTTCAGGGGTGCCGCGGAGTAGCAACCCGCAATCAGGCGGGACCATACCGCTTGCGGAGATGCTCGGTGAAATACGCGGCGTTGAGCTTTTCCCCGGTGGCGCGCTCAAGCAGTTCGGGCGTCGACCAGCGCGATCCCTGCGACCAGATATTGTCGCGGCGCCAGTCATTGATGGCGGCGAAATTGCCCTTGGCGAGGTCGCTGTCGGCTGAAGGATGGTCGCGCGTCAGCGCAGCCCATTGCTGCGCCGCCATCATAGCGCCCAGCGTATAGGACGGGAAATAGCCGAAGGCGGCGCCCGGCCAATGCACGTCCTGCATCGGTCCGTCGGCTGGGTTGTCGATCGTCGAAAGGCCAAGATACTCCCGCATCTTGGCGTCCCAGGCTTCGGGCAGGTCGGCCGCCTGCAGCCGCCCCGAGACCAGCTCCTGCTCCAACTCGTAGCGCAGGATGACATGCAGCGGGTAGGTGACCTCGTCGGCGTCGACGCGGATCAGGCCGCGCTCGACCCGGTGCACATGCGGCAGGATGTCGTCGAGCGACCAGGCTTCGCCGAGATGCTTTTCGACCACGGGCAGCGCCCAGCGCCAGAATTCGGGGTTGCGGCCGACCTGTTTCTCGACGAACAGACTCTGGCTTTCATGCACCGCCATGCCGCGCGCCTTGCCGAGCGGCCAGTGCGCCCAGGCCTTCGGCAGGTTCTGCTCGTAGAGCGCATGGCCGGTCTCGTGCAGCACGCCCATCAAAGCCGACAGGAAATCGGACGTTTTGTAGCGGGTGGTGATGCGAACGTCGCTCGGCACCCCGCCGCAGAAGGGATGGTGCGATACCGACAGAGAACCATGGGTGAGGTCGAAGCCGACCGAAGCCATCATGGCGAGACCAAGCTCGCGCTGTTTGTCGATCGCATAGCTGCCGGAGAGCGGCTTCAGCGGGCGCTTGGCCAGTCGCGCTTCCTGTACGGCCAGCGCTTCCGGCACGAAGCCCTTCAGGAATGTCTTCAGCTCGGTGAAGACCGGCGTGATGTCGGCGGCGCGGTTGCCAGGATCGTATTGCTCCATCAGTGCGTCGTAGGGATCGAGGCCGAGCGCGTCGGCGCGCAGGGCGGCTTCCTCGCGCACCAGCGCGATGACACCTTCGAGCGCCGGCAGGAATCCGGCCCAGTCATTCTTGGCGCGCAGGTCGCGCCAGAGCTGCTCGGAGCGCATACGCGCCACCGTCTGGCGCTCGACGAATTCGACCGGCAGGCAGGTCAGGTTGGTGTATTGGCGACGCAGTTCGCGGACCGCCGCCTGCTGCTCCTCGTTCAGCGCCTCCTGTTCGGCGGCGGCGAGCCAGTCGGCGATCTCCGGCGCCGTTGCCCTGACATGCAGCATCCCGGCCAGGGAAGACATCGCTTCGGCGCGCTTCTCGCCGCCGCCGACGGCCATGTGGGTCGCCTCGTCGGCGCCGAGGATAGCGAGCGCATGTTCCAGCGCTTCGAGCTTGTGGCCGAGATCATCGAGCTTCTGAAAAGACATGACAGGTTCCGCGTTTTGGACCGCGGGAAAAGATACCAACGCGCCAGGATTGGCAACCCTCAAAGGTGGCTATCGCCGATGCAGCTTGCGCCGGTGAGCTTGTGCGTGGAATGCTGGCTTGCGGTGGAACACCGCCGGAGGGGAGACTGAGATGATCGGCAGTTTCCTGGTCGGGCTGGTGGCCCTGATCCACCTCTACATCGTCTATTTGGAAATGGTGGCGTGGGACACACCGCGCGGGCACAGGGCGTTCAACCTCAAGCCGGACTTCGCCAGCGCATCGAAGGTGCTCGCCGCCAATCAGGGGCTCTACAACGGCTTCCTTGCCGCCGGGCTGATCTGGGGCCTCTATCTCGGCGCGGCGGGATTCCAGATCAAGGTGTTCTTCCTGCTTTGCATCGCCATCGCCGGCCTCTATGGCGCGGCGACTGCCAGCCGGAAGATCCTCTATATTCAGACCGTGCCGGCGGTGCTGGCCCTCGCTGCGCTGTGGCTGGGCTGGTGACAAAAAAGACGCCCTCGGAGCCAGATCCGGGGGCGTCAGACAGTCCCTTCCTCATTCCTGGAGATATCAGAGCGGATCTCAGCCGTTCGGATAATTCCCGCCGTCGGAGCCATCGCCGATCATGAAGCCGCTGCCGGTGTCGGACATCAGCCTCTGATCGACATTGTCGAGGCGGCGCAGCAGATCGTGATATTGCGCGGCCGGGATCCGGCCATGGTCAGAAGCGGCGACCCGTTCGGCGGCCTGGCCGATATGCGCAGCACGCAGATGCAGCCACTGCGCTTCCGAGGTCGAGATGCCCTTCGTCTCGCGCGCATCCGTGATGCCCTGTTCGACGCCCCGCACCTGCTCGATCAGGCCCGTCACGCGCGGACCGGTCATTTCGGTCGGGTCGCTGGCGTCGAGGGCGCCCTTGTGATGTCCGGCGGCATAGGCGCCGGCGAGTGGAACAGTGATCAGAAGTGTCGTGAGGGTTGCGGTCCTGAGAGTCTTCAAAGAGCGCATGATGTGCGTCTCCTCCTGCTATGGAAGGGGCAAGCGCTTTCGCTCCGCCTTCCGGAAGCGGGCCGTCCGGTTCCGTCGCGTCGCGATGGGAGGCATCGCCGGCGGTTCTCGGCCCTGCGCGTCAAAGTAGGAGCCCGGAAACGCGAAGTGTAATTAAAGAAAGATAATGTTTTCAGGCCTTGCCGACTTGGCGTTGCGCCCTAGAGTTGAGCCGGCAAACAATTTCGCGTGACTGAAAATCACCGTTCGGTGAGCTTCAGTTCAATGCGTCGGTTCTTGTTGCGGGCGTCTTCGGTGTCGGCGGGGTCGAGCGGCTGGAATTCGCCGAAGCCGGCCGCAACCAGCCGGTTGGCGGGGACGCCGTTCTCGATCAGGAACTTGACCACCGAGGTCGAACGCGCCGTCGACAATTCCCAATTGTCGCGATAGCGGCCGGCGCCGGACAGCGGCTTGTTGTCGGTGTGGCCGTCGACGCGCAGCACCCAGTTGATCTCGGGCGGGATTTCCTTTTGCAACTCGATGATGGCATCGGCGAGCTTCTTCATCTCGACCTTGCCGGCATCGTTGATCACTTCCGACCCGGTCGGGAACAGAACTTCCGACTGGAAGACGAAGCGGTCGCCGACGATGCGGATGTTCTCGCGATCGGCGAGGATTTCGCGCAGGCGGCCGAAGAAGTCGGAGCGGTACCGGTTCAGTTCCTGCACGCGCTGCGCCAGCGCGACGTTGAGCCGACGGCCGAGATCGGCGATCTTGGTGTTGGAATCGCGGTCGCGCGTTTCGGACACGTTGAGGGCGTCCTCGAGCGCGCCGATCTGCTTGCGCAGTGCCGCGATCTGCTGGTTCAGGATCTCGACCTGGCTCAGCGCCTGCTGGCTGATCTGGCGCTGGCTGTCGAGTTCGCCGCCGAGCTCCGCGGCGCGCTGGTTGGCGGCGTCGCCGGCGCCGGCGCCTTGCGCCAGCAACTGCTCGAGCCGGCTCCTTTCTGCTTCCGCCGCCGACAGCGACGCCTGCAGATTGGCCAGCGAATCGTCCTTGTCCTGCGCGGTCGAACGCTCCAGCGCCAGCAGCTGCGTCAGTTCGTTGATCTGCGAGTTGAGGCGCGTGAGCGCCGTATCCTTGCCGGAGAGTTCGCGGCCGAGCAGGAACTGCGCCAGCACGAAAACGGTAAGCAGGAACATGATGGCGAGCAGCAGCGTCGACAGCGCGTCGACGAAGCCCGGCCAATAGTCGATCCGGCGATCGGTGCGCCGGCCCCTGGCGAGAGCCATGCTAGTGGACCCCGGGTTTCTTCAGCGCGTCGGCGATCTTTTCCAGCGTGTTGCGCATCGCCTTCTGCTCGTCCGACTGGGCCTCGACCCAGTCGCGCATGATCTGCTGCTCGGAGCGCATGTTCTTGACCAGGCCGGAAATGCCGTCGGCGAGATTGGCCATGGCGGTGGCGACGCGCGGATTGGAGCCGCCGCCGCTTTCCTGCATGCTGCGCAGCCGTTCCGACAGGACCCGGATCTCGTCGGAGGATTCAGTCTTGGCCGGGTCGGCGACGGCGATGTCGGAGGAGAGATCGGTGACCGAGGACAGCCAGTTTTCAAGCTCGGTATAGAATCGGGTCTGGGCGCGGCCGGCCTGCAGGTCGAGGAAGCCTAGCACCAGCGACCCGGAAAGACCGAACAGCGAGGACGAAAAGGCCGTGCCCATGCCGGCCAGCGGCGCCGACAGCCCCTGCTTCAGCGAATCGAGCACGGCGGCCGCGTCGCCGGTGCCGGGATCGAGCGATTCGATGGTTTCGCGGATCGAGCCGATGGTGTTGAGCAGGCCCCAGAAGGTGCCGAGCAGACCGAGGAACACCAGCAACCCGACGAGATAGCGCGAGGTGTCGCGGCTTTCGTCGAGGCGGGTGGCGATCGAATCCAGCATGGTGCGCATCGAAGACGTCGAGAAGGCCACCGTCGAGGAGCGGCCGATCATCGCCTTCATCGGCGCCAGCAGCACCGGCTCGGTGGTTTCGGAACCGGCGCGGAAGGAATTGACCCAGCGCACTTCGCGAAACAGTCGTCCGACCTGGGCGAAGGCAAGCAGGATGCCGACCACAAGGACGCCGACGATCAGGCCGTTGAGGCCGGGATTGCTCCCGAAAGCGGTCGAGATCTGGCGGGTGAGGATGGCGGCGATGAAGGCGACGATGACCAGGAAGATGACCATGGTCAGGAGGAAGACCTGCGGGCTCGACAGTTTGTGCGGATCGTACATCAGGACATCAGAACGCCTGCCCACGCCGAAGGATCTGAGAAAAGCCATCCGTGCCCCGTTTCCGATGCTCTATTTGCCTTGACGCAATTCCGAACGGGAAGCCGCTCATACTTCCCTGGAACCGCTCCAGTGCCGCCGATCACGTAATTCGCGACTCTAAACGGAATTGTGACCAAATTGAATGGCGCTTGGCAATATTGCCCGACTGTCGGGCCGCACCACGCCGTTCAGAGGCGGTTGACGACCAGGCAGTCGACCATGGCGGCAAGATGCAGCCCGGCGCCGGTGACGACAAAGCCGTGCCAGAGGGCATTGTGAAAGCGCAGGCGTTTCCAGGCGAAGAAGATGACGCCGCAGGAGTACACGATGCCGCCGGCGACAATCAGCGCGATCGAGGTCGTCGGCAACGTCCCGCCACCAGCGGCTTGACCAGGACGACGCCGCTCCAGCCGATGGCGAGATAGAAGACAATGGCCAGACGATCGAAGCGGCCGGGCAGGAAGACTTTCATGGCGATGCCGGTCAAAGCAGCGGTCCAGACAAGGACAATCATCGGCAGCGCCAGCGGCGAGCCGTCGAGCTGGGCCAGAAAGGGCGTGTAGGTCGCGGCGATCAGGAGGTAGATCGCCGCATGATCGAAGCGCCGCAAGATCCACTTCGCCGGCGACGTCACCGGCCACAGATTGTAGGTCAGCGAAATCGACAGCACAGTCAGCAGCGACACCACGAAGAAGGCGGCGGCGATGTATTCGCCGGGACCGG
Source organism: Mesorhizobium sp. LNJC394B00 (assembly GCF_000502555.1). Lineage (NCBI taxonomy): Bacteria > Pseudomonadati > Pseudomonadota > Alphaproteobacteria > Hyphomicrobiales > Phyllobacteriaceae > Mesorhizobium > Mesorhizobium sp. LNJC394B00. The sequence continues at coordinate 282,876 of NZ_AYWH01000003.1, forward strand.
CATGGAAGGCGGCCAGCGCCAGCAACGCCGAGCCGGCGGCTATCGCCAGCACGATGCCGACCGCATGGACGATGCCATCGGCGATCATCTCCGCACGCGAGTAGTGCCAACGCCCGACATAAGGGATTTCAACTGGCTGGTCTGGCTGCGCTTCTCGCGAGGATAGTGAAGGTATGCTCGTCATAAAAAATCCTGCGTCACCCTTATCTGGGCGGCCGCTGGGCAGTATTTCAAGCTTTGATTGCGGTTTTGCGACTGCGGCGCTTCAGCACGCCGCGCCGGCATGCCAAGTGATCAGCGCGCCGAAAGCGGCTTCTTCACCGCCTTGAGCAGCGCGCGCTGTATGACCTCGTTGCCGGCGACGAGCGAACCCGCTTCGAGCATATCCTGGCCGCCATCCATGTCGGAGACGAAGCCACCGGCCTCGCGGATCAGCAGCAGGCCGGCGGCAATGTCCCAGGCCGAAAGGCCGGTTTCCCAAAAGCCGTCCATGCGGCCGGCGGCGACATAAGCGAGATCGAGCGCGGCGGAACCCAGGCGGCGCACGCCCGAGACCTCGGCCATCACATTGCGCAACTCGACGAGGAAATTGCCGTGCTGGCCGCGGCCGAGATGCGGCACGCCGCAGCCGATGACGCAGTCGGTGAGCTTGCTGCGGCCGGCAACGCGCAGCCGGCGATCGTTCATGAAGGCGCCGCCGCCGCGCTCGGCGGTGTAGAGCTCATCCATTGCCGGATTGTAGATGACGGCGGCGACCAACTGGCCCTGTCGCTCCAGCGCGATCGAGATGGAAAAGATCGGAATGCCGTGCAGGAAATTGGTGGTGCCGTCGAGCGGGTCGACGATCCAACGGTGCTGGTCGTCGTCCCCTGCGATCATGCCGCGCTCTTCCATCAGGAAGGCATAGCCCGGCCGTGCCTTCGACAGTTCGGCAAACAGAATGTCCTCGGCCTTGCGGTCGGCTTGGCTGACATAGTCGCCCGGTCCCTTCATCGACACCTGCAGGTTCTGCACCTCGCCGAAGTCGCGCGACAGCGAGCGGCCGGCCTTCATGGCGGCCTGGACCATGACATTGAGAAGTGCGGAGCGTGCCATCGTATCTGTTCCTGCCTACGCGTCAGTCTGCGCGGCGCATGTAGGTGAGTTCGTTGGTGTCGACGACGATGCGTTCGCCAGCGCCGATGAATGGCGGCACCAGCACGCGGATGCCGTTTTCCAGCACCGCCGGCTTGTACGAGGACGCGGCCGTCTGGCCCTTCACCACCGGGTCGGCCTCGGTGATGGTCAGCGTCACCTGGTCGGGCAGCGAAATGCCGATCGGCCTGTCCTCATAGAGCTGGACCGTCACCATCATGCCGTCCTGCAGGAAGGCGGCGCGGTCGCCGACGAAATCCTTCGCCAGCTCGAGCTGCTCGTAGCTCTGCGTGTCCATGAACACCAGTGCGTAGTCCTGGGCGTAGAGGAAGGAAAAATCCTTCAGGTCGAGCCGGATCTGCTCGACGGTCTCGGCCGAGCGGAAGCGCTCGTTGAGCTTGGTGCCGTTGATCAGGTTCTTCAGTTCGACCTGGTTATAGGCACCGCCCTTGCCGGGCTTGACGGTGTTGGTCCTGACCGCCACCCAAAGGCCGCCATCGTGCTCGATGACATAGCCGGGACGGATTTCGTTGCCATTGATCTTGGCCATGATGAGATTGATCCGGGATGCTACCAACGGCTTGGCCGTTGGTATGGGGATGGTCGCTGGACAAGCGATTTCGGGCTCCCAAGACCACAAATCGGCAGGAGAGGCAAGGGGATGCCAGATCGCCCGACAAGGGCTGGTAGCCTCAAACCTGGGCCGCAATGACTCTGCCGACAGCCTCGACGATGGCGTCCGCAGCCTCAGTCAGCCGGTTGAGATGAGGCGAACGAAGTGCGGCGACCTGCAAGGAAAGGTCGACATCTTCCGTGTTGACCAGCATGAGGCCGTCGGGAAGTCCGCGCCTTGCAAGACGCAACGGCACTAGCCCAAGGCCGTGCCCCCGACGGACCCATTCCATCTGCAAGGCCGGATCCTGTATCTCCGCCGCGATCTCGAAATAACGCCTTCCGCCGACCAGAACGGACATGAGTTTCTGGCGCGCGTCGCAAGGGGCCGGACTAAGCACCCACGGCATGGGTGTCCGGCCACCGTCTTCCGGATCGGGGACGGTGGACGCAGCTATGACGCCAAGACGTTCAGTGCCAAGCGCTTCCGGGCCTGGCTTATCCGACGATCGCAGAACAATCGTCACATCGAGCTCGCCGCGTTCGAATTGACCGATTAGTTCGGCGCTCCAGCCCGTCTTGAGCCGTAGCGACACTTTCGGGAACGCCGCCGCGGCGTTGGCGATGGCCCCGGCGATGTCGCGGTCCGAGAGGCCATGGGCGAGACCCAGGCGGAACAGTCCTTCCGGCTCGGTCTTTCCGGCGAAGGATTTCAGCGCTTCTACGGAAGCGATGATATCGCGTCCGCGCGCCAGCACTTCCAGCCCCGTCGGCGTCAGTCGCGGCGGCTTTTGCCGGCGGTCGAGCAGCGTCGTGCCAAGCATGTCCTCCAGCCGCTGGATTTGCCGGGTCACAGCCGGCTGCGTCAGCGGCAGGCGCCGGGCGACCTTCTGGATCGAGCCCTCCTCGGCAAACAGGGCGAGCGTGCGCAATTCCTCAAGCATAGCTAGAACTATGTCTCGTAAGCATAATCATTGTAAACATTATGAATTTGAAATCCATCGCATGGCAAGCAATTTTCCTTTCAAACGAAAGGACGACGACAATGAAGGCAATCGAACTGCAGAAGCCGGGCGGCATCGACAATCTCAAGATGGTCGAACGACCAATGCCGGAGCCCGGCCGTCAGGAGATGATCGTCCGCGTCAAGGCGACGGCGCTCAACTATCGCGATGTCGAGATCGCGCGCGGCAGTTATCACACGACATTCCCCTTGCCGCTGGTGCCGCTTTCCGACGGCGTCGGCAAGGTCGTGGCGCTTGGCCCCGAGGTCAGCCGCTTCAAGGTCGGCGACCGGGTCTGCGGCACGTTCTGGCAGCGATGGGTCGGCGGCAGCTTCGCCATGGCCGAACCTTCCTACCAGCGCGGCGGCCCGATCGACGGTTTGCTGAGCGAATTCGCCCGGCTGGACGAACAGGCGGCGGTCATCGTCCCGGCACATCTCAGCGATGTCGAGGCGGCGACATTGCCTTGCGCCGCCGTCACTGCCTGGCATGCGTTGTTCACCGAGGGCAAGCTCAAGCCAGGCGAAACCGTGCTCAGCCTCGGCACCGGCGGCGTGTCGCTGTTTGCCGTGCAGTTGGCAAGGGCGGCCGGCGCGCGCGTCATTGTTACGTCGAGCAGCGATGAGAAGCTTGCCCGGGCGAAGGGGCTTGGCGCGCATGATGGCGTCAACTACCGCGACAATCCGGATTGGTCGTCGGCCGTGCTGGCGCTGACCGATGGCCGCGGCGCCGATCACATCATCGAAGTCGGTGGTCCCCAAAGTTTCGCGCAGTCGCTCAAGGCGTCGGCGCGCGGCGCCCAGATCAACGTCATCGGCTATCTCGGCGGCAGCGAAGGGGTGATCAATCCGCTCGACATCTTCCGACGCCAGGTGAAAGCACGCGGCATACCGGTCGGCTCGCGCGAGTCCTTCGAAGCGATGAACCGGGCGCTCGCCGTCAATGGGCTGCGGCCGGTGATCGACCGGGTCTTCCCATGGGCAGAGGCAGCGCAGGCCTTTCGCCATCTCGAACACGGCTCTCCCTTCGGCAAGGTCGTGCTGGATCATACACAGTGACGTTGCGTGTCAGGGCAGGCGGTTGGCCTTCTGCAAGGCTTGCTTTGTCTGATCGTCGGTCAGCCCTTGCAGGAAATCGTCCATCTCCGGATCGATAAGGCCGGCGCGGCGGGCGACCACATACCAGGCCCCGGCCAGGATCAGGTCGGGGTCGGTTCCGATGCCGCCCATATAAAGCTTTGCCAACCGGTTCTGGGCAGCGACATTGCCGCCTTCAGCTGCCTGCTTCATCCAGTTGAAGCCGGATTTCAGGTCGCGAACACCGCCCCGGCCCTCGATCATCCAGGCGGCAAGATCGATCTGCGCGGTGTCGTAGTTCTGCCTGGCAGCCTGTGCCAGCAAGCTGCGGGCCTTTGCATCGTCGCGGGTCTTGCCGCCGACGCCATTGGCATAGACCTGCGCCATCGCATACTGGGCATCGGCAAGCCCTGTCGCCGCGGCACGCTCATAATAAGGCACAGCCCTGGCGATGCCGGCATCGCCCGGATCCTGCTGCACGAGCAATTGCGCGAAGTTGAACTGCGCCAGCCGGTTGCCGGCTTCGGCGGCGGCCTGCATCAGCGCGTAGGCTCCCTTCTCGTCCTTCTTGACGTAGCGGCCGTCGAGCAGCATCAGCGCATACTGGAACTGCGATTCAGGAATTCCCTGCTCGGCGGCCTGCGCGTACCATTTGGCCGCCTCTGCGGGATTAAGCGGTACGCCCAGCCCGCGCGACAGAATCTCGGCCACCAGCGTTTGCGCCGCCGGGTCGCCATTCTTGGCCCGCACCAGCGCCAGATTGTAGGCGGTCTTGTAAAGACCGCGCTGGAAAGCGCCATAGGCGGGGTCCGCCGGCTTGGCGCCGAAACGCTCCGGGTTGATCGCGTCGGCCGACGGCAGCGGCGCGGTTGTCGCGGGCTGCGGCAGCGGGGTGTCGATCGGCTTTTCGATATGGACGCCGGAATCGGTGGCACCGGCTTTTGGAGCACCCGCATCGGGAGCGATCGCATCCGGCACGCTGAGGGCGGGCGCGCTGGTGTCCGGCCTCGGCTGCGGCAGCGGAACGGTCTCCGCCGCGATCGCTGCCCCGCTCATCAAGGCCGCAACGAGAACCGCGAGAGGAAGTCCATGTCGGCGCACGTCAGCCCTCGAAGCGCGGCGCGGTTTGGTCGAGCAGCGCATTGGCGGCGGCAATCGCCGCCTTCGGATCGGCGCCTTCGGCAAAGACGGCGCTGGACAGCGCCACGAACTCGGCGCCAGTGGCGGCCACTGCTTCTACCGAAGCGATGGCGGAACCGGCCATGACGATGCAAGGGATCTCAATCACGTCCGCCCACCATTGCCCGAGCGACAGGTTGCGCGGATGCGGTTCCGGCTTGTTGTCGTAGCCGAAGCGGCCGAAGAAGATGTAGTCGGGCCTGGTTTCGCCGAGTTCCAGCGCGTCGTCGCGCGTCTTGGCGCCACCGGCGCCGACCATCATCTTGCCCTGGAAGTGTTCGATGGTCTCAGCGAGCGCGTCCTTGGAAACCTCGACATGAATGCCGTCGGCCTGGACACGGCCGGCAATGCGGGTATCGCCGGCGATGATGACGGCGATGCCGGCCGCTTGCGCGGCCGGTACGATCTGTTCTGCAAAAGCCTGGAAGGCAGCCTCGTCCATGCCGTTTTCAGGCAGGATCAGCGAAGCGATATCACCGCCGTCGAAGGCAGCCGCAATGCGCTGCGCCGGAGCGTCCTTGGGTGCGATCAGCACGATGCGGCAGCGGTTGGGGGGTGTTGCGTCGTTCATGGCTTTCGATCCCGGGTTTCGCCTATGCCGGGCGAAGATGGTTGCATTGCGGCATAGAACAAAGCGCCCGCCTTGAACAGGCGGGCGGGGATCGATGAGATGGCTTTGGTTTACGATAGCCCGCAAGAAGACGCTCTGCCGCTCATTTGACGGCTTGCGGGCTTTCGACCGTTGGTTTGGCTTTCCACAAAGTCCAGCCGAGGTTCATGCCGGCGGCGGCGACCAGGATCGCGGCGGCGCCGACGAGCTGGGCCGGATGCAGCCGGTGGCCGAAAGCCATGACATCGACCAGGATCGCCACGACAGGATAGATGAAGGACAGCGACCCCTGCAGATGCGTCGGCAGTTTCTGGATGGCGGCGTACATCAATATGTACACCAGGCCCGTGTGAACGACGCCAAGCGTGGCCAGCATGGCCCAGCTCCAGGCATCTGCGGGCAAATGCGAGAGGTTGGCGAAGGGCGCCAGCATGACGACGCCGACGCAGACCTGGATCAGCGCGATCAGATGCGGCGGGGTGCCCTTGAGCTTCTTGGCGACGATTGCCGCGACAGCCCAGAAGAAGGCCGCTCCGAGCGCCATGACGATGCCGATGACATAATCTGTGCCGGTTATGCCGGAACCGACACCCGCATCGGGCCCTGTCTGCACGATCAGCAGCATGCCGGCGAAGGCGATGCCGAGCCAGGTCAGCTTGGCCAGGGTCAGCCGCTCGCCGAAGAACAGCGCGCCGAAGCCGACCAGCATGAAGGGCTGCGTGTTGTAGACCGCCGTGGCAATCGAGATCGAGGCGCGGGAGAAGGCGCTGAACAGCAACAGCCAGTTGATGACAATGGCCGCGCCGCCAAGAGCGGCGATGGCAACAATGCGCAGCGTCAGCCTGCCGCGCAGCAGCCCGAGTGCCGCGCAGGTGATCAGCAGCGCCACCGCTCCGAAAGCGCAGCGCCAGAACACCACGTCCATGACGGGCTGGCCCGACATGACGACAAACCAGCCGATCGTGCCGACGATCGTCATCGCCGCCGTCATCTCGATCGTGCCGCGTACCGTGTTGTCCATGACAATACCTCTATCTGTTGAGGCCATAATCTCATGCCGCCTTGAGGGTTTATATGCCTTATGAAAGGTGATAAGCGCACAACACCTTATTTAATAAGGCGCGCGCTGCCCTTTTGCTAGGAGATGAAAATGCTGGACGAGTTGGACAGAAAGCTTCTCGACATCCTGATCCTGGATTCGCGGACTTCGTTGAAGGATCTGGCGCAGCAGGTCGGGCTGTCGTCGCCGAGCGTCTCGGAACGGCTGCGGCGGCTCGAGGAACGCGGCGTCATCCGCGCCTTCACCATCGAGATCGACCCGGAGGCGCTGGGGTTTCCGCTGCAGGCGATCGTGCGGGTGCGGCCACTGCCGGGCAAGCTGCACATCGTGCAGAAGCTGATTGAGGAGATCCCGGAATTCGGCGAATGCGACAAGGTCACCGGCGACGACTGTTTCGTGGCCCGGCTCTACGTGCGCTCCATCGGCGAGCTCGACAAGCTTCTCGACCGCATCGCCGACAAGGCGGAGACCAGCACCGCCATCATCAAGGCGCAGCCGATCCGGCGCCGTCCGCCGCCACTGAATTAAGCTCCAGCTTGTAGCCGATGTGGCTGGCCTTGAAGCCGAGCCGGTCATAGAAGCGATGCGCGTCCTGGCGGCTCTTGTTGGTGGTCAGCTGGACAATCTTGCAGCCGCGTTCACGGCACTGTTCGACCGCCCATTCCAGCAGACGCTGTCCCAGCCGTTCGCCGCGGCGGTCCGCGGCGACGCGCACAGCCTCGATCTGGCCGCGCAAGGCGCCCTGCAGCGACAGCCCGGCGAGATAGCTGATCTGCAACGTGCCGATGACGCGGCCGCTATCCGTCATCACGGCAAGAAACTGGTTGGGGTCGGCGTCGATGGCGGCAAAGGCGTCGCGATAGGCCTTGGCGAGTGGCTCGGTCGCATCCTCGCGGCTGCGGCCAAGCGGATCGTCGGCGAGCATGGCTACGATGGCAGGCAGGTCGGCCGCTTCGGCGCGGCGGATGTGGGGTTCGCTCATTGTCAAAAACCTGGGGTCAAAAACCTGGGGTCAAAACCTGGGGCCAAAACCTGGGGTCAAAACCTGATGTGCATCGGACGGCGCCCTTATGCATCGGCGGCGATCTTGCCGTAAATCCGGAACCGTCGCTTTACGCACAGTTGATCGACACGGCCGGCATTTTCCCGGTCGCGGCGCAAGGGTTTCTGGGCTATTGCAGGGCAACCGTCTTCCCTCCAGCATTTCCAGTTCATGTCAGGTCTGCTCGCCGATCCGTGGTTTTATGCCGCCGCCATTCCGGCGGTGATACTTGTCGGGCTGTCGAAAGGCGGCTTCGGCGGCGCTGTCGGCTTCGTTGGCGTGCCTTTGATGGCGCTGGCCATGCCGCCGGTGCAGGCGGCGGCCATCCTGCTGCCGATCCTGTGCCTGATGGACATCGTTTCGGTGTGGACGTGGTGGGGCGTCTACGACAGAAAGATGCTGGTCGACATGATGCCGGGCGCGGTGATCGGCATTGGGCTCGGCTGGCTGACGGCAGCGCTCGTAACCGAAGAGATGGTGCGGCTGATCGTCGGCGCTGTCGCGCTGATCTTCGTGCTGCGCTGGCTCTATCTCCAGTTCCGCCACGGTTCCGACCATGCGGCGGCGCCCAACCGCATCGCCGCCGCCTTCTGGGGCACCGTCGCCGGCTTCACCAGCTTCGTCGCCCATGTCGGCGGGCCCCCCTTCCAGGTCTATGCGCTGCCGATCCGGCTCGATCCGAAGGTGCTGTCGGGGACATCGGCGATCTTCTTTGCCGCCACCAACGCGCTGAAGCTGATCCCCTACTTCGCGCTTGGCCAGTTCGACACCGCCAACCTGACGGCGTCGGCCGTGCTGATGCCGCTGGCGCCGCTGGCCACCATCGCCGGCGCCTGGCTGGTGCGGCGCATGCGGCCGGAGATTTTTTATCCCTTCACCTACGCGACCGTGGCCGTGGTCGCGGTCAAGCTGCTTTGGGACGGGATCGCCGGCCTGCTCTAAATCCCGCTCAGGCGGCTGCCGGTTTGGTTCGCGGGGCGCTCGCAAAGGTCAGCGATGCACCACCAACGACCACGACCGCCATGGCGCCGAGAGTGGCGATGTCGTGCGCGGTCGGCTTCAGCACCATGTCGGCGACGACGACGATCATGATGACGAAATCGAACTTGACGATCCGTATCATGCGGCGCCCAAACGATATGGCAGCCGGGGTCATGCCGTCCGCGGCAAGCATTGTGGCAAGCTTTTCGAACGAAGGCTTCAGCACGAGGATACCGGTCAGAAACGCGGCGGCGTAGCCGCAAAGGCCGATGACGACCCAAAGGTCGGAGAAGCCGGTCCATAGCGAAGTCAGCACCAGACCAGAAGCGAGGGTCGCGATAGACGCCGGCACGAACAGACGCAAGCCGAGTTTGTCCGTCGTTCTCAGCATGACCATCAGCGTCTCGTCGTCGCCGTCGCGATCGGCGAGTATCGAAACCAGCAGCATGGCGAAACCGCCGCCGAGCCAGAGGATCGCTGCCATGACATGCAGGAATTTGAAGAGAGAATACCAGTCCATTGCCGCTCCTTGTGCATCGTTCCGGGGGTAAACGCTGCTTTCGCGCGTCTGCTTCCGAAGGAGGGCGGATTATCTCCGTACATGTATCCAGAAGATGCCGCGTGGGTGCCGGCTTGTTGCGGTGGCGCCGTCGCCGGATTTTACCGCCAGCCCGCACAATACCCGGCATTTGCCGGATAGACGCCGTGTCGGCATTGGCTGGTTCGCGGCATGATCCTGAAACCTGCGGGGACTAAGCCGCTCGCGACCGACGCTCCATTTTGGCCGCGCGCGGTCGGACCAAGTCTGCAACAACCAACGAGGGTATCCCATGCAAGGCGTAGCACGAAATTTCTTCACCCTGGCCGTCATCTATTCCCTGTGCGGCATGGCGCTCGGCCTGCATATGGCGATCTCCAATGACCATGGGCAGATGCCGACCCACGCGCACACCATGGTGGCGGGCTGGCTGATGTCGGCGGTGTTTGCTTTCTTCTACCACCTGTTTCCAGCGGTCGGGCAAAAGACGATTGCCGTCGTGCATTTCTGGCTGACAGCAATCTGCGGAATCGCACTGATGATCGGGCTTTACTTTGAACTTGCCGGCCATCCGGAGATCGAGCCGGTGCTGGCTTCCTCCTCGATGGGCTTTTATGCGGCAATGCTGCTGTTCGCCTTCATTTCCTTGCCGGCTGTATGGAAGAAGGCATGAACAAGCTGACGACCAGGCTTCGGGGGCCGTTGTGCTGACACGGCACAGAAGGGCAGCGGTCGAACAAGAAATATCCGCGCGTTAAGGGTTCATTAAGCTTTACAGGTGTTTACTATGTCCATCCAGTGATCTGGATTCTTACCGAGTGGTTGGAGCCACTTCGTTTGACGCCTCCCTGTTAAACTCCTGAGAGCCGCCTTATCCGCGGCTCTTTTTTTGTCTGCTTTTGGTCCGCTTGGCGCCCCTGCGCAGGCGTTAACCGTTTGTTAAACATGTGCTTGCCTTCGCCGGCGGCGAAGCGCATTTTCAAGCTTCAGTCATCTAGGGTGCCGGCGTGACGGCGATGAAGCCGAATCAGCCGACGGGGCAGTGCAGGGGCGTATCGATGAACGAGCCTTCGAAGGGCAGCGCGAAAACCATCAAGCTGGCGGAACGCCGGGTTTTCTCCCAATCCTTCAAACCGCTCTACCAGGAAGGCATGGGCCTGGTTGAGCAAGCAGCGGAATATCTCGACGGCAAGGGCCGGGCCGAGGCCAAGAAGCTGTCCAGACTGGCGGCGACGCTCTATGCGGCCGAATCGATGCGGCTGACCACAAGGCTGATGCAGGTCGCCTCCTGGCTGCTTTTGCAGCGGGCGGCAAATTCCGGCGAGATGACCCGCGACCAGGTCGCCTCGGAAAAATCCAAGGTGCGTCTCGACACCGCCTCGGCGCATGACGAAGCGGTCGGCTGGGGCGAACTGCCGAAGGATTTCCTCGACCTCGTCACCCGCTCGCTGCGCCTGCAGGCGCTGGTGCGCCGCATGGACGAAGAGATCTATGGCGGCGCGTTTGCCGAGACGCCGGTAACAGGCCGCCGCGCCAATCCGGTTTCCGACCAGATCACGCTGCTGAATACGGCTTTCGCTCGAGGTTAAACGCTTCCCGTTTCCGGTTTGTTCACATTTCCCTGACATCGCTGTGCGCCGGAGGTAGACTTCGCGCATGAGGGAAGCGATTCGCATTATCGGTATCGATCCGGGGCTGAGGCGCACCGGATGGGGCATCGTCGAGAGCCTCGGCAACTCGCTGCGCTTTATCAGTTCCGGCACTGTACGCTCCGACGACAAGGCGGCGCTGGCGACACGGCTCTGCCAATTGCATGACGGGCTGGCCGAGATCCTGCATGCGGCCATGCCGCAGGAAGCGGCCGTCGAGCAAACCTTCGTCAACAAGGATGCGGTGGCGACACTGAAGCTCGGCCAGGCGCGCGGCATAGCCATGCTGGTGCCGGCGCTCGCCGGCCTTGTCGTCGCCGAATATGCCCCCAATGCCGTCAAAAAGGCGGTGATCGGCGTTGGCCATGGCGACAAGAAGCAAATCCACATGATGGTCAAGGTGCTGTTGCCGAAAGCCGTTTTCGACACCGAACATGCCGCCGACGCGCTAGCTATCGCCATCTGCCACGCGCATCACCGGCAAAGCGTCGCCTACAGGATGGCGCTGGCATGAGGGATCACGCATGATCGGCAAATTGAAAGGCACGCTGGACGAGATCGACGAGGATTTCTGCCTCGTCGATGTGCACGGCGTCGGCTATGTCGCCTATTGCTCGGCGCGCACGCTGGCCGCGCTGCCTTCGCCCGGCGAGGCGGTGGTGCTGTTCATCGAGACCTATGTGCGCGAGGACATGATCCGGCTCTACGGTTTCCAATCGGTGCTTGAGCGCGAATGGTTCCGGCTGTTGATGAGCAATGTGCAAGGCGTCGGCGCCAAGGTGGCGCTGGCCATCCTGTCGACGCTGGCGCCGGCCGACCTCGCCAATGCGATCGCGCTGCGCGACATCGCCATGGTCAGCCGCGCGCCCGGCGTCGGCAAGAAGGTGGCCGAGCGCATCGTCACCGAATTGAAGAACAAGGCGCCGGCCTATGCCGGAACCGCCTCCGGCGCCATCGGCCTTAAGCAGGAACTCGGGGAAGGCGTGGCGCCGGCGCCGATCACCGACGCCGTCTCGGCGCTGGTCAATCTCGGCTATTCGCGCGACACCGCAGCCAATGCTGTCGCGGCGGCGCTGAAGACGGCCGGCGAGGACGCCGATGCCTCGAAGCTCATTCGTTTCGGGCTGAAGGAACTGGCGCGGTGAGTGATTGCTTGTCCGGTCCTTTGCCCTGTGCGAGGAAGGCCGCATGAGCCTTTCACCCCGCCTCATTGCCCCGGAAAAGCGCGGCGAGGATGCTGAGCAGACCTTGCGGCCGCAGACGCTCGCCGATTTCGTCGGCCAGGCCGCGGTGCGGGCCAACCTCAAAGTCTTCATCGAGGCCGCCAAGGGCCGCAGCGAGGCGCTTGACCATGTGCTGTTCGTCGGGCCGCCGGGGCTTGGCAAGACAACGCTGGCGCAGATCATGGCGCGCGAGCTCGGCGTCAATTTCCGCTCGACCTCCGGTCCGGTGATCGCCAAGGCCGGCGATCTCGCCGCACTTCTCACCAATCTGGAAGACCGCGATGTACTGTTCATCGACGAGATCCACCGGCTCAATCCGGCAGTCGAGGAAATCCTCTATCCGGCGATGGAGGATTTCCAGCTCGACCTGATCATCGGCGAAGGTCCGGCGGCACGCTCGGTCAAGATCGATCTTGCCCGCTTCACGCTCGTCGCCGCCACCACCAGGCTCGGCCTTTTGACCAACCCGCTGCGCGACCGTTTCGGCATTCCGGTGCGGCTCAATTTCTATTCTGTCGAGGAACTGGAGCAGATCGTGCGGCGCGGCGCCCGCATCCTGCAAATGCCGCTTGGCGACGATGGCGCGCTGGAGATCGCACGTCGCGCCCGCGGCACGCCGCGCATCGCCGGCCGGCTGCTGCGCCGGGTGCGCGACTTCGCCTCCGTTGCCGGCGACGGTCACGTCGACAAGCAGGTTGCCGACGAAGCCCTGACGCGGCTGGAGGTCGACGCGCTCGGCCTCGACGCGCTCGACCGCCGCTATCTCTCGATGATCGCGCGCAATTTCGGTGGTGGGCCGGTCGGCATCGAAACCATCGCCGCCGGCCTGTCCGAGCCGCGCGACGCCATCGAGGACATTATCGAGCCCTATCTGATCCAGCAGGGTTTCATCCAACGCACGCCACGCGGCCGCGTGCTGACCGCCAATGCCTGGCGCCATCTCGGCCTCGACGCACCGAAGGATCTGGCGCAGCAGCAGATCAACCTGTTCCAGGAAGAGTAACGGAGATTTGTCCTCCGGAACGGGCTGTCTGCGCAGAATTTCCTCAAGCCTGCCAGCGTGAAGGCGCATTCCTGGATGCTATCGGGCGTCGTAGTGTCGGCGCGAACTGCTCCGATCAAGCGTCGGAGCCAGAAAAGTGATCACCAGACGCGGGTTCCTGAAATTCGTCGGGGGTTCGTTCCTCTCGCTGGCGTCGCTCAGTGCCTATGCGGTCGGCATAGAGCCGATGCTGTTGACGCATGTGAAGCGCTACCAGCTGACGCCGCCGCATTGGCCGGCGGGCTTGAAGCTGCGCGTTGTAGCACTTGCCGATATTCACGCCTGCCGCCCCTGGATGACGCCTGAGCGGATCGCTTCGCTCGTCGAGGGTGCGAACGTGCTGCAGCCCGATCTGATCGTACTGCTCGGCGACTATATCTCAGGCATGTCCCTGCTGATGCACCGGATGGAAGCCCATGAATGGGCGACGGCCTTGTCAGGACTGAAGGCGCCGCTTGGTGTCCTGTCGATCCTCGGCAATCACGATTGGTGGCACGATCCTTTCGCGCAGCAGGCCGGAGCGGGGCCGACTGTGGCGCGCAAGGGCCGGCATCTCGGTTCTGGAGAACGACGCTGTGCGTCTGGAAAAGAATGGATACGGCTTCTGGATCGCCGGACTCGCCGACCAGCTGGCCCTGTTACCGAACAAGGCCGCAGGCCGCGACAGATTTGAAGGCCTGGACGATCTCGACGGCACGCTGGCCAAGATCATCGACCAGGCGCCCGTCATCCTGCTCGCGCATGAGCCGGATATTTTCCCGAAAGTGCCGGGGCGGGTTTCGCTGACGCTGTCGGGCCACACACATGGCGGGCAGGTCAGGCTGTTCGGCTATTCACCGGTGGTTCCGTCCCGCTTCGGCAACCGTTTCGCCTATGGCCATGTCGTCGAGAATGACCGCAATTTGATCGTGTCAGGCGGGCTCGGCTTCAGCATCGCACCGGTGCGCTTCGGCATGCGGCCGGAAATACTACAGATCGACCTCGGTTAGAGCATGCCGGTATTCAGGTGATGCCGGCCTGCAAATGAGGTGTTCCTGCGCTTCCGGTAGTCACGGACCAAAGTCCGCTCCGTTCCGGTTTTCGGACCCCTCATTTTCGACTCGGCCTGACCTGAATCTCGACATGCCCTAGGGCTAATGGAGCGAGCGGATCGCATCCATCACGGCGGGTTCGGCCTTTTCGCCGTTGAAAGCGTCGACGATGCCGAAGGCGCCGCCAAAACTCCACACCGACCATGAGAAACCATGCGCCTCGGCGCGCGCGATCATGTCCTTGACATAGGCGGCGCGGTATTTGGGCGGCATCACATAGGCATTGCCATACTCCTGGCGGACCATGCCGAACTCGCCAAGTGTGATGTTTTCCGGCTTGATGGCGTTGGCCTTCGCCCAGGCCTCGACCTTTTCGAACGGCGCATCCATGACGCCGAGCAGCTTTTCGCCCGTGTCCATGCTGGCGACTTGTTCATCGAGATAGGCGAGCAGGCCGTTCCGTCTGGTCCACGGCGCCTCGGCTTTTATCTTGGCGCGGATCGCATCCAGCGTCGCATCGAGCTCGGCGCGCGGCACCGCGGTCAGCGGATAGGGCAGGCCGGTGACATAGGGAATGAAATCGCCGGCCCAGGTCGCGCCCTGATGGGTCAGCACGAACGGGTCGTAGGAGTGGAAGGTCCAGATGATGTTGTCGTCGGGGATGGTCTTCGGATCGATCCTGACCAGCGAGGCCGCGTTGGAATAGCAGGCGCCGGTCAGGATCAGCGTCAGCCTGGTAGCCGAGGCGCGCGCGGCCGCGAACAGCTTCTGCTGACGCTCCGGCCAGAGGCTGGTGCCATCGCTGTCGCAGTCGACGATCGGCTCGTTCATCGGCTCGAAGGCGACCTGCGCCGGGTCCTCGGAGGCCAGCGTGCGCGCAATTTTGCGGATGACCTCGACATAGGCGTCGAAGGTGGCGGGATCGTCCATGACCTGGCCCATGCCGATCTCGCGGCCGCCGCCGGCGGGGATCAGGTGCATGTCGACGATCACTTTCAGACCGGCGCGGTTGATCATGCGGGCCGAGTCCCGCACGCTGGCGTAAAGATCGTCGCGCAGCGCCAGCGTCTGGTCCGACATGAACGGCGAGGGATCGACTGGCATGCGCAGGAAGTCGAAACCGGCGGCCTTCAGCGCCTTGAGGTCATCCTCGTGGAGAAACTTGCGCCATTCCGGATAGGGCAGGATGGCTTGTCGGTCGTTCCATTTGTCTTCCCCGACCCAGGTCGTCCACTGGTCGAGGTTGAGGCCGCGCTTGATCGAAAAGCTCGCGGCATGGCCGGGCAGCGCAGACGCCGCCAGCACCAGCAGCGCTGCCATCACGGTCTTGATCATCGCCGTCAACAGTGCCATCCGGTTTGCTGCGCTGGTGATTTTGGCAAGACAGGTGCCCCGCCGGGGGCAAAAAGGAAAGCGCGATGGACGATCATGGTGAATCGGCGGCACTCGCTGCCGGGCTTTCGGGCGCGCTGATGGAATTCGGCCATCGGCTGATGGCGCGGGTCTATTATGCCGACACCGATTTCTCCGGCGTGGTCTATCACGCCCGCTATCTGGAATTCTTCGAGCGCGGCCGCTCGGACTATCTCAGGCTGGCCGGCGTCCACCACACCGAACTTCACCAAGGTAAGCACGGCGAGAGGATCGTCTGGGTGGTGCGGCGCATGGAGATCGACTTCCGTGCACCTGCCCGCATGGACGATATCCTGACCATCGACACATCAACGCAGGATATTTCCGGCGCCCGCATCGTCATGGCGCAGCAATTGAAACGCGGGACAGAGGTGCTGGTCGAGGCAAAGGTCGAGGCAGCGATCATCGGCGAGAACGGCAGGCCGAAACGCTTTCCGAAAGAATGGATCGCGGCCTTTCTACCGAGAGCAAGCTGATATCAAGGTCTGGCGGCCGGCAACGAGCGGCCAATCGGCAGCGCATTCGATTGTGGATGGACGGCCTGCGGCGTCGCTGGGCGCGGCAATGCGCCGCGCCATATTTCCTAACCCATCCTTAACCATAACGGTTCATGAAGAGATCGGTGAAGATTGGAAGAATCCGCGCGCCTTCCTTTCACCAATATTTGCCCTGAAAAGGCCGCCAACGGTGCATTTTGGGGTTAATCCGGAAGCCAAGCGCGAACGGACCACAAGGGATGCCCATGGGCCAGCCGCCAGCGATGCCCGGAAAATCTTAAGGACTGAAGCATGGAAACTACCGCACTCGCCGATCCGGCAGCGCAATTGTCGATTTGGGCGCTGTTCACACAGGCCAGCTGGGTGGTCAAGCTGGTCATGATCGGTCTGCTCTGCGCCTCGGTCTGGACCTGGGCGATCATCGTCGACAAGCTGGTCAGCTATGCCCGCATGCGTCTGTCGCTCAATCGCTTCGAACAGGTGTTCTGGTCGGGGCAGTCGCTGGAAGAGCTCTATCGCACGCTTGCCGACCGGAAGACCACGGGCATGGGTGCGATCTTCGTCGCCGCCATGCGCGAATGGAAGAAGAGCTTCGAGAAGGGGGCCAAATCGCCGCTCGGCCTGCAGACCCGCATCGACAAGGCGATGGACCTGGCGTTGACGCGCGAGATGGAGAAGCTGGAGGGCCGTCTCGGCTTTCTCGCCACCACCGGTTCGGCTGCACCCTTCATCGGCCTGTTCGGCACCGTCATCGGCATCATGACCTCGTTCCAGGCGATTGCCGGTTCGAAGAACACCAGTCTCGCGGTTGTTGCACCCGGCATTGCCGAAGCGCTGCTGGCGACGGCCATCGGTCTTCTCGCCGCCATACCGGCGGTTATCGCCTACAACAAGCTGTCATCCGACGCGAACAAGATCGCGGTGCGGATGGAAGGGTTCTCGGATGAGTTCTCCGCCATACTCTCGCGCCAAATCGATGAAAAAGTAGCGCCTAAGGGCTGAGGTAAGAAGATGGGTATGTCGGTTGGCATGGCAGGACGCGGCGGGCGCGGACACAGGCGGCGCGGCCGCCACCATGCATTGATGTCGGAAATCAACGTCACGCCGATGGTCGACGTGATGCTGGTGCTCTTGATTATCTTCATGGTCGCCGCACCTATGTTGACGGTCGGAGTGCCGGTCGACCTGCCGGAGACGAAGGCCAAGGCTATGAACGCCGACACCCAGCCGATCACCGTTTCGATCGACGCGGCCGGCAAGATTTTCCTGCAGGAGACCGAAATCCCAAGGGAAGAGCTGGTCGCCAAGCTGCAGGCGATTTCCAAGACCGGCTACGAAGAGCGCATCTTCATCCGCGGCGACAAGGCGACCAACTATGGCGCCGCGATGGAGGTCATGGCCCTCATCCAGGCCGCCGGCTACAAGAATATCGGCCTGATTTCACTGCAGCAACAGGATCAGTAGACGCACGATGAAGACCGGCCTCACCACATCGGTGATACTGCATACGGTGGCACTGGCTTTCGGCCTGTTCACCCTGTCGGCGCCGGCCGCGCTGCCGTCTACGGATGTCGAGTCGATAGCGGTCGACATCGTTCCCATGGAAGCCATTGCGCAGACGCTGCAGGGCGACAAGAAGGCGGTGATGCACGAAAAATCGGCGCCGATGCCGACCAAGCGTCCCGACATCGTGCCAGATGCACAGAAAATCGGCGAGAACAGCGTTGATACCGACAAGCCGGTGACGGACGAGCCCAAGCCGAAGCCGGTGGAGAAAACAGCGACGGCTGCTCCGGCGCCGACCCCGACCGAAAAGCCGAAGACCGAGGACACGCCGAAGCCGAAGGAAGCGCCGAAGCCGACACCTGCGACGGAGGTGGCGCCGGAGCCGCAGCCGAAGGAAGAGGTCAAGCCCGAGCCGGTGAAGCAGGTTGAACCGAAGCCGACCCCGGTGAAGGAGCCTGCACCAACACCGCAGCCGGACACGACCGCCGCCATAGAGCCGAAGCCACGCGTGAAGCCCGATGCGGTCGCCGAAGCCATATCGGATCAGCAGCCTCTGGAAGAAGCGCAGCTTCCGACTTCCGCTCCTGCTCCCGAAGCACGGCCGAAGCCGCAGCCGGCGCAGGCCGAAAGCGCGAAGGCTCCGGACCGCAAGGACACCGACAAGCCGGTCAAGGAAGCCTCGTCGAAGCCGAAGTCGGATGACAAGCAGTTCAATGAGGCTGACATCAAGGCTTTGCTCGACAAGCAGAAGCCATCCGGCGGCGGCGCCAAGCGCTCGACCCAGCAGGCATCGCTAGGCGGCGACAAGGATCAAGGCCAGAAGCTGTCGAAGTCCGAGCAAGGGGCATTGGAAGAACAGCTCGGTGGCTGCTGGACCCTCCCGGTTGGGCTTGAGGGTTCTGAGGATTTCACCGTGGTGATCCGTTTCAGCCTGGATGCCTCCGGCAAGCTGGAGGGCCGTCCGACCGTCGAGAAGTCCAGCGGCAACCCCCAATTCGACAGCAGCGCGGTTCGCGCTGTGCAGAAATGCGATGTCGCCGGCCTGCAGGTGCCCGCCGGAAAGCATGACATTTGGTCCGACGTTCGCGTCAACTTCGATCCCAGAGCGATGCTTGGCCTGTAGCCTGAGCACCCAGAAATCAGCAAGAGAAGCGAGAAGACATGAAATCCATCCTCAAGCCGCTCCTGATGGTCGCCGCGATGGCGATGGGCATGAACGCCGTCGTCACCTTGCCTGCTCGAGCAACCCTCGAGCTCAACGTCAACAAAGGCAATGTCGAACCGATGCCGATCGCCATCCCAGATTTCCAGGGAGGGCTCGGCGCGCAGATTTCCGAGATCGTCACCGCCGACCTGAAGCGCTCCGGTCTCTTCGCACCGATAGACAAGAACGCCTTCATCGAGAAGATCGCCAATCCGGATGCGCAGCCCCGTTTCGACGACTGGAAGGTGATCAATGCGCAGGCGCTGGTCACCGGCAGCGTGAGCAAGGAGGCGGACGGCCGAATCCGCGCCCAGTACCGACTATGGGATATTTTTGGCAACCAGCAGATAGCCGGGGAGCAGTTTTTCGCCAACGACGCAAATCAACGCCGTGTCGCCCACATCATCGCCGATGCGATCTATGAGAAGCTCACCGGCGAGAAGGGCTATTTCGACACACGCGTCGTCTTCATCGACGAATCCGGCGCCAAGAATGCGCGTAAGAAGCGGCTCGCCATCATGGACCAGGACGGCGCCAATGTGCGCTATCTCTCCGATGGCCGCTCGATCGTGCTGACGCCGCGTTTCTCGCCGAATCGGCAGGAAATCACTTACATGTCGTATGAAAGCGGCCAGCCGCGGGTCTATCTGCTGCAGATCGAGACCGGACAGCGCGAACTGGTCGGCAACTTTCCCGGCATGACCTTTGCGCCGCGCTTCTCGCCCGACGGCCAGAAGGTGATCATGAGCCTGCTGCGCGATGACGGCAATTCCAACATCTTCGCCATGGACCTGCGAAGCCGCTCGACCACCCGGCTGACCAACTCGACCGCCATCGACACCTCGCCCTCTTATTCGCCCGACGGCAGCAAGGTGGTATTCACTTCCGATCGTGGCGGCCGTGCGCAGATTTATGTGATGGGCGCCGACGGCTCGGGCCAGACCCGCATTTCGTTCGGCGACGGCGTCTATTCGACGCCGGTATGGTCGCCGCGCGGCGACCTCGTCGCCTTCACCAAGCAGACCGGCGGCGAATTCCAGATCGGCGTCATGAAGACCGACGGTTCGGGCGAGCGCATCCTTTCCTCGGGCTTCCAGCAGGAGGGACCGACCTGGGCGCCCAACGGCCGCGTGCTGATGTTCTTCCGCGACTCCGCCGGCGGCCCAAAACTGGTTTCCGTCGATCTCACCGGCCGCAACGAACAGTCGATCCCGACCGCGAATTTCGCGTCGGATCCCGCCTGGTCGCCGCTGCTGGAGTAGGTTCGGCCGAATTGCCACACCTGCTAAAAAGGGGCCCGTTTGGCCCCTTTTCCATTCATTAGTCGCGTTTCGGCCGCATTTCCGCCTAGGGTCCGCGCCAACTGTGACCGTGGATTTGAAGGTCGTGGACGGACGATCGAAACCAAACATTAACCGTATTTCTTGAATGCCGGTTAACCCAAACGTGGTTACTGGGTGATCAACGAAATCACTCGAAATACGATCACTCGAATACGAAGGAGAGGCGGCATGGGCCGTATCGCAGCACTTACCAGAAACCCGGCGATGATCGCCCTGATCGCAATGCTCGCCATCACCGGTTGCGCCTCGAAGAAAACCCCGAACAGCGCTGAAGAGCTCGGCCTCAACGGCGCGGGTGCGGCAACGCCCGGCTCGGCGAAGGACTTCACCGTCAACATTGGCGACCGCATCTTCTTCGACACGGACTCGACCGCGATCCGCGCCGATGCGCAGACGACGCTGTCGCGCCAGGCGCAGTGGCTCAACCAGTACAAGCAGTACGCCATCGTCGTCGAAGGCCATGCCGACGAACGCGGCACGCGTGAATACAATCTGGCTCTCGGCGCCCGCCGCGCCGCCGCCACCCGCGACTTCCTGGTCGCCAGGGGCGTTTCGGCGAGCCGCCTGAAGACCATTTCCTACGGCAAGGAACGTCCGGTCGCGGTCTGCGACGACATCTCCTGCTGGTCGCAGAATCGCCGCGCCGTCACCACGCTCTCCGGCGCCGGCTCCTGATGAGTAAGACGGCGGCCTTAGTCGCATAATTGCAACACTTCCATGCGAAAGGCGGCCTTGTGGCCGCCTTTTTCAGTTTCGGTCCCGGAAACAAACCCGGAAACAAAATTTGGCCGAAGTCTCGCCTCCTGCTAAGAGCCGAGGGCGTCGTGCCGGTCCCACTGTGATCGGAAGGCGCGAACAGGCTCACGATATTCACGGCGAGAGGCACATGCATTTCAGATCGGTCTTGAGCGGCACGCTTGCGCTGCTGCTCGTATCAGGCTTCGCGGCTTCCGCGAGCGGCACCGGACAACCCGCGGATAGCGGCTTTTCCTTCCATCTGCCGACGCTCGGCATTTTCGGCAAGAAGGAGAAGCCGGAGCAGCAACAGATCGCGCAGCAGCAGGACGGCACCGCCGCCGCGGGGCTGGAAGATCAGCTCCGGCAGATGAACGGCAAGCTCGAGGAACTCAACTTCCAGATCCTGCAGATGCAGGAGCAGATGCGCAAGCAGCAGGAAGACAACGAGTTCCGCTTCCAGCAGTTGGAAGGCGGCTCCAGCGGGCAGCCGCCGGCCCAGAAGAAATCGGAGGCCGCGCCGCAGGACGGTGGCGCGGGCACCGGCGTCGCCGAGGCCCCGGCAGACCAGGCGCCGGCCGATGCCGGCGCGCAGCCGGATGGCGGCCAGAGCGTCGGCGAGGTCATCGTCGAATCGCAGACCGGCGATCCCGGCAAGGTGATCAACGGCACGCCGCCCAAGACCTTCGGCACCATTACCGTCGACAAGAACGGCAATGTAATCGACGCCGGCGGCAACACGCAGGCAGCGGCGCCGGCGGAAGGTGCGGCTCCCGCCGCCGAGGCGCCGGCTGCCGGGGCTAAGACCGGCAAGTCGGACGGCACGGTGGTGGCGGCGCTGCCTGCCACCAACAACCCGGAAGAGATCTACCGCAACTCCTACCAGTTCATCCTGTCGGGCGACTACAGCACCGCCGAGCAGGGTTTTCGCGACCACATCGCCCGCTTCCCGAAGGACGCCAAGGCGGCGGACGCGCATTACTGGCTTGGCGAATCGCTGCTTGGCCAGCAGAAGTATCATGACGCTGCCGAGGTTTTCCTCTCCGCCAGCAAGGACTATCCGAAGGCCAAGAAGGCGCCTGACATGCTCCTGAAGCTTGGCGTGTCGCTGGTCGGCCTCAAGCAGAAGGATGTCGCCTGCGCCACCTTCGGCGAGATCGGCAAGCGCTATCCCGATATTTCGGCCGCGCTCAAGGAACGCGTCAAGCAGGAGAGGGCGCTGGCGGCGTGCTAGTCTTTGCCGTGTTGTCCCAGAACCGGGACCACTTTTGCGCGACATGCATTGATGCTCGATACCGAGCCTGACCTTTCGAATTTTTCGCAGATCGACTTTACCAACGGCGCGCTTGCGGCCGTGTCCGGCGGCAGCGACTCGACCGCCCTCCTTCTTCTCCTCAAGGCTCACCTCGACCGCAGCGCCCCGACAGCCCGGCTGCTGGCGGTGACGATCGACCACGGCCTGCGTCCGGAAGCAGCAGTCGAAGCGCGCAGCGTGGCAAAGCTTTGTGCCGAGCGCGGCATCGCGCACCGGACGCTCAACTGGTCCGGCGCCAAGCCGTCGGCCGGCCTGCCCGCGGCGGCGCGCGAGGCGCGCTACCGGTTGCTGGCCGAGGCAGCGCAGGCGCAAGGCATCGGTGTGATCGTGACCGGCCACACCGCCGACGACCAGGCCGAGACCGTCCTGATGCGAGTCGCGCGGAATGACGGGCGAGAGCTTGCAGGCCGAGGTCTCGCCGGCATGGCGCCGGCCACCCTCTATGACTGGCGGATCTGGATCGCGCGGCCGCTGCTCGGCGTACGGCGCGCGGCGTTGCGCGCCTTCCTGCAGCGCGAACATGTCGGCTGGGCGGAGGATCCGACCAACATCGACACGAATTTCGAACGCCCGCGCATCCGGGCCGTGCTCGGCGAAGACCGGAGCGGGCAGCGTTTTGCCGAGGCAATCGGCCTGGCTGGGCGGGCTGCCGGCGATCGCGAGGAACTCGGTCGCCGCGCCGCCGCCCTGATCGGTGAATTTGCCAGCCGGCCGGCGAGGGGTCTCATCCGTCTCGATCTCGGTTTGGCGGAAGCGGATGACACGCAAGCCGCGGTCTATGCGCTGCGTGTTCTGCTGGCGGTGACGGGCGGCACCGCCTTGTTGCCGGACCAGGCGCGCAGCGAAGCGCTGTTCGAGCAAATGCGGGCCGGTCGGCTTTGCGCCACATTGTCGCGGGCGGTCGTCGATATCAGGCGAAACGGCATCTTCCTGCGCCGTGAATCGCGCGACCTGCCGCGTCCCGCGCCGGTAGCTGGCACTCTGCTTTGGGACGGTCGCCGGCGGATCACGCCACACATCGAAGCCGGGGCGATCACATTGGACGACAGTCCGGGTGCATGGTTGATCGCGCCGCTTGGCGCCGCTGCCGCCGCCAAAACGCCGATTGCCGGGGATGGCGCGCCGCCAAGCCTTGTGCGCGCCGCCCTGGCTGCGGAACCGGCGCTGTGGCGCGGCGGCGAATGCCGTGGTTTTGCAGGGGATGTAGCGGCGGCGCCGGCAATCGCCGTCAGCCCGGTCGTTGCGCCCTTTGCCCGTTTCCTGCCGTGCTTCGATCTGGTGTTGGCGCAGGCCGTGGCCGAGTTGATCGGCGCACCGCCTGTCTCGGCTTGCCCTTTGGCCGCCACAGTGCCGGTTGATCATGGCGCGAAAGCTTAACCCAGACGTGCTGTTATGCTTGGCAAGGGGGGGCGCTCTCCCTATGTTAGGCGCAAGTTTCCTCTCATGACGCGTGTCCCAGCGGGCACCAACGGGACAATTGATGAATCCGAATTATCGCAATCTCGCGCTCTGGGCGATCATAGCGGTCCTGCTCATTGCTCTCTTCAATCTGTTCCAGACGCCGCAGACTCGCGGGGCCTCGACCGACGTTCCCTATTCGCAGTTCCTGCAAGAGGTCGCGGCCGGCCGGGTCAAGACGGTGGTCATCGCCGGCGCCCGCATCACGGGCACCTACGCCGACAACGCCAATGGCTTCCAGACCTATTCGCCTGGCGATCCGCAGCTGGTCTCGCGGCTGCAGGACAAGAACGTCACCATCAATGCGCGGCCTGAGTCGGACGGTTCCAACTCGCTGTTCAGCTATCTGATCTCCTACCTGCCGATGATCCTGATCCTGGGCGTGTGGATATTCTTCATGCGCCAGATGCAGTCCGGCTCCGGCCGCGCCATGGGTTTCGGCAAGTCGAAGGCCAAGCTTCTCACTGAGGCGCATGGCCGCGTCACCTTCCAGGATGTCGCCGGCGTCGACGAGGCCAAGGAAGATCTGGAAGAGATCGTCGAGTTCCTGCGCGATCCGCAGAAGTTCCAGCGCCTCGGCGGCAAGATCCCGCGCGGCGTGCTTCTGGTCGGACCTCCCGGCACCGGCAAGACGCTGCTCGCCCGCTCCGTCGCCGGCGAAGCCAATGTGCCGTTCTTCACCATCTCCGGTTCGGACTTCGTCGAGATGTTCGTCGGCGTCGGCGCAAGCCGTGTGCGCGACATGTTCGACCAGGCCAAGAAGAATGCTCCCTGCATCATCTTCATCGACGAAATCGACGCTGTCGGCCGCCATCGCGGCGCCGGCCTCGGCGGTGGCAATGATGAGCGCGAACAGACGCTGAACCAGCTGCTGGTCGAGATGGACGGCTTCGAGTCCAACGAGAGCATCATCCTGATCGCCGCCACCAACCGGCCCGACGTGCTCGACCCGGCGCTGCTGCGTCCGGGCCGTTTCGACCGCCAGGTGGTGGTGCCGAACCCCGACATCGTCGGTCGTGAGAAGATCCTCAAGGTGCATGTGCGCAACGTGCCGCTGGCGCCGAATGTCGACCTCAAGGTGATCGCACGCGGCACGCCGGGCTTCTCGGGCGCCGACCTGATGAACCTGGTCAATGAATCCGCTCTGATGGCGGCGCGCCGCAACAAGCGCCTTGTCACCATGGCCGAGTTCGAGGACGCCAAGGACAAGATCATGATGGGCGCCGAGCGCCGCTCGTCGGCCATGACCCAGGCCGAAAAGGAGCTCACGGCCTATCACGAGGCCGGCCATGCCATCCTGGCGCTCAACGTGCCGTCGGCCGATCCGCTGCACAAGGCGACCATCATCCCGCGCGGCCGCGCGCTCGGCATGGTCATGCAACTGCCGGAAGGCGACCGCTATTCGATGAGCTACAAATACATGATCTCACGGCTCGCCATCATGATGGGTGGCCGCGTCGCCGAGGAGTTCAAGTTCGGCAAGGAGAACATCACCTCGGGCGCCTCCTCGGACATCGAGCAGGCGACCAAACTGGCGCGCGCCATGGTCACGCGCTGGGGCTTCTCCGACAAGCTCGGCCATGTCGCCTATGGCGACAACCAGGAAGAGGTTTTCCTCGGCCATTCGGTGGCGCGCACGCAGAACGTCTCGGAAGAGACCGCGCAGATCATCGACGCCGAAGTGCGCAGGCTGATCGACGAGGCCTATGTCACGGCCAAGTCCATTCTGACCAAGAAGAAGAAGGAATGGATCGCTCTGGCGCAGGGCCTGCTCGAATACGAGACGCTTTCGGGCGAAGAGATCAAGCAGCTGATCGCCGGGCAGAAGCCCGCGCGAGATTTGGGGGATGACACCCCCACAAGCCGCGGCTCGGCTGTGCCGAAGTCCGGCCGCCGCAAGAAGGGTCCCGAGCCCGAAGGCGGCATGGAGCCTCAGCCGTCGAGCTGAGCTGACATCACTTGATGCAAGAAAACGCCGCGGCTCAATCCGCGGCGTTTTGCTATTCAGGGTCTCTCAAAGAGCATGCGGGACGGATGCATTTGCTTTGCCGGGGCGCACACCGTCAGTCCGGCCAGCATGTTGCTTGCCCCATCTGGCCAGCGGGATCAGGGCATTGTCCAGCTCGATGCCGAATTCGGTAATCGAGTATTCGACCCTCGGCGGCACCTCGGGAAAGATTTCGCGATGGACGATGCCGTCGGCCTCCATTTCGCGCAGCTGTTGGATCAGCATCTTTTCGCTGATGTCAGGCACCAGCCGCTTCAGCTCACCGAATCGTGCCGGCGCCTTGTGAATCTGCCAGAGCAGTAGCGCCTTCCATTTGCCGCTGATGACCTCCAGCGCCGGCCCCAATCCGCAACTATCTGGCTGTTTCTTTCCCATGTTTCATCCAATTCTGAGCAATCGGTGGGTAGCTTACATTTTTGTCGGTACTTGAGAAAAACCAAGCCGGTCCATAGCTTCAAACCAGCTCGCCGGCATCGGCGAACACCACAACATCATATCGGTACCTCGCTTCGACCTGCAAAGGCCGTCGGCGGCCGGATTTTGTCAAAAACGGATGGATCATGACACGATACGCAAACAAGAAGGCCGTTGTCATCGGCGGGACGCACGGCATGGGGCTCGCCGTTGCCGAAGCCCTGATCGAAAGCGGCGCCGAGGTCCTGGTCACCGGCCGCGACCAGCGCAACATCGAGGCCGCGCGAGCCAAGCTGCTTTCGCGAGCTCATGTCGTGCGGTCCGATATCTCAGACATGGCCGATATCGTCACGCTCGGTGCCGAAGTGGGGCAGAAGCTTGGCCAGATCGACTTCCTTCACGTCAATGCCGGGGTGGCCAATCTCGAACCTGTGGAGCGGGTCACCGAGGACAGTTACGATCGCACCTTCGACATCAACACCAAAGGCGCATTCTTCACCGCGCAGCGCCTGCTGCCCCTCATCAGGGATGGTGGCGCCATAGTCTTCACCTCGTCGATCGCCGACGAATCCGGCACCGGCGGCATGAGCGTCTATTCCGGATCGAAGGCGGCACTGCGCGCCTTCGCCAAGGTCCTGGCCGCCGAGCTTCTGCCGCGCCGCATCCGCGTGAATGTGGTCAGCCCTGGTTTCATCGATACGCCGACGATGGGTGTGGCGGACGCCTCGGCCGAGGAGCGGGCCGCCTTCATGGCGATCGGCGACGCGGTCACGCCGATGAAGCGCCACGGCACGATGGAGGAGGTGGCGCGCGCAGTGCTGTTCCTGGCGTTCGACGCGACCTTCACCACGGGCGCGCGGCTGACCGTGGACGGTGGCCTTGGCCAGGACCTGAGCCCGACACCGGCGTAACCGCGCAACGAAACCAAGGAGAAGCAGAATGAGCGACATAACAGTGATCGGTCTCGGCGCCATGGGCACGGCGCTTGCCGAAGCCTTTCTGAACCAGGGACATGCGGTGACGGTGTGGAACCGTTCTCCGGCAAAGGCTGAGGCTTTGGCAGCCAAGGGCGCCACTGTGGCCAAGAGTGTCGAGGAAGCCGTCAGATCGAGTCCACTGATCGTGGCGTGCCTGCTTGTCTATGACACCGTTGGTGAGGTGCTCGGCCCAAGCCGAGACGCGCTGTCGGGCCGCACATTGGTCAATCTCACCAACGGCACGCCCGAGCAGGCGCGGGCGATGTCGGGTTGGGCGGTGAGCCAGGGCGCCAGCTATATCGACGGCGGCATCATGGCGGTGCCGCCGATGGTGGGCGGGCCGCACGCCTTGATTCTCTACAGCGGTTCGCGCCAGGCGTTCGATGCCTGTTCGGGGCAGCTCGGAGCGCTCGGCACCAGCAAATATCTCGGTGAGGATCCAGGCCTCGCGCCGCTCTATGATATTTCGCTTCTGACCGGCATGTACGGCATGTTCGCGGGCGTTCTGCAAGCGTTGGCATTGACGGGCGCAGCAGGAATCCCTGCCGGCGAGTTCATGCCGCTGCTGGCCTCCTGGCTTCAGTCGATGCAAGGCCTGCTGCCGAAATGGGCGGAACAGATCGACAGTGGCGATCACACCAGCAATGTCGTTTCCAACCTGGGCATGCAGGCTGATGCCTACGTCAATCTCATCGATGCCAGCAGGTCGGCTGATGTCAGCACCGAACTCGTCTTGCCGATGCAAAGCCTGATGAAGCGCGGGGTGGCTGCCGGCCAGGCCGATGCCGATCTTACAAGCCTGGTCGCACTGCTCTCGAAACAAGGCGCTTGACGGGGCAAGACCCAAGAGAAGGCCCGCCAACCTTTGCGGTTGGGGGCCTTCGATCTTCAAACGCTGCTGGTCGATCAGCTCTTCAGCTTGGCGTTGCAGAGGCTGTAATAGCCGCCGCCCTTCTGGATCCAGCGAAGGCCGTTCAACGTACCCGCGTCCTTGTTGCCGTGGTAGCCCTGCAGGCAGGTCTTCATCCGCGCCTTCGAGGGCTTCTCGGTCTTGAATTCGGCGGCGAGGGTGGTCGGGAATGTCACGCCCGTCGGCGCTACAGCGGGGGCGACCGCCGCGCTGGTTTCCTTCTGCGGCTGCGGCTCGGTTTTGACCGCATCCGCATTGGCACTCTCCGCAGCTGACGTCGCACACTTCTCGGTGCGGAAAGCGGTCCAATCCATGCCGTTCAGAGTGCCGCCTTCCTTGGCTGTGCGATAGGCCTCGCCGCATTCCTTCATTGTCAGTGCGCTTGCAGGGGTGACGCTCCACGCAATCCATGCCGTCACAGCCAATGCCGCCAATTTCAATCGGGACATAAGACCCTCCTGGTTGACAAAAGTTCGATGTCCTTTTGTATACCATTTGTTCTGCATATGTTCAATTGAAATCTTTGCGAACCACCGATATGTCTGGGGTGGGCAGTGTGGGCGAATAGATGATGCCGACAGCTTCCGCGATATGTAGACGTCGATCAACGCCGGGTGTGTTCGAGCGCAATAAAAAGGCCCGCGCATGCTGCGATGCGCGGGCCTCTGTCTGGAGAATATGGCTACGCGATCAGCTCTTCAGCTTGGCATTGCAGAGGCTGTAGAAGCCGCCGCCCTTCTGGATCCAGCGCAGGCCATTCAGCGTGTTGGCATCCTTATTGGCGTAGTAGAGCTCGAGGCAGGTGTGCATGCGGCCCTTGGCCGGCGTCTCGCCGGCGTATTTCTTCGAGATCGCGGCCGGGAACTTCACGCCCTTGGGAGCGGTGACCGAGGGCTTCTCGGGCTCGCTGGTATAGGTCGCCTCGCTCGGAGCGGGCACGGTGTCGTCGTCATCTGCGCCTGCGCCGCATTCGGCCTTGCGGAAGTCGTTCCACTTCTTGCCGCCCAGAGTATTGGCAGACTTGGCAGCCTGGTACTTGGCGCTGCAATCGGCCATGCTCAGGCCCTTGCCGCTGCTGTCGGCAGCTGCCTTGGTGGTTGCCTTGGCGGGTGCTGCCGCGGCCGAGGCCCCGGCGGCGCATTCGGTCTTGCGGAAGTCGTTCCACTTTGCGCCATTGAGCGTACCGGCGGCCTTTGCCGCCTGGTACTTGGTGCTGCATTCCTTGGCCGTCAGGCCCTTGGCGCCATCGTCGGTTGTGGCTGCGGCCTTGGTCGTGGCCTTGGCGGGTTCTGCCGCGGCGGATGCGCCGGCGGCGCATTCGGTCTTGCGGAAGTCGTTCCACTTCGCGCCATTGAGCGTACCGGCGGCCTTGGCAGCCTGGTATTTAGCGCTGCATTCCTTGGCCGTCAGACCCTTGGCACCGTCATCAGCAGCGGCGGCGGCCTTGGTCGTGTCCGTCTTGGCCGCAGCGGCCTTCTTGGCCGCCGGCTTTGCGGTCTCGGTGGTGGCCGCCGCGTCGGTGCCGCACTCGGCCTTCCGATACTGATTCCAGGTCTGCCCGTTCAGCGTGCCGGCGTCCTTGGCGGCCTTATACTTGGTACTACACTGGGCCATGGTCAGCGCGTTGGCGGGCGCCGCCATGAACAAGGTTGCGACGGCAAGACCCGTCAAAGTTGCAAGTCGGTGGATGAGCATGGCGTTTCTCCCGTTGCTGCGCCCATAGGTTGTACCTGTGTCAATCAATAGCTCTCAACGCTAGGCTGCGCCAGATGCTAAACGGCGTTCTCCCGATAAGGTGATGGACCCTTGCGATCTGCCCCTCCAACAGTCCGCCTTACCGGCCCAATCTGCGCAGTGTGGCCCAGTGTGAATGCTATATTGCGGCAACACCGTGTCATGATACGCTGCCAACGCTCCGAACAGCCTGCTACAATGATTTTCTAAGAATTGGTAATATACAATCACACAATGTGATAGTCGGGCTCGGACCAATTGTGGCACTACGAGCCGGCTGAAAACCGACGGGGATTCTGGCAAGCATGGCAGGACGTTATTTTGGCACCGACGGCATTCGCGGGCGCGCCAACAAGTTTCCGATGACGGCTGAGATCGCGATGCGGGTCGGCATGGCCGCCGGCCTGTCGTTCCAGCGCGGCAGCCATCGCCACCGCGTCGTGCTCGGCAAGGACACCAGGCTGTCCGGCTACATGATCGAAAACGCCATGGTGTCCGGCCTGTGCGCGGCCGGCATGGATGTGTTCCTGCTCGGCCCGATCCCGACACCGGCGGTCGCCATGCTGGTGCGCTCGCTGCGCGCCGATATCGGCGTCATGATCTCGGCCTCGCACAACCCTTATTACGACAACGGCATCAAGCTGTTCGGTCCCGATGGCTACAAGCTCTCCGACGAGATCGAGGAGCGCATCGAGAGCATGCTCGACAAGGATATCGAACTGGCGCTCGCCGATTCCGACGGGCTCGGCCGCGCCAAGCGCGTCGACGGCGTGCATGACCGCTACATCGAATTCGCCAAGCGCACGCTGCCGCGCTCGATGTCGCTGTCGGGTCTCAGGATCGTCGTCGATTGCGCCAATGGCGCAGCCTACAAGGTGGCGCCTGCCGCACTTTGGGAACTGGGCGCCGAGGTCATTGCCATCAATGTCGATCCGAACGGTTTTAACATCAACAAGGAATGCGGCTCGACCCATCCGGCCGGCCTGCAGAAGAAGGTGCATGAAGTGCGCGCCGATATCGGCATCGCACTCGACGGTGATGCCGACCGTGTCGTCATCGTCGACGAGAACGGCACCATCGTCGACGGTGACCAGATCATGGCGCTGATCGCCGAGTCCTGGCACCAGAGCGGGCGACTGGCCGGCGGCGGCGTCGTCTCGACGGTGATGTCCAATCTCGGCCTCGAACGCTTCCTTGGCGACATGAAGTTGCAGCTGCATCGCACCAAGGTCGGCGACCGCTATGTCGTTGAGCATATGCGCGCGCATGGGTTGAATGTCGGCGGCGAGCAGTCGGGCCACATTGTGCTGTCCGATTTCTCGACCACTGGCGACGGGCTGGTCTCGGCGCTGCAGGTGCTGGCCTGCATCAAGCGGCAGAACCGGCCGGTTAGCGAATTGTCGAAGAAATTCGAGCCGGTGCCGCAGCTGTTGAAGAATGTCCGCATCGCCGGCGGCAAGCCGCTTGAAGAAGCCTTGGTCAAGGCGGCGATCGAAGATGCGCGCAACCGTCTTGGCAAGGCCGGCCGCCTGGTCATACGGCCCTCCGGCACCGAGCCGCTGATCCGCGTCATGGCCGAGGGCGACGACCCACAGCTGGTCGAGGCCGTGGTCAACGACATCGTCGACATCATTTCGGAAACGCGCAGCGCCGCCTGATTGCGCTGCCTCCAACGGCAGGGGCGAACTGCCGGCTCAAGACTTCAAGCCCGCCTGCAGGCGGGCTTTTTGTTTCGGCCAGGGTTGGTCCCAGCGTTATGCCGGCGGAGACTGTTTGCTAAAATGTCGAGAATTCGTGGTTAATCGACAGGGTTAAACGCCTTTTAACTTTTCCAATTCATTATCCACAACTGAGGTCAATCACATTCGGGCAAGTTGGACTTTCCCGACGGTTCTCAGGGGTGACAAACATGTTCAATACAGCAAAAAAGGCCCTCCTTGCCGCGCTGTTCGCAGGTGTGGCCGGGCCAGTATTCGCCGCCGATCTGGCGGAGCCGCCGGTGGTCGAAGAGGCGCCGGCGCCGATCGCCTACGAGCAGCCGGCCGATTTCGGCGGCTGGTACATCCGCGGCGACATCGACTATCATAAATCGGATTTGCGCGGCATCGACTATATCACTTACGGGCCGCCTCCCGGCAGCAATGTTTTCGATTCCGGCGAGCTTAAGGGCGGCTTCTCACTCGGCGCCGGCATTGGCTACAAGATCAACGATCATTTCCGTACCGACCTGACAGCCGACTATTGGTTCGCTTCGGACTTCAACGGATCAACCAACGATGGCGTTACGACCTCCGTCGAAGTGTCGAAAATGAGCGCATTGCTGCTCTTGGCCAACGCCTATTACGATATCGGCACCTGGCACGGCATCACGCCTTATGTTGGCGCTGGCATCGGCGGCGCGCACGTCAAATGGGATACCGTCCACGACCCGAACACAACCGAGACCAACCCCGGGTCGAAGAATTGGCGCTTTGCCTACGCGCTCATGGCCGGCGCGTCCTATTGCCTTACCGACAGGGTGATCCTGGATGCCGGCTATCGCTACTCTCACATTGAGGGGGGCCGCATGTTCGACTTCGACGTGAGCAGTTCCGGGCCCGGCTTCGACCATGGCATCAACACACATGAGGTACGAGGCGGTCTGCGCTATCAGTTCGGCGGCAATAATGGTTGCACATCGCCGGAGCCCTACGTTCCAGAGCCGGAGCCGATCTACACCAAGTAGTCGCTTCGAAATCTAGGAATTCGCGAACCGCCCGGTCTTGCCGGGCGGTTTTCGTTTGCCGATGTTTGCGCGTTTTCAACCGGCCGCGTGTGCCGAAGAAACCCAATCGAAATCAATTCGGTACGCCGCGTTATCCTTAACCCTGACTTAACCACTATGGTTAACAATGCTTGGTGAAACGGCGCTTGCGATCAAAATGACGGGCGCCAATTTCAGGAGCCGGGGACCCATGAATTTCAAATCGCTGACAGCGCCGGCGCTCGCCGCACTCGTCCTTGTGCCGCTGACGCCGGCGCAGGCCGCGGACTACGATCCGCCGATCTATGTCGATCAGGCGCCGGACTATCAACCGGTCGAGGTCGGCTCGGGCTGGTATCTGCGCGGCGACGTCTCTTATCTGGCGCAGAAGAGCTACGAGGATCAGGATTTCACCTTCGCCCCCGCGAGCTTCAGCGAGAAGCAGGATCCGGCCTTTGCCAGCATCGGCTTCGGCTACCACTTCAACGACTATCTGCGCGGCGACGTCAATCTTGGCTATCTGCCCGGCAACAAGATCGGCGTCGGCTTTGACGATTCGGCGACGCCGCCGCCGGGTGGTGCGACCATCGCGTCGGCATCGCTGCAAAATTATTCCCTGTCGGGCATGGTCAATGGCTATGTCGATCTCGGCACTTATGTCGGGATCACGCCCTACCTCGGCGCCGGCATTGGGCTGGTCCGGAGCAAATACAAGCTGTCGGCGAGTTACTTCACCGACAATGTCGACCCTACGGATGATTTCGTCCGGAACGACAACAAGACCCAGTATTCCCTCGCCTACACGCTGGATGCGGGCCTGGCCTATCAGGTGACCAAGAATGTTTCTGTAGATCTCGGCTACCAGTACTTCTCCGCGCCGGATGCCGAATATGTCACGGCCGAGAGCCTGACCTCCTATCCGATCCGCAAGGGCATCAGCAATCATCAGGTCAAGCTCGGCCTGCGCTACGACCTCTGGTAGGAAGCTTGCTGTTCGGAAGCCCAACGGCGGATCTCTTCGATCCGCTGTTTGCGTTTTAGCCCACGACATGCTGATCCCGTATCGCCGGTATCCCGCCAGCGACAAAAACTTTCCTCTTGACGCCTGAGGGCTGAACGCATATCGCCGTCCGTGGGCCACCCCTCCCCAACGAGGGTTGATGCCGCTTTCCAATTTCTTTTTATGTTTCAACCCCTTACTACCCTGCTATTTTCAGGCTGTGCCAGATTTGTGCCAAAAATGACGTTTGTAAGGGTCAGATCAGACATCGCGTGTGCATAGGTTTTGACCAGCGTGGCGACGTCTTTCCATCCGCCCAGCTTCGCCACGGTTTTGACGTCGATTCCGCTCTGCAGCATCGTCGTTGCGAAGCCGTGACGGCATGAATGCGGCGACAGTTTCTTGATGCCCGCGCGCTTAATGGCGGCATCCCAAACCTGCCGCACGCTCTCGCGGCTGACATAGCGGAACACCCGATCTTCTGGATTGCGATTCGACGGGATATTTGACAGCGCCGCTACGAGCTGCGGTGGCAGATGCGCAATCCGCTCAGCGCCAACTTTCGTCTGCCGGATCTTGACTGTGCGAGCGTTGAGGTCGACGTCGGTCCATTCGACGCTCACGGCCTCGCCGACGCGCGCGCCGGTGGCGAACATGAACATGCAGAGCGCGCCAAGGTGAGGCGATGCATTGGCCACGAAAGCAGTTACCCAAGCTAGAGTTGCCGGATCCTTGATTTTCGTATTCACCTTGAAGCGCCGGACGCGCAGCCGGGGGCACCATTCTTCCTCGGCGCAGAAATTGATCACCGCTTGCGTCGGCACGATCGCCTGGCGGTTGCGCGTGGCGGGCCCGGCCATCGGATAGAGCTTAATAGAAGCGCGGCGCACGGCATTCTCGGTGATCTCCCTGATCGGGGTGTCTTTCCAATGGTCCTCAACTGCTTCGAGGAAGCGCGTCGGCTTGCCTGCCTCGCGATAGGCTATTGCAGCGTCGGCGAATGTCAGCGTCGCGCCAGGTCCATCGAGATGACGCGTCCATTCGCGCCGCTCTCTTTCGGCCGCGATCCTTTGCGCTCTTGTTTTGTCCTCAGTTTCCGTAGTGCCGCGTATCCGCCGGCCGGCAACTGTGCCGCGGTAATGCCAGATTTCCCCGCCTGGCCGTCTGTAGAGCTTGAGGGGCATGGCCGCGTGGCCTCCATGATTTGGCTGACGTCGCTTTCGGTGAGGATCATCCGTTTGCCGAATTGAGAGCAGGCGCCGAGCTCGCGGGCTCTCTCCTTTAGCCATCGCGCTGACACGCCGAGGTGTTCGGCCAGCTGTTCCGGCGTCGTGTATTCCGGGAGCAATGTAGACCGAACTGTCATTAGCCAGCCCTCCGCGCTTCGGAGGCAGCTTCAATGTTGTTGGAGCGGAACAGATCGGCCACCTCCAACAAGAGATCGCCGTCCATTTTGCGATTAATTGAGATTCGCGCGCTGTATCCCGCAAATGCCCGAGCACGCAGTCTGGCCGACTCTTGCGCTGCGGCCACTTCGTCAAGCCGGTCCGTCTTTCCTTCGGCCAGCAGCATCAGCCACGGTCCCCCGGCGCTATAACTGCATGATCCGTCGCGCCAACTCAGCGTCGCCTTCATTTCAGTTGGATCGCACGTAACCTGTATATTTCGTGTCAGGATTTGCCGATGCTCTGGTGGCGCGGTCGATGCGGCCTCGATCAAAAAAGCGAGCGCTTGCTCGAACGTCATTTTGTCCGTCCAGCCGGCGAAAATCTCCCCTTCCTCGGATCTCGCACTTAACATCGCATCGGCAGCGGGCAAATTGCCGAACTCCACCACTGCCAAAGGGGCTAGCGAGGGTTTGTCGGTGACAAGGGCCGCGATCAGCATGCGCGCTGCGTCCAATGGTACCAACTCGGGCGCGTTGATGCCCCTGGCACCTGTGGTGAGCAGGCCGGCATCGCGAAGGACACGTTGCAATTTCATAACGCTGCCGAATTCGGTGCCAATGATAGCGGCGAACGATCGCGTAAACTCGCCAATGGATGGCATGCTAAAAGCCCTCTAGGTTTTGACGAACTTTCTACGCCTCGATTCGGCGCTCTGTCAAACCTAAAAACCTGCCGGACCGATAGCACCTGATTGAAAATGTTCCAGGCTGGAACATTAAAGTCTTCCCGCCCGGAATACTTTCCTGTGACAATCAAAAAAACCGTTCCGGTCGGGAACGGTTTTAAACGGGGACGCTGGCTAAATTAGCCACCACTTCAGGCGGTTACAGCAGCAGTCACCCTGAAACAGCCTTCAAGCCATCTTGCGCAGTGCGACAGCGGCTGCCTTGAGAGCGGGAAGATGCCATTCGGTATCGCCGGTCTGCATGTCGCGAGCCACGAAATCGATCATGGCAGCTGCGCCCGCCGGCGTCGTTGCCTGCGTTTGCGCAAGTCGACGCGTCTCACGTCTGAACGCTTTCCCGGCTTCGCGTGCGCGGCTTCGAACCTCGGTCAGCCCTGCCCGCCTGTCCCAATCATCGCCGGCCCGCAGTGCCGCACGATAGCGCTTTTTGGCGTCGTGATACTCCTCCTCGATCCGCACAAGGTCGGCGCCCGGATGGCCCAGGAATTCGATGCGCGCCTTTTCAATTTCTCGTCCGCCGATCGCGGAATAGTGGCGCCAGGCAATCAGCCGACTCGGCCAAAACCCGTGCGTTGGGCGGGCCCGGGCCTCAGCATTTTCTAAACGCCAATGAGAACGGCTGAGTGCTCGGTCGGCGGCCTTGAGACGATCGAGCGCGGCAAACGCCGGGTCGGGCCGGAAGTTCTCGAAGCTCTCTGGCGCCGCTATCGCTGAGCTGTGCGGCCCGGCGACGGCCAAAGCACATGCTGCGCCTGTCGAAGCTGCGATCAAGGCTCTGCGGTGGACGTGCTGATACATGAAACTCTCCTGTACTGGTTTACGCGCCGCGGGCTCGTTTCCCGCACGCGAAGCCCAGGCCATCAGCAGCTTACGTACGAAGCCGAGGCCGTGTGACTCTCGGGGATAATTGGGCAAGCCTTCGGCGGCTGCCCGAACAGACGTGTTCGGCATTTCAATTCCTCCAGTAGCGTTGCAATCAACAGATTATGTTGATACGCTGCGGGTCAAATGCCGTCAACAGAAAATGTTGAAATGATTACACCCAGCCAATCCCGGGCCGCACGGGCCTTGATCGAATGGACGCAGCCGAGGCTGGCTGAAGCGTCGAACCTTGGGCTTTCCACCGTGGTCGACTTCGAAAAAAGCCGCCGGCAGATTTCCGACGATTCTGCGCGAGCAATTCAAGCCGCTCTGGAATCGGCAGGCGTGATCTTTGTCGCTGAGAACGGCGAAGGGCCAGGCGTGCGGCTCAGAAAGCAGCCCGCTCTAAAGCGGTGATTCGGGTCAAATAGGTCTTAAGCGGGAACCGATCAGTCCCACGCGCGGCGTTTCCCCCGGTTTCCACACCCTTCAAGTTGCTGTTTTGATGCTGGTTTTTGACCATTTGAGATCAAATAGGGAACGGCTCTCTCGAGCCCCGAAATTTCCATGATATCTTTTCGGGTGAATGCGATTCGAAGAGGCCGTCGCACGGTTTCCCTCCCAAGCGACGGCTCTCCAAAATCGCATCCCGCTCAATCGATCGAAG
The DNA here is from genome assembly GCF_000502555.1 of Mesorhizobium sp. LNJC394B00. Lineage (NCBI taxonomy): Bacteria > Pseudomonadati > Pseudomonadota > Alphaproteobacteria > Hyphomicrobiales > Phyllobacteriaceae > Mesorhizobium > Mesorhizobium sp. LNJC394B00. The sequence goes on from NZ_AYWH01000003.1 coordinate 319,975, forward strand.
GCGCGGGACGAGGCTGTTGAAAGCCGGACAAGCATGTCCGGGTGAAAGCCATCGGTCAAGCCTGAGATCACACAATGTGAACAGGAGCGCCAAAATGGCCTCACATGAAATGCGCAAGTCTCTCACCTACTCGGAAGCCATCGAGGTCTGGAAACTACGGGCCGAAGGCTGGTTTCAGCACAACATCGCGGCGAAGTTCGGTGTGAACCCGGCTCGCGTCAACGATGTGCTGAAAGAACGGAAGCATGTCGGCAGCCGAGCATCGGCCGGCCATGTGGGAGGAGCGATCTGATGGCCGACCGCACCTTTCCTTCGTACTGGGTCTACAAGGACAGCGCCGGCCAATGGCGGTGGACCTACCATGCCGTGAATGGCAGGGCGATCGCCGTGTCGAGCGAGGCGTACATTCGCAAAGCTGACTGCCTCCATGGCATCCAGCTGGTGTCGACGTCTGGCGACCACACAATCTGGTACCCAACAGGGCTTGCAAACGCCGCCTAAAAACGAGCTTGCCGGGTCTGCAAATTTGCAGACCCGGCAAAGTATGGGACCATTTATGGATCGAACCTTCAACGTGGCCGAAAAACATTCCGGACGGGAATGTTTTCACGCACCGCGCTTCATGACCGACACGGAGCTGCGCGCTTTCTTCGGGTTGTCGGTGCGGGCTCTCGACCGTCTCCGAGCGACTCGCAAATTCCCCGTTAAGGACAGCCTGATTAACAAAACTGACCGTCGCGCGGTCGACATTTTCTTCGACCGTCGCTGCGGGATCTTGCCTGCATCCGCAAGGTACATGTCCGCTCTCGATCGAGAGGAGAATTTTTCCGATGAGTGACTGTTTCAGTGCTGGTCACGTGAAACGTGCCACTGACGCAGGTCGCTCTCCAGCAAATTCCGCAGATGGTTTTCGATCAGGATCAGCGTTGCCAGCGTGCCGCAAATGGTGGCGGCGACGATGAAGCCGAACAGCAGGCCGACCAGTATCCCGACGTAGCCAGCGCTCATGCCATGCTCGCCCGTGTCATTCTGCCCTGTCCCCCATTTTGCGGCGGCAGCTTACCGCCGCAGGAACAGACCCGCCAGCGCGTCCCTACGCGCCCGATGGAATGCCGTCGTCGCTGGGAGGCTGGACTCTCCCCCGCAATGGACGCATTTCCCCCACACGGGGGAACAAAAGGCGTGGGCAAAGTCCAGCGTCATCGAGGTGCGGATCAGGCCGACCGCTGGCGCAAGAACGCCAGGCGGCGGCGGTTGTGGCGATGGCAATATCTGCCGGCGCTGGTGATGGTTCCCTTGACTGCGTTTTTCACCGTGAACCCACAAGCGCTCGATAATGCCGTCGGGCTCGTCCCAACTGGCTGGCTGAGTGGCACCCGCACGGCCGGCGCCGGCAGCTGCGATCAAGGGCAACATTTCTATCAATACGGGCGAGCGGATTTATCACGTCCCAGGGCAGGAGCATTACTGGGAGACGAAGATCAGTCCTCAGTACGGCGAGCGCTGGTTCTGCAGCGAGGCGGAGGCACGGGCCGCCGGCTGGCGGAAGGCCCGGCGGTAGAGGGTCCTCAACACTGCGCTTGCCAACCGGCCCGGCCTGTAGGATTATTGTCCTCGTTGCGGCGACCCCCTTCAATGGAGAGCGCCAAATGGCCAGAACCAAACCTTCCGAACAGCTTTCCCGGGCTGAAATCGACCGCTTCCTGGCGGCAGCCGAAGCGCTGCACAAGAGCATCGTCGGGCCGCTTCTGGCGTACCACAGCGAGCACTACCAAGCCCTGCGTGAAGTCCATCGACCGCTGTTGAAGTCGATCGAGACCATCACCGGACAAAAGGCGCAGTTTATCCAATGGAACGGAACAGGGCCGGCACAGCCGCGTGAGAAGCCGCCCGGCTAAGGCGTCTCTTCCCTGAAATCCTGCAAAGAGGCATGGCGCAGGTCTTCCTCTCCGCGCAGGTGCTTCACGCGGCCGATCAGCCCCGGCTTGACCCACTGCGTCGCCGGACGCTTCATCCCCTTCGGCGCCTTTCCTGGGTGTTCCTGGACGCGTTTCCAGAGCCGTTCGCGCATCTCGCGGTTCAAGGTGACGAAAGCGCTGCCGACATAGCGCCCGGTGCCGCGCTCGGCCATGAGAGCGAACGCCGGCTTGCCTGCCTCGCGCTCGACGCCGAGCAGCTCGTACTCGTCGATCGAATAGCATTTGGCCTTCAGCCAGTTGGTCGACGCTCCGCTGCGGTATTTGCTGTCGCGGCGCTTCGACACCATTCCCTCGAGCCCGGCCTGGTCGACCAGGTGAAAGATGGCCTTGGCTTCACCCGGCAGCGGCTCGCTGAACTGGATCCGGCCGCCCGGCTCGATCATACTGGCGAGGATTTCGCGCCGCTCCTCGAGCGCCATATCGCGAAGATCGTGCCCGTTGAGGTGCAACAGATCGAAGGCGACGAAATAGAGGTCTTGCTGGCGGCGGGTGATCGCCTTGCGCAGCTCGCCGAAGTCGGACAGGCCGGCATCGTTCAACACGATGATCTCGCCGTCGATGATCGCGCTTTCGGCGCCCAGGGTCTTGGCCTCTGTCACCAGGTCGCGGTATTTCGCCGTCCAGTCGTGGCCATTGCGTGTGTAAATCCGGATCCCGTCTTCATCGATGATGAGCTGCGAACGGTAGCCGTCGAACTTCACTTCGTGAATCCAGTCGTCGCCCTCGGGAGGCTTCTCCACCAGGGTCGGCATCAACGGCGCGACGAACTTCAAACGCATGCACTGACCCACCGTCCGGCGATTCAAGCCGCGAACCTGAAATCGGTTCCGGAACATTTTAGCTCAAATGCATGTTTCAAGAATTATGGAGATCGAAGCAGACGAATGCCGGGCAGCGTTGACGCTCATCCGGCGCACGATCGAGGACCACTGCCCGCCCGGCGTGCTGCCCAGCGAGGAAGCGGTGAACGGTCTCTATGGGCCGGGGCTCATGGATGAGGCGGAAGCGCTGGCGGCTGCCATCGTCGCAACGATCGACCAGATGCAATTGCGCGTGATGGTGAAACCACCGTCCCCTAGTATCAAATAGGGGCGGATGCAGGTCCCAACAGTGGGCTCGCACCGACCGGGGTAGGTGATGCGAGCCCGGCCGAGTCTTGCGGGACCTCGACCAGCAGCGAACACCCACTCGCTGCCGGTCTATCAACAAGCCCCCAAATTTCAGGTTCCGCTAATAGTCAAAAAAGCCCACCACAATTTCAGGTAGTGGGCAGCTTTGGGAGACACTGAAATGCGAACAGTGCGACCGCCCGAAGTGTTTCGAGGCGACGCTTGCGCGCGCCTGCCAGTTGCGCGATGCTGAAGCGGGGAAATAACGGGAGGGGTATTACTGTGCCGCATAGGATGAAGACGTCTATACTAGCAGCAATTCTGATTGTCGCTTCCGGCTTATCTGCCGCCGCCGCACAGACCGATACCTCGATATGTGAAGCCCTCGCTGGACCGTCGGACGAGGCGGCTGGAGGTAGCCGCAAATTTGTTCAAGCGCTCGAAAGCGTGGACTACCCCTCTGCGCGGCCACAGTTGCACGGCACGGAGCTTGAAGCTTTCGACGCGATGGTGGCCGCCAAAGATCAGGCGCTCGGGCCGTTGAAAGAATTCACAGAACGGTTCGAGGATTTTGCGTACCTCATGCGGCGATGTGCTCGTTAACAGGTGCCCTGTCGCCTTTGAATGTGGGTGCCTCACAGAAGCCCGCCAGCACGCCATCCTGCTTGTCGAGCCATGGCCCGAAATGACCGTGAGGCAGAGAGGCCTTATGGTGCAGCAGCCAGCGGCCGATGGCGAGCTTCTGACCGTCGGATAGATGCCCGCGGGGGATGGCGCGTGTTGCGGCCGGCTCCGCCAGAGGCACGACATTGGATGGCGACATCAGCGCCAGATAAGCCTTGTGCACTTCTTGCTGCTTGTCGGCGGGGAGCTTGTTGAACTGCCTGACGGTCATCCCGCAACCGATCGCCAGCACAGCGGTATGGCGTTCATCGCCTCGAAGGCGCCTCAGCCGCTGCCCCTGCCATTGATTGGGAAGGCGATAGGTGCCCACACCCTCGATCTCGGTCATGCTGCCACCTTCTCGAACAGCGCCGTTCCGGCCAGCATCGGATACAGCATCGCCACCATGTTGTTTGCCGTGCTGCCTGGCATCGCCTTGGCAAGCCGACGGACGTGGCCAAGGTCGATCCTGTCGAGGGCCTCGAACAAGCCCGAGCCGATCGGCATGACCTCGATCCGGACCAGATAGGAAACAGCCTGCAGCGTGGCGGCATGGAGCTCAAGGCCGTTGCCAGTCGAGTTGATGAGCTTCAGCACCAGGGCGAGGTGCGATTCCCCGTACCGGCGCCCTATGTCGCGGACCGCGGGTTTGCAGTAGCAGTGGCCAGGCTTGCGGCCGGTCGACCGATTATCGGCGCTGTCGTGCAGGGTGACGCCGCATGTGCGGGCAATGGCGTGGATATCGCAGGGATGACGATCTGTCCGTGCCAGCATGCCGCGCCTCGCTTTGGAGAACGTGGCGATATTGCATAAGTCGCGGCTTATAGGCAAGCCAGTCCAGCCCAGCGGGGTGTGAGTTAGGTGTCGCGAATTTCGGCTTGGCCGTCGGGCTATTGCGGTTGGACAGATAACGATGGCGGTGCCATTGCTTTCAGGTCCAGGACCCGATAGCCGGTCACGCCGTTGTTGATCTGCTGTCGCTTTAAGCCCGCCTTTTCGATTTTGGCCGCAACGGCGTCTTGGACCGGAATGACCCACAGTCCTCCATCATGGACAGTCGCCGCGAACGCATCGCCCTGTCCAATAACCCCCATTTGGACGAGCAACTTGGTTGGATCATTGGCGTTGACGTCCATGGCCTTGAGGATAGTTTTCTGCGTCGCGCCCGCGTCATCAAGCTTTGCGCTGAGATTTGTTTCGAGCGTGTCAATGCGGGTCGTAATCGACGCCTGAAGCGCATTCAGCTTTTCGGAATGTTCACCGAGGGTGCCAGCCTGTGAAATCTGATATCCGACAATGACACTGAGCAGGCCTACCGACACCGCGACGGCGAGCCCCAGAACTCCTTCGAAAAGCGTGACCTTACTAGCCGCCGCCGCCATCTTCTTCGACCCTTTCGTCCCTCAAAACCATTCCAAGGACGTCTGCGGCATCCCTTATGGCAATGCGTATATGGATAATCCGTTCCTGGTTGCAAAGCAAACTGGGGGATTTTTGGAGGAGACGCGGACCAGAACGGCCATTGCCAGCGCCAGCACGACACCAGCGAACAGCGCGAAGGCGAGCCAAGGCGTTGCGGACCTCACGGCACCACTATCGAAAGCCCCGGCAGATCGGCGTCGTCCCGCGGCGGCAGCAGGTAGAACTTGCGGATGAAGGTGTTGTTGTTGCTCCCATAACCCTCGGTTGGGTCACCGCCGAACGAAGCCGTTGCCATTGGGTTCATCGAGATCGGCGCGACCACCTGGGTAACGACATCGCTGCCGTCGCAGGACATGCTGATGAAGGCGTCGGTCCTGGTCACCGCGATCTTGTGGACGCCTGGGCCATGCGAGGTGTTAATCTCAACGTTCCGGGTGTTGTTGCTCGCCTCGTGCGTGTCAACACGCAGGCCGGTGAAAGCGGTGCTGCGCTCAATGACTATCGTGTGATTGTCATCGACATCGGCCAGATACAGCAGATAGGTGGCGCCATCCGTGGTCAGCTCCTCCCACTCGATCACGACCGTCCAGTACATCGTGAGCAGATCGGCCAGGCAATCGCCGATCGCAGAGACGACACCGTCGGCTTCCTCCAACGGGATCTCAAGACCGCTGGCACCGACGCGCTCAGGTTTGTCGATGACATCGGCGGCCGCCGCGGTGTCGCCATGAACGGTGTAGACCTCGGTCAGGAACTTGAGAGCGACCAAGGCGTCTTCGGGTTCTTCAGGATCCGGATCTGGTTCTGGGTCGGGGTCGCCGCCCCAGTCGGGACCGTCGAAGGTAAGTTCCTCTGGAGTGTAGCCAGCCAGAGACATGATCTTGGTGAGCATCCACCTGAGGCTGACCGAGCCAGGAATGGTGTTCGGCTGCCTGTGAACCGTCCACACATATTCGCCAAGGGCGCTCATCCAGAGCGATCGGCCCTGGTCGGCGATCAGGTATGAAAATTCGCCAACGGTGAACCTCGGCACCACTTCATCGGCGAAGGTGGAAATCGTCTTTGCCTGGATATCCAGCGTGATAATTTCATAAGCGGGCTCGTCGGGATCGCCGTCGGACCAGAGCATCATCACGAAGCCAGGCAGGCTGATTAGGCGGTTGTGCAAGCGGGGCAGTGTGAAGACCGAATTGAACCCCATCTTGGCCGTGTCGAAGGTGTCGATCACCGACCCGTCTTCAGGGTCGATGTAGAGCCATCGATTGATCGAGCCGTCCAGAGCGGAGCCGACCACAAGATAGCCGGTTGCCGGGTCGAACCAGAGCACGCTTGCCGACAAGCCGGACAGGCCAGTGAGCGAGTGCAGCAGCGTTGAGGTCCAGGCATCACCGTTGAAGCGCAACTCGTAGATGTCTGCATCGCCCGTAAAGCTCGACGTTGCGGTGAAGAAAGACGTGAACTCAGTGGTCACCCTGCCGTTCACAACCAGATATCTGCCGGGGAAACCTTCAGGATCGACTTCGAAAGTTCCCTCGGCGGGATCAAAGATGCCGGTGACTCCCATGCCGGCGTCGAAATTGTGACCGATAAAGATCCAAAGTTGACCGAACTGCTGCACCGTCAGCCAGATCATATTGGCGGTGTCGATTTGAGACGCGATGAGGTGCCCAGTCGCAGAATCGTAGATCCCGGATAGACGAGGCGTCGCCTCCGCGCCGTACAACTGGATCAAGAGCAAACCGGTGCCCGCCATCGCAATCGGAATGGTCAGCTGAGAATCGTTGACATCCCGGCCGACGGCATAGGGTTCGGAGCCTTCAAGCGGCACCCGATAGCGCTCCTGAAGTGTGTCGACGTCCAGCACCGCAAGATAGATTTGAGTGAGGCTGGGAATATCCGTCGGGTCGAAGATCTGATAGATCACACCCTCGGCCGGATCATAGGCCGAACCATTTGGGAAGGCGTTCAGAATTCCGCTTGGTGCCTCACCCGTCCACGCGATATCGCCGCCTGTGCCCGTCTCCGTTGCCGCGTTGGAAATCACCGCCTTCACCGTCGGCGGGCTGGTTGCCGAAAAGCCGTCGAGATAGACCATGGCGAAGTTCTGCCATGCTCCGGCATTGGTGCCGATGACAGCCTTCGTGATCGGGTCGGCTTCGGTCTGCGTGCCCCCATAAAAGCGGAACGTGGTCGATGCTCCGAAACCTTTCTCGGCGTCGAAGACCACCTCGTCGTTGACCTTGAGTTGCACAAGCTTGTAACCGTCCCCGAAGGGATCGTAGGCCAGCAGATACCCCATGGATGCGACCTGGCTCGCGCCCTGGATCGGCACCAGCGCGACGCGGGAGAACGGGTCATTGTTCAGCCAGCCCGTGCCGCCGACGTCGCTCAAGCCCTGCAGTGAGGTCAACTTGACCTGCGTGTATCCTGATATGTTGGTGACCGTGGCGGCACCGCCAATAACCGGAATTCCATCGACCGGATAGGTTCCGACAACGATCGGGATCTGTCGGCCAAGGACTGACGAAAAAGAAAAAGGTGCAGCAGAAGAAACGGGGTCGGGCTGCTTTGTCGTCTGCTCGGAACCCCAGCCGCCCCAAGACGACCCGACATTTGAACTGTCCGGCGTTGCAAACCAGACCATCAACCGGCTCCCTGCAGCCGTAGGAAGCGCTGAATGCCGTCCGGAGTCCGGACTGCGAATGCCCTGTGCATCGCAACGATGTCGGTTCTCAAGATTGTCGCGGTTGCCAAAGGCTTGAGCGTCATCACGGTAATGCGGGTGGCATCCTGGGTGAGCAAAACCTTCATCAGGCAGGCCTCACCGCGCGCCACGCGGTGGCCGATGCTGTCACCCTCGGTTCCGTCTGAAAAGCGCCCTGGCACAAGCCAGATCGCGACGATGTCGCCCTCCTTGGGCTCATCCAACGCCGACACCGACCATAGAGAGCCGGCCAAAGCAGAGCCCAGGCAATCGCCGCCAGCGCTTTGCGACTGGTAGAGGTTCGGAAAGGTGGCCGGCGCCGGCATCCTATCGACCATTGATCGACCTCTGCATGTCCCGGCAGGCAGGCACCGCCGATTTCTGGGTGGCAACCAGGTTGGCGAGCGAGGTCACCAGGCCATTGTGCGCTGAGGCGGCAGCGTTGAAAGCCTGGTGCATCTGCTCGAGTTCGTCGGCCCGGTCGATCGCATGCGCGGCGATCTCGGCCGGCGTCATGCCCTCGTGCGCGGCGGTGAGCAGATCGCGGGCGGTGGTCATCATCGCCGAACCAGGGAAGACGCGCTTCGAAGGCCCTGATGAAACGCGGCTTCCATCTCTGGGTCGGCCAAGATAGCTCGAACAGATGCAGGCACCTTGGACCGGCGGGGAACATCTTGTCGAGGGACGCTCCCCGCCGCCAAGGTCGCGGCACCGCCGCGCATGCCAGCGGGCGCACGGCCATGTTCCCGCTGAGACTTTCTGTCAGCCGCAACCCATTGCCTGGCAAGGGAGCGCAGTCGAGCAGGAAGGGTGTACTCATCGACGTCAGCACGCCAGACGCCCGTGCCGCAGTAAGCCGGGTCAGCACACAGCGATATGTGGTCGACGCGGGCCTCAAGGATCCGCCTGAACGGCTCTCCTCTTTCGACACCCTCCCTGCCTCGCAGTTCGGAAGCAAAGTAGACTGAACAGCCGTCAACGGCACCGCTTCCAATGGAAGCCAAGAGTTCGGCGCCACCTGGTCTGTTGGCGAGCTCGCCTTCAAACCAGAGGCCACGCTCATCGGTGAACAATCGCAGCGTGCTCCGTCCTGTCGAGGCCCAAGGTACTTGCTGGCTGTGGCTTGCGAAGAACATCCCAACGTTCCCGGCGCCGAGGGTGATCGCGCATGGGGCCACGCTTTCCCATGCGCCTGCGAACCAGGTTTCCTCGTCGAACGGCAAAGCCAAGCCGCGAATTGTCCAAGGGCTGATCTCGCTCACTTGCGAAGCTCCTCGGCGAGTTGACAGAGAATGGCCACATTGGGCAAACGATCGGATGATCGGGCCATAGGCGCTCCCGCGGCGGCTTGGAATTCCTCCATTGTGCGCAGCCCTTCGGCGGCCGCCGCCACGTGAATGACCGCCGTGGCGATCAGGTCCGCGATACGGGTACGATAGGGCTGAATCACCTTCATTAGGGTCGGTTCGAACCGCTCGCGCTCCGTCTTCAGTTCAACCCGCAACTTGCCGATCTTCTCGTCGGCAGCTGCGAGCTCCTCTTGGATCGTCTTAATCGCCTTCACTGTTTCCCGGCCTCCAGCGCCATCCTCCCGCGAAGTTCGGATTAGATCACGGAGCCGTTCGTTGATCTCCGCTCTGGCGCCGCGCGCGAGCGTCAATCGGCGCTCAGCGGCGAGCAGTTGGCCCGGCTTTGCGTTGGACAACTTCTGGCGTAGATCGGCAACAAATGCTGTCAGATCAGTGTCGGATGATGGTTTGCTGAACAGGTTCATTCCGCGACCGTCGCCGAAATATCTTGGAAGTTTCAAGGGTGAAAAAGTTCCAACATTAGCCGATGATTTTCGTAATCGCTTTCACGGTGCGCGGCCACTTCCGGGTCCAGTGTATCAACTCGGAGACCGCCGCCTCGAGATAGGACCGCTCTTCGATTTTCAGCAGATCGAACGGGGACCGATCGCTTAGGCCGCGGCCAGCAAGGAGACTGGCGGCGGCCGCCGTGATGATGGTTGCACAGCGATGTTTTGTGACGTTCGGTATCTCTGCCTGCAGCCATCGCCGAAGCTCGCGGAGGTGGTGGTCTCGAAATGCCGTCACCACAGAAGGCGGCATGTCTGTTGGCAGCGCGGGGATTAGCAGGCGAAGCGCCGTTTTGTCGCCTGCATAAGCGCGGCGGATCAATTCATCCCGTAAGGCGCAGTTGAAAATCAGCAAATCGGATTTCACGGCGCGGGGATCCGACGGCGGCGCGCGCGCCACGCCGCCCGGCGACGTAGCACGGCCTTGTGCCGACACGCCGGAGAACAGAAACGAGCCAGGCGGCCAGCACGTTTCGGCGCTGTTGCGAACGCGCTGCCGCAGGTCCAGCAACCGGCGGTTTCGCCGGTCTGGCCCTCGGCATGCGGCGAGGATGATCCGTCGCCCCGCGCTATTCGCCACCCCTCGCGCTGCGCGGCGCCATGCGCCTGGCGGCAAGGAGGCGAGCAGAATGCCTGTGGCCGACCGCGGCGCGCTTGGCCGACCGCGAACATCTCGCCGCAATGCCGGCAGCAAGCCGTTGCAGTCGGCAGACCAGGCAGCCCGAGCTGCACCGGCTCACAAACGAAATTAATCGAACGATTCGAGCATGCTTTCGCGCTCACGAAACTGGTGCGCGCAGGTAAGTCACTGATGTCGTTTGTTGTTTTTCGAGTGCTCACCGGCGCGCCCCGGTCGGCGAGTGTTCAAATATCGGTTCGGCAGCAAAAAATACGGCGCCAAGAAAAAAACCTGTGAGTGAGCCCCATGCGGTTGGCGGCCCCATCGGTCGTAGAGATTGACCCACCCCCCTCCCCGGTGTCACGGCTTTGCCTCGGCTGACGACCGCCATCCGTGCTTGCGCTCGAATGGCGATGGGCCGGCAGGCTTTGCCGGTCCTGCCGGCCGCCGTGGCTGGACAGGCTTGATCCGCTCGGGCAATGCCTTCCACATCCTTTCGGCGAGATACCTGGTGAAGCTACAGATCAGCTTTCGGCCTGCTGATCGGTTGATCGCGACGAACCTGTCGATCTCGCTCAAGGCCTCGATGCGATCATCTAGCGACAGCGCCTCCCATGCTTTCCGTGCAGCCTTGGGGCTATCGACAACAGGCCATCGCTTCAGTGCTTGATCGAAGTTATCCATCGCGCGCTCTCTCTCAATTGATGGTTCTTCTGACGAGTCGGGGCGCATGGGTGCGCCCCGTGGGGGCGCATGGGTGCGCCCCGTCTGGCAGCTGAGAGGGGGCGCATCCATGCGCCCCCTCTGACGGCTCGCAGGGAGGGCATGGGTGCGCCCCGTATCACCTTTATTTCGGCGTCGCTCTGCCGCCTTTTCGAACTCTGGCAGAAGCTGAAAAGCGTCCAGCCGTGCGACGTTCATCTCGTAGCGCCTGGTCATCCCAGGAGCGCCGCCCTTTTCATTTCCGACGACGCGAAACCACCAGTCACCCGCCGCTTCGTCATCCGCCCCGCCAGGCATCAGGCTGCGCAACACGCGCTTGGCCTGGGAGCGGCTGACGCGCATTGCCTCGGCGAGCAAGTCCATTGAAGGGTAGAGGCTGTCGCCATCGTCGTTGGACCAATTCGCCATGACGAGCATGCATGTGAACCGGCTGCCGGAAACCGGCGCCCGCTGGATCACCTTCGTCATGACGTCGATGCTCATGACCGCGCGGCCTCGCGCAGGGCCGCGATCGCCTGCAATGGCGTCAATCCGAATCGCCCACGCAGGGCCGGAATTACGGGATGCGCGCACGTCGCCGCATTTGCCCGGTACCAAGAGGCAGCGATCGTCACCGCGTCGGGCGGGGTGTGCAAATTTGCCGACCCGCATGAACAAACGTCGAACGCGCATGTGTCAGATTTGTGCCACTTCCCCCCGCAAGTTCCCGCATCGTTCTGCACGATCAAGTATGAACCGACATGGCAAGTTGCAGCAGGACTTGCGCTTTTCCCGGCCTTCCGGTAATGCGGCGAGTGGGCCACCCCTCCCCAACGAGGGGCCACTATCTGGAAGGATAGACCACGATGACGACGCATACGAAGCCCGGACTCCGTCCGGCAAACCCCAATTTCTCCTCAGGTCCCTGCGCAAAACGCCCCGGCTGGTCGGTCGAGGCACTGAAGAATGCTGCGCTCGGCCGTTCCCACCGCGCCAAGATCGGCAAGACCAAGCTCGAACAGGCGATCGAGCTGACGCGCGAGATTCTCCAGGTTCCGGCCGATTACCGCATCGGCATCGTGCCGGCGTCGGACACGGGTGCTGTCGAGATGGCGCTGTGGTCGCTGCTCGGTGAACGCGGTGTCGACATGGTGGCATGGGAAAGCTTTGGCTCCGGCTGGGTCACCGACGTGGTCAAGCAGCTGAAGCTAGTCGATATCAGAAAGATCGAGACAGGCTATGGCGAGCTGCCGGATCTCACCAAGATCGATTTCGACCGCGATGCGGTCTTCACCTGGAACGGCACGACCTCAGGCGTGCGCGTACCGAATGGCGATTTCATTCCAGCCGACCGCAAAGGCCTGACCATCTGCGACGCGACCTCGGCGGCATTCGCGCAGAGGCTCGATTTCCAGAAGCTCGATGTCGTCACTTTCTCCTGGCAGAAAGTGCTGGGCGGCGAGGGCGCACACGGCATGCTGATCCTGTCGCCTCGCGCCGTCGAGCGACTGGAAACCTACAAGCCGGCGTGGCCGCTGCCGAAAATCTTCCGCCTGACCTCGGGCGGCAAGCTGATCGAAGGCGTCTTCAAGGGCGAGACCATCAACACGCCGTCGATGCTGTGCGTCGAGGACTATCTCGATGCACTTCATTGGGCGAAGTCGATCGGCGGTCTCGATGCCTTGATTGCCAGAGCCGATGCCAATGCCGCCGTGCTCGATGGCTTTGTCGACAAATCGTCCTGGCTAGGCCATCTCGCGGTCGATGCGGCGACACGGTCCAACACGTCCGTATGTCTGTCCTTCACCGACGCCGATGTCGCGGCGCTCGACGCCGACGGGCAGGCGGCTTTCGCCAAGGCGATCGTCTCTGTGCTCGACAAGGAAGGCGTCGCGTACGACATCGGCTCCTATCGTGACGCACCTTCCGGTCTGCGCATCTGGTGCGGCGCCACCGTCGAGACCTCCGATCTCGAAGCGCTGCTGCCTTGGCTCGACTGGGCCTTCGCCACGCAGAAGGCTTCGCTGAAGGCCGCAGCCTGAGATTTCGTGGTGGCCTGCGGGCCGCCCTTTCCCGACAATCCAATTCAAGGAGGCCGCCATGGCGCCCCGCGTTCTCGTCTCTGACAAACTCTCCACCACCGCCGTCCAGATATTCAAGGACCGCGGCATCGAGGTCGACTATTTGCCCGATCTCGGCAAGGACAAGGAAAAGCTGCTTGAAGTCATCGACCAGTATGATGGTCTTGCCATCCGCTCGGCGACCAAGGTCACGGAAAAACTGATCAACGCCGCGACAAGACTCAAGGTCGTCGGCCGCGCCGGCATCGGTGTCGACAATGTCGACATCCCCGCGGCGAGCCGCAAGGGCATCATCGTGATGAACACGCCTTTCGGCAATTCGATCACCACAGCCGAACATGCGGTGGCGATGATCTTTGCACTCGCACGGCAGATCCCGGAGGCCAATGCCTCGACCCATGCCGGCAAATGGGAAAAGAACCGCTTCATGGGCGTCGAGATCACCGGCAAGGCGCTGGGTGTCATCGGCTGCGGCAATATCGGCTCGATCGTCGCCACGCGCGGGGTCGGCCTGAAAATGCATGTCGTCGCCTTCGACCCGTTCCTGTCGGACAAGCGCGCCGAGGAACTCGGCGTCGACAAGGTCGAGCTGGACGAGCTTTTCGCCCGCGCCGATTTCATCACGCTGCACACGCCGCTGACCGACAAGACGCGCAACATCATCGACGCGGCGGCGATCGCCAAGATGAAGAACGGCGTGCGCATCATCAATTGCGCGCGTGGCGGGCTCATCGTCGAGGCCGACCTGGTCGCGGCGCTGAAGAGCGGCAAGGTGGCGGGCGCCGGCGTCGATGTGTTCGAGGTCGAACCGGCGGAAAACAATGCGCTGTTCGGCATGGAGAATGTGGTGGCAACGCCGCATCTCGGCGCCTCGACAGCGGAAGCGCAGGAAAACGTTGCGCTGCAAGTAGCCGAGCAGATGGCCGACTATCTGATCAAGGGTGCGGTTTCGAATGCCATCAACATGCCCTCGATCACGGCCGAGGAAGCACCGCGGCTGAAGCCGTTCGTCAAGCTCGCCGAAGTGCTCGGCGCCTTTGTCGGCCAGGTCACCGAGGACCCGATCAACGAGGTCGAAATTCTGTTCGATGGCTCGACCGCGACGATGAACACGCGTGCCCTGATCAGTGCCGCGCTTGCCGGACTGATCCGGCCGCAGGTCGCCGACGTCAATATGGTGTCGGCGCCCATCATGGTGAAGGAGCGCGGCATCATCGTCGCCGAGGTCAAGCGCGACAAGTCGGGCGTGTTCGACGGCTACATCAAGCTGACGGTGAAGACCGAGCACATGACGCGCTCGATCGCCGGCACCTGCTTCTCCGACGGCAAGCCGCGCTTCATCCAGATCAAGGGCATCAATCTCGACGCCGAGGTCGGCCAGCACATGCTCTACACAACCAATGCCGATGCGCCCGGCATTATCGGCCTGCTCGGCACGGTGTGCGGCGAGAACGGCGTCAACATCGCCAACTTCCAGCTCGGCCGCAACCGGCCGGGCGGCGACGCGATCGCGCTGCTCTATCTCGACGCGCCGTTCCCGGAGAAAGTGCTGGAACAGGTCAAGGCGCACAAGTCCATCGACTCAGCCAAGCGGCTGCAGTTCGACGTCAACGCAATGTAGTTGACGGCTTGGCGGATGCGGCGGTCCTCCCCCCATCATTGGGGCGGCCGTCGCAGAGGCCGGTTCAGGTCAATTCGTCTGAGCCGTCGGAGACGCCCACGCGATGCCGATAGACCAGTTCCCAGCCCTTCCACCCTGTAAACAGCAGGATCAGAACCACGATCAGCGATAAGATAAAGCCGATCGGGATCACGGCCGCCGCTCCAGCGACATAACGCGAGTACCAGTTGTAAAGCTCGATCAGCACGACGAGAACGTTGCCGCCGGCATGGAGCCATGCCGTCGTGAGATTGCGGATCTGAACATCGCCGAGGACATCCGTCAGGCCGGTAAGAGCGGCCAAGGCGCCCATGATCAGGCCGGCGCCGAGAAGCCAAAGCGATCCGGTGACCCACCCGGGATCGGCTGTCTGCCAGAAAATCAGATCGCAAACGAAGGTGCCGACAAAGAAGGCGATCGGAAACGGAATCAGCATTGGATGAATGGGGTGACCGGCAATGCTTGCCGTGCTGCGAGGGTTATGGCTCATCTTGTTGCCTCCCACGCAAGCAAACTCCGCCAGAGGTAAAATGTTCCAGGTCGGCGCGCGGCAGCAGTTATCGCGACGGCGGCGCAGCGCGGCAGCAGCCAAATGTTATCCGCGGCGGTTCGGTGCCGCCATCTTGCGCCCGCTGTATTCGGCGAGCGAAATGCCGCCCAGCACCAGGACGAGCGCCAGCGCCTGGTAGAGCTGGAATGTCTCGCCGACGATCAGCACTGACAGCAGCGTGCCGAAGATCGGCACCAGATTGATGAACAGCCCGGCACGGTTGGCGCCGATCAGTTCGTTGCCCCTGATGTAAGTGATCTGCGAAATGACCGAAGCGCCGATCGCGGTATAGACGATGACCACCCAGCCGCTGATATCGGGGACGATAACCTTGCCGGCGGCGACCTCCCACAGGAAGAACGGCAGCGAGGTGATGAGGGCAGCGATCGCCAGGGACAACATCAGGCTCTGCCAGCGCATCACCGGCTTCAGCCGCAGCCCGACCGAATAACCGCTGTAGAGGACGACCGCGACCAGCATGATGGCGTCGCCGAAATTGAGTTCCAATGTGAGCAGCCGGCGCGGATCGCCGTGGCAGGCAGTCAAGATGACACCGAAGATGGTCAGCACCACGCCCGCAATCTGCGCCCAACTCACGCGCAGGCGGAAGAAGAAGAAATTGGCAATGATGATCAAGACCGGCATCGCCGCCTGTTCGATCGAGACATTGATCGCCGTCGTGTAGTTGAGCGCGGTGTAGAAAATGGTGTTGAACAGAGTGAAGCCGCTGGCGCCAAGTGCAGCCAGGACGAACCAGTGTTTGCGCACCACCGGCCAGTCCTCCCTGATCGTGCGCCAGCCGATCGGCAGCAGGATCGCGACGGCCAGCACCCAGCGCAGGAAGACCAGCGTCATCGGCGAGACGTGACCGACCGCCAGCTTGCCGGCGACGGAATTGCCGCCCCACAGCAAGGTGGTCAGCAGCAGGAACAGGTAGGCGCGTCGATGCATGCGGGATTCCGGCCGCCTGGGAAGTTGTGTTTGCCGGCCTATTGCCCCCGCCGACGCAAGTAAATGATGTCAAAGCCGAAAATTGTTGTGCCTCAGGGCATTTTCGACGGCAAAGAAAGGTCGCGCTTGCGAGGTCTTGACGCTATAGAGGCCTGTCGTTTCGAACCATATCCAGGCCGCCAGGGCGGCATCTCAAGGGAAAAGAAACATGGCCAATGTGGTGGTCGTCGGCTCGCAATGGGGCGACGAAGGCAAGGGCAAGATCGTCGACTGGTTGTCGGAGCGCGCCGACGTGGTCGTGCGCTTCCAGGGCGGCCACAATGCCGGCCATACGCTGGTCGTCGATGGCAAGGTCTACAAACTGTCGCTGCTGCCGTCGGGCGTGGTGCGGCAAGGCAAGCTGTCGATCATCGGCAATGGCGTCGTCTTCGACCCGCACGCCTTTGTCGCCGAAGTGGCAAAACTCAAGGCGCAAGGCGTCGAGGTCACGCCGGACCGCCTGAAAATAGCCGAAAACACCGCGCTTATCCTGTCGCTGCACCGGGAGCTGGACGGATTCCGCGAGGACGCCGCCTCCAATTCCGGGACGAAAATTGGCACGACGCGTCGTGGCATCGGCCCAGCCTATGAAGACAAGGTGGGCCGGCGCGCGGTTCGGGTGATGGATCTGGCGGATTTGGAAACGCTGCCTCTCAAGGTCGACAGGCTGCTGACGCATCACAATGCGCTGCGTCGCGGGCTTGGCCATGGCGAAGTCACGCATGAGGCGATCATGACCGAGCTGACCTCGGTCGCCGATGAGATCCTGCCCTATATGGACCGCGTCTGGAAAATCCTCGACGACAAGCGCCGCGCCGGCGAACGCATCCTGTTCGAGGGCGCGCAAGGCACGCTGCTCGACATCGACCACGGCACCTATCCGTTCGTCACCTCGTCCAACACCGTTGCCGGCCAGGCAGCCGCCGGCTCGGGGGTTGGCCCCGGCGCCATCGGCTATGTCCTGGGCATCACCAAGGCCTATACGACGCGTGTCGGCGAAGGCCCGTTCCCGACCGAGCAGAAGAACGAGATCGGCGAATTTCTCGGTACGCGTGGCCACGAATTCGGCGTCGTCACCGGGCGCAAACGCCGTTGCGGCTGGTTCGACGCCGTGCTGGTGCGCCAGGCCGTCGCCGTCAACGGTATCAAGGGCATCGCCCTGACCAAGCTCGACGTGCTCGACGGGCTGGATGAGATCAAGGTTTGCACCGGCTACCGTCTCGACGGCGAAACGATCGACTATCTGCCGGCCAGCCAGGGCGCGCAGGCGCGTGTCGAGCCGGTCTACGAGACGCTCGAAGGCTGGAAAGGCACCACCGCCGGCGCGCGCAGCTGGAACGACCTTCCGGCGCAGGCCGTCAAATACGTCCGTTACATCGAGGAGCTGATCGGCGCACCCGTCGCGCTCCTTTCCACCAGCCCGGAACGGGACGACACGATACTTGTGACCGATCCGTTTCAAGACTAGTTTTCTGAAGCCTTTCCGGGCATCGCGGCCGATTTGCGGGGGCCGGCGCGGAAACAAATACAGGTCGACTGAAGCATGGCAGATTTCGTTGCTATTCTGAAAAAGGCGCTCGACAAGCACGGCGACGAAACGCCCGAAAAGCGTACGCGGATCTATGAAAGCGTTCGTACCATGCTGGCGAAGAAGCTTGCGGAGTATTCGCCGCCGCTGGCCACGGAAGCCATAAGCACGCAGAAGCGATCCCTGGAAGATGCCATCTCGAGCGTCGAGCGCGACTATGCCAGGGCGGTGCCGGCATCCGATCCGCTGGCGGAGCTGGAGCACATCTTCTCCTCCATCGACCGCAACAAGAACCAGTCCAGTCATGTAAAGCCTTCCGCCACGCCTGCGCCGGCCTGGCAGCCGGCGAAACCGGTGCAGCCGGCGCCGACCGCCAGGACAGAGCCGAGCTGGCAGAGGCCCGCGCCGACACCGCCGTCGCCTGCGGCGCGTGCAGAAACCATCGACAAGCAAGCCGTGGAGCTGGACGCCGACGACGACAGCGCCGATGTGTTCGCCAATGACGAGCAGCCGGTCGCGGACACGTTCCAGCGCCTGCGCCCAGCCGAGCGCAGGCGCAGCTATGGCGGGTTGATCGCGGCTGTCGTCGCGCTTCTAGTGGTCGCCGGCGGCGGCTATGGCATCTGGCTGAACAAGGATGCCTTTGGCTCGATGCTGGGCCTCGGCGGCGACACCAAGACGGTCTCGACCGAACCGCTGGTAAAGCCGGCGCCGGCCAAGCCCGCGGCCGATGCACCGGCACCGGCCGCTGCCGGCGAGGGAACGAAGTTCACCCAGCGCCTGTCGCCCGAAGGCGGTGAAACCGACCCCGGTCCCGCGGCCGGTCAAAGCGGCATCGGCGAGGGCGAGTCCGTCGCCGCGCTGACCACACCGCCCCCCC
>NZ_AYWH01000004.1:0-315535 GCF_000502555.1 Mesorhizobium sp. LNJC394B00
GTCGATGTCGAGCTGATCGTGCCGATCGCCATGGAAGAGAAGCTGCGCTTCGCCATCCGTGAAGGCGGCCGTACCGTCGGTGCCGGCATCGTCGTCACCATCAAAGAGTAATTTGGACTTAACCGATCTGTCGCGGGCGCAGGATTTGCCCGCGCCGCGCCAGAACAAGGAAGTGACGCATGAACGGACAGAATATCCGCATCCGCCTGAAGGCGTTTGATCACCGCGTGCTCGACGCCTCGACGAAAGAAATCGTGTCGACGGCCAAGCGCACCGGAGCAAACGTCCGCGGCCCCATTCCGCTGCCGACGCGGATCGAAAAGTTCACGGTCAACCGGTCGCCTCACGTCGACAAGAAGAGCCGCGAGCAGTTCGAGATGCGCACGCACAAGCGTCTGCTCGACATCGTCGATCCGACCCCGCAGACGGTCGATGCTTTGATGAAGCTCGATCTGGCCGCCGGTGTCGACGTCGAGATCAAGCTCTAAGGGAATGAGAGCGCGGTAAGGGGCGGTGCCCCTGGCCCGGAACTCTAAAGGAATTGAACCGATGCGTTCAGGTGTGATTGCAAAGAAGGTGGGAATGACCCGCATCTATAATGATGCCGGGGAACATGTTCCCGTCACCGTTCTCCAGATGGAGAACTGCCAGGTCGTGGCTCAGCGCACGCAGGAGAAGAACGGCTATACGGCCGTCCAGCTCGGCGTTGGCCTTGCCAAGGTGAAGAACACGTCGAAGGCGATGCGCGGCCATTTCGCGACCGCTTCCGTCGAGCCGAAGGCGAAGGTCGCCGAGTTCCGCGTCTCCGCCGACAACATGATCGATGTCGGCGCCGAGATCACCGTCGAGCACTTCGTCGCCGGCCAGAAGGTCGATGTGACGGGCACGACGATCGGCAAGGGTTTCCAGGGCGTCATCAAGCGCCATCACATGGGTGGTGGCCGCGCGACGCACGGTAACTCGGTTTCGCACCGTACGCACGGTTCGACCGGCCAGCGTCAGGATCCGGGCAAAGTGTTCAAGGGCAAGCATATGGCTGGCCACATGGGCGACACCCGCGTCACCACACAGAATGTCGAGATCGTTTCGACCGACGCCGATCGCGGCCTGATCCTGATCCGCGGTGCGGTTCCCGGATCGAAGGGCGCCTGGATCCTGGTCCGCGATGCGGCCAAGGTGGCACTGCCGGCCAATGCGCCGAAGCCTGCCGCGATCCGCCCGGTTGCTGCAGCGAGCGCTGCCACGAACGAGGCTCCGGCCGCAGAGGGAGCAGAATAATGGATCTCAAGATCACAACGCTTGGCGGCAAGGACGCCGGCAAGGTGAAACTCTCCGAGGAGATTTTCGGCCTTGATCCGCGCGAGGACATCCTGCAGCGCGTCGTGCGCTGGCAGCTGGCCAAGCGCCAGCAGGGCACGCACAAGGCCAAGGGCCGCGCCGAAATCGCGCGCACCGGCGCCAAGATGTACAAGCAGAAGGGTACGGGCCGCGCCCGTCACCATTCGGCACGCGCTCCGCAGTTCCGCGGCGGCGGCAAGGCCCACGGCCCGGTCGTTCGCAGCCACGAGCACGATCTGCCGAAGAAGGTGCGCGCTCTGGGCTTGCGGCATGCTCTCTCGGCCAAGGCCAAGAGCGCGTCGATCATCATCATCGACGAGCTGAAGCTGACCGAGGCCAAGACGAAGGCGCTGATCGCGAATTTCGCGACGCTGGGCCTGACCAACGCCTTGGTGATCGGCGGTGCCGAGCTTGACCAGAACTTCAAGCTGGCGGCGACCAACATCCCGAACATCGACGTGCTGCCCATCCAGGGCATCAACGTCTACGACATTCTGCGCCGCGGCACGCTGGTCCTTTCGAAGGCCGCCGTCGAGGCTCTCGAGGAGCGCTTTAAATGACCGACCTCCGTCATTACGACGTGATCGTCTCGCCGGCGATCACCGAAAAGTCGACCATGGCTTCCGAGAACAACCAGGTTGTTTTCAACGTCGCCAAGAAGGCGTCGAAGCCGGAAATCAAGGCTGCTGTCGAAGCGCTGTTTGGCGTCAAGGTTACGGCCGTGAACACGCTTGTCCGCAAGGGCAAGATCAAGCGCTTCCGCGGCACGATCGGCCGCCAGAGCGACGTCAAGAAGGCGATCGTGACGCTGGCCGACGGCCAGTCGATCGACGTCGCGACGGGTCTCTGAGCTAGGCCGCGAGGACAGAAACATGGCACTTAAAAAATTCAACCCGGTAACGCCGAGCACCCGCCAGCTGGTCATCGTCGACCGCTCGGGCCTCTACAAGGGCAAGCCCGTCAAGGGCCTGACCGAAGGCCTGACCAAGTCGGGCGGCCGCAACAATCACGGCCGCATCACGGCCCGCTTCATCGGCGGCGGTCACAAGCGTTCGTACCGCATCATCGACTTCAAGCGCCGCAAGTTCGACGTCGTCGGCACGGTCGAGCGCATTGAATACGATCCGAACCGCACCGCCTTCATCGCGCTGATCAAGTATGACGATGGCGAGCTGTCCTACATCATCGCTCCGCAGCGCCTTGCCGCCGGCGATAAGATCGTGGCCGGCGAATCGGTCGACGTGAAGCCGGGCAATGCGATGCCGCTGGCCTCGATGCCGGTCGGCACGATCGTCCACAACATCGAGCTGAAGCCGGGCAAGGGCGCCCAGGTTGCCCGCTCGGCGGGTGGCTACGGCCAGCTGGTCGGTCGCGACCAGGGCATGGCGATCCTGCGCCTCAATTCGGGCGAGCAGCGTGTCGTTCACGGCTCCTGCATGGCCACCGTCGGCGCCGTGTCGAACCCCGACCACGGCAACATCAACGACGGCAAGGCCGGCCGCACGGTCTGGCGCGGCAAGCGCCCGCACAATCGCGGCGTGACCATGAACCCGGTCGACCATCCGCATGGCGGTGGTGAAGGCCGCACCTCCGGTGGCCGTCATCCGGTCAGCCCGTGGGGCAAGCCGACCAAGGGCAAGAAGACGCGGTCCAACAAGGCGACCGACNCGACCGACAAGTTCATCCTGCGCTCGCGCCATCAGCGCAAGAGCTAAGAAGAGGTAACGCCAAGTGACTCGTTCTATTTGGAAAGGCCCCTTCATCGACGGCTACCTTCTCAAGAAGGTGGACAAGGT
The DNA here is from genome assembly GCF_000502555.1 of Mesorhizobium sp. LNJC394B00. Lineage (NCBI taxonomy): Bacteria > Pseudomonadati > Pseudomonadota > Alphaproteobacteria > Hyphomicrobiales > Phyllobacteriaceae > Mesorhizobium > Mesorhizobium sp. LNJC394B00. The sequence goes on from NZ_AYWH01000004.1 coordinate 3,135, forward strand.
TCGTGAAGGTGGTCGCAATGAGGTGATCAAGATGTGGAGCCGTCGCTCCACCATCCTGCCGCAGTTCGTCGGCTTCACCTTCGGTGTCTACAACGGCCAGAAGCATGTTCCCGTCTCGGTGAACGAGGACATGGTCGGTCACAAGTTCGGTGAATTCGCTCCGACCCGGACCTATTACGGTCACGGCGCGGATAAGAAGGCGAAGAGGAAATAATCATGGGCAAGGCCAAAGCTCCGCGCAGGCTTGCTGACAACGAAGCGCGCGCCGTTCTGCGCACGATCCGTATCAGCCCGCAGAAGCTGAACCTGGTTGCCGCGCTGATCCGCGGCAAGAAGGTCGCGACAGCGCTTTCCGACCTCGAATTCTCGGCCAAGCGGATTTCCGGCACGGTCAAGAAGACGCTGGAATCGGCGATCGCCAACGCGGAAAACAACCACGACCTCGACGTCGATGCGCTGATCGTGGCGGAAGCCTATGTCGGCAAGTCGATCGTCATGAAGCGGTTCCATGCTCGTGGCCGCGGTCGCGCCAGCCGTATCGAGAAGCCGTTCTCGCACCTCACGATCGTCGTTCGTGAAGTCGAAGAAAAAGGGGAGGCCGCATAATGGGTCAGAAAGTCAATCCGATCGGTCTGCGCCTCGGCATCAACCGCACCTGGGATTCGCGCTGGTTCGCGAACACCGGCGAGTACGGCAAGCTGCTGCATGAGGACATCAAGATCCGCAAGTATCTTGAGAAGGAACTCAAGCAGGCTGCGATCTCCAAGGTCGTGATCGAGCGTCCGCACAAGAAGTGCCGCGTCACCATCCATGCGGCGCGTCCGGGTCTGATCATCGGCAAGAAGGGCGCCGACATCGAGAAGCTTCGCAAGAAGCTGATGGAGATGACGAAGTCCGAGACGCACTTGAACATCGTTGAAGTGCGCAAGCCGGAAATCGACGCGACCCTGGTCGCCCAGTCGATCGCCCAGCAGCTCGAGCGTCGTATCGCGTTCCGCCGCGCCATGAAGCGCGCCGTTCAGTCGGCCATGCGCCTGGGCGCCGAAGGCATCCGCATCAACTGCGCCGGCCGTCTCGGCGGCGCCGAGATTGCACGCATGGAATGGTACCGCGAAGGCCGCGTGCCGCTGCATACGCTGCGCGCCGATGTCGACTATGGCACGGCCGAAGCGCATACGGCTTACGGCATCTGCGGCGTCAAGGTCTGGGTGTTCAAGGGCGAAATCCTCGAGCACGATCCGATGGCTTCGGAGCGTCGCGCGACCGAGGGTGATGCTGCGCATGGCGGTGGTGGTGATCGCGAACGCGGTCGTCGTCGCGAAAACGCCTGATTATTTAGGAATTTGGAGTTAGAACGATGCTGCAGCCAAAGCGCACAAAGTTCCGCAAGCAGTTCAAGGGCCGTATCCATGGTACCGCAAAGGGCGGCACCAACCTGGATTTCGGTGGTTTCGGGCTGAAGGCGCTGGAGCCGAACCGCGTCACCGCGCGTGAGATCGAGGCGGCCCGCCGCGCGATCACTCGTGAGATGAAGCGTGCCGGCCGCGTGTGGATCCGTATTTTCCCTGATGTGCCGGTGACGTCGAAGCCGACCGAAGTGCGCATGGGCAAGGGCAAGGGCGCTGTCGATTACTGGGCGGCGCGCGTCAAGCCGGGCCGCATCATGTTCGAGATCGACGGCGTCAACGAAGAAACCGCCCGTGAGGCGCTGCGTCTCGGCGCGGCCAAGCTCTCGGTCAGGACGCGCTTCGTACAGCGCATCGCAGAATAAGGACGGGCTGATCATGAAAGCCGAAGACATCCGGACGAAGACCCAGGACCAGCTGACCGACGATCTGGCCAGCCTGAAGAAGGAGCAGTTCAACCTGCGCTTCCAGAAGGCCACCGGCCAGCTCGAGAAGACCGCGCGCGTGCGGCAGGTTCGCAAGGACATTGCGCGTATCAAGACCATCGCTGCGGAAAAGTCCGCGGCCAAGAAGGCTTAAGGACGAAAATCATGCCAAAGCGCATTCTGCAGGGCACTGTCGTCAGCGACAAGAACGAGAAGACGGTAGTCGTCAAGGTCGAACGGCGCTTCACGCATCCCGTGATGAAGAAGACCGTGCGCATGACCAAGAAGTACAAGGCGCACGACGAGAACAACGCCCACAAGGTCGGCGATCAGGTGTTCATCCAGGAATCGAAGCCGATTTCCAAGGACAAGCGCTGGATCGTCGTGTCTTCGGACCAGGCGTAACAAACCGAATTTTGGACAGACCGGGGAGGGGCTTTGAGCCCGTCCCGTTAGAAGAGAAGAAGGCGGCCAGTCATGATTCAGATGCAAACAAACCTCGACGTCGCGGATAATTCCGGCGCCCGTCGTGTCATGTGCATCAAGGTGCTGGGCGGCTCGAAGCGGAAATACGCTTCCGTAGGCGACATCATCGTGGTGTCGATCAAGGAAGCCATTCCGCGCGGCCGCGTTAAGAAGGGCGATGTGATGAAGGCGGTCGTGGTTCGCACGGCCAAGGACATCCGCCGCCCGGACGGCAGCGTGATCCGTTTCGACAAGAACGCGGCCGTTCTCGTCGACAACAAGAAAGAGCCGATCGGCACGCGTATCTTCGGACCGGTTCCGCGCGAACTCCGCGCCAAGAACCACATGAAGATCATCTCGCTCGCGCCTGAAGTGCTGTAAGGAGCCGGACCAATGCAAAAGATTAGAAAAGGCGACAAGGTCGTCGTGCTGGCCGGCAAGGACAAGGGCCGTTCGGGCGAAGTCCTCTCGGTTCAGCCGAAGGAAGACACCGCGCTGGTGCGCGGCGTCAACATGATCCGTCGTCACCAGAAGCAGTCCCAGTCCCAAGAGGGCGGGATCATCACCAAGGAAGCGCCGATCCAGCTGTCGAACATCGCGCTCGCCGACCCCAAGGATGGCAAGCCGACCCGCGTCGGCTTCATCTTCCAGAAGGACGGCAAGAAGGTGCGCGTCGCCAAGCGCTCGGGAGAAGTCATCAATGGCTAAGGCTCAAACCACGAAGCCCAAGGCTGAAAGCAAACAGTCCAAGGCCCAGAACACGCCGCGCCTCAAGCAGGTCTACAACGAGACCATCCGCAAGGCGCTGCAGGAGCAGTTCGGCTACGAGAACGAGATGCAGGTTCCGCGCATCGACAAGATCGTGCTGAACATGGGCGTCGGCGAAGCGACCGCGGATTCGAAGAAGCCTTCGATCGCGGCCGAAGACCTGGCGATGATCGCCGGCCAGAAGGCCGTCGTCACCCGCGCCCGTAATTCGATCGCCGGCTTCAAGGTCCGCGAGAAGATGCCGATCGGCGCCAAGGTCACGCTGCGCAAGGAACGCATGTACGAGTTCCTCGACCGTCTCGTGAACATCGCACTGCCGCGCGTCCGCGACTTTCGCGGACTGAATCCGAAGAGCTTCGATGGCCGTGGCAACTACGCCATGGGCATCAAGGAACACATCGTGTTCCCGGAGATCAACTACGACAAGGTTGATCAGATCTGGGGCATGGACGTCATCGTTTGTACGACTGCGAAGACGGACGACGAAGCCAGGGCATTGCTCAAGGCCTTCAACTTCCCCTTCCGCCAGTAACGGCAGCGAGAAAAGGAAAAATCTGAAATGGCAAAGACCAGCTCAGTCGAGAAGAACAACAGGCGCCGCAAGCTTGCCGACCAGTACGGTCCCAAGCGCGCAGCGCTCAAGGCGATCATCATGGACCAGTCCAAGCCGATGGAAGAGCGTTTCCGCGCTCAGCTGAAGCTTGCTGCCCTGCCGCGCAACTCGGCCAAGATCCGCATCCGCAACCGCTGCGAAGTTACCGGCCGTCCGCGCGCCTATTATCGCAAGCTCAAAGTATCGCGCATCGCGCTTCGTGATCTCGGCAATAACGGCCAGATCCCGGGCCTGGTCAAGTCGAGCTGGTAAGGAGGACATAACATGTCATTGAGCGATCCTCTCGGCGATATGCTGACCCGCATCCGCAACGCGTATGGCCGTAAGAAGTCGAGCGTTTCGACGCCGGCGTCGCGCCTGCGTACCCGCGTCCTCGACGTGCTGAAGGCTGAAGGCTATATCCGCGACTACAGCCAGACCGACTTCGACAACGGCAAGTCCGAAATCGAAATCGAGCTGAAGTATTTCGACGGTGCTCCGGTCGTGCGCGAAATCGCCCGCGTCTCGAAGCCTGGCCGCCGCGTTTACGTTTCGGCCAAGTCGATCCCGCACGTCGCCAACGGCCTCGGCATCGCCATCCTTTCGACGCCGAAGGGCGTGATGGCCGATCACGAAGCACGCGAACAGAATGTCGGCGGCGAAATCCTCTGCCAGATTTTCTAATTCGGCAGACCTGAAACAAGAGAAGTGACGAGGACAACCAAATGTCTCGTATTGGAAAGAAACCCGTTTCGCTGCCGCAGGGCGTGACCGCGACCGTCAACGGCCAGACCGTGACGGCGAAGGGCCCCAAGGGCGAGCTGAAGTTCGTGGTGAACGACGAAGTGCTGGTCAAGATGGAAGGCAGCGAAATCGCTGTCCAGCCGCGCGACCAGACCAAGACCGCCCGCTCCAAGTGGGGCATGTCGCGCACGCAGATCGTCAACATCCTGCAGGGCGTCAAGGACGGTTTCGAGAAGAAGCTCGAGATCACCGGCGTCGGCTATCGCGCGGCACTTCAGGGCAAGAACCTGCAGCTGGCGCTTGGCTTCAGCCACGACGTCGTTTACGAGACGCCGGCCGGCATCACGATCACTGTGCCGAAGCCGACGGAAATCACCGTGACCGGCATCGACAAGCAGCAGGTCGGCCAGGTTGCCGCCGAGATTCGCGAGTATCGCGGTCCCGAGCCCTACAAGGGCAAGGGTGTCCGCTATGCCGGCGAGAAGATCGTCCGCAAGGAAGGCAAGAAGAAGTAGTAGGCCTGGCCCCGAAAAGTTGCAGACTTTTCGGAAAAGGCCAAGCCAAAGAAGTGCAACGCCGCGGGGAGCGGTCGCGGGAGGCGCTTTCGCCTACCGCACATGGCGGCCCCCGTTTTTTGAAGGCAAGGAAGACTATCATGGCTACCAAGGAATCCATCCAGCGCCGCGCGCACCGCGTTCGCCGTCAGATCAAGAAGGTCGCCGGCGAGCGCCCGCGTCTTTCGGTCCACCGCACGTCGAAGAACATTTACGTGCAGGTCATCGACGACGCCAAGGGCCACACCATCGCGGCTGCATCGACGCTCGAGAAGGACATCAAGGGTTCGCTCAAGACCGGTGCCGACACCGAGGCTGCGGCTGCGATCGGCAAGCTGATCGCCGAGCGCGCCACCAAGGCCGGCGTCAAGGAAGTCGTCTTCGACCGCGGCGCCTACATCTATCACGGCCGCGTCAAGGCGCTGGCCGAGGCTGCCCGTGAAGGCGGTTTGAGCTTCTAATTCTAAAAAGACTTCGCCCCCGGCAACCCACAGAGGTGCCGGATCTTATCAGCAACCGTGCTTCCGGAAAAAAACAAGGAACAGGATATGGCACAGGAACGTAGGGATGGCGGCCGCGGCCGCGATCGTGAAGAACGCGATGACGGGATGGTGGACAAGCTCGTCCACATCAACCGCGTCGCCAAGGTCGTCAAGGGCGGCCGTCGCTTCGGTTTTGCAGCACTCGTCGTCGTCGGCGACCAGAAGGGCCGCGTCGGCTTCGGTCACGGCAAGGCGCGCGAAGTGCCGGAAGCGATCCGCAAGGCAACTGAGTCGGCCAAGCGCGACATGATTTTCGTGCCGCTGCGCTCGGGCCGCACGCTGCACCACGACGTCGAAGGACGCTGGGGCGCCGGACGCGTGCTGCTGCGCGCTGCCAAGCAGGGTACCGGCATCATCGCCGGCGGCCCGATGCGCGCTGTCTTCGAGACGCTCGGCATGCATGACGTGGTCGCCAAGTCGATGGGTTCGTCGAACCCCTACAACATGGTTCGTGCCACATTCGACGCGCTGAAGAGCCAGATGCATCCCAAGGATGTGGCTGCTGCACGCGGCATCAAGTATTCGACCCTTCAGGCCCGCCGCGGCACCGCCGTTGCGGCTGAAGAATAGTCGATCTGACCAGGGATTTTGACCATGGCCAAGAAAGCAACCAAGACCATCACCGTTGAGCAGATCGGTTCGCCGATCCGCCGCCCGAAGGAACAGCGCGCGACGCTGGTCGGCCTCGGCCTCAACAAGATGCACAAGCAGCGCACTCTGGAGGACACTCCCTCGGTGCGCGGCATGATCGCTGCCGTCCAGCATCTCGTCCGCGTCGTGGACGAGGGCTGAGCAAAAGCGCAGGAGAACCCAGATGAAACTCAACGATCTGCGTGACAAGGACGGCGCGACGCACTCCAAGAAGCGTCTCGGCCGTGGCATCGGCTCCGGCTCGGGCAAGACCGGCGGTCGCGGCGTCAAGGGCCAGAAGGCGCGCTCCGGCGTTGCCATCAACGGCTTCGAGGGCGGCCAGATGCCGCTCTATCGGCGCCTGCCGAAGCGTGGCTTCAATAACATCTTCGCCAAGAGCTTTGTCGTCGTGTCGCTGGCTCGTATCCAGACGGCGCTCGATGCCAAGAAGCTTGACGCCAAGGCGACCGTGACGGCCGAGGCGCTCGTTGCCGCCGGCGTCATCCGCCGCGTCAAGGACGGCGTGCGCATCCTCTCGGACGGCGAGCTCAAGGCAAAGCTTGCCTTCGACGTCGCCGGCGCCTCCAAGGCCGCGATCGAGAAGATCGAAAAGGCCGGCGGTTCGGTCAAGCTGCCGGAAGCGGCAGCGGAGTAACGGCAATTTGAAGCGCGGTCGGCAGGAACGGTATCCGTTTTTGTTCATGATTGCGCTTTGATCCAATCAATTAGGCGGCCGCGTCAACGCGGCCGCTTGCATGTTTAGAGCCCGGAGCTTATCTCGTGAGCTTCGGTGCCACGCGCCGCCTGAGCTGCGGGCATCGAGCGTGACATACAAATCAAAGAAGTAGCGCATGACGTTGTCCGAAAACCGCTTCACACTTTTCGGCATCATGCTCTAGCGGAGAATCAGGCATGGCTTCGGCTGCTGAACAACTAGCCTCGAATCTGAACTTTGCGGCTTTCGCCAAGGCGGAGGACCTGAAGAAGCGAATCTGGTTCACCGTCGGCGCGCTGCTCGTCTATCGCCTCGGCACCTATATCCCGCTGCCCGGCATCAATCCGGATGCATTCGCGCAGGCCTTCTCTTCGCAGGCCAAGGGCGTGCTCGGCATGTTCAATATGTTCGCCGGCGGCGCCGTGCAGCGCATGGCGATCTTCGCGCTCGGCATCATGCCTTACATCTCAGCCTCCATCATCATGCAGCTGATGACCTCGGTCATTCCGTCGCTGGAAGCGCTGAAAAAGGAAGGCGAGCAGGGCCGCAAGGTCATCAACCAGTACACGCGCTACGGCACGGTACTCCTGGCGCTGGTGCAGGCCTACGGCATTTCAGTGGGCCTGGAAGGCGGCAACGGCATCGTCAACGATCCCGGCATGTTCTTCCGCATCTCGACCGTCGTCACGCTGGTTGGCGGCACCATGTTCCTGATGTGGCTGGGCGAGCAGATCACCGCCCGCGGCATCGGCAACGGCATTTCGCTGATCATTTTCTCCGGCATCGTCGCCGGCCTGCCGCGCGCCATCTCCGGCACGCTGGAGCTCGGCCGCACCGGCGCCCTATCGACCGGGCTGATACTCGCGATCATCGTGCTGGCCATCATCGTCATCGCGCTGATCGTGTTCTTCGAGCGCGCGCAGCGCCGCCTGCTGATCCAGTATCCGAAGCGCCAGGTCGGCAACCGCATGTTCCAGGGCGACACCTCGCATCTGCCGCTGAAGCTCAACACGTCGGGCGTCATTCCGCCGATCTTCGCGTCGTCGCTGCTTTTGCTGCCGGCAACGGTCGCCGGCTTCTCGCAGACGACAAACCTGCCGGCCTGGGCAAGCACCGTGCTCGCTTCGCTCGGCCACGGCCAGCCGCTCTACATGCTGTTCTATGCGGCAATGATCGTGTTCTTCGCCTTCTTCTACACGGCCATCGTGTTCAATCCGAAGGACACCGCCGACCAGCTCAAGAAGCATTCCGGGTTCATTCCGGGCTACCGTCCGGGTGAGCGCACCGCCGATTACATCGACTATGTCCTGACGCGCATCACCGTCGTCGGCGCCATCTATCTGGTGCTGGTGTGCCTGCTGCCCGAGTTCCTGATTTCGGCGACTGGCGTACCATTCTACCTCGGTGGCACATCGCTTCTGATCGTGGTCAGTGTAACCCTCGATACGGTGGCGCAGATCCAGGGTCACCTGATCGCGCACCAGTATGAGGGCCTGATCAAGAAGTCGAAGCTGCGCGGGGGGAAGAAGGCCAGATGAGATTGATATTGCTTGGGCCGCCAGGAGCGGGCAAGGGGACGCAAGCACAAAGACTGGTAGAAAAATACGGCATACCGCAGCTGTCGACGGGCGACATGCTGCGGGCCGCCGTACAGGCCGGCACTGAAGTCGGCAAGCGCGCCAAGGCGGTGATGGATGCCGGCGAGCTGGTTTCCGACGCCATTGTCAACGCGATCGTGGCCGAGCGCATCGACCAGCCCGATTGCACCAACGGTTTCATCCTCGACGGATATCCGCGCACGCTGGTGCAGGCTGATGCGGTTGAATCGATGCTCGCCGAGCGCGGCATTGCCCTCGATGCCGTGATCGAGTTCGTCGTCGACGACAAAGCGTTGGTCGGCCGCATCGTCAAGCGCGCCGACGACGCCAAGGCCGCCGGACAGCCGGTGCGCAAGGACGACAATCCGGTGGTGTTCGAAGAGCGCCTGCGGGAATATTACAAGAAGACGGCGCCGCTGATCGGCTATTATTACGCCAAACGCTCGCTTAGGAGTGTCGACGGCATGGCTCCTGTCGACACCGTGACGGCGGAGATTGAAGCGCTGCTCGCGGCGGTGACGCGGGAGACCGTTACGGTAAAGTAAAGATTGCGCTTGACTGGAACGGTTCGCTGGGTTATGGCGGCCCGTCTTCCTATCAGGCATGAGGCTTGCTTGTCCGCAAGGGCAAGGCAGCCGCATTGAAACTAGGGAACTCCCGCAAGGGCCGGCCTCCACCGGACGCGGGGTAATTTGAACAGCGCCGCGCATGCCTTGTTTTGAAGGCCGGCCGGTCCCACATGGAGAAGAGAAGAATATGGCTCGTATAGCCGGCGTCAACATTCCGACCAACAAGCGCGTCGTCATTGCGCTTCAGTACATTCACGGCATTGGCAAGAAGTTCGCCCAGGAGATCGTCGACAAGGTCGGCATCCCGGCCGAGCGCCGCGTCAACCAGTTGACCGACGCGGAAGTGCTGCAGATCCGCGAGACCATCGACCGCGACTACCAGGTCGAAGGCGACCTGCGCCGCGAAGTGTCGATGAACATCAAGCGTCTCATGGACCTCGGCTGCTACCGCGGTCTGCGTCACCGCCGTTCGCTGCCGGTTCGCGGCCAGCGCACGCACACCAATGCACGCACCCGCAAGGGCCCGGCCAAGTCGATCGCCGGCAAGAAGAAGTAAGTGAGCGAATAGCGAGTAGCCATTAGCGAGTAGGGGTCCCTATTCGCTAGTCCCTATTCACTACTCGCTTTCAAAGGTGGAGCCGCTGGCATTACGGCGGTGTAGAGATCAACTGAAAGGACTATCATGGCCAAGGAAGCCGCTCGTGTTCGCCGTCGCGAACGCAAGAACATCTCGTCGGGCGTTGCCCACGTCAATTCGACCTTCAACAACACGATGATCACCATCACCGACGCGCAGGGCAATTCCATTGCCTGGTCGTCGGCCGGTGCCCAGGGCTTCAAGGGTTCGCGCAAGTCGACCCCGTTCGCCGCCCAGATGGCTGCCGAAGACGTCGCCAAGAAGGCCCAGGAACACGGCATGCGCATGCTCGAAGTCGAGGTCTGCGGACCCGGCTCCGGTCGTGAATCGGCGCTTCGCGCCCTGCAGGCGGCCGGCTTCACCATCACTTCGATCCGTGATGTGACGCCGATCCCGCACAATGGCTGCCGCCCGCGTAAGAAGCGCCGCGTCTAAGACATTACCGAACGCCGCGCGAGCGCCTCAAGGCGCTCCTCCACGGCACTCCAGGTCGCCCGCCACGATTGGATGGTGGCGGGTCAACGGAAGGAAAGCATCATGATCCAGAAAAATTGGCAGGAACTGATCAAGCCGAACAAGATCGAGTTCTCGTCGAAGAAGAAGACGCTGACCACGCTGGTCGCCGAGCCGCTCGAGCGTGGCTTCGGCCTGACGCTCGGCAACGCGCTGCGCCGCGTGCTTTTGTCTTCGCTGCGCGGTGCGGCTGTCACCGCCGTGCAGATCGACGGCGTTCTGCATGAATTCTCGTCGATTGCCGGCGTGCGTGAGGACGTGACCGACATCGTCCTCAACATCAAGGAAATCGCCATCCGCATGGAAGGCGATGGTCCCAAGCGCATGGTCGTTCGCAAGCAGGGCCCGGGTGCGGTTCTGGCTGGCGACATCCAGACGGTTGGCGACGTCGAGATCCTCAACCCCGACCACGTCATCTGCACGCTGGACGAGGGCGCTGAAATCCGTATGGAATTCACAGTCGACACCGGCAAGGGTTACGTGCCGGCAGACCGCAACCGCGCCGAAGACGCGCCGATCGGCCTGATCCCGGTCGACAGCCTGTATTCGCCGGTCAAGAAGGTCTCCTACAAGGTCGAGAACACCCGCGAGGGCCAGGTTCTCGACTATGACAAGCTGACCATGACCATCGAGACCGACGGTTCGATCTCGGGCGAGGACGCGGTGGCATTCGCTGCCCGCATCCTGCAGGACCAGCTTGGCCTGTTCGTCAATTTCGACGAGCCGCAGAAGGAAGTCGCCACCGAGGCCGTCACCGAGCTCGCCTTCAACCCGGCGCTGCTCAAGAAGGTGGACGAGCTCGAGCTTTCGGTGCGTTCGGCCAACTGCCTGAAGAACGACAACATCGTCTACATCGGCGATCTCATCCAGAAGACCGAAGCCGAGATGCTGCGCACCCCGAACTTCGGCCGCAAGTCGCTGAACGAGATCAAAGAAGTGCTCGCGGCGATGGGCCTGCACCTCGGCATGGAAGTGCCGGACTGGCCGCCGGAAAACATCGAAGACCTCGCCAAGCGTTACGAAGACCAATATTGAGCATGAAGTCCAAGGATCGGCGGCGTGGGCCGCTCGATCCGACGGTCATGCGGAAAACCATCAGAGGCCGTGGCCTCTTGAACAACTGAAGAAGGAAAAGAGCCATGCGCCACGGTTTTAAAGGCCGCCGCTTCGCCAGAAGCATTAGCCATCGCAAGTCGATGTTCGCCAACCTCGCCGTGTCGCTGCTCGAGCACGAACAGATCGTCACCACCCTGCCGAAGGCGAAGGATTTGCGTCCGATCGTCGAGAAGCTGGTGACGCTCGGCAAGCGCGGCGACCTGCATGCGCGCCGCCAGGTCATTGCCCAGATCGGCAATGAAGGCGTCGTCAAGCGTCTGTTCGACACCATCGCGCCGCGCTACGCCACCCGCAATGGCGGCTATCTGCGCATCATGAAGGCCGGCTTCCGCCACGGCGACAATGCCGCCATGGCAGTCATCGAGTTCGTCGATCGCGACACCTCGGCCAAGGGCGCCGGCGACCGCGCCCGCATCGAGGCCGAAGGCACCGACGAGGAAGCCGCTGCCGCATAAGGCTCGGTTTTTCAGGAATGACTTCAAGGGGCCTTCGGGCCCCTTTTTGTTACCGGCGTCCTACGTTTAGCGTGTCTTACGTTTAGCGAGTAAGCATCAGGTAGTCGCGACCGCTAAGCAGATTCCAATTGAAGGCGCCGGGGATCTCTTCGAACGCCGGTTGGGGATAGGAATAGATACTGTCGAGGGTGGCGCGGGAATCTATATCGCTGACCACTCGCGACACGGTGGAATTGGTCAGGTATTTTTGGGCGTCCCCATCTTCGATGAAGTCTGTATCGACTCGGAAATGAATCTGAACGGGACCCGCGCAGATGTTCAGCAATATTTCGTCGCTCAAGGCGGCGTAGAACACCGCTGCCTCTTCTGGAGCCCAAAGGCCGGCAGTCAAGAATTCCGAAGGTGTCGTCTCTCCACTGAACCCATCCAATGAGAGCACAAGGCGATCGGTGAGAACCTCAAAATCACCTTCGAGATAGCCCGCTTCTTCGATCTGAAACCAGTTCATCCAATGAGGTGCTTCTTCATCAAAGGAAATTTCGAGCTTTCCGAAAGTCCAATAGACCGGAATCGTCTCTGCATGTTCCGTGATCCAGCCGTCAGGCGGACCTAGCATACTGGCGATGTCGATCATTTTCAGAGAAGGGAAAACAGGCCCAAAAGTGCCGGTCTTCAAAAAGTCACGGAATGACAGGAGTTGTTTTTTCATGAAGGTCGACGCAGGTTTTCAGTTTCAAGCCGACCTATAGCTGCTTTGCGGGCCAGAATAATCAGATTTCAGGGGCTTAGCCTTTCATTTTGCACAATCGTCGGGACAATGGCGCCCGACCTGGAGGATTCGGAATGCACTTCAAACGGCTGTTTCTTGTTGCCCTTTGCGCGCTGGCCGCCTTTGCCGCGGCACCGGCCGTGAAAGACGCCCTGGCCGAGGACGCCGCCAAGCCAGCCGATCCGGGGCTCTCCGATGTGCTGACCGACCTCTTGCATGGCGTCGAGGGCGAGAACGGCACCTCCGGTCCCGACAAGCGCGTGCCGTTCGGCCGCGAAGAGGTGCAGCTGTCGTTTGCGCCCCTGGTCAAGCAGACGGCGCCGGCCGTGGTCAATGTCTATGCGTCGCAGACGGCCAAGGTCACGTCGCCCTTTGACGGCGATCCGTTCTTCGAGGAATTTTTCGGCCGCGCGCAGCCGCGCGCGCAATCCTCGCTCGGCTCGGGCGTGCTGGTCGACCCGAGCGGCGTCGTCGTCACCAATTTCCACGTGATCAAGGATGCCGACGAGGTCAAGGTCGCGACCGCCGACGGGCGCGAATTCACCTCGAAGGTCATGCTCAAGGACGAGACGCTCGACCTCGCCGTGCTCAAGATCACCTCCGACAAGCCGTTTCCGGTGATCGCCATCGGCGATTCCGACGCGCTCGAGGTCGGCGACCTGGTGCTGGCCATCGGCAATCCGTTCGGCGTCGGCCAGACCACCACCAGCGGCATCGTTTCGGCGCTTGCCCGCAGCCATATCGGCGTTTCGGATTCGGGCTACTTCATCCAGACCGACGCCGCCATCAATCCCGGCAATTCCGGCGGCGCGCTGATCAACATGGGCGGCCAGCTGGTCGGCATCAACACCGCCATCTACAGCCGCAGCGGCGGCTCGATCGGCATCGGCTTTGCCATCCCCGCCAACATGGTGCGCGCCTTCGCCGACGCGGCCAAGGCCGGGCTCGATTTCTTCGAGCGGCCCTATATAGGCGCCGAATTCGAAGCGGTCACACCGCAGATCGCCGAATCGCTCGGCATGGAGAAGCCGACCGGCGCGCTGGTGTCGTCGGTTGAGGAAGCCGGACCGGCGGCCAAGGCAGGGCTGAAGCCCGGCGATGTCGTGCTGCAGCTCAATGGCACGACGGTCGAAGGCATCGAGGCGCTGGATTACCGCATGGCGACCCTGTCGATCGGCACCAAGGCGACCTTCGCCATCCTGAGCAAGGGCCAGCAGGCGACGATGGAGATTGCACTGGAGCGCGCGCCGGAAGGCGCCAAGGCGTCGGAAGTGACCCTGCATGGCCGCAGCCCGTTCTCCGGCGCCAAGGTCGCGGAACTGTCGCCCAGGCTCGCCCAGCGGCTCGGCCTGCGCACCGACCTCAAGGGGGTCACCGTGGTCGACATCAACCGCGATTCGCCGGCCGCCGATTTCGGCTTCCAGCCGGGCGACATCGTGCGCGAGGTGAACGGCACGACGGTCGATACGGCGGCGACACTGGCGCAGCTTGCCCAGCAGGATACACGCTGGTGGCGCTTTACCGTCGAGCGCGGCGGGCAGATACTGCGCCAGGTGTTGCGTTACTGAGGCGATCTTCCCATTTCTGAGGATCGTGCTCCAACCAGAAGACCTAGATGGCCGATCTGTTCAGCGTCGATGAACCGGAAAGAGCGCCGCCCGGCCGGCCTTTGGCCGATCGGCTGCGCCCGAAAAACCTTGGCGAGGTCGTCGGCCAGGAGCATCTGACCGGCCCCGACGGCGCACTGACGCGGCTCATCAACTCCGGTTCGCTCGGCTCGATGATTTTCTGGGGGCCACCCGGCACCGGCAAGACCACCGTGGCGCGGCTGCTGGCCGGCGAGACCAGCCTTGCCTTCGAGCAGATCTCAGCGGTGTTTTCCGGCGTTGCCGATTTGAAGAAAGTGTTCGAGGCGGCAAAGCTGCGTCGCACCAATGGCCGCCAGACGCTGCTGTTCGTCGACGAGATCCATCGCTTCAACCGCGCCCAGCAGGATTCGTTTCTCCCGGTCATGGAGGACGGCACCGTCGTGCTGGTTGGCGCCACGACCGAAAATCCGTCCTTCGAGCTGAACGCCGCGCTTTTGTCGCGCGCGCGGGTACTGGTGTTTCACTCGCTGGGCGAGGAGAGCATCGCCAAGCTGATGACGCGCGCGGAGGAGACGGAGGGCAGGGCGCTGCCGCTCGACGAAGAGGCGCGGGCGATGCTCATCCGCATGAGCGATGGTGACGGCCGGGCCTCGCTGACGCTGGCCGAGGAAGTCTGGCGCGCCGCCAAACCCGGCGAGGTTTTCGATCCCGAAGGGCTGCAGCGCATCGTCCAGCGCCGCGCGCCGATCTATGACAAGGGCCAGGACGGTCACTACAATCTGATCTCCGCGCTGCACAAATCGGTGCGTGGGTCCGACCCGGACGCGGCGCTTTATTATCTTGCCCGCATGTTCGACGCCGGCGAGGATCCACTCTATCTCGGCCGCCGGCTGGTGCGCATGGCGATGGAGGATATCGGGCTGGCCGACCCGCAGGCGCTGGTTATCGCCAACGCCGCCAAGGACGCCTACGACTATCTCGGCTCGCCCGAAGGCGAACTGGCCTTCGCCGAGGCCACCGTCTATCTCGCCACCGCGCCCAAATCCAACGCCGTCTATACCGCCTTCAAGGCAGCCACGCGGGCGGCGAAGGAGTTCGGTTCGCTGCTGCCGCCCAAGCACATCCTCAACGCGCCGACCAAGCTGATGAAAGAGGAGGATTACGGCGCCGGCTACCGCTACGATCACGACCAGCCCGATGCCTTTTCCGGCCAGGACTATTTCCCCGAAAAGATGGGCCGGCAGACCTTTTACGATCCGCCCGAACGCGGCTTCGAGCGCGATATCAAGAAACGGCTGGACTATTGGGCAAAGCTGCGCAGCGAGCGGGAAAAATAGGTGCGCGGGACAAACGTGACGAACTCGGCCTGCCCGCGATGAACTGAAATTCTGTCCCCGCCAGTCACAGCAGTGTGATTGTACCGCATGACAAAAAGCCCTATCACGTCGCATGACTCGGCCGGGAGGCTGCCAGGACGGGCGATAATTCGGAACGGGGACAGCGCGCCGCGCGAACAGAAAATGACAAAATCCCTTCGCAAAACGCTTCGCCAGGCTGTGATTGCTGTCCCGCTGCTCGCGCTCGGCTTCTATTTCATTCCGATCCTGACCACGATCTGGATCGTCTGCGGCCTGATCGATGTGCTGCGCAACGCCAACAAGGATCTGTCGCTGTTGCGCGGCTATTTCCTCGGCAATGGCATCTTCACCTGGCTGCTGTCGCCCTTCAATCTGCTGGTGGACCTCGTTTGCTACAGGAACCCGGGCGTGTGGAAGCTGGAGCAGTTTCCCGCCGATTATCAGCGCGAGGTCAACGAGGTTCTTGACGTCTTCAAGGCGCGCAAGGACGAGATCATCGCCGATATCGACGCCAATTTCGGCACCGGTCGTCGCGGCATGTATGTCTATCAGTGGTACGGCAAGCACCGGATCGACAATGTCGCGGAATTCAACAAGGATTTCAAATACATCAAGACCATTGCCGTATCTGTCTTCAGAGGCAAGGAATCGACTTCCTGGCATTTCGGACCGCTGCGGCTCAGCCTGCGCATCCTCTACAATCTCTTGCCGGTGAAGGCAGAGGTTTTCGTCGAATGCAACGGCGCGAGGAATTACTGGCACGACAACCCGCTCTATATTTTCGACGACACGCTGCTGCACCGCTCGGTCAACGAGTATGACGGACGCCGCTACTGCGTGTTCATGGACATCATCCGCCCGTCGCCGTTCCCCGGTTTCATCGCCGGACTTCTGGCCATCGTTTCGGTCACCGTCGAGCGCATCAATTCCATGTTCTACAAGAACTGGAAGATGATCGGCTCGAGCAAGGCAAAGAAGGTCGAGACGACCTGAGGCGTTGGCCTGAAGGGATTGACCGCACTGCCTTGGCCGGGCAGTAAACGGGCATGTTCAATCTGCTTCTTGTTGTGGTCGGCGGCGGCATCGGCGCCGGCATCCGCCACCTGACCAACATCGGCGCCTTGCGCCTCGTCGGCCCCAACTACCCCTGGGGGACGATGGTGATCAACATCGTCGGCTCCTTTGCCATGGGGCTGTTCGTCGCCGCGCTGATGCGGCGCGGCGGTTCCAATGAGCTCCGGCTGTTCGTCGCCACCGGCGTCCTTGGCGGCTTCACCACCTTCTCCGCCTTTTCGCTCGATTTCGCGACCCTATGGGAGCGCGGAGCGACGCTGCCGGCGTTGGGATATGCGCTGGCCAGCGTCGTTGGCGCCATTATTGCCCTGTTTCTGGGACTTTGGCTCGCAAGAACCGTTTCATAGTGTTATTGCCCCGACCTGGAGCACGCCGCATCCTTTGGACGCGCTGCAGAAACTTTGATCTTGCGCATGATCCTTTCCGAAGGCCGGAGTAGATTTTCGGGGTCACGCGTTAGAAACGGATAAAGCGAAAATCATGGCAGGCGTAGAACAGATCACGGTGGAGGCCGGCGAGGCGGGCATGCGGCTCGATCGCTGGTTCAAGACCCATTTCCCCGGCCTCGGCTTTGGCCATCTGCAGAAGTTGCTGCGCTCGGGCCAGATCCGCGTCGATGGCAGCCGGGTCAAGGCCGACAGCCGTGTCGAGCCCGGCCAGGTGGTGCGTGTGCCGCCGCTCGAGGTCGACAAGAAGGGCGAGAGTGCGCTTACGGGTTACTCGATCCGCAACCAGGGCGACGCCGATGTGCTGGCCAAGATGCTGATCCACGAAGATCCAAAAGTCTTCGTCTTCAACAAGCCGGCGGGCCTGGCGGTGCAAGGCGGCTCGGGCGTCACCCGCAATGTCGACGACATGCTGGAGGCCTGGCGCAGCCAGAAGGGCGAGAAGCCGCGCCTGGTGCACCGGCTCGACCGCGACACATCGGGCGTGCTGGTGGTTGCCCGCACCAGGCTTGCGGCGATGAAGCTTTCCGAGTCATTCCGGGCGCGTGAGACCAAGAAGACCTATTGGGCGCTGGTCAAAGGTGTCCCGCCCAAGCGTGAGGACAAGATCTCGACCTGGCTGATCAAGGAACCGACCGAGGACGGCGACCGCGTGCGCGTGGCAGCCCATGGCGAAAAGGGCGCCGACCACGCCGTGTCCTACTACCGCATCATCGAGCAGGCGGCTCAGACGATGACCTGGCTGGAAATGGAGCCGTACACTGGCCGCACCCACCAGCTGCGCGTTCATGCCGCCTATATCGGCTGCCCGATCCTTGGCGACCCCAAATATTTCGAGGCCGACACCAACTGGGACTTTCCGGGCGGCATTCAGAACCGCCTGCATCTGCATGCGCGCCGCATCGTCATTCCGCACCCGGACAAGGGCGTCATCGACGTCACCGCGCCGATGCCGCCGCATATGCGCCAGAGCTGGAACCTGATCGGCTTCGACGACGCCAGCGCGGAGGACTGACATTGGCCGTTGCCTCGGCATTGGATCGCCGCGATGCGGTCGATCTGGCGGCTGCTTCCATCATGGTCGGGCTGACCTTTTCCTGGGGGCTGAACTATGTCGCCGCCAAGATCTCCTATGCCGGCTTCGATCCGGTTTTCGTCTCGATCGCACGTTCGATCATCGGCGGGCTCTGTGTGCTCGGCTGGTGCTGGCTGCGCGGCATCAGGCTGTTTAAGGCCGACGGGTCGCTTGTCGCCGGCATCATCGTCGGCGTGCTGTTCGGCGTCGAGTTCCTGTGCCTCTATATCGGGCTGGAATACACGACCGTTGCCCGCAACACGCTGCTGGTCAACACCATGCCGTTCTGGGTCCTGATCGGCGGCCATTTCCTGCTCGGTGAGCGTATCAACGCGCGCAAGCTTGGCGGGCTCGTTCTCGCCTTCTGCGGCCTGGTGGCGGTGTTTTCCGACGGGATTGCCGGCGGCACCGAGATGACCTTGATGGGCGATCTGCTCAGCCTCGGCTCCGGTATCCTGTGGGCGGCGACCAGCATCGTCATCAAGCGTTCGAAACTGGTCGAGACCAGTGCCGAGAAATTGCTGCTTTATCAGTTGGCCGGTGCGGCCATTGTCGGTGTCCTGGTGATGCCTTTCGCCGGCCCGCCGATCCGCGCGGTCAGTGCCTTGCCGGCATTGGCGCTGCTGTTCCAGTCGCTCTATATAGTTGCCTTCACCTATGTGCTGTGGTTCTGGCTGCTCAGGCGCTATCCGGCATCGGCCCTGTCGAGCTTCGCTTTCCTGTCGCCGGTGTTCGGCGTCCTCTGCGGCGCTATCATTCTGGGCGAGGCGCCTACGACCAGGATCTTTGTGGCGCTTGGGCTGATCGCTGTCGGCCTGATCATCGTCAACCGGCCGGCGCGCAAGCAGGTACCTGGATAGAAAGTTCGACCATGCGTGACATCCTCAACGACCTCGAAGCGGGAAAGCATCTGTCCGATCCGGATCCGGTCCGCCGCGCCCAGATCCAGATGAAGACGCACCTGCCGAAGCGCTTCTACAAGGACGTGTCGGTCGTAGCTGTGGAGGACGGTTTTGCCGTCCACCTCGATGGCAAGCCGGTGCGCACGCCGGGCAAGGCGCTGCTGGCGCTGCCGACCGAAAACGCCGCCGCCCTGGTCGCCAATGAGTTCGCTGCACAGGGCGAGACCATCGACCCGGTCACGATGCCGGTGCTGCGTCTGGTCAACACCGCCATCGACGGCGTCGCCAGCGGCCCGCAGGCGGTGCTGGAGGACGTCTTGCGCTTCGCCTCGTCCGATCTGACCTGCTACCGCGCCGACGCGCCACAGGGGCTGGTCGAGCGGCAGAACCAGCATTGGGATCCGGTGATCGACTGGGCGAGGGTGACATTAGGGGCTCGATTCAACCTCGCCGAGGGCATTATCCATGTCGAACAGCCGCGCGAGAGCATCGCAGTGCTCGGCGCTCATCTTGCCCAGCGTGCCGAGCCGCTGCGGCTGGCCGCAATCCATGTCATGACTTCGCTGACCGGGTCGGCGCTGCTGGCGCTGGCGGTCGATTACGGCGCGCTCGATGGCGACGCGGCTTGGGCCGCCGGCCATGTCGACGAGGACTGGCAGATCGAGCATTGGGGCCAGGATGCCGAGGCTGTCGCACGCCGCTCGGCCCGCAAACGCGACATGATGGCGGCCGTCGGCCTGCTCGATGCGCTGAAGACCTGATCCTCGGCCTTTGCCGCACTGCACCTAATACCAAAGTCATAAACCCAAGGTCTGTCTGCCTCCGGCGGTCGCTTTCTGTCATTTTTTACGCTGATGGCTGGTTTGAGTCGCGTTCAGAGGGAACGCCGACGATGACGCCCAGCGTCGAAGGCAGACGATTCACGGGAGGACAGTTCAATGGCATTGGCATCGACCGCCGGCGGAGCCAGCCGCGGCATGACACGAGAGGAGAAGAAGGTCATCTTCGCCTCCTCGCTGGGCGCGGTTTTCGAATGGTATGATTTCTATCTCTACGGAGCGTTGGCCGGCGCGATCGGCTTGACCTTCTTCAACTCGTTTCCCGAAAGCACCCGCTACATCTTCACGCTGCTGGTCTTCGCCGCCGGCTTCATCGTGCGCCCGTTCGGCGCGCTGGTGTTCGGCCGCATCGGCGATCTCGTCGGCCGCAAATACACATTCCTTGTCACCATCATGATCATGGGTCTGTCGACTTTCCTTGTCGGCCTGCTTCCGGGTTCAGAGACACTGGGCATTCTGGCGCCGATCCTGTTGATCGCGCTGCGCATGCTGCAGGGCCTGGCGCTTGGCGGTGAGTACGGCGGCGCCGCGACCTATGTCGCGGAACATGCGCCGGATGACCGTCGCGGCTTCTACACGTCATGGATCCAGACGACGGCGACGCTCGGCCTTTTCCTGTCGCTGATTGTCATCCTGCTAGTGCAGAATTCGGTAAGCAAGGACGCCTTCAACGCCTGGGGATGGCGCATTCCGTTCCTGGTCTCGGCTATCCTGCTCGGCATTTCGGTCTGGATCCGGCTGTCGCTTTCGGAATCGCCGACCTTCCTGCGCATGAAGGAGGAGGGCAAGAGTTCCAAGGCGCCGCTGTCGGAAGCCTTCGGCCAATGGAAAAACGCCAAGATCGCCATCCTGGCGCTGTTCGGCCTCACCGCCGGTCAGGCCGTGGTCTGGTACAATGGTCAGTTCTACGCACTGTTCTTCCTGGCCAATGTGCTCAAGGTCGACGCGCAGTCGGTGAACATCATGATCGCCATTGCGCTGGCACTCGGCACGGGCTTCTTCGTCTTCTTCGGCTGGCTGTCCGACAAGATCGGCCGCAAGCCGATCATCATGGCCGGCCTTGCGCTGGCGGTCGTCACCACCTTCCCGCTGTTCAAGGCGTTGACCTGGGCCGCCAATCCGGCGCTCGCCACCGCACAGCAGAACACGCGCGCCACGGTGACGGCGGCTCCGGGAGACTGCAACTTCCAGTTCAATCCGACCGGCACGCGCGTACCGGTCAGTTCGTGCGATATCGCGACCGATTTCCTTGCCAAGAACTCGGTGCCTTACGACATCGTCTCGACGGCGGCGGCGGGGACCCCGGCGAGTGTCATGATCGGCAGCGAAACCGTGGCGTCTTATGATGCCAAGGCCGCAGGCGACAAGAAGGCTGCCAGCGACGCTGCCTTCAAGAAGGGTATCAACCTCGCGCTTCAGGGTGGCGGTTATCCGCTGAAGCGTGCTGCCGCCAAGGTTGCCGACCAGAAGCTCGACGCCTTTGTCGCGGCCAATCCTGAACTGAAGCTCGACGCGGCAGCCATCCGCGCCGGCGAAAAGACCGCAGTCCCGACCGAACAGGCGATCAAGGACAAGGTGCTGACCAAGGACGAAGCCGCGGGCGCCACCGAGGTGACCGTCTACAGCGTTCCGGCAGCGGGCGCGTTCGCGATGTTTGCCGACCCCGCACAGGTCAACTGGGCCAAGGTCATCGGCATCCTGTTCATCCTGGTCCTCTACGTGACCATGGTCTACGGGCCGATCGCGGCGATCCTGGTCGAGATGTTCCCGACACGCATCCGCTACAGCGGCATGTCACTGCCCTATCACATCGGCAATGGTTGGTTCGGCGGCCTGCTGCCCGCGATCGTGTTCGCGTTCAGCGCCTACAAGGGCGATATCTACTATGGCCTTTGGTATCCGGTGGTGATCGCGGCGGTGACGCTGATCATCGGCATGATCTTCGTCAGGGATACGCTCGGCACCGACCTGCATACCAAGCAGTAGCCGACGGCCCTGTATCAAACAAAAAACCCGGCGCGAGCGATCGCGCCGGGTTTTTGATTTGTGGGCCTGTTCGATCTATCAGCGCGGAAGACGCCTAGCTCTTGCGAGGCTGTTCGGCGTCCGCAATGGCGGCCTCATGATACCAAGCCTCGCCATGGTCAAGCGGCTGATCGCGCAGCGAAGCAAGCTCTGCCGCAAACTTGGCCTTTACGCCTAAATTTGAGGCACCCGCACGCGCTGCCACCGGGAACATCAGGATTTTGGCCGACGGACGGGCTGAGGTGATTTCCATGGTCGGTCTCCTTTCTTCTGGAGAGGCTCTTCGATTCATCTTTCCATCAAGGTAAGTCCTGCAATCCATTTAGGCAAGATGCCTAAAGAAAGATCGGCATTTGCCTGTTATTTAAGCAAATTCTGCCTTTGATCGATCCGGGCGCATTGCTTAGGCGGCTTGCCTTCGTCACCGGCATGAAAGGGCATTTTTGCCGCACCCTGACCAACTGAAGTGGCACACGATTTGCATTTTATTGGCTTGGCAGCTGGGCTGCTGGATGGCTCGGCGCGCCGGCGTCATCCAGGTTCGGTGATCAAGCAACGAGAGGCTCTAGAATGACGAAATACAAGCTCGAGTATATCTGGCTCGATGGTTACACGCCGGTCCCCAATCTTCGCGGCAAGACCCAGGTCAAGGAGTTCGCCGAGTTCCCGACGCTCGAGCAGCTGCCGCTGTGGGGCTTTGACGGTTCCTCGACGCAGCAGGCCGAAGGCCATAGCTCCGATTGCGTGCTGAAGCCGGTTGCCGTGTTCCCCGATCCGGCCCGCACCAATGGCGTGCTGGTGATGTGCGAAGTGATGATGCCAGATGGCGTGACGCCGCATGTGTCCAACAAGCGCGCCACCATCCTCGACGACGAGGGCGCCTGGTTCGGCTTCGAGCAGGAGTATTTCTTCTACAAGGACGGCCGTCCGCTCGGCTTCCCCGAGAGCGGCTATCCGGCGCCGCAGGGCCCGTACTACACCGGCGTCGGCTATTCGAATGTCGGCCCGATCGCGCGCCAGATCGTCGAGGAGCATCTCGACCTCTGCCTCGCAGCAGGCATCAACCATGAAGGCATCAACGCCGAAGTGGCGAAGGGCCAGTGGGAATTCCAGATTTTCGGCAAGGGCTCCAAGAAGGCCGCCGACCAGATGTGGATGGCCCGCTATCTCTTGCAGCGCCTGACCGAAAAATACGAGATCGACATCGAGTATCACTGCAAGCCGCTCGGCGACACCGACTGGAACGGCTCGGGCATGCACGCCAACTTCTCGACCGCCTATATGCGCGAAGTCGGCGGCAAGGCCTATTTCGAAGCGCTGATGGCTCAATTCGACAAGAACCTGATGGACCACATCGCCGTCTACGGCCCGGACAACGACAAGCGCCTGACCGGCAAGCATGAGACCGCTCCGTGGAACCGCTTCAGCTACGGCATCGCCGACCGAGGCGCCTCGATCCGCGTGCCGCATTCCTTCGTCAACAATGACTACAAGGGCTACCTGGAAGACCGCCGCCCGAATTCGCAAGGCGACCCCTATCAGATCGCTTCGCAGATCCTGAAGACCATCGCGGAGGTTTCGACCAGCGCGCAGGTTTCGGCGGCCGCCTAAGCATCTATAGCGGCGCAGGCTTCGTAAGCCTGCGCCGTAGCCTGCTGCTACCACGTCTACGGTCTGCTATTGGTCAAACAAAAACCCCGGCGTCTGAACTGACGCCGGGGTTTTCCTTGGCGCTGAGGCTTATCGCTCAGACCGAATAGTACATGTCGTATTCGACCGGATGCGGGGTCATTTCGAAGCGCATCACTTCGGCCATTTTCAACTCGATGTAGCTGTCGATCTGGTCGTCGTCGAAGACGCCGCCGGCTTTCAGGAAGCCGCGATCCTTGTCCAGGCTCTGCAGGGCTTCGCGCAGCGAGCCGCAGACGGTCGGGATTTTCTTCAGTTCCTTCGGCGGCAGATCGTAGAGATCCTTGTCCATCGGCTGTCCCGGGTGGATCTTGTTCTTGATGCCGTCGAGGCCGGCCATGAGCATGGCGGCGAAAGCGAGGTAGGGGTTCGCGCCCGGATCGGGGAAGCGGACCTCGACGCGCTTGGCCTTCGGCGACGAGCCGAACGGAATGCGGCAGGAGGCGGAACGGTTGCGCGCGGAGTAGGCGAGCAGCACCGGGGCTTCATAGCCAGGCACAAGGCGCTTGTAGGAGTTGGTCAGCGGGTTGGTGAAGGCGTTGATGGCCTTGGCGTGCTTGATGATGCCGCCGATGTAGAACAGGCACGACTCCGACAGGCCGGCATATTCATTGCCGGCGAAGGTCGGCTTGCCGTTCTTCCAGATCGACTGGTGGACGTGCATGCCCGAGCCGTTGTCGCCGAAAATCGGCTTCGGCATGAAGGTGGCCGTCTTGCCATAGGCGTTGGCGACCTGGTGCACGACATATTTGTAGATCAGCATCTTGTCGGCGTTGCGGACCAGCGTGTCGAACTTGATGCCGAGCTCGTGCTGGGCAGCGGCAACCTCGTGATGGTGCTTTTCGACGCGCACGCCCATTTCGGCGAGCACGGTCAGCATTTCGGAGCGCATGTCCTGCGCGCTGTCGATCGGCGGCACAGGGAAGTAGCCGCCCTTGACGCGCGGGCGGTGGCCGAGATTGCCGGTCTCGTAGTCGGTGTCGTCGTTGGACGGCAGTTCGGTCGAGTCCAGCTTGAACCCGGTGTTGTAGGGATCGGCCTTGTACTTGACGTCGTCGAAGACGAAGAACTCGGCTTCGGGGCCGACATAGATGGTGTCGCCGATGCCTTCGGCCTTCATGTAGGCCTCGGCCTTCTTGGCGGTGCCGCGCGGGTCGCGGTTGTAGGATTCGCCGGAGACCGGATCGAGAATGTCGCACAGGATGACCATGGTCGACTGGGCGAAGAACGGATCCATATGGACGGTGTCCGCATCGGGCATCAGCACCATGTCGGACTCGTTGATCGCCTTCCAGCCGGCGATCGAGGAGCCGTCGAACATGACGCCGTCGGCGAACATGTCTTCCTCGACCTCGATGACATCCATCGTGACGTGCTGCAGCTTGCCCTTCGGATCGGTGAAGCGCAGGTCGACGAATTTCACGTCGTTGTCCTTGATCTGCTTCATGATGTCTTTGGCTGTCGTCATGTCGTTTCTTCCCTGTGTGATGACGTTTCGAGGAGACGTTAATCTGAAATCAGAAAGCTCAGACGGCGTCCATCCCCGTTTCGCCGGTACGGATGCGAACGACCTCCTCGATGTTGGAGACGAAGATCTTGCCGTCTCCGATGCGGCCGGTCTGCGCCGCCTTGCGGATGGCTTCGATGGCGCCTTCGACGGCGTCGTCGCCCAGCACGACTTCGATCTTCACCTTGGGCAGGAAGTCGACGACATATTCGGCGCCGCGATAGAGTTCGGTATGGCCTTTCTGGCGGCCAAAGCCCTTAGCCTCGGTCACGGTAATGCCTTGCAGACCGGCCTCCTGAAGCGCTTCCTTCACTTCGTCTAGCTTGAACGGCTTGATGATCGCTTCGATCTTTTTCATGTAAAAAGTGGCCTCCACTGCCAAAAAAAACGGGTTGTGCGCCCCGCTTGCGCCTCCATCAAGCACGAACCGTGCCAATTTCAGCCCACGCGAAGCGGTTTCGCGCAATTCCAATGCCGCGCCGCGCCGGGATGCACATTCGCGTCATCCTCTGCTTCGGCTGCGGCAAAGCTGCCCGAAGCCTACACATTGCCGCTTCGGGCGTCTGCACGATAATTAGGCAGATTGCGCATTTTGCAGGCCCGCGCGGATCCGTGGCACCAGTCTGCGAAAGGATTGGCCGCACGCCAACGCAGCACCTGGCCGTTTGCTTCGAATCCGAAACTGGACAATGCTCGATAGGGACAAAGGGGTCGGCCTTGAACGAAATGCGGGATCGGCAATCCATGAGCAATGAAGTCCTGTCGCCGGCCGAGATGGGCGAGGCCGACCGGCTGGCGATCGCGGCCGGTCCGCTCGACGGCTATGGCCTGATGCAGCGCGCCGGCGAAGCGGTCGCTGCTGTGGTCCTGGCACGCTATCCCGCAGCAAGCCGCGTGCACGTGCTGTGCGGCCCCGGCAATAATGGTGGCGACGGCTATGTTGTAGCGCGGTTGCTGGCCGAGGCTGGTGTGAATGTGGCGCTCTGGGCCGAAGGCAAGCAGAAGCCCGGGAGTGATGCGGCGCGAGCTTCCGAGGCCTGCAATCTGCCGGTCGAGCACATCGGACACTGCTACCCGGAACCGGGTGAAGTCGTCGTGGACGCGCTCTATGGTGCGGGATTGTCGAAGAAGATATCCCTGCATGCCTCTGCCGTCTCAGGATTGGCCGCGGCGGAGCGCGTGCCTGTGGTGTCAATCGATCTGCCTTCTGGTGTGTCGGGCGAGACCGGCTTGAGCAACGCTTATTTCAAGGCCGACGTGACGGTGACGTTCGTGCGGAAAAAGCCCGGCCATCTGCTGATGCCGGGGCGCAGCCTCTGCGGCGAGATCATCGTCGCCGATATCGGCATTCCGGATGCGATCGTCGATGAGTTCAAGATCAAGACGTTCGAGAACACGCCTGACTTCTGGCTATACAGTTTTCCGAAAACGGCGGTCGATACACATAAGTATAAGCGCGGCCACGTCAGCGTCTTTTCCGGCGGGCCGAGCGCGACAGGTGCGGCGCGGCTGTCGGCGATGGCTGCAGCCAGAGCCGGGGCAGGGGCGGTGACCGTGCTCTCGCCTGAAAATGCCATGCAGGTAAACGCCGCGCATCTGACATCGATCATGCTGCGCGAGGCCGGTTCGATGGAGGAAGTGCAGGAATTTTTGTCGGCGAGGCACCCCGAAGTACTTGTGTTCGGACCAGGGCTCGGGCCGAAACCCAAAGTGGGGGATTTCGCGTTGCAATTGATCGCGACGGTCGCTGACCTAAACCGCACGTCGACGAGTTCATTCGGAATTCAGCGCCCTGCCATTGTCTTGGATGCTGACGCCATCACGTCATTGGCGCATCAGCCTCAGGCCCTGTTCGACGCCGCGCTGCTCCCGTTGGCGCCGGTATTGGTGCTGACGCCGCATGAAGGCGAATTCGCCAGACTTTTTCCCGACATCGCGAAGGACAAGAAGCAGTCGAAACTCGCCAAGGCGCGCGCAGCCGCTGAACGAGCCAACGCCATCATGGTCTACAAGGGCGCCGACACCGTCATCGCGGCGCCGGACGGCCGCGCGGTGATCAACGCCAATGGTGCACCATGGCTCGCCACCGCCGGTTCCGGCGACGTGCTGGCGGGCATTGTCGCCGCGCTGCTGGCGCAGGGCATGCAGGCATTCGAGGCCGCCTGCGCAGCGGTCTGGATCCATGCCGAGGCCGGCAGCCGCTTCGGACCGGGTCTGATCGCCGAGGATCTGCCGCTGGCGCTGGTGCCGGTGCTGCGTGAACTTGTCGAGGCACGGCAGAAGGTGCCGATCGGATGAAGCGTTTCGCGCTCGCCATTGCAGCCATCATCGCGCTGTTCGCCTCGCATGGCGTGCGCGCTGAGCAGCCGGTGACCATCGTCGACGATCCGGCGGTGCTCGCCGCCCTCGATGCCAAGGGGTTTGGCTTCGCCGGCATTTTCGCCGTCGACGGCGCGGACGATCTGAAGACGCTCTACAGTGAGGTGCCGGCCTATCGTGCTGTTGTCGACATGGTGGCGGCCGATATTGCCACGCTGCGGGCCGAGATAAAGGCCGGCGGGCGCACGCTCTACGAGGTGACCGACGGCAATGTCGGCCGCATCATGGATATGCGCTGGCTGAAGACCGAGGCCGCGCGCTTCCGCCTGGTCGGCGTCGTCAACCGGCTGGACCGGCGTGACTTCACCGCGCTGCAAGGCGACAAGAGCTGTGGCGAGGTGCGCTTCATCTATCGCCTGGCCTACAGTTTCCGCAAGAACGGCAAGGTTTTGGCATCGCGGCTGCCATTCAATTTCAACGCCGTCTACAGCGTGGCGCCGGATGCCGATGGCGGCTGCGTCGGCGTTGCCGGGCGCTGGACACCGCAGATCGACGAAAACGTCGATGCCGGCTGGCTGGCCGGCGGTTCGCTGGCACCGGAGGAACTGACGTTCAAGCAGCTTGAACTCAATGCGCAGGTGGTGCGTTTTCCCTCGGGACAGGAGACCGAATTCGGCGGGCAGGCGGCCTATCTCATGCGGATCTTCGGCATCGATGGCGCTGCCATCAGCGAGAAGCCGCTGGAGAATACGCCTGACGTTGCGCGGCTCTCGGATGATGCCGCACTGAAGAAAGGGCTCGCCGACTACGTCAGCGCCAATGTCGCGGCCATCGATCTCGGCGTCTACGAAATCCCCGACGAATTCCTGGCCAAGAAAATCATCTCGTGGTCGACCTTCGGCAGCGCGAGACGGGCCAACCATCCGTTCACGCCGCTGTTCCAGCCAGCGGATTTCGCCGGCTTGGACTATGCGGCGCTAAAGCTGGTGCGGACACCGGAGGCGCTGGTCGAGCGGCTGGACAATGGCGCCTGCCAGGGCTGCCACCAGGCGGGCTCGACGGCCGGCTTTCACTTCATTGGCCTCGACGACAAAACGACGTCGCCTCTCAACCGGATCGAGGTCGGCATCTCGCCGCATCTCCATGCCGAGATTCCGCGACGTGAGGCCTGGCTGCGCGCGACGAAAGAAGGCAAGGAGCCGAACCGCTACCGGCCGCTGTCCTTCGCGCCGCCAGCGACATGGACCGATGCCGGCGATGTCGACTACGCCCCGGCCGAGATGGCGATGACGTGCCTGATGCCGGATGATGCAAAACGCTTCGGCGCGACCTGGCAATGCGGTGGCGGCACCGTCTGCACGCCGCTGGCGACGGCCTCAGGCGTGCGCACCACGCTGGCGCAATGTCTGTTGCCCAAGGACAGTCCAAAGATGTTTTCGGGCCATCCCTGCCTGACCGGGTCGATCGCCAGCAACCCGTCTCAGCCGTTCAACGACCGCTACAAGATCACCGGCCAGTTCGCGGCTTTTGCGCCGACCTTTTCGCGGACCGCCTACACCTGCCGGCCACCGAAAATCGGCGTACCGGCAGGCATCGCTTATCGCGCCTGCGACGACAAGGACCGCAGCTTCGCCGCATTCAAGACGGGCAAGCCGATGCCATCGGAAATTTGCGGCATGGTCGGCGGCAAGAAATTCGACACCTGCGTCGCCACCAACAATTTCGACCAGTGCCTCGGCGGCGCGGTCAACCGCGGCAACCGTCCAGCCTGCTCGGCTGATCATTTCTGCCGCGAGGACTATATGTGCCAGTCGCTGCCGCCGGACACGCCGGGTGCTGCCAAGGTGAAAGGCATCGGCTACTGCTCGCCGACCTATTTCATCTTCCAGATGCGCATCGATAATCACGCGACGCCCTGGGCGAGCGCGACCAGCGCCCCCAGGGATGCGGGGTTCGGGGCGGCGGAAGAGGAGTGAGCCTGCGAGTTGGGCGACCACCAGTTCAGCGCTGGAGATAGTTTTCCATCCGCGCAGTCCATTTGGTGTCGAATTCCGAAATGTGGCGCTGTGCTACGCTCGAGTTCAGCAGCGTCGAGAGCGCGGTCACGGCGATCGGGTCCAGGTCGGGCGGCTCCGTGTAGCCAAGCGCCGCCAGCCGTTGAGCCCATGATGGATGGGTGGACTTTGCGTCATCCGGGCTTGCCCACGCCTTGCGGGCGCAAACATTAAGGCAAATGGGTTCTCGCAGCTGGCCGGCAGCTTCCAGCATGCGCTCGAGCGGCGGTCGCGGCGGACGCAAAGCACCTCGCAATTCATGCTGCAAAGGGTCATAGACCGTCTCCGTGAAATGCACGTCTGCCGTGGCAAGAAGCAACAGCGCGCGTGCGGCGTGCTCGGCGTCGCCGGAGGATGCCGCGTGTCGATCTGCCTTGATCTCCGCTTCGCGCGAAAGCCGGATTTCTTCCCGCTCGAACGATTGCGACAGCCAGCCGATAGCGGCGTGGAGCAGGCTGCCTGTGATCGTGGTTCCGGGCGGGGCATACTCGAAGACAAATCCGAAACCGTTTTCGAACTCAGCGAGATTGAGGCTGCCATTGGTATCCTTGTTGCGCACATGCGCGTCCTCATGGGCAAGGATCGCGGCAAGCGCTCTTTCATCGGTCACAGCGAGGAGAGGGATGCCAATGGTTAGAAACAGCCGATTGCCGAGAAGGCCGAGAAGCGTGCGCTCTTCGCGCACGCTGGCGTTCAGGTTGCCCTCTAGTATGACAACCGTGCGCGCAGCACGGCGCGGTCCGGCGACGCTCCGCCACAGCGCCCACAGGCCGGGCGCTTCTGCTTCACTGACGCCTTTGATCTTGCTGCGTCGGAAGCCCGCAAACAATGTGCCGAACAGAAATGCCAAGGCCGTGGTGGCGATCGGCATGACGACGAAGCCGCTGGCGATAAACCAGATTGGATGGTTGTCGAGCAGGGACATCCAGACGCAGAAGATGATGAGAGCGGGAACAACGAAAAACAGGACCGTGAACCTGCCAAACCGCCGACCGGCGCTGATGATCAGTCGCGACATTGGATGTTACAACGGGATGTTGTCGTGCTTCTTCCAAGGGTTCTGCATGTCCTTGTTGCGCAGCATGCGCAGTGCCCGGGCAATGCGGCGGCGGGTCGAATGCGGCATGATCACCTCGTCGACATAGCCGCGTTCGGCGGCGACGAAGGGCGACAGGAAACGGTCCTCGTAAGCCTTTGTGTGAGCTGCGATCTTTTCGGCGTCGCCGATATCCTTGCGGTAGATGATCTCGACCGCGCCTCTCGCCCCCATCACCGCGATCTGCGCCGTCGGCCAGGCATAGTTCATATCGCCGCGCAGGTGCTTTGAGGCCATCACGTCATAGGCGCCGCCATAGGCTTTGCGGGTGATGACCGTGATTTTCGGCACGGTCGCCTCGGCG
Organism: Mesorhizobium sp. LNJC394B00; assembly: GCF_000502555.1. Taxonomy (NCBI): domain Bacteria; kingdom Pseudomonadati; phylum Pseudomonadota; class Alphaproteobacteria; order Hyphomicrobiales; family Phyllobacteriaceae; genus Mesorhizobium; species Mesorhizobium sp. LNJC394B00. The sequence continues at coordinate 33,910 of NZ_AYWH01000004.1, forward strand.
TAGGCAAACAGGAGTTTCGCGCCATGCTTGATCAGGCCGCCATATTCCTGCGCGGTGCCGGGCAGGAAGCCGGGTACGTCGACGAAGGTGACGATGGGAATGGAAAAACAGTCGCAGAAGCGCACGAAGCGCGCCGCCTTGCGGCTTGCGTCGGAATCGAGCACGCCGGCCAGCACCATCGGCTGGTTGGCGACGAAGCCGACGGTGCGGCCTTCGACGCGGCCGAAACCGGTGACGATGTTCTTGGCAAAGTTCTGCTGGATCTCGAAGAAATCGCCTTCATCGGCAACTTTGAGGATCAGCTCCTTGATGTCGTAAGGCTTGTTGGCGTTGTCTGGGATCAGCCGGTCGAGCGACAGATCATGGTCGGTGACCGACTGGTAGCACTCGATCTCAGGAAGCTCCGACGTATTTGACGCGGGCAAAAGGTCTACCAGCCGGCGCATCTGCAACAGCGCCTCGACGTCATTGTCGTAGGCGCCGTCGGCAATCGACGATTTGGTCGTGTGGACGGACGCGCCGCCAAGGCTCTCGGCCGTCACCGCCTCGTTGGTGACCGTTTTGACCACATCCGGCCCGGTGACGAACATGTAAGAGGTGTCGCGCACCATGAAGATGAAGTCGGTCATCGCAGGCGAATAGACGTCGCCGCCGGCGCACGGGCCCATGATCACGGAAATCTGAGGAATGACGCCGGATGCGAGCACGTTGCGCTGAAAGATCTCGGCATAGCCGCCTAGCGCCGCCACGCCTTCCTGGATGCGGGCGCCGCCGGCGTCGTAGATGCCGATGATCGGCGCGCGGTTGCGTAGCGCCATCTCCTGCACCTTGATGACCTTTTCGGCGTGCGCCTCCGACAGCGAGCCGCCGAAGACGGTAAAGTCCTTGGCGAAGAGATAGACCGGACGGCCATTGACGGTGCCCCAGCCGGTGACGACACCATCGCCGGCGATCTTGGTTTTCTCCATGCCGAAGTCGGTCGAGCGATGCTCGACATACATGTCGAACTCCTCGAACGAGCCTTCGTCGAGAAAGACCTCGATACGTTCGCGCGCCGTCAGCTTGCCCTTCTTGTGCTGGGCGTCGATGCGGGCCTGGCCGCCACCCATGCGGGCGATCTCGCGGCGGCGCTCGAGTTCCTTCAGCACATCCTTCATCGCTCGGTCTCCAGAAATGGAAGCTGCATTTGTGGTAATGATGCCTGCAGGCGTGTGCAAGCGCCGCTTTCGGCCTCGATTATTGCGCTGCAACATGTGGCCCCTTGCATTCCGGAGCGAACTCAGCCATATGCAGCCCATAGGCGCTTGGGCCGGAGATTCCGGCCTTCTCGACAAATGAGACTGGTTGCGTCTGTTTTCCCTCTTTCCGGTATATCGGCCCCTCTTTCCGATACATCACGAAGTGGCGAAAGAGCCCCGTGGCATGACGCCTGCGGGCACGACAGCGCAGCCGAGTGGACGTTTCCGTCCGCCCGCCTTGTCGTTTCATATCAATTTTTTCGGCGGCAGGTTGCGCCCTGCCGCCATCGATGTTTGCGGCCAAGACCGCGTGAAAGAAGACTATTTTGACCAACGAAAACACCTCAGCCGGTAACGCGATCTCGACCGGCAACACTGCGGACCTCACCGGTTTCGCAGCTCTTGGGATCACGGGCGCGCTGCTCAAGGCGACGCATGGCGCCGGCTTCACCGAGCCGAAGCCGATCCAGACGCAGGCGATCCCGCCGCAGATGGAAGGCCGTGATATCTTCGGCATCGCCCAGACCGGCTCCGGCAAGACCGCTGCCTTCGCGCTGCCGATCCTGTCGAAGATCATCGCGCTCGGCACCAAGCGCCGAGCCAAGACCACTCGTGCGCTGATCCTGGCGCCGACGCGCGAACTCGCCGTCCAGATCGAGGACACCATCAAGATCCTCGCCAAGGGCGCGCATGTCTCGACGGCTCTCGTGCTTGGCGGCGTCTCGCGCTTCAGCCAGGTGAAGAAGGTTGCGCCCGGCGTCGACATCCTGATCGCCACGCCCGGCCGCCTGACCGACCTGGTGCGCGAGGGCGACCTCATTCTCTCCGACACCAAATGGCTGGTGCTGGACGAGGGTGACCGCATGCTCGACATGGGCTTCATCAACGACGTAAAGCGGATCGCCAAGGCGACCGCGCCCGACCGTCAGACGGTGCTGTTCTCGGCCACCATGCCCAACGAAATCGCCGAGCTGGCGAAGGGCCTGTTGAAGAACCCGATCCGCGTCGAAGTCGCGCCGCAGAGCACCGCGGCCGCCGAGATCGTGCAGGGCGTCGTCTTTGCCCGCACCAAGCAGAAGCGCCAGGTGCTGTCGACGATGCTCGCCGACGAGGCAATGAAGTCCGTCATCATCTTCTCGCGCACCAAGCATGGCGCCGACCGGGTGACCAAGGACCTCGAGCGCGACGGCTTCAAGGCCGCCGTCATCCACGGCAACAAGTCGCAGAACGCCCGCCAGAAGGCGCTCAACGATTTCCGCGAGGGCTCGGTGCGCATTCTCGTCGCGACCGACATCGCGGCGCGCGGCATCGACGTTCCCGGCATCAGCCATGTGGTGAATTTCGATCTGCCGGATGAGGCCGAAAGCTATGTCCACCGCATCGGACGTACCGGCCGTAACGGGATGGACGGCATTGCCATCACGCTTTGCGACCCTTCCGAAAACAGCAAGCTGCGTCAGGTCGAGCGCATCATCCGCAGCAAGCTGCCGATCGTTGCCGACCATCTCGGCAGCCCGGATCCGGTGCGCAATCCGGCCGAAAAGAACGAGCGCTTCGAGCCCGCCAACGATCGCAACGACCGCAATGGCCGTCGCGACGGCAGGCGGCCCGGTGGCCAGAACAACGGCTTCGCCAAGAAGCGTTTTGGTGACAAGCCGGCCTTTGCGGGTGCAAGCGAGCGCAAGCCGGAAGGCGCCAAGGCCTTCAAGGGCAACAACAAGCGCCGCTTCGGCGGCAAGCGGCCCGCGGCGCGGGCTGCCTGATCAGACGAACCGGTCAGGCTCGTCGAGCCTGGCTTGATTGCTGACGATTGAATATGAGGACGGCCGGGGCAATGCTTCGGCCGACCTTTTTCGTTTAGGGCTGCCCGGTAATTGCCTGAACCCACACGACGATCCGCTGCGCCAGGAATGCCGTGGTCGAGGGCGACAGCGCGTCGCCGGCAATGACGTGGTTGTCGGGATCGCCATTGTCGTCGACGGGCACCAGTTCATGCGGTGCGCCCCAGCGGCCGGCGATTTCGCGGGTGCGATCCTGGCGCACCACCTTGTCGGAATCCGAGAAGATGAACAGCGCCGGTATGGTTGCCTTCTCCACAGGCGCTGCGTAGGCAAGGTTGGTCAGCGCCGCCATCGGTAGCACGGCTGCCATTGGATATGTGTGCGTCCAGAGTTTCTCGTGCAGCGCGTTGCGGGTCGGAAAGCTGCGCTCCTTGCCGCCGACGAAATCGGCGATCTGCCTGCCCCAGGGCATGGTCAGCAGCTCGGCGCCTGAAGCCCTGATGCCAAAATTCGGCGAGATGAATGCGATTGCAGCGACGCCGTCCGATGCGCCAGGCTCAGTCGCCGCCCATGCCGCCAGCGATCCACCGGTCGAGGTGCCGATGACGATCACCTTGTCGCCGATGGCTCGGCCGATGGCGAGCGCCTCCTCATAGTCGTTGATCCAGGCATTGACGCTGCCTTGCGCCATAGCAGCGCCGTCCTGCCCATGACCGGTGAGGCGGGTGTAGAAAAGGTTGGCGTCGAGTTGGTCGGCGACCTCGTCGGCCAGCGGGCGAACCTCGCCCTTCGATGCCGAAAAGCCATGGATATAGACGATCGCCAATGGCGTCCTGGCGTGAACCATCGGATCGGCCCAGATGATTTCTTTCTCGAGCCCGTCGCGAACGTTGGGCACGGCAGCCTCTTCGCGCGCAATATACGCTTGCGGATCGTCGCCGATCACTTTGGGGTCGAAGCTGATTGTTGTGTCGACGGGAACGCGCGGACCAAGCAGGAGGGCCAAGACAAGGATGATGACGACGCCCAGCACCGCAAGCACGATCCGTCGCCCCATCTCAGACTCCACAACAATTCTAAAGCCTATGGCGGCCGGTGCAGTCAGGCAACAGCCGGACTGTGGACAGCTATTGGTTCGGCGGCTTGCGGTCGAAATTCAGCGGCCGCCCTGTCCAGCGGGTCGCCGTGCTGATGAACCACCGGCAGACTGGCCTTGGCAGCAGTGCCAGCAGCTTCAGCCCCCAGCTCAGCCGGTGAGGGAAGGTAACCTCGAAGCCGCCATGCTCGATGCCGCGCAGCATGCGGCGCGAGGCGCGGTTGACCGGCATCAGTCCCGGCATCGGCAGCATGTTCTTTTCGGTCAGCGGCGTGTCGATGAAGCCCGGATTCATCACCTGGATCCGGACATTCATCTTGTCGAAATCGTATTTCAGCGACTCGGCCAGGATGTTGATCGCCGCCTTCGAGCCGCCATAGGCCGCCGTGGTCGGCCAGCCGAAATAGGCTGTGACCGATCCGACAAGCACGATATGGCCGCGCGCACGGATGCGCATGCGCTCCATGAGCGGGACGAGGCCATTGATGATACCGAAATAGTTGACCTCGAAGGTCTGGCGAAAGTCGCGGACCCTGAGGTCTTCGCCGGGCGTGGCGATGTAGTTGCCGGCGTTGAAGACGGCGAGCACGATCGGCCCGAGCTCCTTTTCAATCGCCGCCACCGTGCTTGCCATGCGCGGCTCATCGGTGACGTCGCAAGGGTAGGCCACGACACGTCCCGGCATCTGCGCCGTCTCGACGATGAGCGCGTCGAGTGGGTCGCCGTCGAGTGCGGTGACCGCGACGACAAAGCCCTTTGCCGCGAGGTCCTTTGCCAGCGCACGGCCGATGCCGCTGCTGCCGCCGGTTATCCAGGCGACGCCGTGCTTCGGGTTGGCCCGGTAAAGTGTCATTCTGCGCCCTGCCGATCTGTCATTAGTGCTCTAGCGGTGAAAAAATCGAATGAAAAGAGCGCTTTTCCGTACTGGTTGAAATGATCGTCATCGCGCGATGTCCGGCCGCGGGAGATTGCAGTGCCCGAAATGCGCCCAGCGTCGGATGATGGCAGATCGAACAGACCTGCCATCATCCGACTCTGAATCAAGGGAATAGAGTTGATGTCGGCCGAAAACCGCTCACACTTTTCGGCATCATGCTCTGGACCAGGCGAATTCTTACCTTGAAACGCAAGCTTCGGGTTTCTAGGGTCTCGCCGCAGCTACATAAGGAATCCCGGATGCCCCGTTCTGTGATCGAAGCGATCGGCAACACGCCCCTGATCCGCCTCAACAAGGCCTCGGAGCAGACCGGCTGCGAGATCCTGGGCAAGGCCGAGTTCATGAACCCCGGCCAGTCGGTCAAGGATCGCGCCGGCCTGTTCATAATCCGCGACGCCGAACAGCGCGGGCTGTTGAAGCCGGGCGGGGTCATCGTCGAAGGCACGGCCGGCAATACCGGCATCGGCCTGACGCTGGTTGCCAAGGCGCTGGGCTATCGCACAGTGATCGTCATTCCCGACACCCAGAGCCAGGAAAAGAAGGACACGATCAAGCTGCTTGGCGCCGAGCTGATCGAAGTGCCGGCGATGCCTTACAAGAACCCCAACAACTACGTGAAACTGTCCGGGCGGCTAGCCGAGCAGATGGCGAGGTCGGAGCCGAACGGCGCGATCTGGGCCAACCAGTTCGACAACGTTGCCAATCGCGACGGCCATATCCGCACCACGGCGGAAGAAATCTGGACGCAGACCGGCGGCAAGGTCGACGGTTTCGTCTCGGCGGTGGGTTCGGGCGGAACGCTGGCCGGCGTCGCCTTCGGGCTGAAGGCCAGGAGCAGCAACGTCAAGATCGCGCTCGCTGATCCGCTGGGTGCGGCGCTCTATTCCTTCTACACGAGTGGCGAATTGAAGTCCGACGGCAGCTCGATCACCGAAGGGATAGGGCAGGGGCGCATCACGGCAAATCTCGATGGGTTCACGCCGGACTTCTCGTTCCAGGTGCCGGACGAGGAAGCGCTGCCGATCGTCTTCGACCTGATCCAGGAAGAAGGCCTGTGCGTCGGCGGTTCGACCGGCATCAACATTGCCGGCGCGATACGGCTGGCGCGCGAGCTTGGCCCCGGCCACACCATCGTGACTATCCTTGCCGACTATGGCACGCGCTACCAGTCGAAGCTGTTCAACCCGGAATTCCTGCGCGAGAAGAACCTGCCGGTGCCGGGCTGGATGGATGAGCGCAGCACAATTCCGGTGCCGTATGAGAAGGTCGCCTGATGGCGCACAGAACAGAAGCGCTGTTTCGCGACGACGCCTATCTCAGAGCGGCCGACGCCACTGTTGTCGCCATCAACGAGCGCGGCGGCATCATTCTCGACCGGACCATCTTCTATGCCACATCGGGCGGCCAGCCTGGCGATACCGGAACATTAGAGCGCGCCGACGGCAGCCGCATCGCCATTGCCGCCACCATCACCGGCGAGACCAAGGACGAGATCATCCATGTGCCGGCGCCGGAGCAGCCGGCACCCGAGGTCGGCGAGCGGGTGAAACTCGCCATCGACTGGGAGCGGCGGCATCTCCTGATGCGCATGCACGCAGCTTGCCATTTGCTCACCGTCGTCTGTCCGTTTCCGATTACCGGTGCTGCGGTTTCCGAAGATGACAGCCGCGTCGACTTCGACGCTCCCGATGCCGGCTTCACCAGGGAAGACGTCACCGCCGGGCTGATGGAACTGGTGCGAGCCGATCATCCGATCTTCATCAGGCTGATCACCGACGAGGAACTGGCAGCCAATCCTGGCCTGGTGAAATCCAAGACTGTCCGGCCGCCCGCCGGCACCGGCAAGATCCGCCTGGTCTGCATCGGCGACAACGCTTCGATCGACAGCCAGCCCTGCGGCGGCACCCATGTCAAAAGCACCGGCGAAGTCGGTGAAATCCATATCGGCAAGATCGAGAAGAAGGGCCGCGAAAACCGGCGTTTTCGCATTCGCTTCGGACCAATGCCGGTAGCTTGAACGAACCATGATCCCGAAAAGTGGAAGCTGGTTTTCGGGGAAGATCATGGTCAACAGGAAGCAATGCTTCGCCAAGGCGGAGCAGGAGAAGAACAATGGCCGATGACAGCCCTTTCACCGTCGATGCGGACTGGTTGCAGAGCCGTCTTGGCGAGCCCGGCCTGACGATCGTCGATGCATCCTGGTATCTGCCGGCGCAGAAGCGCGATGCGCGCGCCGAGTATGAGGCTGCGCATATTCCGGGTGCGCGATTCTTCGATCATGATGCGGCCTCCGATCCTGATGCCAAGCTGCCGCACACGCTGCCCTCGCCACAGCATTTCGCGCAATATGTAGGCGCCATGGGAATTTCGGCCGACGACACCATTGTCGTCTATGACAGTCCGGGTTTCTTCTCGGCGCCGCGCGCCTGGTGGATGTTCCGCGTCATGGGCGTGTTCCAGGTCTATGTGCTCGACGGCGGCTTCGACCGCTGGAAGGCGGCGGGCCGGCCGGTGACGGCGGAGCCGACCAAGATCGCGCCGAATGTGTTTCATGCCGATTTCGATGCCGCTCGCGTCGCCAGCCTTGCCGACATGCGCCGCATCGTCGAGACTGGCGAGAGCCAGATTGCGGACGCCCGAGGCGCGGGCCGCTTCACCGGCGCCGAGCCAGAGCCCCGCGCGGGTGTTCGCTCCGGCCACATGCCCGGCGCGCACAATTTGCCTTATTCGGCGCTGTCACAGGATGGCGCGCTGTTGTCGAAGGACCAGTTGCGCAAGGCCGTTGAGGATGCCGGTATCGATCTGTCGAAACCGGTCGTCACCTCTTGCGGTTCCGGCATCACGGCGGCTGTCGTCACTCTGGCGCTGGAGACGCTCGGCCACACCGACAACCGCCTTTATGACGGCTCATGGACGGAATGGGGCGGGCTGGCAGACACGCCCGTGGTGACGGGCAAGGAATGATGGCAATGGAAAATGGCGCGCTGGACGACATCGAGGTTACGGTCACGTTTCTGGAAATGCATGTGCCGCCGGCCTATTCGCCGCCCTTGCCCTACAACAGGCAGATCGCGCTGCTCAGGACCAAGGACATTCCGCTGCATTTCTACCGCTATCTGATGGATCGGGTCGGGCGCAAATGGCACTGGGTCAATGTGCTGAGGCTGGACGATGACGAGCTTGCCGCCGGGATCCACCGCGAGGACCGCGACATCCGGGTGCTTTATCTTGACGGCGCGCCAGCCGGGTTCTTCGACCTCAAGCCGCATCTGCCGGAAGAGGTCGAGCTCGCTTATTTCGGTATGATGGAACATGCGACCGGGCAAGGCATCGGCCGTTGGTTCCTCGGTGCGGCGATTGCCGCAGCATGGTCGTATGGGCCGAAACGGGTAACGGTGCAGACCTGCACGCTCGACCATCCGGCTGCCTTGCCGCTCTACCAGAAGCTCGGTTTTGCGCCGGTGGCGCAAAAGAAGGAGACCGTGCATCCGCTGTCGTTCGCCGAGCGCTCGGCCAGCGTCATGCGGCCGTGACTTTCTCCGACTGAAGGCCGAACCGACCGTTCATGGCGAGGAATTCCTGCTCGTGCCGACCCAGGACGAGAACTGGCGCAGGCGCCGGGTGACGCTGCGCCGCTTCGACGATTTCATCCGCTGAGCCGGCGCGGGACCTGCCCAATGCCGAAGCAGTCCGGCCTGAGACTGGCCGGGCTGCTGACAGTTGACAGGAATCGGGTGGGAAGCACCTCGGCGGGGGCATAATTTCCGGTCAACCACACCGGAGATTTAGCCATGACCGTCCAGTTCAAAGCCTTGCCGACAGAAGATGTGAGAGCGCTGCAGCGCGGCGGGCCGGACGCCTACGGGCAAACGCCGGAGCGGAAGGTTTCAGATGGCGACGGGGTGCCGTGCCGGCATTGCCTGAGAAACGTCGCCGAAGGCGATGGCTATCTGATCATGGCCTATCGGCCATTTCCGGCGTTGCAGCCTTACGCCGAGACAGGACCGATCTTCCTGCATGCGCAGGAATGCGAACGCGCAGCCGAGACGGAAGCGCTTCCAGAGATGCTTGAGAGCAGCGGCTATATCGTGCGCGGCTATGGTGCGGATGACCGCATCGTCTATGGCAGCGGCGGCGTCATTCCGACTGGCGGCATTGCGGCGCGGGCAGAGACGCTGTTTGAGCGCGCTGACATCGCCTATGTCCACGTCCGCTCGGCGCGCAACAATTGTTATCAGTGCCGCATCGAGCGTTTCTGACAAAAAGATGCCCGCCGGTGGTCTGGCGGGCAGTTGGGAACCGTGTGACGGCACGAGCCGTCAAGTTGGCATCCCTGTCTGCACATGTTTTTCGAATGGCTGATGTGAAGCACTTCACACAAGCGCCGCGATTGTCGCCGGCCTGGTGGCGCGCCGACTGCCGGTGAACTGTCGCACTCCCGTCGCATTCGTCCATTAAAAGACGAGTGTCGATGGGTTTGCCGACCGCGGATGAACCGGCGGCGATCTCGACAACGAGGAAGCGGGGCTTTGGCTCCGCTTTTTTGTTGTCCGCCAGCCTGTTCAATGCCGGCGCCAGGAATTTTGCGCAAAGAAAAAGCCCGCCGGAATTGACCGACGGGCCTTTGCCGTGTGTGTGTGCGGCGTTTAGTTGAATTTATACTTCGCGCCGACGCGAACGGTCTGGAAGGAAGGCTCGTCGGTGAGGAAGCCGTCCGACCCGAAATCCTCTTTCTCATACTGCGAATAGCGGTATTCGAGACCAAGCGTCATGTTGCTGGAAACGGCCGTTTCCAGGCCGCCACCGACCGAGAAGCCGCTCGAGCCCCAGTCGACGATGTCGCCAACGGGCGAGGAGGCATGCAGGTCGAAATGCTGCCAGCTGTAACCGCCGAGGACATAGGCCAGCGTCGATTCGTTGACCTTGGCGCCGATGCGGGCCAGGGCATCGAAGCCATAGTCGGTATCGCCCTTGATCGACCCACCCGGAATGTCCAGCTTCGAGCGTATGCCGGAATAGCGGGCGTCGACCAGAACGCCGGCGACCCAGCCGCCGAAATCATGGTCGTAACCGATGCTCGCCTCGCCGAACACGCCTTCGCCGCCGATGCCATCCAATTCGAGGGCGCTGGCGAGCGTCAGGTCATGCACCACGGTGCCGGCACCAAGCGCGCCGCCGACATAGAAGCCGGTCCAGTTGTAGGTCGGAGCAGCAAACGAGGCCCCGCCGCCATTCTGGGCGCCGAAGCGGTAGTTGGCCGCGATGTGGAAGGTGTGGCTGGATGGCTCGACATCCAGAGAGGTTCCCGGGCCGCCAATAATGCCGAGGTCAGCCACCGAGTCGTCGCCATAGTTGGCGTAGCGGTACTCGGTCTTAATCGTCCAGTTGCCGCGCAGCACGGTTTCCATGCCAACGCCGACGACATAGCCGCCACGGTTCTCCGTGAAATCGAGACCGTCGGCAAAGCCCGAACCCTCGAGCTTGAAATGGTTCCAGGTGTAGCCGCCGAGCACATAGCCGAGCGTATCGGGGTTCAAGAGATAGCCGGCGCGCAAGCCGACGTCGAAGCCATAAGCGTTCGTCAGGTCGATATCAGCGCCCGGAAGGCTGATCGACGGACCGATATTCCCGATGTTGGCGTCGATGAAGCCACCGAGCAGGAAGCGCTCGGAGACCATATAGTCGTAGCCGGCGGTGATTTCGCCAAACACGCCGTTGCCGCCGATCCCGTTGAAGTCGATCACCGGGTCGACGCTGATGCGATGCACGGTGGCGCCGAAGCCGCCGCCGATGCCGACATAGGCGCCGCTCCAGTTGAAACCGGCAGGTTCTTCCACCGGCTGCACAACATCGGCGGCATGCGCTACCGATATCAAAGCCATTGCCGAAACGGCCCCGAGAAGAACGGATTTAGCAGAGATGAACATTTTAGCCCCTTAGCATAAGAACAAACCCGTCCGTGTTCTAACAGGACGCTCGCCAATATTGGAATGACAAAAATGCCACATCGGCAGGCAAAAGCACCGCCAAGCCGGGCCGTTTCGCCGTGATGTTGCCTTAGAGCCCGCAATTTGTGAGCACGCGGCCAATAAAAAACCCGCCGGCGCAACCGGCGGGTGAGGGAGGCAGAACTGCTTGAGTCGATTAAGGCGTCTGTCAGGCAGCCAGAACCACTTTCGGTTCGACCAGCTCATAGCCGAGTGCTTCGGCGACGGCGCGATTGGTGATCTTGCCCCTGTGGACATTGAGGCCGTTGCGCAAATGGTGGTCGTCGACCAGCGCTTTCAGGCCCTTGTCGGCCAGCTGCAGGCCATAATGCAGCGTCGCGTTGTTGAGCGCGTGCGCCGAGGTCACCGGCACGGCGCCCGGCATGTTGGCGACGCAGTAATGGATCACGCCGTCGACCTCATAGGTCGGCTCGGCATGGGTGGTGGCGTGCGAAGTCTCGAAGCAGCCGCCCTGGTCGATAGCGACGTCGACCAGCACCGAGCCCTTCTTCATGCCCGACAGCATTTCGCGAGTGACCAGCTTGGGTGCAGCAGCACCCGGGATGAGCACGGCGCCGACGACGATGTCGGCCGAGAAGCATTCTTCCTCAAGCGCCTCGACTGTGGAGTAGCGGGTGTGGACGCGGCCGGTAAAGAGGTCGTCCAGCTGGCGCAGGCGCGGGATCGAGCGGTCGATGATGGTGACGTCGGCGCCGAGGCCGACCGCCATGCGGGCGGCATGCAGGCCGACGACGCCGCCGCCGAGCACCGTGACCTTGCCGGGCAGTACGCCGGGCACGCCGCCGAGCAGCACGCCGCGGCCACCATTGGCCTTCTGCAGCGCGGTCGCGCCGGCCTGGATCGACAGGCGGCCGGCAACTTCCGACATCGGCGCCAAGAGCGGCAGGNGCCGCGGTCGTCGGTTACGGTCTCATAGGCGATTGCGGTGACGCCGGACGCGAGCAGGCCCTTGGTCTGCTCCGGATCCGGGGCCAGGTGCAGATAGGTGTAGAGAATCTGGCCGTCGCGCAGCTGCGCCCATTCGTTGGGCTGCGGCTCCTTGACCTTGACGATCATGTCGGACTTGGCGAACACGTCGGCGGCGGTCCTGGCGATGGTGGCGCCGGCGGCGCGGTAGGCATTGTCATCGGCGCCGATGCCGGCGCCGGCGCCGCTTTCGACCAGCACTTCATGGCCATGCGCGACATATTCGCGGACGGAGCCCGGCGTCAGGCCGACGCGGTATTCGTGGTTCTTGATTTCCTTGGGGCAGCCGACGCGCATAGTCTTCTCCTGATCCGGCCCTTCGGGCTCGTTCCCTGTATCAACCGAGTGAACCACGAATCGTTGCGCAGGTGTTTGCGAATGCGCTTGCGCGGGGTCATGCGTTTCGATAATCGTTGCGAGAAATCAAGGAAATTTCGCAGGAATCACGAGAAATGCCGCTCGACAGGATCGATATCGCCATTCTCGAGGCTCTGCAGAAGGATGGGCGCATACCCAATGCGGCGCTCGCCGAAAGGGTCGGCCTGTCGCAGTCGGCCTGTTCGCGCCGGCTCGACAATCTGGAGAAATCCGGCACCATCCGCGGCTATCACGCCCGGCTTTCGAATGCCGCGCTCGGCCACCAGATGACGGCGATCGTGCACATATCGCTGTCGGGCCAATTCGAAAAGACGCTGTCGGATTTCGAGGCGGCGATCAAGCGCTGCCCGAATGTGCTGTCGTGCCACCTGATGTCGGGCGAATACGACTATATCCTGCGCATCGCCGCCAAGGATCTGGTCGACTATGAGCGCATCCACAAGGAATGGCTGTCGGCGATGCCGCATGTGACCAAGATCAATTCATCCTTTGCCCTGCGCGAGATCGTCGATCGCACGGCGATGGGGATGAAGCCGGAACTGGCCTAGCCCTGAGCAGCCTCGGTCACCAGCCTATCCATCGGAATATCGTGCGGCTGCGGGTAAATGGTGGCGATGCGCTGCAGTTCGTAGCCGACGCCGATGACCAATGGCTTGAACGGCATGGCAGCCAGCGTGCGGTCGAAGAAGCCACCGCCATAGCCAAGGCGGTAGTTTCGCGGGTCGATGCCGACGATCGGCGAGATGACGATGTCGGGCAGCACCGGCTCGCCTTCGGCCGGGATCGGGATGTTCCAGATGCCTTTTTCCAGCCGGTCGCCGGGTACATAAGCGCGGAAGATCAGCGGCTGGCCTTTCTCGATCACGATGGGCAGCGCCGTGCGGCCGCCGCGTTCGTTGATCGACGCCATCCACGGCCGCAGGTCCGGCTCGCCGCGAAACGGCCAATAGAGGCTGACCATGCGGCCGGCAATGTCGCCGATGGCCGCGTCGAGCCCTTCGGCGATAGCCCGCGACATCGCCACCCGCGCATCGGCGGAAACCGCCAACCGTGCCGCGATCAGACGCTCGCGCTCGGCCTTGCGCCAACGGCGCACATCGGTCCAGTCGGTCAATGGCGCGCGAAATTCCGGATCGAGTTCGTGCATGAAGCAAGGCGGCGAAGAATATTGCGCCCGCCCTTTGCGATCTTTGTCATCGCCGTTGGCCATGCTTCACTCCCGTGGTTCCAGCCCCTGCAAGGCTATACCCGTCCATGCTTGCCGACATAGGCATTCGCGACATCCGGCGACGAGTCCTGGGCAGCCTTAAGCGGCAATCTAGCTCGCCGCGACATTGTTGCGGTGCACAAAAATCACTAGATAAAGGGAGACAAATAGGGGTGAATGCGATGAGTGAAACCAGCCATCATGTCGTTGTCGTCGGCGCAGGGTTCGGCGGTCTCGAACTCACCCGGGCGCTGGCCGGCGCACCCGTGCGCATCACCATGATCGACAAGCGCAACCATCACCTTTTCCAGCCGCTGCTCTACCAGGTGGCGACCACCTCGCTGGCGACCTCGGAAGTCGCCTTGCCGATCCGTCATCTGCTGCGCAAGCGCGAGGACGTGACGACCCTGCTCGGCAACGTCACCGGCGTCGACCGTCCAGGCAAACGCGTGCTGCTTGAGGACGGCAGTTCTGTTCCCTACGACACGCTGGTGCTCGCCACCGGCGCGCGTCATGCTTATTTCGGCCACGACGAATGGGAGCCTTTCGCGCCCGGGCTGAAGACGCTTGAAGACGCAACCACCATTCGCCGGCGCATCCTGCTCGCCTTCGAGCAGGCCGAGCGCGAGACCGATCCGGCCAAGCGCCAGGCACTGCTGACACTGGTCATCGTCGGCGGCGGCCCGACCGGCGTGGAGCTTGCCGGCACCATTGTCGAACTCGCGCATGAAACGCTGCGCGGCGAATTCCGCAACATCGACACGCGTGAGGCGCGTGTGGTGCTGGTGGAGGCCGGAGACAGGATCCTAGCCAATTTCGCGCCAAAGCTGTCCGACTATGCGCGCAAGGCGCTGGAGCGGCGGGGCGTCACGGTCGAGCTTGGCCGCGCCGTCACGCGCCTCGATGCCGAAGGCGTCGTCTTTGGCGAGACGCATCTGCCGGCGCGAACCATCCTGTGGGCCGCCGGCGTAGCGGCTTCGCCCGCGGGAGAGTGGCTGGGCGCGCCGGTGGACCGGGCGGGCAGGGTAATGGTCGAGCCCGATCTGACCGTGCCGAACAGTCCGGAGATCTTCGTCATCGGCGACACCGCGCATGTGTTGCGGCCGGATGGCAAGCCGGTCCCCGGCGTGGCGCCGTCGGCCAAGCAAGAAGGCAAGCATGTTGCGGCGACGATCAAGGCGCGGCTGGCTGGCGATAGCGCGCCGCGCCCTTTCCGCTACAAACATGCCGGCGACCTGGCGACGATCGGCAAGTGGGCAGCCGCGATCGATTTCGGCTCGATCAAGCTCACGGGATGGCTTGCCTGGTGGCTGTGGGGCGTGGCGCATATCTACTTCCTGATCGGTTTTCGCAACCGGCTCTCGGTGTCGCTTAGCTGGCTATGGATCTATTTCACCGGCCAGCGCAGCGCGCGGCTGATCACCCAGGGCGACGATGACAAGGGCTGAGGTTCTCAACCGCGGCCAAGGATATTCATCCAGCCGTCACCTTTTGCTGATCGACTGACTTCCCGATGGACATGGCCGGTTTTCGGCGCGAAGCTTCCGCCCGGGGCTGGGATCTTGTCACGTCGCTGGGAAGGAAAACCAATGCCGCATCTCAATTACCCCGTCTCCCGCCGTAGTTTTCTTGCCGGTGCGGCCGCCAGCGGGGCGCTGATCATGCTGCATCCGTTTTCCGCCCGCGCGCAGGCCAATCAGGCGCATCTGAGGATCATGGAGACCACCGACATCCATGTGAATGTGCTGCCTTACGACTACTACGCAGACAAAGCCAACGACACGATGGGCCTGTCGCGGACGGCCTCACTGATCGCGGCGGTGCGCAAGGAAGCCACCAATGCGATGCTGATCGACAATGGCGATCTTTTGCAGGGCAATCCGATGGGCGATTACATCGCCTATGAGAAGGGCCTCAAGGAAGGCGATCTGCATCCGATCATGAAGGGCATGAACCTGCTGGGCTATGAATGCTCGACGCTCGGCAATCACGAGTTCAACTACGGCTTGTCGTTCCTCGACAAGGTGCTGGCCGGGGCCAATTTCCCCTTCGTCTGCGCCAATCTGATCCGCGGCACCGAGCTTGCCGCCAAACCGCGCGACGACAAGCTCTACCTCAAGCCCTATGTCATCCTCGACAAGAAGATCAAGGACGGGTCGGGCGCCGAGCAGCCGATCAAGATCGGCATCATCGGCTTCGTGCCGCCGCAGATCATGGTCTGGGACCTGAAGAACCTGGAAGGCAATGTCAGGACGCGCGACATCGTCGAGGCGGCCAGGGCATGGGTGCCGCAGATCAAGGAGGAGGGCGCCGACATCGTCATCGCGCTCTCGCATTCCGGCATCGATATCAAGCAGGGCGACGGCATGGAGAACGCCTCCTTCTTCGTCGCCGGCGTCGAAGGCATCGATGCGGTGTTCACCGGCCATCAGCATCTCGTCTTCCCCGGCAAGAAGGATTTTCAGGCGCTGGAAGGCGTCGACACCGAGAAAGGCACGCTGCAGGGCAAGCCCGCCGTGATGGGCGGTTTCTGGGGCTCGCATATGGGACTGATCGATCTGCTTCTGGAACGGGACGGATCGAAATGGCGCGTAGCCTCGGCCACATCGGAGGCAAGGCCGATCTACCAGCGCGTCGACAAGGCAAACAAGCCGACGGTGGCGGACGACCAGCGCGTCGTCGATGCGCTGAAGGCGGACCATGAGGCGACACTTGCCTATGTCCGCCGACCGGTCGGCAAGACCTCGGCGCCGCTCTATTCCTATTTCGCGCTGGTCGCCGACGATCCGTCGGTGCAGATCGTCAACCAGGCGCAGAGCTGGTACCTCAAGGACATATTGAAGAGCACGCAGTGGAAGGATGTGCCGCTGCTGTCGGCGGCAGCACCCTTCAAGGCCGGCGGGCGCAACGGCGCCGACTACTATACCGACGTGCCGGTGGGCGACATCGCCATCAAGAACGTCGCCGACCTCTATCTCTATCCGAACACGGTGCGCGCCGTCGAAATCACCGGCGCGCAAGTGAAGGAATGGCTGGAAATGTCGGCCGGCATTTTCAGGAAGATCGAGCCGGGCAAGGCCGACCAGGCGCTCATCGACACCGAATTCCCGTCCTACAATTTCGATGTGATCGATGGCGTCAGCTACGGAATAGACCTGTCGCAGCTGCCGAAATACGATGCCAAGGGTGGCGTCGCCAATGCCGGCTCGAACCGCATCGTCGGCCTCAGCTTCGACGGCAAGCCTATTGATCCGGCAGCGAAATTCGTCGTCGCCACCAACAATTACCGCGCCGGCGGTGGCGGCAATTTCCCCGACATCAATGCCTCGAAGATCATCTACGAGGCGCCGGACACCAACCGCGACGTGATCGTGCGCTACGTCGTCAGCGAAGGCACGATCAATCCCTCGGCCGACGACAATTGGTCGTTCACGCCGCTGCCCGGCACCAGCGTCGTGTTCGAGACCGGCCCCAAAGCGAAGGATTTTATATCGGGAGTGAAATCGCTCAAGATCGAGCCGGCCGGCGAGGGCGAATCCGGGTTTGCGAAGTATCGCATCCTGCTTTGAGGCAACGTGCAGCTAACAGGGAAAACGAGCGGGCATACGCCCGCTCAATCACGCTTCGGATCAGGCTTTGTAGACCACTTGGCGCACGTCGATGTAGCTGGCTCTAAAGCCGGCTTCGCAATAGTGGAGATAAAATTCCCAAAGCTTCTTGAAGCGGTCGTCGAAGCCGAGCGGGACGATCTTTTCCCACGACGCCCAGAAGCGGTTGCGCCATTCGGCAAGCGTGCGGGCATAGTCGTCCGGAAAGACGCGCTCGCGCAGATGGGCAAGGCCATGGTCGCTGCCCAGCGTCTTCAGGATCGACGGCGTCGGCAGCATGCCGCCTGGGAAGACATAGCGCTGGATGAAATCCGGCCTCGCCCGATAGGTGTCGTAGGCGGCCTCGTTGATGGTGATGATCTGCAGGCCGGCGGTGCCGCCGGGCCTCAAGCACGCCTTCATCTTGCCGAAAAATACCGGCCAATATTTTTCGCCGACCGCCTCGAACATCTCGATCGAGGCGATGCGGTCGTAAGTGCCCGTTTCGTCTCGGTAATCCTGCAGCTTGATGTCGACCTTGTCAGACAGTCCCGCCTTCTGGATGCGCGCCTTGGCGAAATCGTGCTGTTCGCGGCTGATGGTCAGGCCGGTGACGCGGCAGCCGATCTCGCGCGCGGCAAATTCGGCAAAACCGCCCCAGCCGCAGCCGATCTCGAGCACATGGTCCTTCTTGCCGATGCCGGTATCCTTGGCCAGCGCGCGGTATTTGGCGGCCTGAGCGCTTTCCAGGTCGTTGGCGCCGGTCGCATAGAGCGCCGACGAATAGGTCATGCTGGGATCGAGCCATTGCTTGTAGAAGGCGTTGCCGAGATCGTAATGCGCCGAGATGTTGCGCTTCGAGCCGGTGCGGGTGTTTTCGTTGAACCAGTGGCGGATGCGCTGGACCGTGTTGATGAGCCAGTTGGCGCCGCCGGCAATGCGTTCCCCAACGGCCGAGTTGACGACGAACAGTTCGAGGAAGCTGGTTACATCAGGGCTTTCCCAGTCGCCGTCCATGTAGGATTCGGCAACGCCGATGGTGCCGCCGGAAAAGGCACGGCCGGGCAGGCGCCAGTTCTTCAACACCAGCTCGGCATCCGGCCCGGGTCCGTTGCCGCCGACAAGCACCGCCCGGCCATCCGGCATCCTCACCTTCAGCGAACCGCGCGGCAATTTCATCGCCGCCGACAGCACCATGCGCGCCTTGGCCGGCAGGCCCTTGACGATCTCGGCGAAATTGAGTTCGTCCAGCCTGATGGCGTCGCCGATGCCTTTGTATTCCCTGACAGCCATCTCACACCCCCCTGGACTTCCGCGGGGGCGGCGCAAGATCTGCCGGCCTCCACATCCTCCACTTTCATTCGCCAGGCGCGAACGCCGTAGCCTGCTTAAATTTTCGCCACAATCTTCCACCGCATCGACCGGAACTTCAAGAGGCAAGCCGTGCCCGGCACTGGCCCAGGTGGCGTGCCTGGGGCCAGAATCGGTGAGGGCGAGCGACCGCCGGTGAAATCGCTATGGTTAGGAACAGCCACATACGTTAGTTTCAGCCATGCGTTACGTCATCGTCATCACCGCCATCGCCTTTTTCCTGATCTGGGATGGCCTCTATAATCAGGGCCGCTATCTCGACACGACGGTCAGGGAAATGTCGCGCGTCGTGCGCTACGTCACCGGCAAAGCCTAGCTTTTGCGCCTCTGCAAAGTCGCCTGCCGGCATTGCCGGGCGCGACATCGTGGCGGTTGACGCGACGGTCCCGCTCACACAAAACATGCCGCAAATCGAACGTGGAGGCAGGTGTGATCCGGCATATCGTTTTCTTCAGCGCGCGGCGCAAGGACGATGTCGAGGCCGTGCGCACGGGCTTGCTCGCGCTGGGCAAGATCCCGCATTCAAGCCTCTTCGAGGTGACGCTCAACACCAAGGTCGATCCGCTGTCGGATGCGATCGACGTGGTCGTCTATGCCGAGTTCGAGGATGATGCCGCGCTTGCCGCCTACAAGGCGCACCCGCTCTATGCCGAGACGACCAGTCGGGTCAAACCATTGCGCGAATTGCGCTATTCGGCCGATGTCGTGGCGATGGCCTGATCGGGCTGGCAAGAGGCCTTGAACCGATTTCCGGAATGATGCACACCGCGCCGGCATGACCAGCACGATCCATCCGCTTGACCATCTTGTGTTGCCGACGGCGAGCCTCGCCGTGGCGCGGGCGCGGCTGACATCGCTTGGCTTCATCGTCGCACCAACCGGCATCCACCCTTTCGGCACCGAAAATTGCTGCGTCTTCTTCGCTGACGGCACCTACCTCGAACCGCTGGCGGTCGGGAATGAACAGGCTGCAGACGAGGCATTTGCCGGTGGCAATGTCTTTGTCGCGCGCGACCGGCTCTATCGCGCCAGGCTGGGCGATGAGGGCTTTTCCGCCGTGGTGCTGGCCACCGACGATGCCGATGCGGACCATGCGCGCTTTATCAAAGCCGGCCTGTCGGCGGGAGACGTACTGAGCTTTTCCCGCGCCTTCACCGACACGGCCGGAAAGAGCGACATGGCCTCGTTCAAACTGGCTTTCGCCGCCGGCGCCGAGACGATGGACGCCTTTCTGTTCGCTTGCGAGCGGATCAACGCCCCTCAAATCGACCGTACGGCACTGCAGGCCCATGCCAACGGCGTGACCGGCATTGCCGAAATCGTCGCGGTCAGCGGCGTGCCATCCGAAAAGCGCCACCTGATCGAGACAGCGACGGGTTCGAGGCAGAGGAGCAGCACGGCGTTCGACCTGGCGAACGCGCGTTTGAGCGTTCTCAAGCCCGCGGCTTTCGCTGAGCGCTTCGGCATGTCGGCTGGCGCGCCGACGGACCTTCGCTTCGCCGCGATCGTCTTTTCGGCCCGCAGTGTCGGCGCTGTCGCGAGGCTGCTTGCAGACAACGCCGTCGGGCACGATATAGCGGGCAACGAAATCGTCGTGCAGCCGGCATCCGGACAGGGCGCGGCTTTCATCTTCCGGGAGACCCCATGAGCAAGCCGCAAGGGCTCAATTCGCTGGCGCCGAATTCGTCGGTAACCGTCGGCAACGTCGTCTTCGACAACAGCGGGCCCTTGGCGTTGATCGCCGGCCCGTGCCAGTTCGAATCGCGCCAGCACGCTTTCGACATGGCCGGCGCGCTGAAGGAACTGACCGGCAAGCTCGGCATCGGCCTCGTCTACAAGACCAGCTACGACAAGGCCAACCGCACCTCGCTGTCGGCAACGCGCGGCGCCGGCATGGACGCGGCGCTTCCGGTGTTCGACGAGTTGCGCAAGGAATTTTCGGTTCCCATTCTGACCGATGTCCACACCGAGGAGCAGTGCGCGATCGTCGCACACCATGTCGATGTGCTGCAGATTCCGGCCTTCCTGTCGCGCCAGACCGACATGCTGGTCGCCGCCGCCAAGACCGGCAAGGTGATCAACGTCAAGAAGGGGCAGTTCCTGGCGCCCTGGGACATGAAGAACGTGGTGGCCAAGATCACCGGCTCCGGCAACCCCAATGTGCTGACCACCGAGCGCGGCGCTTCCTTCGGCTACAACACGCTGGTGTCGGACATGCGGGCTTTGCCCGTGATGGCCGAGATCGGCGCGCCGGTGATTTTCGACGCCACCCATTCGGTGCAGCAGCCGGGCGGGCAGGGCGGTTCCTCCGGTGGCGAGCGCCGCTTTGTCGAGACGCTGGCGCGGGCTGCCGTTGCCGTCGGCGTCGCCGGCGTGTTCATAGAGACCCACCAGGATCCCGACAATTCGACCTCCTCCGACGGGCCCAACATGCTGCCGCTGAAGGACATGCCGGCGCTGCTCGAAAGACTGATGGCATTCGACCGCATCGCCAAGAATGCTGCTGACCTGAACCGAGGCTGATGGTTTCGGCTATGGCGCGCGCGCTGCCCTGCTTGTGGAAGGCATAAGCCGGCTGTAGGCTCGCTGCTGCAAATGAGCGTCTTGGCAGGAGGAAGCCATGTCCGTCGCCCGCGTCACCGAAATCACGTCGTCGTCGAAAAAGAGCTTTCAGGACGCCATCGAGAAGGGGATTGAGCGCGCCTCAAAGACCCTGAAGAACGTCGAAGGCGCCTGGATCCAGGACCAGAAGATCGTCGTCGAGGACGGCAGGATCGCGGCCTATCGCGTCAACATGAAGGTGACGTTCATCCTCGCGGAGTAACCGCCCGCCGCTCGAAAAAACGGGAACTTTCGCCCGCGCCCCTCATTGTCAAAGTATCGATCAACGACATGAGGAGCAGCAGCCATGACCACCCAGACAGGCCACACCGAAGCCATCGCCGCTTCGCGCGTCATCGGCACGTCGGTCTACAACACCGAAGGCACGAGCATCGGCAGCATCGAGGACATCATGCTCGACAAGACGTCGAACGGCATCATGTTCGCGGTGATCGGGTTCGGTGGATTTCTCGGCATTGGCGAGAAGTATCACGCCATTCCGTGGGCGAGCCTCGACTATGACGAGGACAAGGGCGGCTATGTCGTGCCGTTCTCGAAGGAGCAGCTGAAGGCAGCACCCGCCTATTCGATCAATGAACTGGCCGGCGCCGATGGCGAGGCCGCGCGTGATGCTTCCTATGATTACTACAAGGTCACGCCGTATTGGCATTGATCAGCTGCGCTGACGCCTGACGTGAAAAGGCCCCCGAATTCCGAAACGGGGGCCTTTTCAGTGCAACCCGACAGTTTCTAAATTATTCTGCCGCATGAAACGTGGACAGCTGCGTCACCGCCCTTGGCGGCTGCTGCGTATCGCAGGACGTCAGGAACGCCGCCGCGATCAGGAACAAACTCACGATACCGCTCAACTCGGACATGGCGAAACTCCTCCTGTTTCGCCCCGCGCATCACCATCCTAGTCGACACAGAGATTGTTATCTCTGAATTATGATGACGTGGTGTTGTCGAACGTGATCCGAGGCATGCTCAGCCGAGGAGTCCGGCATTCTTCACCGCCTTGAAAACCTTTTCGTGCCAGGCGATCCGATCCGCTTCGCCATTGGCCTGCGTGGCGGAATTGGCGTTGCCGACGTTGATCGCGCGCGAGATCTTTTTGATCAGGCCGGCATCGGCAAAGGCATTGCAGCCTGACCCTTTCCATTCGGCGCAAGCTGCGAGCAGCGAAGTCTGCGGATCCTCGATCAGTTCAGGATGATTGGCGAGGTCAACCTTGGCGAGCTTGCCCTTGGCCGTGTACGCGTCGCGCCCGGTGGTCTGGAACGTGCCGCCGCCGCGGAAATTGAAGCCGTCCAACGTTCCTTTCACATTGCCCATGCGGCCGCCATAGGCCCAGTCGCCCAGGGCTTGCGGCTTGCGCAGCAGGTTGTCCCCGATCCACTGATCGGTCTTGCCCGCGGCTCGCGACCTCCATGCGTTCCGGATTGCCGCCACGGTCGTGTAGGTCAGGGATTCGCGAATGAGGGTGAAGCCACCGGTTTCCATCGCCGCTTGAGCGAAGAAATGCATCAGCCGATCATAATTGTTGCACACGCCATGATCGCCAAGTGTCTTGAGGCCCTTGTCGGAGGTAAAGGCGCCGATGTAACCGTCATAGATTGTTCGCTTGGAACCGCTTGCCGGTCTCGGCGCGAATTTCTGGAAGACCGCTGCCGGCAAACCCTTGTTCGGATCGCCCGCAACCGCTTCGAGCACGCTCTCGACACTCTCGGTCGACAGCACCGGTTCGCCTTCGACGACCACCGAAGCATTGGGAATTCGCTTGCCGTTGCTTTTCGGGAAGCCACCGCCGGCAAAGGTTTTCAGATCGTCGATGAGGGCGATTACGCGTGTCCGGCTCTCCGTGAAATCCATGTCGGAAAGCGGACCGCTCACCTTCTTCGTCGGGTTGATGCATCCGACGCTGGACAGGAAATTGACGCCCGGATGGATCAGGATTTCGGTGCGCTTGTTGGTCTTCAGCAGTTCGAGTCCAGGTTTGGGTGGCGTCTTGGCGCCAGTGTAGCCGATCGTCACATATTTGCCTCCGGCCTGTGTCGCCAGCGGATAGGTGCCGGGCTCGATGCGCCTGCCATTGTCTTCTTTGGAATTGTCGCCTGGGCCGCGAGATTCACACACGAACCCCGATAGACCCGTTACTGCCGTGCCGTTGTGAAAGACTTTATAGGTACCAACTGTCCTGCGTCTGGTGCCCCTCATATGCTCGACTTTGCGGCTAATAAGAAGTTCCCAGCCAGTACCTGAAATCGCTGCCATTGCCGCCTCCCCAAAGAGTTCAAGTTTGTTGATTTCACTGTGGTCGCCAAATAGTTCGCGTTGTAGATGTGACCCTAACATCTTCGAATTCTCTGCATTGTGAAGTTTGTCACGTTGGCGGTAGCCTCTTTTGAAGCATCGGGTGGAGTTTGTGTGCCGCCTGGTTTCGTGACAAAGGCATTGCCGCAGGGGCGGGGCACCCACCCCATGCCGCGCCAGACATATGACGTCAGGGCGGGCTGTTTGCGTTCAGATGGCGTCGCCCATGCCCCACGGCCTGAGCGCATGGGGCGACTGTCACCATTATTTCATGCCATTCCTGATTGCCTTTTGCGGCACTTTGGCTAAGAGGGGCGCGACGCTTTCAATCGATCAATCGGGGACATCGCAATGACCGCCATCATCGACATTGTCGGGCGTGAAATCCTGGACAGCCGTGGAAATCCGACCGTCGAGGTCGACGTCGTCCTCGAAGACGGCTCGATGGGCCGCGCCGCGGTGCCGTCGGGCGCGTCGACCGGCGCGCATGAGGCCGTCGAACTGCGCGACGGTGGCGCCCGCTATCTCGGCAAGGGCGTGCTCAAGGCGGTCGAGGCCGTCAATGGCGAGCTGTTCGAGGCGATCGGCGGCTTGGAAGCCGAAAACCAGATCCACATCGACCAGACCATGATCGAGCTCGACGGCACGCCCAACAAGAGCCGGCTCGGCGCCAACGCCATCCTCGGCGTCTCGCTGGCGGTCGCGAAGGCCGCGGCGGAAGCCGCCGGCCTGCCGCTCTACCGCTATGTCGGCGGCACCAAGGCGCATTTGCTGCCGGTGCCCATGATGAACATCATCAATGGCGGCGCGCATGCCGACAATCCGATCGATTTCCAGGAATTCATGATCCTGCCGGTCGGCGCGCCGACGCTGCGCGAAGGCGTGCGCTGGGGCTCGGAAATCTTCCACACGCTGCGCAAGAAGCTCAAGGATGCCGGCCACAACACCAATGTCGGCGACGAAGGCGGCTTCGCGCCCAATCTGAAGAGTGCGCCGGTGGCGCTCGATTTCATCATGGAATCGATCGAGAAGGCCGGCTTCAAGCCGGGCGAGGAGATCGCGCTTGGTCTCGACTGTGCGGCGACCGAATTCTTCAAGGACGGCAATTACGTCTATGAGGGCGAGAAGAGGACCCGCGATCCCAAGGCGCAGGCCAAGTACCTGGCCAAGCTTGCCGCCGACTATCCGATCATCTCGATCGAGGACGGCCTGGCCGAGGACGACTGGGAGGGCTGGAAGTACCTGACCGACCTGATCGGCAACAAGACGCAGCTGGTTGGCGACGACCTCTTCGTCACCAACACGGCGCGGCTGCGCGACGGCATCCGCATGGGTGTCGCCAATTCGATCCTGGTCAAGGTCAACCAGATCGGCTCGCTCACCGAAACGCTCGACGCTGTCGAGACCGCGCACAAGGCAGGCTACACAGCCGTCATGTCGCACCGTTCGGGCGAAACCGAGGATTCGACCATCGCCGACCTCGCCGTCGCCACCAATTGCGGGCAGATCAAGACCGGTTCGCTGTCGCGCTCGGATCGCATGGCCAAGTACAACCAGCTGATCCGCATCGAGGAAGAGCTCGGCAAGCAGGCGCGCTACGCCGGCAAGTCGGTGGTCAAAGCTTAAATTCTGCCGAACTGGCGAAAACGACGAAGGGCGGGATTTTCCCGCCCTTTTTCGTTGCGGCCGCTGGCTAATGCACCTGTCCGTAACCGTCCATTAAGCACAATCGAGCGACAAATGGCGGTCAAAGGATTGCGACCATGTGGACACGCCAGCACAAGCAGAGAAACACCGGCCGGCTGATCATCCCGTCGCTTTGCGTGGCGTTCCTGGCCTATTTCGGCTTCCATGCCTATCATGGCGAGTTCGGCATCAATTCCAAATATCAGCTCGAAGCGCAGACCATCGAATTGCAGGCCAAGTACGATGCCATCAAGGCGCGCCGGATCGATCTGGAGCGGCGCGTCCAGCTGATGCATGAGGGCACGCTTGAAAAGGATATGCTCGACGAGCAGGCACGCCGGGCGCTCAATCTGTCCCAGCCCGATGAAATCACCATCATGCTGCCGGCCAATTCGAAATAATCGAATTTCGGTTAATCGCTGTTATCTCTAACGATTCTGGGCGTTTAGGCGCATGCCAGCCATGCGTTTTTCTGCATGGCGAAACGCGGTCTCGCATGTTAGCTTCCTTCCAATCGGTGGGGAGGAGCTGATCCTCCCCGGAGCAGACATGGTCTGCTTTAGTGTCCGCGAAGAGACGCCAACAGGGAGTGATGCATGGCCACCGCCGCCAAAAAAGCGCCTGCCAAATCCGTTAAATCGACATCCGCCAAATCAACGGGGCTTTCCGCCCCCAAGCCGGCCGACTTCACCAAGGACGAGGAGCTTGCCGCCTACCGGCACATGCTGCTTATCCGTCGCTTCGAGGAAAAGGCCGGCCAGCTCTACGGCATGGGCTTTATCGGCGGCTTCTGCCACCTCTATATCGGCCAGGAAGCGGTCGTCACCGGCATGAAGATGTCGCTGATCAACGGCGACCAGATGATCACCGCCTATCGCGACCATGGCCACATGCTGGCGATGGAACTGTCACCGCGGGGCGTCATGGCAGAGCTGACCGGACGCCGTGGTGGCCTGTCGAGGGGCAAGGGCGGCTCCATGCACATGTTCTCCAAGGAGAAGCATTTTTACGGCGGCCACGGCATTGTCGGCGCGCAGGTCTCGCTCGGCACCGGTCTCGCCTTCGCCAACCGCTACCGCGACAACAACAATGTGTCGCTGACCTATTTCGGCGATGGCGCTGCCAATCAGGGTCAGGTCTATGAAAGCTTCAACATGGCCTCGCTGTGGAAGCTGCCGGTGATCTACATCATCGAGAACAACCGCTACGCCATGGGCACTTCGGTGTCGCGCTCGTCGGCCGAAACCAATTTTTCGCATCGCGGCGCCTCGTTCAAGATTCCCGGCATTCAGGTCGACGGCATGGATGTGCGTGCGGTCAAATCCGCCGGCGATCAGGCGACCGAATGGTGCCGTGCCGGCAACGGTCCGATCATCCTCGAGATGCAGACCTATCGCTATCGCGGTCACTCGATGTCGGATCCGGCAAAATACCGCTCCAAGGAAGAAGTGCAGAAGATGCGCTCGGATCATGATCCGATCGAGCAGGTCAAGGTGCGGCTGACGGCCAAGAAGTGGGCGACCGAGGACGAACTCAAGAACATCGACAAGGAAGTCCGCGACATCGTCGCCGACGCCGCCGAATTTGCCCAGCACGACGCAGAGCCGGATCCGTCCGAGCTCTGGACCGACATCGTATTGTAACGGGAGGGCAAGGACATGCCGATCGAAATTCTCATGCCCGCTCTCTCGCCGACCATGGAAGAGGGCAATCTTTCCAAGTGGTTGAAGAACGAGGGCGACAAGGTCGTCGCCGGTGATGTCATCGCCGAGATCGAAACCGACAAGGCGACCATGGAAGTCGAAGCCGTCGATGAAGGCACGATCGGCAAGATCGTGGTTCCCGCCGGCACCGAAGGCGTCAAGGTCAATGCGGTGATCGCCGTGTTGCTGCAGGACGGGGAAAGTGCAGGCGACGTCGAAAAGAGCGGCAAGCCTGCCTCCACCCAGGATGCCATTTCCGCTGGCGGTCAGCGGACCGATGCAGCCGAGGAAGGCTCAAAGGCGGCTCCCCAGGATGCCGGCGAGGCTCCGAAGGCAGTTCCCGCCGCTCCGGCAGCCAAACCTGCCGCCGATCCGGATATTCCCGCCGGCACCGAGATGATCTCGACTACGGTGCGCGAGGCCTTGCGCGATGCCATGGCCGAGGAAATGCGCCGCGACGGCGATGTCTTCGTCATGGGCGAGGAGGTCGCGGAATACCAGGGCGCCTACAAGATCACGCAAGGGCTGCTGCAGGAATTCGGGCCGCGCCGCGTCGTCGACACGCCGATCACCGAGCACGGCTTTGCCGGCGTCGGCGTCGGTGCGGCGATGGCCGGCCTGAAGCCGATCGTCGAGTTCATGACCTTCAACTTCGCCATGCAGGCGATCGACCAGATCATCAACTCCGCGGCCAAGACGCTCTATATGTCGGGCGGCCAGATGGGCGCACCGATCGTGTTCCGCGGACCGAACGGTGCGGCCGCCCGCGTCGGCGCCCAGCATTCGCAGTGCTATGCCGCCTGGTACAGCCATATTCCCGGGCTAAAGGTGGTGATGCCGTATACGGCGGCCGACGCCAAGGGCCTGCTCAAGGCGGCGATCCGCGATCCGAACCCGGTCATCTTCCTTGAAAACGAAATCCTCTACGGCCAGTCCTTCGACGTGCCGAAGCTCGATGATTTCGTGCTGCCGATCGGCAAGGCGCGCATTCACAAGCAGGGCAAGGACGTCACCATCGTCTCGTTCGGCATCGGCATGACCTACGCCATCAAGGCGGAAGCCGAACTGCGCGGCATGGGCATCGATGCCGAGATCATCGATCTCAGGACCATCCGTCCGCTCGACCTCGACACCGTCATTGCCTCGGTGAAGAAGACCAACCGCTTGATCGTGGTCGAAGAAGGTTTCCCGCAAAGTTCGGTCGGCGACCACATCGCCAACCAGGTTTCGCAGCGCGCCTTTGACTTCCTCGATGCGCCGGTCATCACCATCGCCGGCAAGGACGTGCCGATGCCTTATGCGGCGAACCTCGAAAAGCTGGCCTTGCCCAATGTCGGCGAGGTCATCGAGGCCGTCAAAGCCGTCACGTATCGCTGAGCCGGTCGGGAGGACATCATGCCAATCAACATCACCATGCCGGCGCTGTCGCCCACGATGGAAGAGGGCAATCTTTCCAAGTGGCTGGTCAAGGAAGGCGACAAGGTTTCGCCGGGCGACGTGATCGCCGAGATCGAGACCGACAAGGCGACGATGGAAGTCGAGGCCGTCGATGAGGGCACGGTCGCCAAGCTGGTCGTTCCGGCCGGCACCGAAGGCGTCAAGGTCAATGCGCTGATCGCCATTCTCGCCGGCGAAGGCGAGGATGCAGGGGCGGCGGCAAAGGGTGGTGGCGATGCCGCGCCCGCGAAAGCCGATGCCAAGCAGGATAAGGCGTCAATCTCCCCACCCGTGGGGGAGATGTCGACGAAGTCGACAGAGGGGGGCGCTGCCCCGCCGACCTCTCAGTCTGTCGCGCCCCCCTCTGGCCTGCCGGCCATCTCCCCCACAAGGGGGGAGATCAGCCAATCGTCAGGCGAGCGCACCTTCGCTTCGCCGCTGGCTCGTCGCATCGCCAAGGATGCCGGAGTCGACGTGTCCGCCGTAACCGGCACCGGCCCGCATGGCCGTGTCGTCAAGGCCGATGTCGAGGCGGCGATTGCCGGCGGTGGCGCCAAGGCTGCACCGGCCGCGAAAGCCGCACCTGCCGGCGCTCCGGCACCTGCGGCTCCGGCTGCGGCACCCAAGGCGATGTCGGACGAACAGGTGCTGAAGCTGTTTGCCGAAGGGTCCTATGAGCTCGTCCCGCACGACAATATGCGCAAGACCATTGCGCGCCGCCTGGTCGAGGCCAAGACAACCATCCCGCATTTCTACCTGACGCTCGACTGCGAGCTCGATGCGCTGCTGGCGCTGCGCACACAGATCAATGCGGCTGCTCCGACGAAGAAGACCGACAAGGGCGAGGCTCCCGTCTACAAACTCTCGGTCAACGACATGGTGATCAAGGCGATGGCGATGGCGCTGATGGCGGTGCCGGATGCCAATGCATCGTGGACCGAAAGCGCCATGGTCAAGCACAAGCACGCCGATGTCGGCGTTGCCGTGTCGATCCCCGGCGGCCTGATCACGCCGATCATCCGCCACGCCGACGAAAAGACGCTGTCCACTATCTCCAACGAGATGAAGGATCTGGCGAGCCGTGCCCGCAGCCGCAAGCTGAAGCCTGAGGAATATCAAGGCGGCACGACGGCTGTCTCCAATCTCGGCATGTTCGGCATCAAGGACTTTGCCGCCGTCATCAACCCGCCGCATGCGACGATCCTGGCGGTGGGTGCGGGCGAGCAGCGGCCGGTGGTCAAGAATGGCGAGATCAAAATCGCCAATATCATGTCGGTGACGCTGTCGACCGATCACCGCGCCGTCGACGGTGCGCTCGGCGCCGAACTTCTGGTCGCCTTCAAGCGCATGATCGAAAATCCGATGGGCATGCTGGTCTAGGAAGGAAAAAGGCTGTGCGGAAATTCGTCACCAGCCTTTTCGCCCTGATCCTTTCCGGCCTGGCCGGCGGGCTGGTGGCGCTGTGGCTGGCAATCGTCACCAATGCGAATTCCGAATACATCCTGGTCTTCATGGTTTCGGCGCTGGTCACCATCGTTGCGACGGTGGCGTTTTTCATCGCGCAGTTCGTGCCAAACCCGCAAAGGGCGATAAACCTGACGGGGCTTGTTGGGGTTTCGTTGTTCGTGCTGGCCGGGATCGGGCTGATTGCCTGGACCTTCTCTCAGCCGCCGGGCAAAGCCCAGTGGTCGGGCGATCTCCCCGTTGTCGCCGGTCTGATTTTGCCAAGCATCGCCACGGTCATCGTGCAGTGGCTGTTCGTGGGATGGCGCGTGCGGCGCGGGCTTAAGGCGGAGGCGGGTGCGGGTGCATGAAGACGATCCTCTGCTACGGCGATTCCCTGACCTGGGGCTATGACGCGGCGAGCCTCGGGCGTCATGCGCTGGAAGATCGCTGGCCGAGCGTGCTCAAGGCGGCGTTGGGCGACGATGATATCGAAGTCATTGCCGAAGGTCTGAACGGCCGCACCACGGCTTTCGACGATCACCTGGCTGGTGCCGACCGCAATGGCGCCAAGGTGCTGCCGACGATCCTGACCAGCCATGCGCCGCTCGACCTGATCATCATCATGCTCGGCGCCAACGACATGAAGCCCTGGATCCACGGCAATCCGGTCGCGGCCAAGCAGGGCGTGCAGCGGCTGATCGACATCGTGCGCGGCCACGATTATCCGTTCGACTGGGCCGCGCCGCAAATCCTGATCGTCGCGCCACCAGCGGTCAGCCGCACCGACAATGCCGAATTCAAGGAAATGTTTGCCGGCGGCGACGAGGCCTCGAAGCGGCTGGCGCCGCAATATTCCGCGCTCGCCGACGAGGCCGGCTGCGGCTTTTTCGATGCCGGCACGGTGGCCGAGACCACACCGATCGACGGGGTCCATCTCGATGCCGAAAACACGCGCAATATAGGTGACGCATTGGCGCCATTGGTGCGTGTGATGCTGGAACTCTAGAGAAAATCAGGGAGAAACCCCGTGGCTGAATCCTACGACGTCATAATCATCGGCTCAGGCCCCGGCGGCTATGTCACGGCGGTGCGCTCCGCCCAGCTCGGCTTCAAGACGGCGATCGTCGAGCGCGAGCATCTCGGCGGAATCTGCCTCAACTGGGGCTGCATCCCGACCAAGGCGCTGCTGCGCTCGGCCGAGATCATGCACTATTCCGATCATCTGAAGGACTACGGCCTGAAGCTCGAAGGCGGCAAGGTCAGCGCCGACACGGCCGCTGTCGTCGACCGCTCGCGCAAAGTGTCGTTGAGGCTCAATGGCGGCGTCGCCTTCCTGATGAAGAAGAACAAGGTCGACGTCATCTGGGGCGAGGCGAAGCTCTCCAAGCCCGGTGAGATCGTCGTTTCCAAGACGGCCAAGAAACCGATGGAGCCGCAGCCGCCGGTGCCCAAGGGCGTCAAGGGCGAGGGGACCTACACCGCCAAGCACATCATTCTCGCCACCGGCGCCCGGCCGCGCGCGCTGCCCGGCATCGAGCCGGACGGCAAGCTGATCTGGACCTATTTCGAGGCGATGGTGCCGAAGGAGATGCCGAAGTCGCTGCTGGTCATGGGTTCGGGCGCCATCGGCATCGAGTTCGCCTCCTTCTACCGCACCATGGGCGCCGAGGTGACGGTGGTCGAGCTGTTGCCGGCGGTGATGCCGGTCGAGGATGCCGAGGTCTCGAAATTCGCGCAGAAGCAGTTCGAGAAGCAGGGTATGAAAATCATCCTCGAGGCCAAGGTGACCAAGGTCGAGAAGGGTGCCAACTCGATCACCGCCCATGTCGAGATGAAGGACGGCAAGGTCGAGAAGATCACCGCCGACCGCATGATCTCGGCCGTCGGCGTGCAGGGCAACATCGATAATCTCGGCCTCGAGACGCTCGGCGTGAAGACCGATCGCGGCTGCGTCGTCATTGACGGCTATGGCAAGACCAACGTTCCCGGCATCTACGCTATCGGCGATGTCGCCGGACCGCCGATGCTCGCCCACAAGGCCGAGCATGAAGGCGTGGTCTGCATCGAGAAGATCGCCAATTTCCCCGGCGTGCATGCGACAGACAAGCTGAAGATCCCGGGCTGCACCTATTGCAACCCGCAGGTCGCCTCGGTCGGGCTCACCGAAGCCAAGGCGAAGGCCGAAGGCAAGGACATCCGCGTCGGCCGTTTCCAGTTCGGCGCCAACGGCAAGGCGATCGCGCTTGGCGAGGACCAGGGCTTCATCAAGACCATCTTCGACAAGAAGACCGGCCAGCTGCTCGGCGCGCATATGGTTGGCGCCGAGGTGACGGAGCTGATCCAGGGCTTTGTCGTGGCGATGAACCTGGAGACCACCGAGGAAGAACTGATGCACACCATCTTCCCGCATCCGACGCTGTCGGAGATGATGAAGGAAAGCGTGCTCGATGCCTATGGCCGTGCGCTCAACGCGTGATAAATTGCTGCCGCGAGACTCAGACGCATGCGCCGGAGGAACCTTACGGCAAGACAGTTCGTTTCCGGATGCATTTTCACCTGACACTGGAGGAGTTGGCATATGGACGTGAATGGCGTGGGCTGGATTGCGGCCATCATCATCGGCGGTTTGGCCGGGTGGCTGGCCGAGATGGTCATGAAGAGCAATACCGGCGTCTTGATGAACATCATTATGGGCATTGTCGGCGCGGTGGTGCTGAACGCAATTCTCAGGGCGCTCAACATCGAACCCTTCGGTGTCGGCTGGCTCGCCTACCTGATCACCGGCTTCATCGGAGCCTGCCTGCTGATCTTTGCCGGGCGGCTGATACGCCGCTAGACTACCGCTATGCGAAAAAGGCTGTGGCGGCATGCGCCGCCGCGGCCTTTTTCTTTGCACCGAAAAGTCCTAGATGACGTCAGGAGGGCGAATGCCGACGGGCAGACGCCAACAAGTCAGGTTTGAGATGGTCACCGTCCTCGACACGATCGCCAACGCGCCGCGCCTGCGGCATCCCGAAAAGGCGCACAAGCCCGACCAGGACGTGCTGCGCAAACCCGACTGGATCCGCGTCAAGGCGCCGATGTCCAAGGGCTATGCCGAAACCCGCGAGATCGTGAAGTCGCACAAGCTGGTCACGGTGTGCGAAGAGGCCGGCTGCCCCAATATCGGCGAGTGCTGGGAAAAGAAGCACGCCACCTTCATGATCATGGGCGAGATCTGCACGCGCGCCTGCGCCTTCTGCAATGTCGCCACCGGCATTCCGACCGCGCTCGATGCCGATGAGCCGGCGCGTGTCGCGCATGCCGTCAAGCAGATGGGGCTGACCCATGTCGTCATCACCTCGGTCGACCGCGACGATCTCGCCGATGGCGGCGCGCAGCATTTCGCCGAGGTTATCCGGGCGATCCGAGCAGCGACGCCCTTGACCACGATCGAAATCCTGACGCCCGATTTCCTGCGCAAGGAGGGCGCGCTGGAGATCGTCGTGGCGGCCAAGCCCGATGTCTTCAACCACAATCTCGAAACCGTGCCGTCGAACTACCTGACGGTGCGGCCGGGTGCTCGCTATTTCCACTCGATCCGGCTGTTGCAGCGGGTCAAGGAGCTCGATCCGTCGATCTTCACCAAGTCCGGCATCATGGTCGGCCTCGGCGAAGAGCGCAACGAGATCCTGCAGCTGATGGATGACCTGCGCTCGGCCAATGTCGACTTCATGACCATTGGCCAGTATCTGCAGCCGTCGAAGAAGCACCACCCGGTGATCCGCTTCGTCACGCCGGAGGAATTCAGCTCCTTCGCGACGATCGGCAAGACCAAGGGTTTCCTGCTGGTGGCGTCGAACCCGCTGACGCGCTCCTCGCACCACGCCGGCGACGATTTCGCCAGGCTGCGGGCCGCGCGTGAGGCGCAGCTCAAAAAAGCCAGTTAAATCCTGCTTCAATGCCGAAATTCGAAGCCACACGCCGCGTTGCCCACACGCCGGAGCAGATGTTTGCTCTGGTCGCCGATATCGAGACCTATCCGCAATTTCTGCCGCTTTGCGAGGCGCTGACGGTGCGCTCGCGCAAGGAGCGTGACGGCCGCACCATTCTCCTCGCCGATATGAGCATCGGCTACAAGGCGATCCGCGAGACCTTTACGACGCAGGTGCTTTTGAAGCCGGACGAGAACACAATCGATGTCAAATACATCGATGGACCGTTCAAATATCTCAGCAATATCTGGCGCTTCGAGCCGGCCGACGGCGGCGGCTGCAACGTCCGCTTCTTCATCGACTACGAGTTCAAGAGCCGCATCCTCGGCGTGGTGATGGGCACCATGTTCGATCGCGCCTTCCGCATGTTTTCCGAAGCCTTCGAAAAACGTGCGGACGTCATCTACGGAACGACGCCCATCTCATGAGTGTCGCCGAGCGCGCGCAGCCCGATCTCCAGCGCATGCTTGACCGTCTCGCGGCGGATGAAGTCGCGGCCATTGTCGGCAAACATATTGAGCTCGGCAGCCACCGGCCCACGTCTTAGGGCAACTCCGAACCAGACGAGGCCGACCGGTTTTTCCGGCGAACCGCCGCCTGGGCCGGCAATGCCGGTGACGGCAAGCGCCAGCCCGGCGCGCGAGCGCGCCAGAGCGCCCGCCGCCATCTCCAGAACCGTTTCGCGCGAGACGGCGCCATGCGCCTCGAGTGTGGCGGGCGAGACGCCGAGCATCTCCATCTTTGCTTCATCGGAATAGGTGATGAGGCCGCGATCGACGACAGCGGACGAGCCGGCAATGTCGGTCAGTGCCGAGATGATCATGCCGCCGGTGCAGCTCTCGGCCGTCGCCAGCATGATGCCGCGCTGCTGGCAGACCTGGAGCAGGGCGTTGGCAAGATCGCTGTTGTTCATGCGGGAACCTCCCCGGGGAAGACGACACTGGCTGTGGCGATGGCGGCGATGCCTTCCTCGCGGCCGACAAAGCCGAGTTTCTCGTTCGTCGTCGCCTTGATGGAGATGCGATCGCTGGAAATGCCCAGCATCGCCGACAACGCGTTGGTCATGGCCTCGCGATGCGGGCCGACGCGCGGAGCCTCGCAGATCAGCGTGATGTCGGCATTGGCGATGCGGCCGCCGCGTTCGCGCACCAACCTGGCCGCATGCTCGACGAAGATCTTCGACGCCGCGCCCTTCCATTGCGGATCGGAAGGCGGGAAATGCGTGCCGATGTCGCCGGCGCCGCAAGTGGCGAGCAGCGCATCGGTCAGCGCGTGCAGGCCGACATCGGCATCCGAATGTCCCGAAAGCTTCTTGCCGTGCGGAATGGCGACGCCGCACAGAGTGACATGGTCGCCTGCCTCGAAGGCGTGCACGTCATAGCCATTGCCGGTGCGAATGTCTGGAAAACGCTCGCCAGTAAGCCGCTGATCCGCCATCGCAATATCCCTTGCCCAGGTCAGTTTGACATTGTCCGGCGACCCCTGAACGATTTTCACCGGAATATGCGCCCATTCGGCGATCGCGGCATCGTCGGTGAAATCCGTCTTGCCGAGATGATGGGCTTTTTCGTGCGCGGCGAGCAACGGCCAGAACGGAAAGCCTTGCGGCGTCTGCGCGGCATGAAGGCCGGCCCTTGGCACCGTCTCCTCGATCATGCCGGTGGCCGACTCGCGCTTCAGCGTATCGGCGACGGGCAAAGCGGGCAGCGCGCCCTGGCGCTCGCCAATGGCGGCGATGATACGGTCGATCAGGGCCGTGTCGACAAACGGCCGCACCGCGTCATGGACAAGGACACGGCCGGGCGTACGTTCCCTCAGCGCCAGCAGGCCGAGCCGGACCGAGGCCTGGCGCGACTCGCCACCGACCACGGCGGTAACCCGCTCGGCATATACGCCGGCTGCCTTGTCGAAAAGCGCGTGGTCATCGGCATGGATCGCGACGACGACGGGACCAATTTCGGGATGCGCCAGGAAAGTCTCCAGCGTGCGCGCGATAACGGCACGGCCGCCGATGCGCTGATATTGCTTCGGCCCGTCGGCCTGTCCGGCACGCGCGCCGCGGCCGGCTGCAACGATGACCACGCCGACCTTG
Organism: Mesorhizobium sp. LNJC394B00; assembly: GCF_000502555.1. NCBI lineage: Bacteria > Pseudomonadati > Pseudomonadota > Alphaproteobacteria > Hyphomicrobiales > Phyllobacteriaceae > Mesorhizobium > Mesorhizobium sp. LNJC394B00. Next base: position 69,731 of record NZ_AYWH01000004.1, read on the forward strand.
TCGGTCGTCGCCTCGGCCGGTTTTTCGCTTGCGTCTGTCATGCCGAGAGGCTTAGTCGCGGCTTATGGCGAAGGCCAGCATTTTCCCAAATGCGCCGCAATGTGACGTCATTGCGCGTTGCACAATGCCTTTCTTATGGCTAGAGAATGTGCAGCAATCCGATATGCTTGGTTTTTGTGCATGCCTGAAGTGACAAAATTGGCTTCGCCGCTCGACATTGGCGGCGTGACGATCCGCAACCGCGTCTTCCTCGCGCCCATGTCGGGAATAACGGACGAGCCGTTCCGGCAGCGCACCTACGCGCATGGCGCGGGCCTGGTCGTGTCGGAAATGGTGGCGAGCGGCGAGCTTGCCAAGGGCAGGGCCGGCTGCGACCTGCGCATCCGTCATTCCGGGCTGCCCGTCCATATGGTCCAGCTTGCCGGCCGCGAGGCCGAGCACATGGCCGAGGGCGCGCGCATCGCTGCCGGCGAGGGCGCCGACATCATCGACATCAATATGGGCTGCCCGGCCAAGAAGGTGACCGGCGGCTATGCCGGCTCGGCGCTGATGCGCGATCTCGACCACGCGCTGTCGCTGATCGAAGCGGTGATCGGCGCGGTCCAGGTGCCGGTCACGGTCAAGATGCGGCTCGGCTGGGACGACAATGCGCTCAATGCACCCGTCTTGGCGCGCCGCGCCGAAGAGGCCGGTGTTAAAATGGTGACCGTGCATGGGCGCACGCGCTGCCAGTTTTATCAAGGCAAGGCCGATTGGGGCGCCATCGCCCGCATCAAGGACGTCGTCTCGATCCCGGTCGTCGCCAATGGCGATGTGGGCTCGCCCGCGGAGGCCGCCGAAATCCTTGAACAGTCGGGCGCCGACGCGGTGATGATCGGCCGCGCGCATTATGGCGCGCCATGGACGGCGGGCCACATCGCGGCAACGGCTGCGGGCAACGCGCCCTCCGGCGTGCCGGAAAGCCCGCAAGCCATGGCGGACTACATCGTTTCCCACTACGAAGACATGCTGACGCTTTACGGCGTCGAAAGTGGCTTGCGCCAGGCGCGCAAGCATCTCGGCTGGTATCTCGATCGCCACGCTGTGGGCGTCACCAATGAAGGGCGCAAAGCCATCCTCACCTCGTTCGAGCCCGCCCGCGTCATGGCCGTGCTGCGTGAGGTGTTTTCCGGCGGGGGCGAGGCCGCATCCATGCGGAGCGCTGCATGAACGCGCCTGCTGCACCGGGCACCGAGATGGCAAATGCTGCCCATATCGTGCTCAACACCATCCGCCGTCCGGTGATCATGGTCGATCCCGATGGGTTCATCACCTACGCCAATGCCGACGCGGAAGACTTCTTCCGCTCCAGCGCCAACATGCTGGCACGCAACACACTGTCCAAGCTGATCCCGTTCGGCAGCCCGCTGTTGCAACTGGTCGACCAGGTGCGCGAGCGCCGTGCGCCGGTCAACGAATACCGTGTCGACGTGTCGTCGCCGCGTCTCGGCATCGAGAAGGTCGTCGATCTCTATGTCGCGCCGGTGCCGGAATTCCCAGGCTCGATCGTGGTGATGTTCCAGGAACGCTCGATGGCCGACAAGATCGACCGGCAGATGACACACAGGGGTGCCGCGCGTTCGGTCACCGGCCTTGCCGCCATGCTGGCACATGAGATCAAGAACCCGCTGTCCGGCATACGTGGCGCCGCACAGCTGCTCGAACTCTCGGCGTCCGACGAGGATCGCGCGCTGACCCGCCTCATCACCGACGAGACTGATCGCATAGTCTCCCTCGTCGACCGCATGGAAGTGTTTTCCGACGAGCGGCCGATTGACCGCTATCCTGTCAACATCCATGTCGTGCTGGATCATGTGAAGGCAATCGCGAAGAACGGTTTTGCCAAGAGAATCAGGATATTGGAGGACTATGATCCATCATTGCCTCCGGTTTTCGCCAACCGCGACCAACTGATCCAGGTGTTTCTCAACCTGGTCAAGAACGCTGCCGAGGCGATCGGCGGCGACCCGCAGGGCGAGATCGTGCTGTCGACCGCGTTCAGGCCGGGCATCCGCGTTTCCGTTCCCGGAACCCAGGACCGCGTGTCGCTACCGCTTGAATTCTGCGTGCGCGACAATGGGTCCGGCGTTTCGGAAGACATTCTGCCGATCCTGTTCGATCCGTTCATCACCACCAAGCCGAACGGCTCGGGGCTCGGCCTGGCGCTGGTGGCGAAAATCGTCGGCGAGCATGGCGGCATCATCGAATGCGATTCGACGCCGCGCGGCACCACCTTCCGAATCCTGATGCCGGCCTGGAAAGAAACACCCATCGACACTGCCGATGATGAAGGCGAAGGAGACCGCAAATGACGGTTCGCGGCAATATTCTCGTCGCCGACGACGATGCGGCCATCCGCACCGTGCTCAATCAGGCGCTGTCGCGCGTCGGCCATGAGGTGCGCGTGACCTCCAACGCCTCGACGCTGTGGCGCTGGGTGGTGGCGGGCGAGGGCGATCTGGTGATCACCGACGTTGTCATGCCGGACGAGAACGCCTTCGACATGCTGCCCCGCATCAAGAAGGCCCGGCCGGAGCTGCCGGTCATCGTGATGAGCGCGCAAAACACTTTCATGACGGCGATTCGTGCTTCCGAAACAGGTGCTTATGAATATCTGCCGAAGCCGTTCGACCTGACCGAGCTGCTCAACATCGTCAATCGTGCGCTGTCAGAGCCGCGCCGACCGAAGATCGATACGCGACGGGAAGAACAGCCTGACGCCATGCCGCTGGTCGGCCGCTCGGCCGCCATGCAGGACATCTACCGCATGCTGGCGCGCATGATGCAGACCGATCTGACGGTGATGATCTCGGGCGAGTCCGGCACCGGCAAGGAATTGGTGGCGCGCGCGCTGCACGAATATGGCCGCCGCCGAGGCGGTCCGTTCGTCGCCATCAACATGGCGGCAATCCCGCGCGACCTCATCGAATCGGAACTGTTCGGTCATGAGAAGGGTGCCTTCACCGGCGCACAGAACCGCTCGACAGGCCGCTTCGAGCAGGCCGAGGGCGGCACGCTGTTCCTCGACGAGATCGGCGACATGCCGATGGAGGCGCAGACGCGGCTGCTGCGCGTGCTGCAGCAGGGCGAATACACCACGGTCGGCGGGCGCACGCCGATCAAGACCGATGTGCGCATCGTCGCCGCCACCAACAAGGATCTGCGCACGCTGATCAACCAGGGGCTTTTCCGCGAGGATCTGTTCTATCGCCTGAACGTCGTGCCGCTTCGGCTGCCGGGTTTGCGTGAGAGGTCGGAAGACATTCCCGATCTGGTGCGGCATTTCTTCAAGATCGGCGCCAGCGAAGGCTTGCAGACCAAGCGCATTTCGACCGGCGGCATCGAATTGATGAAGCGCTATCCGTGGCCGGGAAACGTGCGCGAGCTGGAAAACCTGGTGCGCCGGCTTGCGGCGCTCTATTCGCAGGACGAAATATCAGCCGAAATCATCGAAGCCGAACTGAAGACAGGCGAAAGGCCGGTCGTTCCCGGCGGCGGCAATTTGATCCCGGACGATCTGTCCATCGGCCAGGCGGTGGAGCACTTCCTGCAGCGCTATTTCGCCTCTTTCGCCGGTGATTTGCCGCCGGCAGGTCTCTATCAACGCATCTTGTCGGAGGTCGAATATCCGCTGGTGCTCGCTTCCATGACGGCAACGCGCGGCAACCAGATCAAGGCGGCCGAATTGCTCGGCTTGAATCGCAACACGTTGCGCAAGAAGATTCGCGAGCTGGGCGTCAACGTCTACAAATCGTCGAGACCATGAGCGCCTGCTGCCCGAAGTGACGCGAGGTCATCCCCTTTTCAGGGGATCGGCGGCCGAAAGATTTCCGTCACGGCCACACTTGTTGCATAATCGCCACAATGCGTTGCATACATCCAACGCAATCACTGGCTCTTAGACGGCGACATGGCTTCGCAAGCTCTGACATCAAACGAACCGCTTTTCAGCAGATCCGGCCAGAGGGATGGACGGCGGCTGCTTGCGTTGCCTGGCGTTGTGGCAATTGCCGGCGCGCTGGTTACGGCGGCAATCTCGTTTGCGATTCTTGTCGGCGCCACGCCGATCACGCCAGACGCAAACACAACGCTGACGCTGATTGCGGCCAATGCCTTATTTGTGCTGGCGCTGATTGCCCTCGTCGGCCGCGAGGTGCATCGCATCACCATGGCGCGCCGGCACGGCAAGGCGGCGTCGCGGCTGCATGTGCGCATCGTGACGATGTTTGCGCTGGTCGCGGCCATCCCAGCCATCATGGTGGCCATCATCGCCTCGATCACGCTCGATATCGGCCTCGACCGCTGGTTCGAGATCCGCACCAAGGCGATCGTCAACTCGTCGCTGTCGATCGCCGACGCCTATGTGCAGGAAAACGCTCGCAATCTTCAGGGCACGACGCTGTCGATGGCCTACGATCTCGATGCGTCGCGCACGCTTTACGGCCTCGATCGAACCGGCTTTCTCGACCTGATGAACAAGGAAGCCGTCGGCAGAAGCCTGGTGCATGCGGCGCTGGTCAGGGAAGACGGCTCCTTTGTCGTGAGTGCCCAGACCGATGCGGACTTCGCCATGCCGGCACCGCCTGAGGGCGCGGTGGCAAGTGCGGCCGACGGCAAGCCGGTGCTGATCGAGCCGAAGACGCGCAACATCATGGGCGCCATCATCAAGCTGCGGGAGATCGAAGGCCTCTACCTCTACACCAATCGCCTGGTCGACCCCGAAGTGATCAAGGCGAGGGCGATCGTCCAGTCCAACACCGCCGAATATCGCGGCCTGGAAGACAACAGGCGGACGTCGCAGGTGGCGTTCGCGCTGCCCTATCTGTCGCTGACGCTGATCATCATCCTGTCGGCCATCTGGACCGGCATAGCGGTGGCCGACCGTCTGGTGCGGCCCATCCGTCAGCTCATCGGCGCGGCTGACGAGGTTGCGACCGGCAATCTCGATGTCGCCGTGCCGGTACGGCCTTCCGACGGCGATGTCGCCTCGCTTGGCGATACGTTCAACAAGATGCTGCTGGAGCTTAAATCGCAGCGCAACGAGATCCTGTCGGCCAAGGATTTGATCGACGAACGGCGTCGTTTCTCGGAAGCGGTGCTGGCCGGCGTCACCGCCGGCGTCATCGGCGTCGATCCCTACGGCATCGTCTCCATCGTCAACAAATCGGCCGAAACGATGCTGGCCATATCGGCCACGGCGGCGCTGGGGCAGAACCTGTCCGCCGTGCTACCGCATGTCGGCCGTGTCTTCGAGATCGGCCGCAAATCCGGCAAGCCGGTCTATCGCGAGCAGGTCACCTTCTATCGCACCGGCGCCGAGCGTACCTTCAACGTGCAGATCACCATCGAGGCCGGCGACGACGGCGAGGAGGAGAAATCCTACGTCGTGACTGTCGACGACATCACCGATCTGGTCCAGGCACAGCGCTCGTCGGCCTGGGCGGATGTGGCGCGGCGTATCGCACATGAAATCAAGAACCCGCTGACGCCGATCCAGCTCTCGGCCGAGCGCATCAAGCGACGCTTCGGCAAGGTCATCACCGAGGACCGCGAGATTTTCGACCAGTGCACCGACACGATCATCCGGCAGGTCGAGGATATCGGCCGCATGGTCGACGAGTTCTCGGCTTTCGCCCGCATGCCCAAGCCCGAGATGAAAGCCATCGATCTGCGTGAATCGCTGCGCGAGGCGTCGTTCCTGGTCGAAGTCAGCCGCGCCGACATTGCTTTCGAACGCGTGTTCGGCAACGAGCCGCTCAAGGGCACGTTCGATAGCCGATTGATGGCGCAGGCTTTCGGCAACGTCATCAAGAACGCGGCCGAGGCGATTGACGGGCTGGAACAAAAGGACGGTTCGCACGGCATAATCCGGATTCAAGCTGCCCGGCAGAATGGCGCGATCAGAATCGACGTCATCGACAATGGCAAAGGCTTGCCGCGCGAGAACCGCCAAAGGCTGCTCGAGCCCTACATGACGACGCGCGAGAAGGGCACCGGGCTCGGTCTCGCCATCGTCAAGAAGATCGTGGAGGACCATGGCGGGCGGCTCGAATTGCACGATGCGCCCGCGGATTTCCACGGTGGACGCGGCGCGATGATCTCGATCATCCTGCCGCCAGCTGCCGCAACCGCGCCGCCACGCGGTCAAGGCGAAACGGAACACGAACGAGAAACTGAAAAGGTCGGTAATGGCGTCTGATATTCTCATCGTCGATGACGAGGAAGACATCCGTGAACTCGTCGCGGGCATATTGAGCGACGAAGGGCATGAAACCCGCACGGCATTCGATGCCGACAGCGCGCTCGCGGCAATCGCCGACCGGGCGCCGCGGCTGATTTTCCTCGACATCTGGTTGCAGGGCTCGCGCCTCGACGGGCTGGCGCTGCTCGACGAGATCAAGACGATGCATCCGAGCCTGCCGGTGGTGATGATCTCCGGCCACGGCAATATCGAGACAGCGGTGTCGGCCATCCGCCGCGGCGCCTATGATTTCATCGAGAAGCCGTTCAAGGCCGACAGGCTGATCCTGATCGCCGAGCGGGCGCTCGAAACCTCGAAATTACGGCGCGAGGTCTCCGACCTCAAGCAGCGCAGCGGCGAAACTTTCGACTTGATCGGCATGTCGTCGGCGATGAGCCAGCTGCGCCAGACCATCGAGCGCGTTGCGCCGACCAACAGCCGCGTCATGATCATCGGTCCGTCCGGTTCGGGCAAGGAGCTCGCCGCGCGCGCCATCCACACGCTGTCGACGCGCAAGGGCGCGCCGTTCGTGACGCTGAGTGCGGCCAACATCACGCCCGAGCGCATGGAGATCGAGCTGTTCGGCACCGAATCGAACGGCACCGAGCGCAAGGTCGGCGCGCTTGAAGAGGCGCACCGCGGCATTCTCTACATCGACGAAGTGGCCGACATGCCGCGCGAGACGCAGAACAAGATTTTGCGCGTGCTGGTCGAACAGCAGTTCGAGCGGGTCGGCGGCACCAAGCGGGTCAAGGTCGACGTCCGCATCATCTCCTCGACCTCGCAGAACCTGGAGGCGATGATCGCCGACGGCCGTTTTCGCGAAGACCTCTATCACCGCCTGGCGGTGGTTCCGGTCATGGTGCCGGGACTGGCCGAGCGACGCGAGGACATTCCCTACCTCGTCGACAATTTCATGAAGCAGATCGCGCGCCAGGCCGGTATCAAGCCGCGCCGCATCGGCGACGATGCGCTTGCCGTGCTGCAGGCGCACAACTGGCCGGGCAATGTCCGCCAGCTGCGCAACAATGTCGAACGGCTGATGATCCTGGCGCGTGGCGACGATATCGATGCGCCGATCACCGCCGACCTGTTGCCGTCGGAGATCGGCGATGTCATGCCGCGCACGCCGAACCAGTCCGACCAGCACATCATGGCGCTGCCGCTGCGCGAGGCGCGCGAACAGTTCGAGAAGGACTATCTGATCGCCCAGATCAACCGTTTCGGCGGCAACATCTCGAAGACGGCGGAATTCATCGGCATGGAGCGCTCGGCGCTGCACCGGAAACTGAAGTCGCTGGGGGTCTAGCTGATCTCTTCAGGAAGAAAGCCCCCCGTCTGGCGTTTACACAGCCGTGCGAACAAGCCGTCCTGCTTGACCAGCTCGTCCGGCTTGCCTTCTTCGACGATACGGCCCTGATCGAGCACGACTATCCGGTCCATCATCCCAATTGTTGAGAGGCGATGGGCGATGGCGATCACCGTCTTTGCCTCCATCACGAGATTAAGTTTCTCTTGGATAGCAGCTTCGGACTCGCTGTCGAGGGCGGAGGTTGCCTCGTCCAGCACCAGGATCGGGGCGTTCTTCAACAGGACGCGGGCGATAGCGACACGCTGGCGCTGGCCGCCGGACAGCTTGATGCCGCGGTCACCGACGAAAGCATCATAGCCCTTGCGGCCTTCGGAGTCCGAGAGATCGGCGATGAAGGCATCGGCGGCTGCCATTTTCGCCACCTCTTCGATGTCCTGCTCTGCCGCCTCCGGCCGGCCATAGCGAATATTGTCGCCGACCGAGCGATGCAGCAGCGCGACATCCTGGGCGATGACACCGATGGCGCGCCGAAGGCTTGCCTGGCTGACGGTGCGGATGTCCTGCCCGTCGATGAGTATCGCGCCTTCCCTGATGTCGTAGAAGCGCAAGAGCAGGTTTGCGAGCGTGGTCTTGCCCGCACCCGAAAGGCCTACGAGGCCGACCTTCTCGCAGGGGCGGACCGTCAGCGACAGATTTTCGATGACAGGCTTGCCGGCCTTGTAGGCGAAGTGAACATTTTCGAAACGGATCTCGCCGGTCTCAATCTTGAGATCAGCGGCATCCGGGCGGTCGGTGATGGTGGGCGGGGTTGTCATGACCGGCATGGCATCCTTGATCGTGCCGATCGCCTGGAAGATCTGTTGGCCCATCTGCAGAAAGGTGAAGATCTGTGTCGACAGCCGCTGGAGGATGTACACGGCGCCGACAAACTGGCCGACGGAGAGAAACCCTTTGACGAGACCAGAAAATCCGATCGAAAGCATCGTCAGCCACAGCACCGTATTGAGGACGACGACCGTCAGTTCCGAAGTGCGGTAGATGCGCTGTTCGCTGTGTTGCGTCTGCACGGCCTTCTGGATGGTGCGGCGGATAGCGCCTGCCTCACTGTCTTCTGCGGCGAACTGCTTGATCATCTGCATGTTGGTGTAGAGATCGGTGATGGCGCCGGCCACCAGGCTGCGCTGCTTGGCGGTACGGCGCGAGCGTTCGGCAAAGGTGGGAACTATCCTAACGGTGAATGCCACGTTGAGCGCGATCCAGACGACGACCGGCAAGGCAAGCTGCCAGGACAGTGTGCTGAGCAGGACGACGGAGCCGACCAACTGCAGTAGAAAGCGTGGAATGGACTGGAACGCGGCAATGATCTGCTGCTGCACGGCAGATGCCACCTGCTGCAGGCGCGAGGCGACCTGACCGGCATAGAGATCATGGAAAAAGGCGAGATCCTGCCGCTCCACCGCCTTGTGGCCCTGCCACTGAATGGCGGCCGGCATGCCGACGCCGAGCGTGTGTGAGGTCAGAGTGTTGAGCAGGAACGAGGCGACCGGCATGGCCGGAAAGATCAGCAGGCCGAGGAAGGTCAAAAGCTTCCATTCGTTCCGCAGGAATGCTGAAGCGCCCTGTTGCGTGACGCCGTCGACGATCACCGAAAGCCCCCAGACGATGGTCAGATTGATGGCTTCCCTCGCCGTTGAGGAAAGTGCCAGCGCAATCAGCACGCCGCGAAACATCGAAATGAAGTGCAGGAGGACGGCTACAGGCCCCTTGGAGGGTAACGGCTGGTAAGGAATATCCAGTGGCCGGATCAAATTTTCGAAGGGACGGTAGATCGCATCTGATATTGACATTGGTGCGCTTGAGCTCTGATTGGGACCGAGGGCGAGGACTCAACTGCCGGGATAGGATCGCCTACCGGCCGCAACCTCAATTAGAGCAATTCCAGGAAAAGTGTGAAACGGTTTCCGTCCAGAATAGCGTCAACGCTCTGACAGGCGACCTCGGCTCACTCGCGCTGGGCCAAGCATTTGCCGGTTACGGCGGCAACGGAATCACATAAGAAAAACAGGAATTCTCTTTAGGGGTAACCCATGCCGCGCATTGCCTATGTGAACGGGCGCTATGTCGCCCATGCCGACGCTGCCGTGCATATCGAGGATCGCGGCTATCAATTCGCCGACGGCGTCTACGAGGTCTGCGAGGTGGCGCAGGGCTTTATCGTCGACATGCCGCGCCATCTTGCCCGGCTGAGCCGCTCCCTTAGCGAATTGTCGATCGACTGGCCGGTCACCAAGGGTGTGCTGCCGCTTCTTCTGCGCGAAATCGTCCGGCGCAACCACGTCGTCAACGGCCTGGTCTATGTCCAGGTTACGCGCGGTGTTGCCAGCCGCGACTTCGTTTTCCCCGCCGATACACCGTCATCGCTGGTGATTACGGCCAGAAAGGCCGACCCGGCGGCGGCCGCCAAGCGAGCCGAGGCGGGCATCAAGGTCATCACCGTGCCGGAAAACCGTTGGGACCGGGTCGACATCAAGAGCACCGGCCTGCTGCCCAACGTACTGGCCAAGCAGAAGGCCAAGGAGGCCGGCGCCCAGGAGGCCTGGTTCGTCGACACCGATGGCAACGTCAAGGAGGGCGGCTCGTCCAACGCCTGGATCGTTACAAGGGACGGCGTTCTGGTCACCCGGCCGGCGGAGCATGGCATCCTGCGCGGCATCACCCGCACGACCATGTTCGAAGTGGCGGCAAAGCTCGGGTTGACGATCGAGGAGCGCGGTTTTTCAGTCACTGAAGCCAAGGCTGCGCGAGAAGCTTTCATCAGTTCGGCAACGACAATCGCCATGCCGGTCGTGGCAATCGACGGTGCCGCGGTCGCCAATGGGCACCCCGGTTCGATAACACTTTCATTGCGGCAAGCCTTTTTTGACGTTGCGGAAAAAAGTCCAGCCTGATAACCGCACAGACGGACTGCACATCAATATATCTCGTTCTGCTTGTCGTTACTGACGGCAAGGGGGTGTTTGCAAGCTTGACATGTGCCCGCTAATTTGGCGCATTAGCCTGCAAACCGAAGGGGATCGGCGAAAGACAAGAACAATGGCGGAACGATCGCAAAACCTTCAGGACCTGTTCCTGAATTCTGTTCGCAAGAGCAAAAATCCACTCACCATCTTTCTCATCAACGGCGTCAAGCTGACCGGCGTGGTCACTTCCTTCGACAATTTTTGTGTTCTGCTGCGCCGTGACGGCCACTCCCAGCTCGTCTACAAGCATGCCATTTCCACGATCATGCCGAGCCAGCCGGTTCAGATGTTCGATGGCGAGGAAAGCCAGGGCGCCTGATTGGCACGTGAAAAAGACGCGGACCGCGGCGTCCGCGGGAAACCAGCACATAATTCCGGGACGGAAGCCACAGGTCCGACCCGGGCGGTTGTCATTGTGCCGGTGCTTACCCGGCATCAGCGCAACGACGACGAAACGAACCGTCCACGGCTGACGCGTTCGGCGGATGCGCGCCACGACGAAGCGGTCGGCCTTGCCCGCGCCATCAACCTGGATCTGATCCACACGGCGGTGGTCACCGTCAACGATCCACGCCCGGCAACCTTGCTCGGCAGCGGCAAGGTCGCGGAATTCGCCGAGATCGTCAAAGAGGGTCACGCGGAGGTGGTCATCGTCGACCATCCGCTGACGCCGGTGCAGCAGCGCAATCTCGAAAAAGAAATGAATGCCAAGGTGCTCGACCGCACCGGATTGATCCTGGAGATTTTTGGCGAGCGCGCGCGGACCAAGGAGGGCACGCTGCAGGTCGAACTTGCCCATCTCAACTACCAGAAGGGCCGCCTGGTGCGGAGCTGGACCCACCTTGAACGCCAGCGCGGCGGAGCCGGCTTCCTCGGCGGCCCCGGCGAAACCCAGATCGAGTCGGACCGGCGGCAGCTGCAGGAAAAAATCATCAAGCTCAAGCATGAGCTGGAAACGGTGCGCCGCACCCGCGACCTGCACCGGGCCAAGCGCAAGAAGGTGCCGTTCCCGGTGGTGGCGATTGTCGGCTACACCAATGCCGGAAAGTCGACGCTGTTCAACCGGCTGACCGGGGCCGACGTGCTGGCCGAAGACATGCTGTTTGCAACGCTCGACCCGACGCTGCGCCGCGTGCGCCTGCCGCACGGCACGCCGATCATCCTGTCGGACACAGTCGGCTTCATTTCGGACCTGCCGACGCATCTGGTCGCCGCCTTCCGCGCCACGCTGGAAGAGGTCGTCGAGGCCGATCTGGTCATCCACTTGCGTGATATCTCAGATCCGGATACGGCCGCCCAGGCCGAGGACGTCGAGCGCATCCTTGCCGATCTCGGTGTCGACGCTGGCGATGCGAACCGGGTCATCGGGGTGTGGAACAAGGTCGACCTTCTCGACGACGGCAACCGGGAGCGCCTGCTCGCCGACGGCACTGACGCCAACAAGGCGCCGCCGATCGCCATCTCGGCGGTCACCGGCGAAGGCATCGATGCGCTGAAGGCGCTGATCGAGACCAGGATGTCGGGCGAACTCGAGGAATTGACGGTGACGATCGAACCGGCGCAGTTCGGCCTTGTCGACTGGCTATACCGCAATGGCGACGTCGTTTCGCGGGTAGACAATGAGGATGGCAGCGCGACCATCGCACTCAAGGCCACGCACACCGCCCGGCAAGAGATCGAAAGCCGATTGCACCGCAAAAACAGGCAGTAAGCCTGATTATTTCACGCCCTTGGCCTGCTGCCAGAGCACTTCCATCTCGTCCAGCGTGGCTTTTTCGAGCGTGCTTCCCGATGCATCGATCGCGCGCTCGACATAGTGGAAGCGCGAGCGGAACTTTTCGTTGGTGCCGCTAAGCGCCGCTTCCGAATCGAGCTTGAGGTGACGCCCCAGATTGACGACGGCAAACAGCATGTCGCCGAATTCGTCCTTGATCTCAGCCGTTTCGCCCTTAGCCAGTGCCTCGCGCAGCTCGCCGATCTCTTCCTCGATCTTGTCGAGGATGGGTGCTGCCTCGCTCCAGTCGAAACCGACACGCGCTGCCTTTTCCTGCAGCTTCAGCGCACGAGTCAAAGCGGGCAGGGCGACGGGCACGCTGTCCAGGAAACCCTTGCCATGGTCTTCGGGGTCGAGGCCGCGGGCGAGGCGCGCACTTCGCTTTTCGGCTTTTTCCTCAGCCTTGATCTTTTCCCACATGCCCTTTGCCATGCCGGCGCTGCGCGCCTTCTCGTCGCCGAAGACATGCGGATGGCGCCGGATCATCTTGGTGGTGATGGCCTCGACCACATCACCGAAGGCAAAATCGCCGGCTTCCTCAGCCATCTGCGCGTGGTAGACGACCTGCAGCAGGAGATCGCCGAGTTCGTCGCGCAGATCGTCGAGATCGCCGCGCGCAATGGCGTCCGCCACCTCATAGGCTTCCTCGATCGTATAGGGCGCGATGGTCGAGAAATCCTGCTCGATGTCCCAGGGACAGCCGGTCTTCGGCGCCCTGAGCGCCGCCATGATCTCGATCAGCCGGGAAATGTCGCGCGAAGGTTTCATGCGGCGAATGCTATCCCGCTGCCTGTCGTGCGGCCAACGCTGTCAGCTGGCGGCCTGACCTTGTCCACAGCTCAGCCGTATCAGCCGAGTACCGACACAACCGCCTTGGCGAGGTCATCCATGCCGTCCTCGGGCAGGCCGGCGACGTTGATGCGGCTGTCGCCGACCATGTAGACGCCATACTCGGCACGCAGCCGCTCGACTTGCGCCTCGGTCAGGCCAAGCCTGGAAAACATGCCGCGATGGCTGGCGATGAAGTCGAAGCGGTCGGAGTTGGACTGCCGGCGCAGCGCGTCGGCGAACTGGACCCGCAGCCTCAGCATGCGCAGCCGCATCTCCTCCAGCTCCGCCTCCCAGTCGGCGCGAAGGCCATCATCTTCCAGCACCATGCGCACGGCGGCGGCGCCGTGGTCCGGCGGCATCGAATACATGGCGCGCGCCGCCGCCAGCATCTGGCTCATCGCGACATCGGCTTGCGCGCTATCCTTCGCCAGGATCATCGCCGCGCCGACGCGGTCGCGGTAGACGGCAAAGTTCTTCGAGCAGCTCGAGGCAACGACCATTTCAGGCACCTTGCCCGCGAGAAGGCGCAAGCCGGCCGCATCGGCGTCCAGGCCTTCGCCAAAGCCCTGATAGGCAATGTCGACAAAGGGCAACAGCCCGCGCTCGACGACAAGATCGGTGACGCTGGCCCATTGCGCGATATCGAGATTGGCGCCGGTCGGGTTATGGCAGCAGCCATGCAGCAGCACGATATCGCCGGGCTCGGCTGCGCCAAGCGTTGCCAGCATCTCGTGGAAGCGCACCGCGCCGGAAACGGCATCGAAATAGGGATAATCGCGCACCTTGAGGCCGGCCCCGCGCATCACCGGCGGGTGGTTCGGCCATGTCGGGTCCGACAGCCAGACGGTTGCGTCGGGGCGGGTCCGCTTCAACAGCTCCGCCACCAGCCGCAGCGCGCCGGAACCGCCAGGCGCTTGCGCGGCGCGGATGCGCGTCATGTCGGCAGCGGGGCCGAAGGCCAGCTTGACCATCGCCGTGTTGAAGCCGGTGTCGCCGGCAAGGCCGAGATAGGTCTTGGTGTCCTGGTCCTGCAGCAACCGCTTCTCGGCCTCGCGCAGGGCGCGCATGACCGGCGTCCTGCCGTCGCGGTCCTTGTAGACGCCGACGCCGAGATCGATCTTGCCGGGGCGCGGATCGGCGCGATAGAGGCCGATCAAGGCGATGATCTTGTCGGCCGGGGCAGGTTGCAGGGTCTCGAACATCAATACGGCTCCAATGGCGGCGGAGTAATACGCAAAGCGGCCGCGTTTCGCCAGTGCTTCCATCTGCGCCAGTCCGCTAGCGTACTGGACCGTTACGCCAAGCTTTGTCTGTACGGCAGGGGTCGGCGGCTATGGCGACGGGTTCATTCCAATCCGCCGGATAAGCACCCGTCCAATCACGGCGAGACCGATGCCGGTCAGCAGGGAGAAACCGCCGAGCATGCCGGCCAGCCCGGCAAGGAACCAGCGTCCGGCGAAGCTGTCGACGGAGGCATTTTGCGGATTGGTTGGGTCGTAAGCGACAGGGACGCTGTCGCCATCACCCCAGAACGAGCAGTGGACGGCATTGTTGAAGCGGATGACGGTGCCGTCGGCGGTCGAGAACTCGATGCGGGGATTGTATTCGGCGGCGACAATCCTGCCTGTCGCCGAAGCGGTACGAGGGCCGTACATCTCGACGATGGCCAGCACGCCGGAAGCGATCAGTCCGACAATGCCAAAGATGATGAACACCCTGCCGACGATCGGCAACGCTGCAAAACCCGTTACACGACTACCATTGGCCATCTTTTGCTCCTGGGACAGACGGATAAGGCTAGACTTCATCCATAAAGCAAACATCTGCCGCACGGGAGATGGGTAAGTGCGCAGCGGACTTCTGATTGCATGATGCCTATTGTGGCGACGCAAAAAGTTTAGTCGCGATGGATTAAGATCCCCGCCTGTTCCGTAAACAGGGCATGAAACGGTCGATGCCACGCTTCGATATTGTCGGCCAGCTGGGTTCGCTCAGGCGCTACGCACGCTCGCTGACGCGCGACAGCACTGACGCCGAGGATCTGGTGCACGATGCGCTGGTGCGCGCCTACGAGCGGCGCGACACATTCCGCTCGGGCGGCAATCTGCGGGCATGGCTGCTGTCGATCGTCCACAACGCTTTCATCGACAAGATGCGCTCGCGCCGGTCGGAAGCGGTGCGCGTCGAGCAGGCCGGCTATCTCACCGATGCCAGCACGCCGGCGCCGCAGGAACATTCCGTGCGCCTGGCGCAGGTGCGCGAGGCCTTTTTCAGTCTGCCGGAGGAGCAGCGTTCGGCGCTGCATCTGGTCGCCATCGAGGGCCTTTCCTACCAGCAGGCCGCCGACGCCAGCGGGGTGCCGCTGGGCACGCTGATGTCGCGCATCGGCAGGGCGCGCGCAGCACTGCGCGAGATGGAAAACGCTGCACCTTCGCCGGCCAAAAGCCATCTGAGGATCGTGGGAGACCCGTCATGACCGACCTGTTGCGGGACCCGGTGACCGATACCGATCTCGATTCTTATGTCGACGACCAGCTGGATGTCGCGCGCCGCATCGAGGTCGAGGCGTTCCTCTCGGTTCGTCCGGAGGCTGCGGCGCGGGTGATGTCCGACTTGAGGACGCGCGACGAACTGCGCCTGGCGCTGGCTGCTTCCACAGGCATGGCGCGGCCGGCGACGACTGAAGTCGCGCGCCGGCTGGGCAGGGGACTGGCCAGTCGCCGCGTCTTCGCCGTGCTGCAGCGGGCGGCCGCGGTCGCCGTCTTTGTCGCTGCCGGCTGGCTGGCGAACGGCCTCTTCGGGCCGCTGCTGGTGACCAAGGTCGTGGCTTCGCCGCCGCCGCCCGCCTATGTCGAAGAAGCGATCCGGGCGCACAAGACGACGCTCATGCGCGAGGCGATGCCCTCGCAGCTGGAGGCGCCCAACTACAATGGCGACGAAATCCGCGCCGCCACCGCAATCGTCATGCCATCGCTGCCCAAGGACTGGAAGGTTCGCGACGTGCAGATCTATCCGTCGCGCTTCGGGCCGAGCGTCGAAGTGGCGCTGGAGACGAAGGATATGGGGCTGGTCTCGCTGTTTGCGATCCGGCCTGGAACCTTCGACGTCGTCAAGCCTGCCATCGCGCCATCGGGCGACATCTCCTCTGCCTATTTCCAGATCGGCGAGGTCGCGTACGCGGTCGTCGCGCGCAGCGATGTCCACGACCTCGACCGCGCCGCCGAGACGCTTGCCAAGACACTTTACTGATCAGGACACTTTACTGAGACCACATAAGGAGAACCCGCAATGAATACCCCTGACCTCGGATACCGCATGGGCACTGGCGCACGCGCCGGCGCCATCTATGACGAGGGCCTGCGCAGCCACATGCTGCGTGTCTATAACTACATGGGCATCGGCCTCGTCGTCACCGGCATCGTCGCCATGGTGGTCGCTTCGACGCCGGCCCTCTACGTGCCGATCTTTTCCAGCCCGCTGAAATGGGTGGTGATGCTGGCGCCGCTCGCCTTCGTGCTGCTGTTCTCGTTCAAGATGCAGACGATGTCGGCGGCGAGCGCCCAGTTGATGTTCTGGGCCTTCTGCGCGGTGATGGGGCTGTCGCTGGCTTCGGTGTTCCTGGTCTTCACCGGCACCAGCATCGCGCGCACCTTCTTCATCACCGCCACCATGTTCGGCGCCACCAGCCTCTACGGCTACACGACCAAGCGCGACCTGACCCAGTTCTCGTCCTTCCTGATCATGGGCCTGATCGGCGTGGTGATCGCCAGCGTCGTCAACATCTTCCTTGGCTCGACCGCGCTGCAGTTCGCCATCTCGGTGATCGGCATTGCCGTCTTTGTCGGCCTGACCGCCTGGGACACGCAGACGATCAAGGAACAGTATGCGGAGAATTTCGACGCGGAATCGCAGCAGAAGCTCGCCGTCTTCGGCGCGCTGTCGCTGTACCTGAACTTCGTCAACATCTTCCAGCTGTTGCTGAATTTCACCGGCGAGCGCGAATAGTCGAACCGTAGCAGGGCAACAATTTCGATCTCGCAGTGGCCGGAGGAGAATCTCCGGCCACTGTCGTTTTGCCGTGGAGACATCGCTCCTCTATCAGCGCGATGTCGCTGCGCCCTTGAGTCCATGCGGGCTTTTGCTAACCTGCCGCTCGCACGCAGCTTTCCGCGAGAACGCATGGAACAAGTGACGCTTCACGGCGACGGCATCTCGGCAACCATTGTCGGGCAGGGGGCCGAGCTCGTCTCCTTGCGCAATGCCGAGGGTCTGGAGTTTTTGTGGCAGGCCGGGCCGGAATGGCGGCGGCATTCGCCGGTGCTGTTTCCGATCGTCGGCCGGCTGAAGGGCGACCAGCTCCGCCATGGGGGCCAGGTCTATCCCCTGACGCAGCACGGATTTGCGCGCGACAAGCCATTTGTGTGGGCTGCTGAGACGAGTCCCCGATCTTGCACGCTGGTGTTGACCGACGATGCCGATACACGCACGCGCTATCCGTTCGCCTTTCGCCTTGCCATCACCTATACGCTCGAGCGTCGCGAACTTGGTGTGAGCTTCGAGATTGCCAACACCGGCGACGAGACGCTGCCAGCCTCCATCGGTGCACATCCGGCTTTCAATTGGCCATTGCAGCCGGGGCTCGCCAAGACCGACTACCACCTGACCTTTGCCCAGGACGAGCCGGCGCCGATCCGCCGGCTGAAGGATGGCCTGGTGCTGGCTGCACCGCGGCCGACGCCCATTGAAGGCAAAACGCTGGCGCTTTCCGAACAGCTGTTCGAGGCAGACGCCGTGATCCTCGACCGGCCGGCCAGCACCAGCGTGCGCTATGCCGCCGCGAACGGTGCGGCGATCGAGATGTCGTGGCAGGGTTTTAAGGAATTGGGCATCTGGTCGAAGCCGAGCGGCGCTCCGTTCCTGTGCATCGAACCCTGGCACGGGCTTGCCAGCCCCGTGGATTTCGATGGCGAGTTCGCGGACAAGCCGGGCGTGATGCTGATTGCGCCCGGTGAAAGGCGCGTGCTGAGCTATCAGGTACGGCTCTACCATGCGCCACTGTGACCGATGAACCAGAGATAGGCGCGATGAAACTTGGCTTCATCGGCACGGGTGCCCTTACAGCGGCCATCGTCAGCGGGCTCAAATCCGTCGCGGATAACTCCGTCTCCGTGCTGCTGTCGCCGCGCAATGAAGAGATCGCCGCAGAGCTGGCAGCCCGTTATCCGGATGTGCGTATTGCTGATGACAATCAGGCGGTTCTCGATCAATGCGACCTGGTCATGCTGGCTGTCCGGCCGCAAATTGCGCATGACGTCCTGCCGGGTTTGCGGTTTCGGCGCGAGCATCACCTCATCAGCTTGATCGCCACGCTGCCGCGCGAGGAGATTGCCCGCTTGACCGCACCCGCGCACCAGGTGACGAAAGCGCTGCCCATGCCGATGATCGCCCACCGGCTGGGGGCAACGATCATCTGCCCGCCGGATGCCACTGTCGCTGCCTTGTTCGGCAGTCTGGGGAAAGTGATCGAGGTCGAGAACCCAGCCGAATTCAATGCGCTGAGCGTGGCCACCGCAACCTATGCCAGCTACTTCAGATATCTCGATACGATTAACAGCTGGCTCAAGAGGAATGGCGTGGAGGAAGGGAAGGGGCGCGATTACATCGCCTCGCTTTTCAAAGCCTTGGGAAGCGCTCCTGATATGTCGCCGGATGCCGACTTCATGCATCTGGCGCAGGACTATGCGACGCGCGGCGGCATCAACGAACAGGTTCTTCGCGAACTCACGGCGCGAAACGTGTTCGAGGCGCTCACCGAGAGCCTGGACGGCGTACACCGGCGCATCGTCGGCGATACGCCTTGATGGGCGGCACCTTGAAATTCCCTGATGATCAGGAGTATGGCTCCAACGGATGTTCCGGACCGTTTCGGGAGGGTCGGCGGGTGCCTGGATGCTTGAAATTGGGCTTTGTGGCAGCGGCGCTGGCTGTGCTGATTGTCTTTCCGGTCGCTGCCGCCGACATCGACCGCGCCGCCAGCCTCTACCGCGCGCAATCGGTGACCAGCGGCACTGGCGAGGAGAACCGGGCGTGGGGCCTGGCGCCGTGCCTTGAAGAGGTGCTGGTCAAGGTTTCCGGCGACCCGCGGCTGATCGGCGACCCGCGTGTTGCGGACATGAGCCGGCACGCGGCCGACTATGTCACTGGTGTCGGCTACCGCGACCTGCTCAACAACCGCCCACCGCATGACGAGCAGGGCACCCACGACCGGCCGCATTACATCACCGCCGATTTCGACCCGGACAAGATCGATGCCTTGCTGGCGTCGCTCGGGCGCAAACCGTGGGCGGTGCCGCGGCCAAAAATCGTCGCACTGCTGGATGTAAGGCCGATGAAAGGCGACGGCTTCACGCTGGTGCGCGATGGCGGCGGCGAGCTTGCGGCGGATATGCGCGTTGCGCTGGCGGACGCGGCGCACCGGACCGGCTTGCCGCTGGAGTTGCCTCGGCCGTCCGACGTCGCGCTCGCCGACGTGGCCAACACGCTGGATGGCGATGCCCTGCTTGCCGGCACTTTGGCATGGCGCCAGGAAGCGCTGGGTTGGGTCGGCGACTGGCGGCTCAGCTTCAAGGATAAGGACTATCGCTGGCAGGTACGTGGCGTCAGTTTCGACGATGCGTTCCGCAACGCCACGCGCGGAACGCTGCAGATCCTGTCGGGCAATGGAGAGCCGGAAGCCGTCACGCCCTGACTTCAAGGGAACCTTCTTGCCGGAGCGCCGTAAACAAAGTGGCGGGCAAGCTTTGAGCAAGGAGGTAGAATTGCAACATCGCCGGATCGACGTTGACGGAAACAGCATCTTCTATCGCGAAGACGGCCCGCCTGATGCTCCCGTCCTCCTGCTGCCGCACGGCTATCCGTGCTCGTCCTATCAATTCCGAAGGTTGATGCCGGCACTTGCCGATCGCTGGCATACATTCGCGCCGGACTTTCCCGGCTTTGGCTACAGCGGCACGCCCGAAACGTCGGACTTTGGCTATGATTTCGATGCCTATGCCGGGTTTCTGACAGCTTTCGCCGATGCGCTCGGCACGTCGCGCTATGCGCTCTGGCTGCACGATTATGGCTCTCAGATCGGACTGCGCCACGCCATCGCACATCCCGAGCGCATCGCCGCACTCATTATCCAGAACGGTGACATCTACGAGGACGTTCTCGGGCCGAAATACGCCGCCATAAAAGCCTATTGGAATGAGAAGACGCCCGAAAAGCATCGGCCGTTGGAAGAGGCGGTAAGCGAGGAGGGCTTCCGGCACGAGTTTGTCGGAGAGGTGGATGACGCTGTAGCCGAGCGCGTGCCTCCCGATCTTTGGAAACTCCACTGGCCTTTGATGGACACGCCGATCCGCCGGCGGCTCGCGGTCGGCCTGATGGAGAAGCTGGAGGCGAACCTCGGCTGGTTCCCGCGCTATCAGAGCTATCTGCGCGAGCACCAACCGCAAACGCTCATCGTCTGGGGCCCCGAGGATGGTTACATGCCGGCACAATCGGCGCATGCCTACCAGCGCGATTTGCGGGAAGCGGAGCTTCATCTGATCGATAGCGCCGGCCACTGGTTGCTCGAAACCCATTTCGATGAGGCGCTTCCGCTGGTGCGCGATTTTCTGGCGCGCGTCCACAGTCAGGAAGCGAAAGGGACGGGCAGGGCGGCCGGCCGGGCGTAGACCCCTCCGTTGCGGTCATCGGATCGATCTGCAACCATGGCGTCATGATGGAAAAGTCTGCCGCGCCCTGGCCTCTGCTGCAAATCGCGATCGAGCCGAAGTCGCGGGCCGATCAGGAGAAGCTAGCTACTGCCTTGTCGAAGCTGGCGGACGAGGATCCCTGGTTGCACGTCAAGCAGGATGCGGAATCGGGCCAGACGATCGTCGCCGGCAGGGACGAACTCCACCTCGACATAGTCATCGACCACCTGCGCCGCGAGTCTCGCATTGAGGTGAATGTCGGCGCGCCCAAGGTAGCGTATCGCGAGACGATCACCCGTAAGCACGAGCAGGACTACACGCACAATAAGCAGTCCGGTGGTACGGGTCAGTTCGCCCGCGTCAAGATTGCGTTCGAGCCGAATGGCGGTAGCTGGGACTTCGTCTTCGGGTCCAAGTCGCCGACGGTGCGCTTCCGAACGAATATGTTGCGGGCGTCGAAAAGGGGCTGCGGAACATTCTGTCTTCAGGCCCGTTTGCTGGCTTCCCGATGCTTGGCGTGAAGGCAACGCTGATCGACGGCGCGTATCACGATACTGATTCCTCGCCCCTGACTTTCGAGATCGCCGGCCGAGCCTGCTTCCGTGAAGCCGCTCCCAAGCTGGGCGTGCAGCTCTTCGAGCCGATCATGCAAGTCGAGGTGAACACGTCGGCGGCCTATGTCGACAAAATCATCGCCGAACTGCACAGCCGCCGGGGCCTGATCCGGAGTCGGGAAATCAGCGGCGTGGTCGTCGTTGTCAAAGCGACAATGCCGCTCGCGAACATGTTCATGCTGGAGGATGCGCTCCGGTCCTGTTCGAACGGACTGGCACGCCTGCGCGCCGACTATTCCGGATACGCTCCCGTACCACTGCCACCCGGCGGCGACCCACCGGCCGCCATGGCCATGGCCAGATGACGTCGCCAAAATTCTCCTCGCGGGCAGGGTTCCTTGTCGGCCTCGGCGTCACGCCGGTCGCCTTTTTCCTGGCGCTCTATTCGGCCGGGGCCGGGCATGGCGACTATGTGCTGGCGCGACTTCTCTATCCGGTCCCCATGCTGGCAACGCTTTTGACCAACACAACGATCACCAGCCTTTCCATCGGATTGGCTGCGCTGCAGTTTCCTGCCTATGGGGCATTTGTTGCGGGCGCCGGCGGCTCCAGATGGCTGGCCCTTGGCGTCTTCCATCTTGTTGCAATCGCAGCAGCCTTCAGCGGCCTCCTGGAAAGCTTTTCGGGATGACGCTCCTGTTCGTTATCCCGGCGCGGGCCGGTCGAGCAGGAAGTCGAGGCCTTTGCGAAAGGCGCCATCCCTTGAGAAATGAAGACCACGCCAACTCATTTCGCCACTGCTTCGTCAACGTTCCTCCCGCCAAGCAATCAGAGCCGCCGGCCCGCATCTCAGTCAGCAGGGCGTATATTGGCACGTCCGTAATGGAAGCAGCAGCCACATATGAAAGTCGCATAAGATAGATTATGGAACTTGTGCATTAGACTGAAGCTGGAAATTGCTGCGATTTTCACGGGCTTGGCATGATCGACGCGTGTTGCCTTGAGCCGATGGCCAACGCTACGCTGTGTCGATGACGACAGGAAAGCGTGACATCGAAGCGGCGATCGAAGTGTTCGTGCACGGCTTCAGCACCGACAAGAGCCGTTCCTTTCCCTACGAGGCCAGCCGCGTCGGACCCTTGTGGCTGATGCGCGATGCCGAGCGCAAGAATGCACGCGACTACCGTGGCGAAGAATGGATCGTCCATGACGTCGCCGCCGAGGAAGCCGATGCCATCGTGCGGCAGCATGCGCGGCCAAGCTTTGCCGTTTCGGTCGTGATCGCGAATGACGGCCCGGACGAACCGACGCGAACTGCCTACAAGGCGCTCGGCTACCGGCTGCTGCGGACGGAAGGCTTTTTCGTCCAGTCGCTGCGCCAAATTCCAGACCCGCCAGCAATCGTCTCTATCGAACGCGTGAGGACGGCTGAACGCGCTGCACAACTGGGAAAGGTCATACGCAGGCGGCCACTTCCAGACGATCAACTCGGCGACGATGCGCCGTTTCGCCAGTATGTGGCGCTCGATGGCGACGCCATCGTCGGGCGTGTGCGCAGCATAGACGCCATCGGCGCCACATGGTGCTCGGCAATGTTTGTCGAGCCTTCGCACCGGCGTCGAGGCATCGGCCAGGCGCTGATGGCCAAAATGCTGCATGACGACAAAGCGCATGGGTCGCGGTGCTCGATGCTGTTGGCGACGCGTGCCGGAGCGCTGCTTTATCCCCGCATGCGCTATGAGCGGATTGGAACGCTGCTGATCTTCGCGCCGAAGAACCGAACGTCCTTATAAGATCTGCTCGTATCATGCTGTCTCATAAAGGAATTTCGATCACCATGCCGTCATAGGCCGGAGTGACGTTGGCCGGCACCTCGGCCTTCACCGTGGCATAGTCGAGCGGCACATGCATATGCGTCAGCACGGCCTGTTTCGGCGCCAGTTTTTCAATCCAGCCAAGCGCCTGACCGAGCGACAGATGACTGGGATGGGTATGGTACTGCAAGGCATCGATGACCAGCATTTCCAGGCCGAGCAGCCGCTCGGCGGTGGTATCCGGGAAGTCGCTTATATCGGGGCAGTAGGCCAGCCCGCCGATGCGGAAGCCGAGCGAAATGATGTCGCCATGGATCTGCGGCAGCGGCTCGAGGGTGAGGGCACCGCCCTCGCCTTCGATCGTCACCGCCCTTGCGTGATCGATGATGTGCGGCCTGACGATCGGCGGATAGGAACTGCCAAGCGGCGTCTCGAAGCAATAGCCGAACGCTTCGCGCAGCCTGAGCATGGTCGGCTGGTCGGCGTGGACATCGATCAAATGGCGCTGCTCCAGCACGTAGCCGCGCAGATCGTCGATGCCGTGGATGTGGTCGGCGTGCGGATGCGTATAGACGACGGCGTCGATGCGCCGGACCGCCGCCATCAGCATCTGCTCACGGAAATCAGGCCCGGTGTCGATGACGACCGTGGTTCTGGCGCCGTTGGCTGCTATCCGCTCGACGAGCGCGGCTGAGCGTGTACGCCGGTTTTTCGGATTGGCCGGGTCGCAATTGCCCCAATCGCCGGTGATGCGCGGCGTGCCAGGTGACGAGCCGCAGCCGAGGATGGTGAGGCGCAGCCGGTCGCTCATGCGTCAGAGCCCGGCGGGCCGCGGCATCTTGCCGAACAGCCGGAAGAAGTTTGCCGTCGTCAGCGTCGCGATCTCGGCTTCGCCAACGCCGACCGTCTCCGCCAGCACCTTGGCTGTATGCGCGATATAGGCCGGCTCGTTGCGTTTGCCGCGGAACGGCACCGGCGCCAGATACGGTGCGTCGGTCTCGACCAGCAGCCGGTCATGCGGCACATCGGCTGCGATGGCGCGTAAATCGGCGGAGTTCTTGAAGGTCAGTATGCCCGAGAAGGACACATAGCCACCAAGCGCCACGCCGACCTCTGCCAGCCGTCGCCCCGACGAAAAACAATGCAGGATGAAGGGGAAGGCGCCCTTCCCTGTTTCGTCTTCGAGGATGGCAGCCATGTCGTCATCGGCATCGCGCGAATGGATCACCAGCGGCAAGCCGGTCTCGCGCGCGGCCGCTATGTGAGTGCGAAAGCCCTGCGCCTGCGCATCGCGTGGCGCCTTGTCGTAAAAATAGTCGAGCCCGGCCTCGCCGATCGCCACCACCTTCGGGTGCGCGGACAGGCGCACAAGGTCCTCAGCCGTCACATCCAGCTCTTCGCCGGCATTGTGAGGATGAGTGCCGACCGAGCAATAGATTTCGTCGAAACTCTCGGCAATCTCAAGCACTTGCGCAAACCGCTTCACGCGTGTCGAGATGGTCACCATGTGACCTATACCGGCAGCCTTGGCGCGGGCGACGATGGCCGCCCGCTCCTCGGTGAAATCCGGAAAGTCGAGATGGCAATGGCTGTCGACGAGCATCAGGCGCTCGCCTCAGGGTTTTCGACATAACGCGGAAACACACCCTCCGGCGCGGGCAGCGCCGTGCCGGGCACCAGCGCATAGTCGGCATGGACATGCGCGAAGTCACGCTTGTCCGCCGGCACCGCCAGCAGGTCCAGCAGCTTGCCGGCCGACCCCGGAATGTAGGGCTGGCACAGCAATGCCACGCGCCGCACCAGTTCGGCGGTCGTCCACAGCACTGTTTCCATGCGCGCCGGATCGGTCTTCTTCAGCGCCCAGGGCGCCTGCGAGGCGAAGTAGCGATCCGCTTCCGCCACAACGCCGAAGATCGCCGCCAACGCGAGATGGATGCCCTGTTCCGCCATCGCGTGGCGCGCGGTACCCAGCGCTTCCACCGCCTGGTCGAGGATCGCGCTGTCGGCTTCGGTCAGCTCGCCGCGATGCGGCACCACGCCGCCGCAGTTCTTGGCGATCATCGACAGCGAGCGCTGCGCCAGATTGCCGAGACCGTTGGCGAGATCGGCATTTGTGCGGTTGACGATCGCGTCATGGCTGTAGCTGCCGTCCTGGCCGAATGGCACCTCACGCAAGAAGAAATAGCGCACCTGGTCGAGGCCGTAATGCTCGACCATGGTGAAGGGGTCTACGACATTGCCGACCGACTTCGACATTTTCTCGCCGCGGTTGAACAGGAAGCCATGCGCGAAGACGCGCTTCGGCAGTTCGATGCCGGCCGACATCAGGAAAGCCGGCCAGTAGACAGCATGGAAGCGGACGATGTCCTTGCCGATAATGTGCGTGGCCGGCCAGTAGCGCCATTGCTCGGCCTTGGTGTCGGGATAGCCGGCAGCGGTGATGTAGTTGGTCAAGGCATCGACCCAGACATACATCACATGCTTGTCGTCGCCGGGCACCGGCACGCCCCAATTGAAGGTCGTGCGCGAGACCGAGATATCCTTGAGGCCGGATCTGACGAAGCTCATCACCTCATTTCGGCGCTCGGCCGGACCGACGAAATCGGGCTGGCTTTCGTACAGCGCAAGCAATTTGTCCTGATAGGCGGAAAGCCTGAAGAAGTAGCTTTCCTCCTCGTTCCACTCGACCGGCGAGCCAAGCGGCTCGCGCCGCACGCCGTCGTCGCCGAGCGTGGTTTCGCTCTCTTCGAAATAGGCTTCCTGGCGGACCGAATACCAGCCGCTATAGCGGTCGAGATAGATGTCGCCATTGGCCGCCATAGCCTTCCAGATCGCCTGACACGACTCGTAGTGGCGTGGTTCCGTCGTGCGGATGTAATCATCATTCGAGCCGCCCAGGACCTCTGTCATCGAACGGAAGATCGCCGAGTTGCGGTCGGCAAGCGCGAGTGGCGTTATGCCTTCCTTCTCGGCCGTCTGCTGCATCTTGAGGCCGTGTTCGTCAGTGCCGGTGAGGAAGAGCACGTCCTTGCCGTCCAGGCGCTGGAAGCGGGCCAGCGCGTCGGTCGCAATGACCGTATAGGCGTGGCCGATATGCGGCTTGCCGTTCGGATAGAAAATTGGTGTCGTGATGTAGAATGTGTCGCGTGACATGAATGAACCGTCATGAATGGCCGAATGAATGTGAGCGGTGGATATCGCATCGAGACGGCGATTGCCATCCCGCCCCAATGCCGAAACCGGTCACATTCGCATTGCGGAATTCAGGCGGTCGATCATGGTCAAGGCGTGCTGCTTCTTGTCAAGATTGTAGGTATCGGTCTCAGATATGGCGTTCAGCGCCTCGTGCCAAGTGTCGGACAGCGTTTTCGCCCGCGCGAGATCCCCAGCCAGCGCGGCTTCACTGGCGCCGGTGGAGAGCAGATCGAGCGCGCGGCGGTTGAAGATGTCGAACTGGATCGCCTGGTCGCGGCCGGCGACGGCCTCGGCAAGGCGATAGGCGCCGGCGATGTCGCTCCTGCCCGACGTGACCAGGGCGTCGAGCGTGCCGGCAATCTCCAGCCCGCCATATTGGGTCAGAAGGATCGCATTGCGGGCGCTGCCCCCTGCCCGTTCCGCCAGTGCCGCGCGCGCGGCAGGATCGGAAGGTGGCGGCGGCTCGACGGTTTCCAGAACGCTCATCAGGCTGCCGGCATCGAGCGGCGTCAGCCGCACCATCTGGCAGCGCGAGCGGATGGTCGGCAAAAGGCTGCCCGGCGCATGCACGATGAGGATGAACAGCGTGCGGCTCGGCGGCTCCTCGAGGTTCTTCAGCAAGGCATTGGCGGCGTTGGTGTTCATGTCGTCGGCCGGATCGACGATCACCACCCGGTAGCTGCCGTCATGCGAGGTCAGCGACAGGAAGCGGTTGACCTTGCGGATCTCGTCGACGGTGACGACCGTCTTGAAGCTCTTGGTCTTGTCGTTCAGCGGCCTGGTCAGATGCAGCACGCCGGGATGCGCCCCGGTGGCGATCTGGCGAAACAGCGATGAGGCCGGATCGGGAACGGCAAACACATCCGGCGCCTGGTCGAAGGCCGGATGCTTCAACAGATGGTGCGCCAGGTGAAAGGCAAGCGTCGCCTTGCCGATGCCGATCGGCCCGGCAAAGATCACCGCATGCGGCAGTTTTCCCGAGCGATAGGCGGCAGCGAGCATCGCGGCCGCCTGCTCATGGCCGACCAGGCGCAGCGTCTCGGACGGCTCCGGTACACCGTCCAGCGTGTCGTGCTGCTCGGGAGCGATGCGTTCGAAGATCATGCGGGCGCCGCCTGTCGGTTGCGCGCGGGCGCCCTCGCCTCAAGTGCGGCGAACACCACCGCGGTGATGACATCCTCCACCGTAGCGGGAGGCGCCGACGCGTCGATCACGATGCAGCGGTCCGGCTCGGCGGTTGCGATCGCCAGGAAGGCGTCACGGCGGCGCTGGTGGATGTCCAGCGTCTCCTTTTCGAAGCGGTCCGGACCGTCCTCGGCGCCACGCCGCGCGGCGGCGCGCCGCAAGCCCTCGGCGGGGTCAATGTCAAGGATCAGCGTCATGTCCGGCATCATGCCGTTGATGGCGACCTCCTCCAGAGCTTCCATGAAAGCCGGATCGAGGCCGCCGGTGACGCCCTGATAGACGCGCGACGAATCCAGGAAACGGTCGCAAAGCACGATGGAGCCGCGCTCCACCGCCGGCCGGATGACCTGCTCGACATGGTCGGAGCGCGCGGCGGCAAACAGCAGCGCCTCCATCTTCGGCCCGAAAGGCTCGGCGGCGCCGGACAGGAGCACGTGCCTGACCGCCTCGGCGCCGGGTGACCCCCCGGGTTCGCGGGTGAGGAGGACATCGTATTTCTTGGCGCGCATCTTCTGGGCCAGCCGTTCGATCTGCGTCGACTTGCCGGCGCCCTCGCCGCCTTCGAAGGTGATGAAAAATCCGCTTGCCAATCGAAAGGCCTTTGTCCTGCTTTGCGCTGGTGTCTTAGTCCGCGCCCGAGAAAAGGTCCACGCCGCAGGAACTCAACGCAGCCAGCCTACGGCCAGTTCCCTGGCGGCATCAAACGCGCGTTGCGGCAGTGTGCCGACGCCGACCGATTCGGCGGCGAAAAGCGGCGTTTCCTGGCTCAGCGTATCGCCGATCCAGACGCGCAGCGCGCCGACGGGTTGCCCCTCCTCCACCGGCGCCGATACCGGCCCCTGATAGACGATCCTGGCGGTCAGCTTGTCGCGGTTGGCGATCGGCAGCAGGACGTCGATCGGCGCCTTTGCCTTCAGCGCTACGCTGGATTTGGCGCCGCCGAACACCTGGGCCTCGCCGACCACTTCGTTGCCAGCGAAAATCTCGGTCTTCTCGAAGGAGCGGACGCCCCATTCGAGCAGCTTGCGCGCTTCCTCGGCGCGCTCGCGATCATTGGCCAATCCGCTCATCGCCGCGAACACCCTGGTTCCGTCATGGCTGACCGAGCCGACAATGCCGAAACCGCCCGCCTCGCTCGACCCGACCGCCAGCCCATCGGCGCCGATGCCCATGGCCAGCAACGGGTTGCGATTCTTTTGCGAGATCTTGTTCCAGGTGAAATCGGCCCGGCCGTAATAGAGATAGAGATCCGGATATTCGCGCCATATATGCAGGCCAAGCTGCGCCAGTTCGCGCACTGTCGTCTGCTGGCCGTCGGCCGGCAGGCCGGTGGAATTGACAAATGTCGATTTCGGCAGCCCGATCTGGCGCGCGCGATCGTTCATCTGCGCCGCGAAATTCTCTTCCGAACCGGCCATGCCTTCGGCCAGCACCATGCAGCCGTCATTGGCGGCCTGTATGGTGACCCCCTGGATCAGATCCTCGACCCGGATCGCCGATTTGAGCTTGGCAAACATGGTCGACGTTCCCGAAGGCGCACCGCCCTTGCGCCAGGCATTTTCCGAAACCACGAAGGTGTCGTCGAGGCTCATGCGCTTCGACTTGATGGCGTTGAAGACCATCTCCATCGTCATCAGCTTGGCCATCGAGGCCGGCGGGATCGGTTGGTCGGCATCCTTGGAAAACAGCACCGTGCCGGTTTCGGCATCGATCATGAAAGCCTGCGTCGCCTTGGTCTCGAAAAGCTGCGCGTTGGCCGGAACCAGCGCGGCAAGCAAGAAGCCAAGGCCAAAAAGCCCGGCAAAAGGGTGGAAAAGGCGAAATCGCATGAAGAGGCTCGACTGTTAGCCGGCAGAAACTTGCCGCAACGCTATCAGGCTTCTTCCCGGCGGATCAACCGCGCAATGACAAAACCGGCGTGCCTTTGTTGGTCAGTTGCGCACAGCCAGCGCGTCCGGCGCGCCATGCGGCCATGCCGCGCGCAAGAGGTCGTCGACATTGCCATGGCCATCCGGATAGAGATTGACCGCGTACCAGTCATTGCCGTCGAGTTCGGTGCTCTGGATTTCGGTCCTGCCGAACGGTTCGAGAGCCGCAGCCACCCGCTTTGCCTCGGCGGCATCGTCGAAGGATCCGGCGGCGACATAGTCGGAAACGGCAGGCGATGCCTGCGGGTTGGATTTCTTCCACGATTGCAGGATGTCGGCTGGCGACATGCCCTGGTCGTCAAGCGCTGCAAAGACGTCGGCGCGCTGTACGCGCTCATCCGCATAGGAGAGCGAAGCCACGGCAAAGGGCGATTCCGGGCGCTGAGGCACGATCGGCCCGAATTCAGGCAGCGTCACATCGCTTGAGGCCGGTGCCTGCATCGACATCACTGGCTGTGTGTCGGAATTCGTCAACTGACCAGGAAACGGCACTACGGCAGGGGGTGCGCCAACAGATAGGCTCGGCGAAGGTCCGTTCATCGCCACCATGACGCCGGTCGGCAAGCCATCGGACGGGTCCGGGCGGTTGCCCGGGCGGTAGGAGGCGACCAGATATTGGTCGTCGTCGCCGTCGAGCGGTGCGCGGCCAATATATTCCACCTTGACCCTGGCCGTGCCGACCTTGGCATAGTCGAGCATTTGCGCGGCGCGTTCCGAGACATCGATGATGCGTCCCTCGTGATAGGGGCCGCGGTCGTTGACGCGCACGATGACCGAGCTTCCGGTCTCGGTGTTGGTGACACGGGCGTAGCTTGGCAGCGGCATGGTCGGATGCGCCGCCGTCAGATGGGTCATGTCGTAGACTTCGCCATTGGCTGTGAGGCGACCGTGGAAGGCATCGCCATACCAGGAGGCGAGACCGACCTTGGCGTAGCGCTTGTCTTCCTTGGGGTAATACCACTTGCCGCGCACCTGATAGGGCTTGCCCAACTGGTCGCGGCCGCCGCCGCGCCGCATGTACTGAACGCGCGGGCTGGCCTTCACGCCGTACTCGGTCTCGGCAAAATATTCCTTCGAGCGAGGCTTCTTGTAGACCATGGCTTTCGGCTCGGACTGCGGCGACGCGCACGCGGCCAGCAACGCAGCCGAAAGAGCGCACAACACCAAAGCAGGAGCGCGACGAAGACGCCGATGCGTCGTGGTCTGCATGTTTTCCGATGTCCCCTACCGTCTCGACACAGGCGCCGCTTCTAGAATTTCGGCGGAGCCAGATGAGCAATGCCTGCGACGCGCCAATCCCCATCCCTTGTGCGCAGGAATTGTTTATCAGCGTATTAATCGATTGTGTCCGGAACCGGGCAGGAATGTGGCGGCCAGGTCCCGGGCTGGCCGGGCGCCTGAGGAGGCATCCGAGACCTCTGTCCTTTGGAGTCTGGAAGTGAACCTGTGGCATGAAGCGCGGCTGCCTGGAACCGACCGACCCGAGATACGTTCTGCGCCTCATGGATGAATTCATTGAACGTTTCGGGCAACAGACGTGGCTGCCCTTTTCCGTAATTTCAGCCAGGCTTTTGCTCGCGGCCGTCCTTGGCTCCATCGTTGGGATCGAACGCGAATGGCGTAACCGACCGGCCGGATTGAGGACACACATCCTAGTCTGTGTTGCGACGGCTCTAATTGCCATCCTCACGATCGAGATTACTCATCTTCACGTCTTCGATGGTCAGGAAATCGCCATTGATCCTATCCGCTTGATCGAAGCCACGACTGCCGGCGTGGCATTTCTGGCCGCGGGCTTGATCTTCTTCTCCAAGGGCGAGGTTCAAGGGCTTACCACTGGGGCGGGCATGTGGCTGGCAGGCGCCATAGGCCTGGCGGTTGGGCTCGGGTTCTGGCAGATCGCGGCTTTGGCTACCTTGCTCGCACTTGTCGTGCTGGGTCTTCTGCAACTTGTGCAGGTCGGCAGCAAGGATCGCAATTAGATCCCGGCTCCTTCGAAAACGGGTTCGCAGCTCCGTTCGGGTAACGAACGCCACCCCCTATTATCCATGGCAGCGCCGATGGTTGACTTGGCGATGGGCAACGCTCTAGAGAAATGAACCGCAAGCTGGTCCGGAAGGATAGGTATCATTCGATACCAACTGTCGTTCACTGGGTCGGTTGATGTTCCTAGATGATTGAAAAGTCACGTTGGAGGGATGGCCGAGCGGTTTAAGGCACCGGTCTTGAAAACCGGCGTGGGTGCAAGCCCACCGTGGGTTCGAATCCCACTCCCTCCGCCAGATATTTGGCTACCGTGTCTGTATTTTCAAAGAGGGCCAAATCTTTCCTAAGTTATTCCAACTTCCTAAAACGAAGAAGCCTGCCACCGCGAGGCAGCGGACCAGCGTGAGCGCAAACGTTGCGCCAGCCTCAGGATCAACGTTCGTCCTGGCGATAGAGCCGTTTGGTCGCGCGGTCGCTTTCCATGCGTTCTGCAGGACCACGGTGGCGTCGGGTCATAAGAACGTATGCCATCAATAGGGCCAGCAACAGTGGCCCACCAGCAACGACGATCAACCACATCACACTTTCAAACATGAGGCATCTCCTTCACGTCACAACCGTCAAGGAGAAGAACCGTTCCGTTCAAAGTTACAGCAACACCAGCACCTCCTGCGACTGAGGGCCGTTTTCCCATGTGACCGTTTCGGAAATCCGGGCTCCGCTGCAACAAAAGGCTGCGGCTGCACGTTGCGGTTGATCATTCAACCAGGAGCAAAGCAAATGGCCGACGACAAAACGAAGACGGACTTCCGCGATCGGGACCGCGTCTCTGCCGATGAGGATTATGAAGTCGAGTATTTCGCCACCAAGGCCGGCATCACCCCGCAGCAGGTCAAGGAATTGATCGCGAAGCACGGCAACCGACGCGAGACGCTGGAGCGGGAAGCGAAGGCTCTGGGGAGCGGTAGGTAGGCCGGCATGCCAGAGTACCAGGTGGAAGAGTGGCATGGAGAGGAGTGTGTCTCAACTCAGGCCACGAGCGCCGATGATCCGCTATCTGCGGTAGAGAAGGTCACGGGCCAAAGGGTGTCGCCTAGAGCGCTTCAGGAGCATTGGTTTCGTGTGGTCGATGAAGATGCGCGAAGCACGCATGAATTCAGCCTTGAGGACGGCGGCCCGGCTGGAGATTTCGCAAAATAGCCATGACCAGAATCTCGGACCTGCATTGGGACCAACGCTGCAGATAGGCGAGAAAGGTGCAGCCGCCGGGCGGACCCGACGGCTTATCGTCGATTGGATCGCTGCCGCCGCATAGGGCCTTAAGGCGCGGCCGGCGCCAGCTTGGCGGCTACTTGGTCGATCTTGTCGGCAAGTACGCTATTGGCCCAATCTGTCACCTCAGGGTCAACGGGCTTGTTGGCCATTTGGGCAAGGGCTGCATCGATCGATGGGACGTTGGCAGCGGCAGCTGTGGCGGCGGTCTGAGCAGCGGCCGCATCCTGGGTGGCGTCATCGAGCGCTGCCTGTGCTGCATCGAGGTCGGCCTGCGTCGGGACATCTTCGGGCAGGGTATTCGGGTCAGCCGCTTTCGCATTCAGCGCGTCGAGCGCCGCTTTGGCGTCGGTAACCGCCTGATTAGCAGCATCGAGCTCCGATTGAGCGTTCTTGGCTATTGCCGACTGTGTCACAAAAGCCTGCACGCCAGCGAAGTTCTTGCTCTTGGAGTGCATAAAGGCGTTGGCGTTGCGCTGCAGCGAGTTCAACCGGCCGAGCTTGGCATGGATATTCTTTTCCTTGGACACAGAAGGGGTAGCGGCCTTGGCGACCTGGCCCTTAGGGGCCTGGCCCTTGGCGGATG
Organism: Mesorhizobium sp. LNJC394B00; assembly: GCF_000502555.1. Taxonomy (NCBI): domain Bacteria; kingdom Pseudomonadati; phylum Pseudomonadota; class Alphaproteobacteria; order Hyphomicrobiales; family Phyllobacteriaceae; genus Mesorhizobium; species Mesorhizobium sp. LNJC394B00. The sequence goes on from NZ_AYWH01000004.1 coordinate 103,210, forward strand.
CCGACTTGCCGACCGAACCGCCGCCTCCGCCATTGCCGCCAGCATTACCGTTTCCTCCGCTATTGCCATTGCCGTTACCATTGCCATGGCCGTTACCATGGCCGTTGCCACCAGCAGCAGCCAGGGCCGGCGACACCAGAAGCGAGAACACCGCAAATGCAGCAAAAAGGGTCTTTCGGGATGTCATAACTACCTCCGAGATTGCCACCGCCACTAACCGCTATAGCGGGCAACATGAGGAATCGCTAACACAAAGGGTAAACTTAGATATAGATGTGTTTTCATTGCGAGAACGAAGCGGCCGGCCGGCGAAACGCCAACCAGCATAACTCTTTGAAATTGCTGAAGTAGATCACCCTCCTTGGAACCGGCCGGCCTTCCGAACTCAAAGGTCCTAGACCGCTCGGACCAAGGTCTTAAGCCGTGGTTTCGGCCGCGACTCAGAAGTCGTGACGGCGCGGCGACCTTCGGTAGTCGGCACCTATCGGCCTGAGGCCGAGCTCGACATCGATCCGCTGCAGTGTTCCCAAACACCGCCTAAGTGGTTGTATCCCTGTCTTTTGATATAAGCGCTAGTCTGAGGTAAAATTTCGACCGGCATCTGGCGGGCTACGTTATGCAGCATCGAACGTTCTTTGGCGGCAAGGTCACCGAGATCCCCACTTCGTTACATAGCGATCCCAGGGGAATGCTGACCGCTATCGAGTTCAGCGGTTACAATTTCCAAGCCGTGCGGGCGTTCATCGTCACCGCGCCGCGCGGCACGTCGCGGGGCGGACATGCACACGGCTCGGGCCGGCAATTGATGATGCAGCTGTCGGGCGAGATCGGCATCGAATTTCGCTACCAGGAACAGGTCGAACGGCTGACGCTCACCGCATCGAACCGCGCGGTGCTGGTCGATGCCGCGGTGTGGGCGCTGCAGACCTATGAAGGCGAGAACCCGGCTTTGCTGGTTTTCTGCGATACCGAATACGACCCTGAAGACTACGTATCGAACCCCTGATGACACTCATCGCGAAAGGAGAGGCCGCGATGCGCGCCAGGACATGACAGCGCCTCGCGGCAGAATGGCTATTCTCGGCGCCGGCATCATGGGCGCCAGCCTCGCTCTCATGATGGCCCGCAGAGGCTACGCGGTGTCCCTCTTCGACAAGGAGAGCGAGCCGATGGCCTGCGCCAGCCGTTGGAACGAGGGCAAGATTCATCTCGGCTATCTCTACGGGAACGATCCCTCGCTGCTGACCGCCCGGCATCTGCTTTCGGGAGGACTGTGTTTCGGCAGGCTTGTTTCCGAGCTGATCGGAAGCAATCTGGAAGCGCACACGACCTTTTCGGAAGACCTTTATCTGGTCCATCGCAACTCGGTCGTCGCTGTCGAGGCGCTGGGGGCGATCTTTGAACGTGTGGATGTATTGGTGCGCAGCCACGCTGACGCCACCAGCTACCTTGCCGACGTATCGGCGGCGCGATCGAATCGGCTTTCCAAAACTGAATTGGCCGATGTCACCAACTCGGACCAGATCGTCGGGGGCTTCCAGGTGCCGGAGCGATCCGTCAACACGCGATGGGTTGCCGACCGGCTTTGCGCGGCGCTTCGGGGTGAACCCAATATCAGCTTGCGGATGGCGTCCGAAGTCCTGTCGGCACAGCCGGTGGACGGAATTGACGGGAAATGGCGCGTGGCGGTCGCAAGCGAAAAAAGTGAGGCGTTCGACATCGTCGTCAATTGCCTTTGGGAGGGGCGGCTGGCTGTCGACCGCACGGCCGGCATCGAGCCGGTTCCCGGATGGTCGCACCGCTACAGGCTTTGCCTGTTCGGCCGCACCAGCCAGCCTGTCGATGTGCCGTGCGCGGTCGTCGCCCTTGGCCCGTTCGGCGACATAAAAAACTATGACGGGCGCAACTTCTATCTCTCCTGGTACCCGAGCGGGTTGCTTGCGGAGAGTGGCGAATTGTCGATCGAAACGCCACAAGCGCTCGATGCCGACGCACGACAGCGGTTCATCGGCGACGTTCGCGCCACGCTCACTCGGTTTGTGCCCGTTGTTTCCAGCATGTTCGACGATGCCGAGGAGCTTGAGGTACGCGGCGGCTTCGTGTTTGCGCAAGGGCGTGGTTCGCTCAGCGACCCGAAAGCCACGATCCATCGCCGCGACCAATTCGGGGTCAACCGCCTGGGCAACTACATCTCGGTCGACACAGGTAAATATTCGACGGCGCCGTGGCTTGCCGACAGGCTGGCGCGGCAAATCTGCGGGATCGACTGAATGGGTGAGACAGAACAGGGCGGCGCGAAGCAGGTAGCGCAGAAACAAGTCGAGCTTCGATCCGGCTGGCGGCCGAAGGTCACGGCGCTGGTGCCATGCTACAATTCGGCGGCATTCATTTCGCGTACGCTGGACAGCCTCGCCGCGCAGACCTGGGACAATATCGAGATCCTGGTCGGCGAGGACAATTCGACCGACGCGACATTCGAGATCGTTTCGGCCTTCGCCGGCGGCCGCGACGATGTCCGCATCCTGCGTCGGGACAAAAACCTGGGATGGCTGAAGAATTCCAACGATCTGATGGCCAATGCCAACGGCGAATTGATGTTCTTTGCCTTCCATGACGACGTCATCGATCCAAACTATATCGAGGCGCTGGTGCGGGCGCTCGATGCCAATCCCGAGGCCGTACTGTCGTTCAGCGATGTCGAAGTGATCGAAGTCAGAGGCGAAAGTGCCACGTGGAAGTTCGACCTGCTGGAGGGCTTGCAGGACGGTTTTGCGCGTGGCCGGGTGATGGCGCGCCAGCCGCATGGATGGTGGGTCCCCAACCGTGGGGTATTCAGGGCCTGGGCGTTCCACCGCAGCGGCGGGATCAAGCCCAACAGCCAAGGCGAATTCAGCGCCGACTGGACCTGGCTTCTGCATCTGTCGCTGCTCGGCGGCTTTGTCCGCGTGCCGCAAGTGCTCTGCCACAAATACTATCGGGCGGGCAGCATCAGCCGGCGCTGGGACCGCAACAGCACCCAGCGAAGGGCCTTGCGGGCGGCGGGGATAAGGGAGGTCTGGCACAGCGAGGCCGGCCTTGCACAAAGAGCCTTCCTCGCTGTCTATATCGCCTTGCGGCCGTGGCGGTGGGTGCCGCGATCGCGATAAGCGCAAAGACGGCGAAACAGGCAATCGGTGCATGGCAGCCCGGACAAATAAGAATGGCGCCGGCGACGTATCAAAGCGGCTGCGCCTGCCCGGCTAACGATTCCAGGCATATCCGGCTGCCCCAAAACGGCACTCCGGTTGATTTTTCACGCGAGTTATGGTCGTTCTCCCGTCCATGAAAAAACTATTCCTTGCGGCGCTGGCCTCGGTGACGCTGGCTTTACCCGCCCACGCGATGGACGCCGCCCTGCGCGCCGGCCTGCTGAAACTCGACCCGGAGACCCGGCTGGAGCAGAGATGCGACGCCGAAGTGCTCGACCGCATCAGCCATGACGACCACAAGTACAAGGCAGACCGCGTCGTCGCCTACGCCTTCGCTACGCCGGAAATGAAGGCCGATGCAATCCGCAGCCCGGGTGCTGCGTTCCGCAGCAAGGGGCAGTGGTACCGGCTGAAGTTCAAATGCGAGACGGCGCCGGACCATATGGAGGTCCTGCAGTTCCGTTACCGCATCGGCGACGAGATTCCGGAAGCCGACTGGGCGAAGTACAATCTCTACGACTGAATTGCGACCAGAATTCTCTCTGGCAGAACGGCCTTCCCTATTCCCGTGGCTTTCAGCGTCGGCCGTTGGAGCGGTTCAGCTTTTTATAGAGCAGCTGACCCACCTAAAGCGCGTCGCGTTTGAACGGACTCAGGCGACGCGCTTTAGGTCTTTGTTTTTATGCATGTCGTTGTCTCAAAACCGGGGCCACTTTTGAGCGACATGCACTAACTCTTTGTTTTTGCATAATTCCGGACGGAAAGCCGCTACGCACTTTTCCTGGAATTGCGCCGGCAGTCTCTTGACGCGCGGGAACCATACACGTTAGGGCGTCGGCATATCCGACGACGAACACGCCGATACAGCAAGGGGCTCCGGTCGATGGACATTTTCAGCGCTGCAAGCATGACGGCCCTCCTCCAGGTCATCGCCATCGATCTGGTGCTTGCCGGCGACAATGCCATCGTCATCGGCCTTGCCGCCGCCGGCCTGCCGCTCGAGCAGCGCAAGAAAGCCATCCTGATCGGCGTGTTGGCGGCGACTGTGCTGCGCATCCTGTTTGCCGCCGTCACCGTCAAGCTTCTTGCCATTGTCGGCCTGCTGCTGGCCGGCGGCATCCTTTTGTTGTGGGTGTGCTGGAAGATGTGGCGCGAGCTGCGGACGTCGCATGCCGACGAGTTCGAGGCGACCGAGGCGCTGTCCGATTCCGACCTCAACAGCGACAGAACGGTGGGGGGCAAGGCGCCGCGCAAGACGCTCGGCCAGGCGGCCCTGCAGATCGTCGTCGCCGATGTTTCGATGTCGCTGGACAATGTGCTGGCGGTCGCCGGTGCGGCGCGCGATCATTTTCCGGTGCTTGTCATAGGCCTGGTGCTGTCGATCGCCTTGATGGGCTTGGCCGCGAGCTTCATTGCCAAGCTGCTGCACCGCCACCGCTGGATCGCTTATGTCGGCTTGCTGATCATTCTCTACGTCGCGATCGATATGGTCTATCGCGGCGTTGTCGAGGTCTGGCCGCATGTCAGTCCTGTGGTGAGCTGACGCTGCCGGTCCCACAGCTTCTGTAGCAGCATGGGTATCTGCCGGAGGCAGTGGTCGCGTTCGCCGCAGCCGCTGCCCATACCAATGCCGCAATAAGTGTGGTACTGGCCGCCGATCCCGAAAAAACCCGGAATGGTTTCTCATGTCTGCGCCTCGCGTCAGTTTCGTCAGCCTTGGGTGCCCGAAGGCGCTTGTGGATTCCGAGCGCATCATCACGCGCCTGCGCGCCGAAGGCTATGAGATCGCGCGCAAGCATGACGGCGCCGACCTGGTCGTCGTCAACACCTGCGGCTTTCTCGATTCGGCCCGCGACGAATCGCTCAACGCCATTGGTTCGGCGCTTTCGGAAAACGGCCGGGTGATCGTCACCGGCTGCCTCGGCGCCGAGCCGGACGTCATCCGAGAGAAGCACCCCAACGTCCTCGCCATCACCGGCCCGCAGGCCTATGAGAGCGTGATGGCCGCGGTGCATGAGGCGGCGCCGCCCAGCCACGATCCCTACATCGACCTTCTGCCGCCGCAAGGCGTCAAGCTGACGCCGCGCCACTACGCCTATCTCAAGATTTCCGAAGGCTGCAACAACCGCTGCACCTTCTGCATCATTCCGGCACTGCGCGGCGACCTCGTCTCGCGCCCGGCGGCCGATGTGCTGCGCGAGGCCGAGAAGCTGGCCAAGGCCGGCGTCAAGGAATTGCTGGTCATCTCGCAGGACACCAGCGCCTACGGCATCGACATCAAGTACCAGACGTCGATGTTCGGCGACCGCGAAGTGCGGGCGAAGTTCCTCGACCTGTCGGAGGAGCTGGGCAAGCTCGGCATCTGGGTACGCATGCACTATGTCTACCCCTACCCGCATGTCGCCGATGTCATCCCGCTGATGGCGGATGGAAAAATCCTTCCCTATCTGGACATCCCCTTCCAGCACGCCTCGCCGCAGGTGCTGAAGAACATGCGCCGTCCAGCCCATGGCGAAAAGACGCTGGAGCGCATTCGCGGCTGGCGCGAGGTGTGCCCGGATCTGGCGATACGCTCGACCTTCATCGTCGGTTTCCCCGGCGAGACCGACGCGGATTTCGAGATGCTGCTCGACTGGCTGGACGAGGCCAGGATCGATCGCGCCGGCTGCTTCAAATACGAGCCGGTCCGGGGCGCCCGCTCCAACGATCTCGGCCTCGAACAGGTGCCGCAGGAGATCAAGGAAGCGCGCTGGCATCGCTTCATGCAGCGCCAGCAGAAAATCTCGGCGACGCAGCTGGCCAAGAAGGTCGGCAAGCGCCTGCCGGTGCTGATCGACGAGGCGCATGGCACGTCTGCCAAGGGCCGGACAAAATACGACGCGCCCGAGATCGACGGTTCGGTGCATATCCAGTCGCGCCGCCCGCTGCGCCAAGGCGACATCGTCACGGTCAAGATCGACCGCGCCGACGCCTACGACCTTTACGGCTCGGCGGTTTAGAAAATTACCAAAAAGGGCGCCTCCCGGGGCCTTCGGATTTTTGGCACGGCCCTCGGCGCGGTTTCGCTGTCGAAGCGTGCAGTCCGCGAAATGAAAAGGGGCGCCGCGCGGCGCCCCTTCTCTTTTGCGTTCCGATACTTACTGCGGCAACTTGTCGTCGACGCCCTTCACATAGAAGTTCATGCCGAGCAGCGTGCCGTCGTCGGCGACTTCGCCGTCCTTGAGCCACGGCGTGCCGTCCTGCTTGGCGACCGGTCCGGTGAAGGGGTTCCAGCCATCTGCGATTTTCTTCGCGGTTGCCTCGGCCATCGCCTTCACATCGTCCGGCATGTTGGTGAAGGGCGCCAGCTTGACGGCGCCGTCCTTGATGCCGAGCCAGACATTGTCCGGCTTCCAGGTGCCGTCGAGCGCTGCCTGGACGCGGCTGATGTAGTACGGCCCCCATTCGTCTGTCAGCGAGGTCAGCTGCGCGTTCGGCGCGAACTTGATCATGTCGGAGGACTGGCCGAAGCCGTGCAGCTTGCGCTCTTCCGCCACCTGCAGTGCCGCAGTGGAATCCGTGTGCTGGACGATGATGTCGGCGCCCTGGTCGAACAGCGCCTTGGCCGCGTCGGCTTCCTTGCCCGGATCGAACCAGGAGTTCACCCAGACGATCTTGGCCTTGAAGTTCGGGTTGACCGATTGCGCGCCGAGCATGAAGGAGTTGATGCCCATCACCACTTCGGGGATCGGGAAAGAAACGATATAGCCGGCGACCCCTGCCTTCGATTCCTTGGCGGCGATCTGGCCGAGCACGTAGCGGCCTTCATAGAAGCGCGCATTGTAGATGCCGAGATTGTCAGCGGTCTTGTAGCCGGTGGCGTGCTCGAACATCACTTTGGGGAACTTCTTGGCGACCTTCACTTCCGGGTCCATGAAGCCGAAAGAGGTGCCGAAGATGATCTTGCAGCCTTCGCGCGCCAGACGCTCGAAAGCGCGGTCGGCATCGGGACCTTCCGAGACGTTCTCGAGATAGGCGGTTTCGACCTTGTCGCCGAGCGCCTTCTCCACCTCGAGGCGGCCTTGGTCGTGCTGGTAGGAATAGCCGAAATCGCCGATCGGGCCGGTGTAGACCCAGCATGCCTTCAACTTGTCGGCGGCCTGCGCCGACGCCGCCAGTGACATGGCGGCGGTCGTGGTCATCAACGCGATAAACAGTTTTTTCATTGTGTTACCTCTCTGAGTTTAGCCTTGGAGCTTCCCGTTTGTTTTTGTTGTCAACGATCCGGAACGAATGGCTGCCCCAAGGAAGCCGGCGTGTTCATCATCGTCAGACGCTTGTTGCGCGAGATTAGAACGAGAACCACGACGGTTGCCAGATAGGGCAGAGAAGAAAGCAGCTGCGAAGGCACCGGAATGCCAAATGCCTGTGCATGAAGTTGGCCGATCCAGACCGCGCCGAAGATGTAGGCGCCGGCCAGCACGCGCCACGGACGCCACGAGGCGAAGACGACCAGCGCCAGCGCGATCCAGCCGCGGCCCGCGCTCATGTTCTCCACCCATTGCGGCGTGTAGACCAGCGACAGGTGGCCGCCGGCAAGGCCGGCGCAGGCGCCGCCGAAGATGACCGCGAGATAGCGGTAGCGGATGACCTTGATGCCGAGCGCATGCGCCGATGTGTGGCTGTCGCCGATCGAGCGCAGAGTGAGGCCGGTGCGGGTCTTGAACAGGAACCACATGACGGCCGCCGTCAGCGCTATCGAGATGTAGAAGATCGGGTCCTGGCCGAACAACAGCCTGCCGACCACGGGAATGTCGGTGAGCACCGGAACGTAGAGGTTTGGCAGCCGCTCGCCGGGCTGGCCGACGAAGCTGGTCCCCATCATGCCGGACAGGCCGAGGCCAAGCAGCGTCAATGACAGGCCGGTCGCCACCTGGTTGGTGGCGAGCGACAGCGTCATCACCGCAAACAGCAGCGAGAACACCGCGCCCATGGCAATTGCCGCCAACAGGCCGATCCAGGGCGATCCCGTGAGATAGCCGGCTCCGAAGCCGCCGACGGCGCCCATGATCATCATGCCTTCGACGCCGAGGTTGAGCACGCCGGAGCGCTCGACCACCAGTTCGCCGATGGCCGCTATTAAAAGCGGCGTCGCCGCCGTGGCGATGGTCAAAAGGATGTTGACGGCGATGTCCATCAGCGGGCTTCCCTCAACTTCGGCGCGGCTTCAAGTTTCGCCGCGCTTTTCGTCAGCGCCATGCCGACCAGGCGAATGCGGTAATGGATGAGCGTGTCGCAACCGAGCACGAAGAACAAAAGCATGCCCTGGAACACACGCGCCACCTTGTCGGAGATGCCGAGCGCGCTTTGCACCGCCTCGCCGCCGAGATAGGTCAGCGCCAGCACCAGGCCGGCGGCGACGATGCCGAGCGGATTGAGCCGGCCGAGGAACGCCACAATGATGGCGGTGAAGCCGTAGCCGGGCGAGATCACCGGCTGTAGCTGGCCGATGGCGCCGGAGACTTCCGAAATGCCGGCAAGCCCAGCCAGCGCGCCTGACAGCAGGAAGGCGAAGAACACCATGCGGTTGAGGCCGAAACCGGCGAAGCGCCCTGCCCTCGGGCTGGAGCCGAGCACGCGGACCTCAAAACCCTTGAGCAGGCGGCTCATCAGCACCCAGATCAGCACGGCTGCAACAAGCGCGAAGACAAAACCCCAATTGGCGCGGCCGGCATCCGGCATCAGTTCCGGCAGGACCGCCGAGTCATTGAACTGGATCGTCTGCGGGAAACCGTGGCCCTGTGGATCGCGCCAGGGGCCGCGCACCAACCAGTCGAGGAAAAGCTGGGCGACATAGACCAGCATCAGGCTGGTCAGGATTTCGTTGGTGCCGAAGCGCGTCTTCAAGAGAGCCGGGATTGCTGCATAGGCGGCACCGCCGACCATACCGAACAACAGCATCAGCGGCAGCACCAGTGGGCCTTCGAACCCGGGAAACAGCACCGGAATGGCCGAGCCGAAAATGCCGCCGAGGATGAACTGTCCCTCAGCGCCGATGTTCCAGATGTTGGCCTTGTAACAGACCGACAGGCCGACCGCGATCAGGATCAACGGCGCGGCCTTGATCGCCAGCTCATGCAGCTGCCAGACCTGGCTGATCGGCTCGATGAAATAGATCTTAAATGCGCTCAGCGGGTTGACGCCGAGCAGCGCGAACAGAACCGCGCCGGCGATGATCGTCAGAGCGAAGGCGATGAAAGGCGACAGCGCCGAAAAGAGCATAGAGCGCTGCGGGCGTTTGACGAGTTCGAGGCGCATCATGCCGTCTCCAGAACATGTTCGGCGTGGCCGGGCTCGGCGCCGCCCATCAACAGGCCGATCTTTTCGAAAGTTGCCTCGGCGATCGGCAGCGGTTTCGACAATTCGCCATTGTGCATGACCGCGATCGCATCCGAAATCTCGAACAGCTCATCGAGGTCCTGGCTGATGACCAGAACTGCCGAGCCGCTGCGCGCCAGTTCGATCAGCGCCTGGCGGATGTGGGCGGCGGCACCGGCGTCGACGCCCCAGGTCGGCTGGTTGACGACCATGACGGCAGGGCTGCGGTCGAGTTCGCGACCGACGATGAATTTCTGCAGATTGCCGCCCGAAAGGGCCGCGGCTTCCGGATCGGGCGCGCTCTTGCGCACATCCATGGCCACGATGATGCGCTGGGCGGCGGCATAGACCGCACCGCTTTTGACCGCGCCGCCGGCTCCGACAAAAACCTTGCCGTCGGTGGCGTGCCGCGACAGAAGCAGATTTTCCGAAAGCTTCATGCGTGGCGCCGCGCCATGGCCGAGGCGTTCTTCCGGCACGAAGGCAGCGCCCATCAGCCGCCGGCCTGTGATCGAGAGCGAGCCGGCATCCTTGCCACGGATGCGCACGGATGCGGCGTCCTGCTGCAGCACCTCGCCGGAGACGGATTCGAAGAACTCGCCCTGGCCGTTGCCGGCGACACCGGCAATGCCGATCACCTCGCCGGCGTGCACAGTGAGGTTTATGTTCTTCAGCGGGATCGAAAACGGCGTTGCCGGCTTGCGGCTGAGGGCGCGGATTTCGAGCAATGGCTGGGCGGTCTCGATGCCTTCGGCCGGCGCACGCACCACGGCCTTCACCTCGTTGCCGACCATCATGCGGGCCAGCGACGAAGCCGTTTCCTCGCGCGGATTGCAATGGCCGACGACCTTGCCGTGACGCAGCACGGTGGCGCGGTCGCAGATGCGTTTGACCTCTTCCAGCCGGTGCGAAATGTAGAGGATGGATTTCCCCTCCGAGCGCAGGCGCTCCAGCGTTTCGAACAGCTTGTCGGCTTCCTGCGGCGTCAGCACCGAGGTCGGCTCGTCGAGGATGATGAGTTGCGGCGTCTGCAACAGGCAGCGGATGATCTCGATGCGCTGGCGTTCGCCGACCGAGAGATCGCCGACCAGCGAGTCCGGATCGAGCGGCAGGCCATAGCTGAAGGAAAGCGCCCTCGCCTTGGCCGCGATCGAGCTGATCGGTGAGCCGTCATCCAGAGACAGAGCGATATTCTCGGCCGCGGTCAGCGCCTCGAACAGCGAAAAGTGCTGAAACACCATGCCGATGCCGAGCTTCTTCGCCATGCCCGGACTGGTGATCCGCACCGCTTCGCCGTTCCAGAATATCTCGCCGGAATTGGGCTCCAGCGAGCCGAACAGCATCTTGACCAGCGTCGACTTGCCGGCGCCGTTTTCGCCAAGCAGCGCGTGGATCTCGCCCTTGGCGATGTTGAGGTCGATATGATCGCACGCCGTCAGCGTGCCGAATATCTTGGTCAGGCCACGAACCTCAAGCAGGTTCGCTCCATCATGATCTGCACTCACAGTGCCTCCCATCCGGTTCCCGGACATGTTCTGTGTTCCCGCCAGCATGGTATGCGCTGGCCGCTCTCGTGCGAAAGCAGCACCCACCTTGAAAGAGCTTCAAGAATTTCAGCGGAAACTCAAGGGGTAAAGACCGACCTGCTTCGTACAACAGACCGATCGCCCGGTTTTTCGTGCAAACAGTGCCTGGCGTCGCGGCAAAACGCTGAAAGCAAGGCAGATCAGGGGATCAGTATGGTCGTGCCCGTGGTCTTGCGCCCTTCGAGATCGGCTTGCGCCTTGCCGGCGTCCTTCAGAGCATAACGCTGGTTGATCTTGATCTCGACCGCACCGCTCAACACCACGTCGAACAATGCCGCGGCGGAGACTTCGAGGTCTTCACGCTTGGCGTTGTAGACGAACAAAGTCGGCCTGGTAGCGAACAGCGAGCCCTTCTGCGCCAGCAGCGACATCGAAAATGGCGGGATCGGTCCAGAGGACTGACCGAAAGAGACGAACATGCCGAGCGGCTTCAGACAGTCGAGCGAGGCCGGGAATGTGTCGTTGCCGACCGAATCGTAGACGACGTCACATTTCTTGCCGTCGGTTATGGCGGCGACGCCGGCGACGAAATCCTGCTCCTTGTAGTTGATGACATGGCCGAAGCCATGCGCCTTGGCGAGCTCGATCTTATCGGTTGAGCTTGCCGTGCCGATCACGGTGGCGCCGAGATGTTTTGCCCATTGTCCCAGGATCAGCCCGACGCCGCCGGCGGCGGCATGGAACAGGATGGTGTCGCCTGCCTTCACCTTGAAGGTCCGGCGCAACAGATACTCCGCCGTCATGCCTTTAAGCATCATGCCGGCGGCCTGTTCGTCGCTGATGCGGTCCGGCACCTTGACGACGCGGTCGGCGGCGACGACGCGCTGTTCGGCATAGGCGCCGACGTTGACGGCATAGGCGATGCGGTCGCCCGGCTTCAGCCAGTCGATGCCTGCACCGACCTCGAGAACCACACCTGCCGCCTCGCCGCCGGGGATCAGCGGGAAGCCGCCGGGCGGCGGATAGAGGCCGATGCGGTGATAGACATCGATGAAATTGAGGCCGATCGCGGTGTGCCTGACCAGGATCTGCCCGGCGCCGGGTTGTCCCGGATCGGCGTCTTCATAGGTCAGGACTTCCGGACCGCCATGGGCGTGGATACGGACTGCTTTGGACATTGTGGGCTTTCCTGCGGTCAGGCTTTCTTAGTGTCCGGCTTGGCGCCGAGTTTGGGGAAGAACTGCATGATACCGCCGATGCAGGCGAGGTAAAGTCCGGTGATGGTGATGCCGACCTTGGTAAAGACGCTGACCTGTTCGCCCAAAACGCCGATCTGGTCGTAGAAGGCGGCAAGGGCCGCCTGCGCCAGCGCCAGCGCACCGAAAGCACACCAGAGCAGCGTCATGCCAAGATTGATTGGCCGCAGCCGCACCACCCGCACGGGGTGAATGAAGTTGATCGGCACGAAGGTGAGGATGCCGGCCGCCACGACGACGCCGAAGGACACCCACTGTCCCGGCTCGATGACGAACAGCGTGAACACGACCATGTTCCAGACGACCGGAAAGCCTTTGAAGAAGTTCTCCTTCGTCTTCATTCCGGTGTCGGCATAATAGATGGCGCTGGACACCACGATGATGGCCGCCGACAGGAACGACAGCCCTTCGCCCATGAAGCCGCGCTGGTAGAGTGCGAAGGCCGGGATCAGCACGTAGGTGACATAGTCGATGATGTTGTCGAGGAGTTCGCCCGACCAGGTCGGCAGGATCTCCTTGACCTCGAGCTTGCGGGCGATCGGCCCGTCTATGCCGTCGACGAACAGCGCCAGCCCCAGCCACCAGAACATCGCCGTCCAGCGTTGCTCGCTTGCCGCCACCAGCGACAGGAAGGCCAGGAACGAGCCAGACGCGGTCAACAGATGCACCGAGAATGCCCGCGCCTGCGGCCAGGTGACCTTTTTCTTCGGCCTCGGAATCCGGTCGGTGATCTTTTTGGCGGCGTTTCTGGCCGTTGTGTTCTTGCTCACGGGCCCCGCCAATCCAGTTTGCAGATTTCGGCCGAGCGGCCGGCAAAGTTCCAGTTGCGGCCGAAAGCCCGCATCTTGCTCTTGTCGGACCTGGCCACGATGATCTCCGGCGCGATCCAGTATTCCGAGTTGCCGATCACGGTATCCTTCTCGCGATCCTTGCCGGGAATCGGTGTGACCGCCCCGTCGATGATCTTCGGTATCTGGAAAATACGGGTCTTGTCACGCGTCTCGTAGGTGATCGGCACCTGCTCGACGCCGAGGAACTTGCCGACAAGGATGGACAACAGCGTGGTGGTTCCGCCGGCCTTCCGGTGAAGATCCTGGTCAGCGCTTTCACCGCATAGACGGAGGCGCGCTTGTCGATGAACAGGCCTGCGGTCCAGTTGCCGCGGCTCATATAACCGGGGATTTCCATGACCAGTCCGAGATTGAGGCCGGACAGGTCGACCTCGCCGAAATGGCCTGCGTCGATGCGGAAACCCGCCCAGGTCTGACAATAACCCTCCGTCGGCGGATGGCTGCCAAGCGACAGCACGCAAGGACAAAAAACCGTGCAATTGCAGGAGAGTACGAGCTCTCCTTTCATTGCCCAGCCTTGCTCTGCCATGGAATTATCCCCCGTCATGCCGAGACTACTAGCAGGGCGACTACCCAGACAAGCAGTATCGCACCGGCCACTCGGGTTGGAAGGCTGCCGGTGGTCTGTTTTTCGATCAAGGTGAACAGGCCGATCAGCGCCATCCAGAACACGTTCATCGCGCCGACGGCAAACATCACCAGCATCAGCGCCCAGCAGCAGCCGAGGCACCACAGGCCCTGCTTCAGCCCTAGCCGGAAGATGCCACCCGGCTCCGCGCTCCAGTTGGAAAACAGTGTCGAGAACGGGTTCCGGCATTTTGTCAGGCAGGCCTGCTTGAGGCTGCTGAACTGGTAGAGGCCGGCAACCAGCAGCGCGGCCGCCGCGGCAAGGCCGCTCACCGGATCGAGCAATCGAGCGGAGGACGCAAATGCGTGGACGAGCAACGTCAGCACCGCGAAGCCGATAGAGGCGACAAGCCATGTCGAGAGGTAGCCGGCAACCAGGACCAGCGGATGGGCCACCGGCTCGCCCTTGATGCGGGCGGTGTGGGCGATTTCACAATAGGTACGGATCATCGGCGCCGCCGACGGCAGCATCGTCGCCACGGCCATCAAAAACCACATCACGATCAGCGCCAGAACCGGTGCACCGCCGGCATCAAGTGGTGCGGGCGTCAGGCACATGCCGAAGAAGCGGTCGAGGACATCCGGCAGCGGCAGTTGCGGCAGATATCGCAGGACCACATCGCCTGGTACGCCGGGGAGCCGGCCTTCGGCGCCGCGGATCGCCATGGCGCCGAGAATGAACCAGGCGAGCAGAATGCCGCCGGCGATGGCGATGTTGACCGTCAGGCGGGGGCTGCGGGCCAGGCTTGCCGTGGCGCGGCCGGCGCGGTCGAGATGGCTGAAATCGTCCTGCTGGCCGGTCATGACAACCGAATGAGCCTAATCGCCGCGTTGATCAAGCCGCATGGTCTGACCTATATCCATGGGTAGACACCTGCATCGCAAACTGGAAGTCCAATTTGGATCATCGCGAGACAGCACGGATACTGGTAGCCGGCAGCGGCCCTGCCGGACTGATCGCGGCGCTCGGTTTCGCCGAGGCGGGCTTTCCGGTAACCCTGGTCGGACCCGAAGCAGGCGGGCCCGATGGCCGGACCACGGCGCTGATGAACCCTGCTCTCAAGGTTCTCGATCGGCTGGGCGTGCTGGCCGAACTTGCGCCGAAGGCCGCGCCGCTGAAGGTCATGCGCATCGTCGATGCGACCAGCCGGCTGATCCGCAGCCCGGTGGTGACTTTTCGCGCCATAGAGATCGGCGAGGAGCAGTTCGGGCTCAACCTGCCCAATAGTGCGCTGAACCCGACGCTGGCCAAGTCCGTCGCGGCGCATCCCGGCATCGAATGGCTGACGTCGATGGTCGAGAGTTGGCGTCTGGACGCCGATCAGGCGCATGCCGTCTTGACTGATGGTCGCGAAGTCTCGGCCGCGCTTGCGGTCGCTGCCGATGGGCGCCTGTCGCCGGCGCGCGAGGCGGCAGGCATAGTGGCCTCGGTGCGATCCTACCGCCAAGCGGCGCTGGTGCTGAATTTCGGCCATCGCAGCGAACACGGCTTCACCTCGACCGAGTTCCACACAGAGACCGGGCCGTTCACCCAGGTGCCGTTGCCCTGCAACCGCTCCAGCCTCGTCTGGGTGGTGAAACCGGAGACGGCGAAGGACCTCGCCGCACTTGATGACGCGACGCTTTCCGAGCGTGTCGAGCAGCAGATGCAGTCGATGCTGGGCCGGGTGTCGGTCGAGCCCGGCCGACAAATTTACCCGCTTTCTGCGGCATCACCGGGGCGCTTCGCGCAAAACCGGGTGGCGCTGGTCGGCGAGGCTGCACATGTATTCCCGCCGATCGGAGCCCAAGGTCTCAACCTCGGCATCAGGGACATCGAGGATCTGATTGGAATCGCTGGTGAAAATCGCGGCGACCCCGGCGCCGCGAAGGCCCTGGCCGCCTATGATTCCAGGCGCCGTCCCGACATTCTGGCGCGTTCCGGCGCGGTCAATCTGCTCAACATGTCGCTGCTTTCGGACATGTTGCCGGCGCAGATGGCACGCAGCGCCGGCCTCAATGTGCTTGGCAGTTTCGCGCCGCTGCGCGCCTTTTTCATGCGCGAAGGCTTGAGGCCGGGCAGCGGCTTTGCGGCGCTTACCGGCGGTTCAGGGAAACAGGTCCGGCGGTAAGATGCCGTGGCGGATCATGTAGAGCAGCCCGGTCACTGTCAGCACCGAGAGACAGGTGGTGATCATGACGCTGGCCGAGGCGCGTTGCACCCAGACGCCATATTGCTGGGCGATGACGAAGACGTTGGTTGCGGTCGGTAATGCCGCCAAAAGCACGGCTGAAAAAACCCAGATTTCGGAAAAGTTCCCGATCCAGCTCAGCACGACGTAGCAGAGCAATGGATGCAGGATCAGCTTCAGCGCCGCGATCGACGCCAGTTCATGCGGCACGCGGTTGAGCGGCCGGAGCGCAAGCGTCACGCCCATGGCAAACAGGGCACAAGGGGCGGCCGCCCGAGACAGATATTCGAGCAGGCGATCGACCGGCTGCGGTGGGTGAAAGCGGAGATAGGCGGCGCCGACGCCAAGCGCGGTCGCGATGATGAACGGGTGCAGGACGATTTTCCTGACTACGCCGAGGATGAGCCGCCACGGCGATGTCTTGTCGTCGCCCGACAGCGCCATCATCATGGGCGCGATGGCGAAATGCATGATATTTTCGAAGCAGAAGATCAGCGCGACGGGAACCGCCGCCTGTTCGCCGAAGGCGAGCAGCGCCAGTCCCGGCCCCATATAGCCGATATTGCCATAGGCCGCGGCCAGCGCCTTGATCGTCGATTGGGCGATCTCGCCGCGAGACGCCGTCACCGACCATACGAACATGATCGAGAAGGTCGTGTAGGTGGAAAACACCGAGCCGAAGATGAAGCGCCATTCCGTCAACTGCTCGAACGGCGTCCGGGCAAGCAGTTGGAAGAACAGGGCTGGAAGCGCGACATAGACGATGAAGGTGTTCATCCAACCAAGCGCCTCCAGCGGCTGCCAGGTGATGCGTGCGACCAGAAAGCCGATGAAAATCAGCCCGAAAAACGGAAGAACAAGACCGACGACGTCAGACATTTTTGCCTTCGCCCGAAACCCCTGAGCCCGGCTAACCCGTAGCTTCTCCGGGCGTCAAGCGCTTCGGCATTGAATTGATACACGGCCTGCGTCAATAGAACCTGAAACCAGCCCTAAAGTCGGGCTCGATTTTTGATCGCAGCGCGTGTAAATTCAAAGCCTTAGAGGGTCTGCCGCGCATTCCGAGGGACGCCGGGCGCTTTTAAGGCTTAGTGGTGAGTACGATGAAAACAGCCAAATTCTCGATCGGACAAGTGGTTCGCCACCGGCTGTTTCCATTCCGCGGCATCATTTTCGATGTCGATCCGCAATTTGCCAACACCGATGAATGGTACGAGGCGATCCCGGCCGACGTGCGGCCGCGCAAGGACCAGCCGTTCTACCATCTGCTCGCTGAAAACTCGGAAACCGAATACATTGCCTATGTCTCCGAGCAGAACCTGCTCGAGGACCAGTCAGGTGAGCCGGTCCGGCATCCACAGATCGGCGAGATGTTCGACAAGCGGCCGGATGGACGCTACGAGCCGAAACGCCAGTCGAGACACTGACATCACCTTGCATCGACGTGACGACAACAAAAAAGCGGGGCATGACCCCGCTTTTTTGTCGCTCCGGTATCTGTCCCGGCGATTAGTTGGCGGCTTTGGCCTTGGCCTGCTCGTCCTTGAGCTTCTTGGCGAAGTCCTGGTTGTTCTTGACGACGAAATCCTGAAGTTTTTTCTGCCGATCCTCGATGTCCGACTGCTGCAGCGGCGCGCCGTCAAAGGCGCCGCTGAAGCCGGTCAAGGCAACCTTGATTGGATTTGGCTGGCTCTGGAAGTTGATCGAGGTCAGCGTGATCGCCTGTCCCTTCTTGAAGGACGCGACGAGCGCGTCGGTCAGCGGCACTTCGGCAACGCAACGGTCGGCGAAGCAAATGACATAATCCAGCTTCGTCGCCTTGCCGGCGTCTATCTGCAGGGCGATGCCGGGGGGCACCAGGCGACCTGGGGGAACCGTGACCTGGAAGACCTTGCGGTTTACCTTGCCCTTCAACTCGATCAGGCTGACGCCGGTGACGAACTGGCCGTTGCCGGCAGTGATGATGTTCTGGACATTGCAGATGTCGACATCTTCCTGCTTGGTGCAGGCCTTGAACCAACCCTGCGGAATCTGTTGCTGTGCCGAAGCGGTGGGAAGTCCGGCGCCCAGAAAGCCGACCACGCCCGCGGCCAGGACCGAAAGGCGGTATGCGTTGCTGTTCAGGCTCGTCATGTCGTGCATTTCCTCTCAAATGATCCCGGGACCGGCTTCTTCGCGCCGTGTGGTCCTGCTACCTGTTGCCGAATTGAGGCAACAGAATGACTTCGGAGCGCGTGTTACACTGCATGAGCAGCCGAATCCAGCCCGCCGCCTGCAATTCTTGGCCTCGCAATTTGGGTCGTGCGATTTGGATTGATGTATCTGGCCGGAGCGCCGCGGCGCCATGTTAGGGTGCACTCCGAATCATCAAGCCGCCCAGTAAGGAGACGGTCATGGGCCGCATTCTTGTTTGGCTGATCGCCGCAATCTCGTTCTTCGCCTTTGCACCCGGCGTGGCGATGTCGGAACCGAAACATGCCATCGCCATGCAGGGCGAGCCGGCGCTGCCAGCCGACTACCAGCAGTTCGACTACGTCAATCCCGATGCGCCCAAGGGCGGCAACGTCACTTACTGCGTCGTCGGCAGCTTCGACAATCTGAACCCGTTCATCCTGAAGAGCCTGCGCACCACGGCGCGCGGCATGCAGGACCTCATTTTCGGCAATCTCGTCTTCGAGCCGTTGATGATGCGCAACTACGACGAGGCCTTCACCCTCTATGGCCTGCTCGCAGACAGCGCCGATATGGACCTGGAGCGCAAATCGATCGAATTCCACCTTAATCCAAATGCGAAGTGGTCGGACGGTGAGCCGGTGACGCCGGATGACGTGCTGTTCACCTACGATGTCTTCACCGACAAGGGCCGCCCGCCCTACAGGGATCGCATGAGCCTGATCGCCAAGCTCGAAAAGACCGGCGATCACAGCGTGCGCTTCACCTTCAACGACAAGGCCAATCGCGAGACCCCCTTGATCATCGCGCTGACGCCGATCATCCCAAAGCACGCCTTCAACAAGGATACCTTCGACAAGACGACGTTGAAGCCGGTGATCGGCAGCGGTCCCTACATCATCGACAAGGTGCAGCCGGGACAGCGCATCGTGTTCAAGCGCAACCCGAATTACTGGGGCAAGGACATCCCTTCCAAGCGCGGCTTCGACAATTACGACCAGATCACCATCGAGTACTTCCTCAACGCCAATGCCAAGACGGAAGCGTTCAAGAAAGGCATCTGCGCCATTTACGATGAGGGCGATCCGGTCAAGCGCGAGCGCGATATCGATTTTCCCGCCTTTCATCGCGGCGAGGTGATCGCCGAGACCTTCGACACCGGCATACCGCCCGTGGTGACCGGGTTCCTGTTCAACACGCGACTGGAGAAGTTTTCCAATCCGGAGGTGCGGCGCGCCCTCGGCATGCTCTACGACTTCGAATGGGCCAACAAGAACCTGTTCGGCGGCAAGTACACGCGCACGATGAGCTACTGGCAGAATTCCGAACTTTCCGCGCTCGGCCATCCCGCCAGCGACAGGGAAAAGGCGCTGCTGGCGCCCTACCCCGGCCGCGTGCCGGCCGATGTCATGGACGGCAGCTGGCGACCGCCGGTGAATGACGGCACCGGCCAGGACCGCAAGGTGCTGAAGGTGGCGTTCGACCTGCTGAAGAGTCAGGGCTACGCCGTTTGGGATGGGGTCCTGCTGGACCCAAAGGGAACTCCCTTCGGTTTCGAGATCCTGACGGCCTCGCAGGACGAGGAACGCTTTGCCGCCATCTATCAGCGCTCGCTGGAAAAGATCGGCATCGCGGTGACCATCCGCAGCCTCGAAGCCGACCAGATCCAGTCGCGCAAGCAGCGTTTCGACTTTGAGGTTCTTGTCGGGTCGAGCGGGTTCAGCAACTCGCTGTCGCCCGGTATGGAGCAGAACCTTCGCTGGGGTTCTTCAGAGGCCAAAAGAGAAGGTTCATTCAATCTAGCCGGCGTCGCCGATCCAGCGGTCGACGCGGCGATCGACGCGATGCTTAGAGCACGGGCCAAGGAAGACTATGTCGCCGCCGTGCGCGTGCTCGACCGATTGCTGATCTCCGGCAACTACATGGTGCCGATGCAGTACAACGCGCAGCAATGGCTCGCCTACTGGAATTATCTGGACCATCCCAAAAAGACTCCCATATTCGGTTATCAATGGCCGACATGGTGGCGCAAGCCGAACTGAGCGTAGCCGAGATCATGCTCGGTAAAACGCTCGGCTCCAGGAGATCAAGATGAGCGATGACAATTCCATTACGGTCGACGTGGTTTCCGACGTCGTCTGCCCCTGGTGCTTCGTCGGCCAGAAGCGGCTGGATAAAGCGATCGCCGCTGCTGGCGACGTCCAGGTTCATGTGCGCTGGCGGCCGTTCCAGCTCGACCCGACCATCCCATCCGAGGGCAAGGACCGGCGCGAATACATGCTGGCCAAATTCGGCAGCGACGAGCGCATCCGTCAGATGCATGCCCGCATAGAGCCGCTCGGCGAAGCCGAAGGCATCGATTTCGCTTTCGACGCCATCAAGGTGGCCGCCAACACGCTGGACGCGCATCGTGTCATCCGCTGGGCCGGTGCCGCCGGTGAAGCCGTGCAGAACCGGCTCGTGCGCCGGCTGTTCCAGCTGTATTTCGAGGAAGGCGGCAATATTGGCGACCACGCCGTGCTGGTCGATGCCGCCCGCGAGGCAGGCATGGACGCTGCCGTGGTCGAAACGCTGTTGCCGACCGATGCCGACGTCGAGGAGGTGCGCACAGAAATCGCCACGGCATCGCGGATGGGGATCACTGGCGTGCCGTGCTTCCTGCTGGAAGGCAAATACGCCGTCATGGGCGCGCAGGACGCCGACACGCTGGCTGATGCCATCCGCCAGGTCGCGGCCGCCAAGGCCAAGGGCGAACTTGAAAAGGCCGGCTAGAGCCTGTTCCATCCCGATGGAAATCGGGATGGGGCTCTATCTCCTTGTTTGAGCATGATCTCTGGACAAAACGGTTTCCCGTTTGTCCGAGAAAACCGGCAACCACTTTTCGGGATCATGCTCGGGTTATTTCACCGTCACCTTGGCTTTGCTGAGGAAGAATCCGTGGCCGTTGCTGCCCGTGCAGGTCAGTCCCTTGGTTGACGACTGGCAGGTAAACGGCCCTTTGCTCCAGCTGCTTCCGTAAGCCAGCTTCGCCACATCGCCGCAGCAGCCCTGCTCGCCCGGATTCTTGATCAATGTCGCCGGGCCGTTCGGCCCAAGGATCACGGTGACGTAGCTGGGCTCGACGCGCGAACAGCTCAGTTCCGGACCGCCATCCTGTGGCTCGTAGGTGCTGGTGCCACCCTTGGGCGTGTAGATGCAGCCGATGTTGCCGGACGGGGCATTGAACTCGATCTGCCTTTCGGCGCTTGCCGCAATGGTCTGGCTGCCGGCATGCGCCAGAGGCAGCCAGGCAAGGAACGACAGGATTGCGGGAGCGGCGGCGCGTGCAAGCATGGGAGCTTCCTTGTTCAAGAACCGGATATGCATGGGTGCCGACAGTGCCCGGCAAGGTTCATTCCAGCGCGCACGATTGTCAAACGGCGTTAAGCTGCAGCTAAAAAGCGCGTGCGGACTCATGAACAGTCGCTGTGCAGGGCGATCTTGCGTGCCCGACATGATGGCCTGTGAGATGATTCGCGCAGCCTTGGAGCGATCACCGATGGCTGTTTTTCGACCGATCCGGTTAGCGCGCACCAGGAAAACCGGCTGACGGGCAAGGCTTTTTGGTCACAAAGCCGTGTATGAGCCTTCCCTCAGGGAATATTTCCGCACATCTGAGCGTTCTCGCAAAGCATTGAAACGAAGGGGATATTTGGCCTAGAAACGGCGGCATCCCAGCACCGACTGTTGCCTCATGGCAACGGCGGGTGGGCTGCCTCACATTCGCCGGGATAAAATTCATAGGAAATGATCAATTGGTGTTACTATCCGTAACAAAACTAAAAAAGGTTTGGGCGGGATTGTGATTCGGGTCGACAGACCGCGACGTTCAATATCGGCACTTTGGAACCGCGACGCCCCCGCCGGGCCGCCGCCCCTGACGCCAGTATCGTCGATGCGGACCTTCTGGGGACTGATGCGGGCCTACTGGTTCTCGGACCGGTGGAGAGAGGCCTGGGCTCTCACCGTCGTCCTCGCACTCATCATAGCCCTGTCGAGCAAGGCCGACGTCTGGTTTACCGTGTTGGCGGGCGAACTGGCAGCCTCAATCGCTTTTTTTCACGACGCCGCGAATACCACGCCCCTTGAATCGGTGCTTACCAATGCCGGCCTGCTTGTGCTGCTGGTCGTGTTCAAGGACATGGGAATCATAGGCGCCTGCAAATTTGTATCGGCGACATTGCATCGCAAATGGCGCGCCTGGTTGAACGCGCGTTTCAATGCGGCGCTGCTCGATACCAACCATACTCACTACCACGCTCAGAATGGCTCGCCAGATGCGCCAGCGCCCGACAACATCGATCAGCGCGTGCAGGAATCCATCAAAGACATGGCGGGTGGCGCCATCGGGCTTGCCCAAGGTGTCTTCGGCGTCTTCACCTCACTTTATTTTGTCGGCGGCGCTTTGCTGGCGAATTCCGTGGAGGTAAAAGGCCTGGATGCCCTCGGCAGCTATGGCAGCGCCGTCCTCGCTCTGCTGGCGGTTGCCATCTATGTGCCCGTCAATACCTGGATCGCGATCAAACTCGGCGGAATGCTGGAGTGGCTCAATGTCAGGATGCAGAAGGCCGAAGGCACCTATCGCAGCGAGCTGATCACCTTGTTGCGCCGCAGTTTCCATGTGTCGGCGTCGCAAGGCGAAGACGTGCAAAAGACGATACATGGACGGCTCTATCTGGATATCGATACCACCTGGTCGAAGCTCAACATCGTCAACACCCTCTATGCGGGATTCGAATCGGTCTATAATTTCGTCGGGGCCAAAGTTGTCGCCTACGGACCTGGTCTGGTGCCGTTCATCCACAACGGCGTCGACCTCAAGGGCTACATAACCGGTTCCGAGCAGGTCAACGCGCTGATCAGCAAATGTTCCTGGTTCATCCATGTCATGCCGAGTCTCGCCACCTTGCGGGCCAACAGCCAGCGCGTCATCGAGTTGGCGCACGCCATTGAAAACGTCCAACAGCCGCAGGAATTCTACAGCCAAACCGGCCGTTCCGATTTCCACTATGCCAGCCAGAACCCGGTCTTCGGCCTGACCATCCAGAAGCTTGAACTGGCGCATCAGGGTGAAGACGCCACGCCGTTCCTGAGCGCAGCCAATCTGCGCTTTCGGCGCGGCGAGTGGGCATTCCTCAAGGGCGAATCCGGCTGCGGCAAGACTTCGCTGATCAAGGCGATCAACGGCTTGTGGCCTTATGGCCGCGGCACCATCGTCTTCCCTGACGGTGTGAGGAGCTTCTATGCCGCCCAGGAGGTCAAGCTGCAGCAGGTGTCGCTGAAGCAGCTGGTGTGCCTGCCCGGCTCCGAGGACGACTATGGCGATGCGCAGGTCGCGGCAGCCCTGCACAAGGCCGGCCTTGGCGATTTCATCGAACACATGGCCGATGAAAGCCGCGAGGGAAAGATCTGGGACCAGCTGCTGTCCGGCGGCCAGAAGCAGAAGCTGGTTGTGGCCCGCATCGTGCTGCAGCAACCGGGACTGCTGTTCCTCGACGAAGCGACCGGCGCGCTCGATCCCGATGGCAAGATCGCCTTCCATCAGGCGATCAAGGACAATTGCCCCGATGTCACGGTGATCAGCATCATGCACGAGGCGGTGGCGCCACGCTCGGCCTCGGGCGAGGAATTCTACCACAGCGTGGTCGCGATCGCCGACGGCGTCGCCACCAAGAGGCCGCTTGTTCCGAACCTTCCGCGCGAGCTCACCACCATCCTTACGCAGCCGCGGCCGGTCGAGGACAAATGGATGCGTTTTTCACGCCGGCTGAAGCAGAAATAGCAGCCACGCCGAAGCGCGTTCTGCCACTGGCGGCGGGGCACTCGCTCCCTCCCCCTTCAATAATCATCACAGTCTCGCGATTGGGCCGGCTCCCGGCTGTTTTCCGCCACCCCCGCGATTGACTCGCCAAGATGCGCTCCTATGTTGCGCCCGCTCGCTGAATTCCAACTCGAACCCGCGAGCAGAAAGGTCACCGCGCCATGCCTGGCGACAGTAGTCGAACGCAACCGCCGTCCGCCTCGATGTGACCTCTAACGGCTCACGTCCCGCCGGACGGCAAGGAGTGAGCCATGAACGAATTTACCCCCGTCGTCGCGGGCGACGATGCCGTCGCTATCGCGCGTATCCTTGCCAATGATCACGTCGCCGATGTCGTCGAGGCCCTGAACCGGGAATCTCGCGATACCGCGATAGAACTGCTTTGCGAAATGCCGTTCGAGCGGCTGGTCGAGATCTTCGACCAGCCTGAACTCGACGGCGCCTCCGATCTGGCCGAGGCGCTGCCGCGCGCCAAGGCGTGCAAGCTCCTGACCGCCATGTCGGTCGACCGCGCCGCCGATATCCTGCGCGAACTGGACGAACCGGCGCGCTCCGAGCTGCTCGGCGGGTTGGTCCCGCCGCTGCGGGCAACGCTGCTTTCCATTCTCGGCTATCCCGAAGGCAGCGCCGCCTCGATCATGACGACCGAATTCGTCAGCGTGCCGTCGGACTGGACCGTCGGGCGCACGCTCGACTACATCCGCAAGGTGGAGCGGACGCGGGAGACCGTCTACGCCATCTACATCGTCGATCCAGACACGCATGTGCTGGTGCGCTCGACCGGCCTGCGCCGGCTGATCACCGGCGAGCCGGACGATCCGATCCTGTCGGTGGCGCCGGATCGCGCCCCGGTGACGGTGACGCCGCTGACCGATCGCGAGACACTGGCGCAGACGATCTCCAAATATGACCTGCTCGCGGTTCCCGTCGTCGACCACGGCAAGATCCTCGGCATCGTCACCATCGACGACATCATCGACACCATGATCGAGGAGACGACCGAGGACGCGCATCGTTTCGGCGGCATGGAGGCGCTCGACGAGCCCTACATGAAGATGAGCTTTCTCGCGATGATCAAGAAGCGCGGCGGCTGGCTGTGCGCGCTGTTCATCTCGGAGATGCTGACCGCCAACGCCATGCAAAGCTATGAAGGCGAACTGGAGAAGGCGATCGTGCTCACTCTGTTCATTCCGCTGATCATGAGCTCGGGCGGCAATTCCGGTTCGCAGGCGACCTCGCTCGTCATTCGCGCGCTGGCGCTGCGCGAGATCGGCCTTCGCGACTGGTGGCGGGTGGCGTTGCGCGAATTGCCAACCGGCCTGGTACTCGGCGCCATGCTTGGCGTGGTCGGCATCTGCCGCATCGCGCTCTGGCAGTATATGGGCTTCTACGATTATGGGCCGCATTGGCCGCTGATCGCGGCGACCGTGGGGGCAGCCCTTGTCGGTATCGTCACCTTCGGCTCGCTGTCGGGGTCGATGCTGCCGTTCGCGCTGAAACGGATCGGCTTCGATCCGGCGAGCGCCTCGGCGCCGTTCGTCGCCACGCTGGTCGATGTCACCGGCCTGGTGATCTATTTTTCGGTGGCGCTGGTCATCCTGCGCGGCACTTTGTTGTAATAAGCTTCAGGCCTCCCATCGCGGTGGCAACAGCGGCTGCCATGGGGGGTTCTTCAAGATCGAGCGCGCGGGCGTCAATCGACCCGCACGCCGTTCTTCACGCGGTAGGTGGGCTTGTACATGGTGACCAGTTCCTCCGCTGCCGTCGGGTGGACGGCCATGGTGCGGTCGAAATCATCCTTGGTGACGCCGGCCTTCAGCGGAATGCCGAGCAACTGCGCCATCTCGCCGGCGTCCGGCCCGAGGATGTGCGCGCCGAGCACTTTTCGCGTGGCGCCATCGACCACCAGCTTCGTCAGCATCTTTTCGTCGCGGCCCGACAGCGTGTGCCGCATCGGCCGGAATGTGGCGCGGTAGATTTCGATATCGGAGTAGCGCTTGACGGCATCGTCCTCGGACAGCCCGACGGTGCCGATCTCCGGCTGTGAGAAGACGGCGGTCGGAATGGTGTCGTGGTCGGGCGCGGTCGGATTGCCCGTGAATGCGGTCTCGATGAAGCACATGGCTTCGTGGATCGCCACAGGCGTCAACTGCACGCGGTTGGTGACGTCGCCGATCGCCCAGATGTTGTCGATGTTGGTGCGGGAATACTGGTCGACAACGATGGCGCCGGTTATGCCGAGCTCGATACCGACGCCTTCCAGNTATTCTCGGTGTTTGGGAGGCGGCCGATGGCGAGCATGACCTGGTCGATCGTCAGCACCTTGCCGCCGGTGACCAACGCATCCAGCCTGCCGTCCGGCCGTTTGCGGACCCATTCCGACACGGCGTGGCAGAGGATCTTGATCCCCTTCTTTTCCATGGTTTCGTGCAGCATGTGCCGCAGGTCCATGTCGAAGCGCGACAGTATCTCCTTGCCGCGATAGACCAGCGTGGTGTCGACGCCCAAGCCATGGAAGATATTGGCGAATTCGACGGCGATGTAGCCGCCGCCCTCGATCATGATCGCCTTCGGCAGTTGCTTGAGGTCGAAAACCTCATTGGAAAAGATGCAATGCTCGTGACCGGGCAGCGCCGGGTGCGGCGCCGGCCGGCCGCCGGTGGCGATCAGGATCTGGTCGGCGGTGACGGTGCGGTCATCGCCCAGGAGATGCACGACATGCGGGTCGACCAGCATGGCGCGCGAGTGGAACGTCTCGCCGCCGGCGCCTTTCACGTTCTTTTCGTAGATCGCTTCCAGACGGGCAATCTCGCGGTCCTTGTTGGCGACCAGCGTCGGCCAGTCGAAGCTCGCCTCGGGCACCGTCCAGCCATAGCCGGCGGCGTCGGCAAAATGCTCGGGAAATTGCGAGGCATAGACGTAGAGTTTTTTCGGCACGCAGCCACGGATGACGCAGGTGCCGCCATAGCGGTATTCCTCGGCGATGCCGACACGCTTGCCGAGCGCTGCCGCCACGCGCGCCGCCCTCACCCCGCCGGAGCCGCCGCCGATGACGAAGAGATCGTAGTCGTAGCCGGCCATGCTGCTGTTCCTTGCCCCAAGAAATGTTTGAGACAGGTAGGCTGCATGAAGCCAAAAGAAAAGCCCGGTTTCCACCGGGCTTTCTGGTCCAGCGGCAAGGATGCCGGTGGCGAAATCAGACGTCTTAGTTCTTCGGCGCTTCCGGCTGGTCACCGTCTGCGGGCGCATCGCCGTCGGCAGGTGCAGCGCCATCGGCGGGGGCAGTTGCGTTCTCCGGCGCAGGCGCGGCCGGAGCAGCGGCCTTCGCGGCGGCTGCCAGCGTTTCGCCGACCTGCTGGGCGAGATCGCGCGCCAGGCCGTTCTGCCAGATGTCGGCGGCCTTGACCAGTTCGCGCGTTACGTTGGGGCCGTTGTCGAGCAGCTTCTTGCCGGCATCGGAGTTGTAGAAGGCGGCGATGTCGGTGAGATCCTTCTCGGAGAACACCTTGGCATAGGCGAGCGCTGCTTCCTTCTCCAGATCGGCACGGCGCGAGGCCAGCGCCAGTGCCTTCTCGCTGACGGTCTTGCCGATCAGCTCCTGCATATCAGGGTTCTTCTGGATGAGCTGCTGCTCGAGCGAGGCCGCTGCTTGCGGCAGGATGTTGTCGAACGAGTCGGTCGCGTGGATTGCCGTGACCGCCGCCCGTGCCGCCTTCAGATGCGATTCCGTGATCTCCTGCGAGAACGCCGGGGAAGAGAAGGCGAAAACGGCCGAAGCCGCCAGAACGGCGCAAAGATTGCGAACCCGGTTATGCAACATCATGATCGGTAGAACTCCCTGGTTTTCGGGCGGCATGGACGGTTTGGATGCCGTCGCCGCCGGCGATGATGGCCGCTGACGCCAGCCCGATGAAAAGACCATGCTCGACCACACCAGGAATGGCATGGAGAGCATTCGAAAGCGCTCTTGTATCCGGAATGCGGCCAAAAGATGCATCGAGGATAAAATGGCCGCCGTCTGTAACAAAAGGCTGGCCCCCCGTCATCCTCAATGTAACCGGGCCGGAAAGGCCGAGACTTTTGGCCGCTGCCGCGACCGCGATTTCGGTGGCGCGCAGGCCAAATTGGTTGACTTCGATCGGCAACGGAAACCGGCCAAGGGTGTCGACCATCTTCGAGCGATCGGCAATGACGATCATGCGCTGAGATGCCGCCGCGACGATCTTCTCGCGCAGCAGCGCGCCGCCGCCGCCCTTGATCAGCGTCAGCGCCGCGTCGATCTCGTCGGCGCCGTCGACGGTGAGGTCGAGCTCGGGCGTTTCCTCAAGCGTCGACAGCGGCACGCCGAGTTCGCGGCAAAGGGCTGCGGTGCGCTCCGACGTCGGCACGCCGATGACGTGCAAGCCCGCGGCGATCTTTTCGGCCAGCAGCCGCACGAATTCGTCGGCCGTCGTCCCGGTGCCGATGCCGATGCGCATGCCGTCGCTGACATGGGCAAGGGCAGCCCGCGCGGCCTCGACTTTCAACTGCCTCGCATCCATGCTCGCCCCGGGGGTTTGGCTTGGTTCTGATTTTTCTGGATGCGCGCTCCTAGCACTTTTGCCCGCAGGGTCAAAGACTTTGGCTCGCACCGGCTTGCCTGAAAGAAGCGCAGCCGCTATCGCCTGCCTGCAATGCATCAGCCACAGGACAGGCCATGACCCAACCGATCATCGTGTTCGACCTCGACGGGACGCTGATCGACACGGCGCCGGATCTGCTCGACAGCCTCAATCACAGCCTTGCCGCCAGCGAGCTTGCCGCTGTCGACGAGGCCGGCTTCCGGCGTTTTGTCGGCCAGGGCGGACGGGTGATGATCGAGCGCGCGCATACCGCGCAGCAGAAATCGCTGGCGGTGGAGGAGCACGACCGGCTGCTCAAGCTGTTCCTCGACCACTACACGCTCAACATCCCCGGCAAGTCGCGCCCCTACCCCGGCGTCGTCGAGGCGATCGCCCGCTTCGAGAAGGCCGGCTATTTGCTTGCCATCTGCACCAACAAATATGAGGCGAATTCGAAAGCGCTGATTGGGGCGCTCGGCCTGACAAAGCATTTCGCCGCGATCGCCGGCCAGGACACGTTCGCCTTCCGCAAGCCCGACCCGCGCCATCTCACCGAAACCATCCGGCTCGCCGGCGGCGAGCCGCACCAGGCGCTGATGGTCGGTGATTCGCAGACCGACATCGACACGGCCAAGGCCGCCGGCATTCCGGTGGTCGCCGTCGATTTCGGCTACACCGACCGCCATGTCAGAGAATTCGAGCCGTCGGCGGTGATTTCGCATTTCGACGCGCTGACGCTCGACCTGGCGGAACGGCTGATTGCTGCGGCGGCCGGCTGAGCGAAACGGGCGATTGCGCGGCAGCGTCCGCCCTCGGCTATTTCAGGCGTAGAAGGCAGGCGCATCGCCTTGACTTCAACGGCATGCCTCTCTTATATCGCGGCTCGCTTGGCCTTCGGGCAACGAGCGGGCGATTAGCTCAGCGGGAGAGCACACCCTTCACACGGGTGGGGTCGCAGGTTCAATCCCTGCATCGCCCACCATCTTTCTTTCCCTGAACAGCGCACTCCAAGCCAGCACTCCTAGCAGCTGCAACTCGCCCCTTCCCCACCAAAATTCTTCTGCGCGAAGTTCAAGGCGCTTGAGTAGCTCGTGTAGCTCTGGAACTGGCAGACATCGGAGCCGTTGCGCACCTTCATCTGCTCGAGATCCCAGAACGAAACCTCGATGTGATCGTTGGCGCAATAGACCGTGTATTTTTCAGGCTCCAGCGCGTTGGCTTTCTGCAGCGGCATGGAGACGGCTGGAATGCAAAGCGCGGAAAGTGCAAGCATGACGGCGTGACGCGTGCGCATGTAAAAACCTCTGGAGTGAGAACAGCCCGTATTTGTCGCGACGATAGTGAGCGGCGCATCGCGGCTTTTTTACGCGCCCTTGTCTTCGCCCCGCTCGGGCCTTCAGTGTTTCTATATGCTGGTCCATATCTCCAATGTGTTGGCCTTGATGATCGGCACCGCACGGGCTGTCACCAGTCGGCCAGCGGCAACCGTGAGGTCGGCGGCCAGCAGTTCGGCGGCGCCACGGTCGGCGTCGTTGTAGGGGTTGTAGCGAACTTCGTTCTTGCCGGCGGCAGCGGCGACACGTTCTTCGCCAGGGTTTGGAATGCCCCAGCCCAAGGCCCGCATTTTTGCGGAAAGCGCCCCGGCCTCCTCGCGCGCCATGCCGGCGAACTGGACGTAAACCGTCTGTGGGCTCTGCTGGATACGCAGCCGGTCCTTCAGCGTGTTGAGTGCGTTGCGATCCTGCTCACCGATAACAGTCTGGCCGTCGGCTGCCGAAAGGGCGAGATCGGCAACCGCCCGGCGCGCGCCGGCAAACACAGCCAGCCAGTCCGGGCGTTCCCACAATTCAGGCGGTACCCCAAGCAGGGTCTCAAGCACGTTGCGGCGCCCCGCCGGTGTCAGCCCGCTTATGCTTTGCAGGCCGGCCATCTCGACGAGAGCCGCGACGATCTTCTGCCGTTCGACCACCGGAAGGTCTGCGTCTTCGAGGACGGCAATCAGGTCACCGCGCAGTGCATCATTTGCGCCGTCGAGCAGCTTGACGCGAGCCGCCAGTTCGTCGGCCGCGGTTCCATTGGGGCCGCGGTTCTTCAGTGAATCCGTCCATTCGATGAGAGGGTCGAAATTGAGGCTCGTGAGCCTTTCAAGCTCGGCAACCGGGAGCCGATACTGCTCGACGTTGAACGCCCCCGTAGCGTCGGCTGGAATGAAGAACGCATCGACCTCAAATTCCGGCTCCCTCACCTCTCCCTTCACGGCCGCCGACACCGAGGACACCGCGAGCTTCCAATAGGCATAAGGGACCGGCACGCCGTCGACCGGCTGGTCCGCGGGCCGGAAGACAGGACCACTGAAGATGGTCACCCGATTGGCGAGCGGATTGTGCTGCGAGCGAACCCAGTTTTCGAGCGGCACCCATCGGCTGCCGTAGAAAGTACGCGGCTGCGGCATCGTGTTTGGCAGGAAAGAGGCATACTGCGCCAGCTTGAGCGCCGCCGTTGCCGGATCGCCGGCGAACTCCGGACCCCAGGCGATGTCGCTGGCACTTGCAAATCGCGCCGCCAGCCAGGGCCGGTCCGCGCGAAAGTACCAGTTGGGACGAGGCTGGTAGTCGACCGACAATCGGCTGTCGGGTTTCAGTCTGCTGGCGGTGAATTGCAGCGGCAACCTCTGCGACCGATCCAGGTTGACGGCCGAATAGATGGCCATGCGATGAGTTCGGCCCATGACCAGCGAGTAGTTGATGTAATCAAGCGGCGGCGCCACGGCGTCGTTGGCCAGGTCGTCGGTTATCCTGGGCAAGCCGATCGTGGCCCCTATGAAATCGACCTTGTATCCCGAAAGAACGTTAGGCTGTTTGTCTATGTCTTTGCCAAGCAGCGGTTCAAGCGCGGCGCGCAGCGGCGCCGGCAATTGGTCGAGCGCGACCTCGCCGCTTTTGACCTGCCCGGCCAGCTCGACCAGCACCCCCTGTCGCAAATCGGGCGCCAACTTGTCCAGGGACACGCTGCCGAGTTTGAGCTGTTCGACCACAAGCAAGATCGCGGATCGCAAAGTGGCCTGCGTGGCTTGCTGCTCGGCCAGCGTCTTGGCGGCGTCTTCCGCCTTCTTCTCGGCAACGGCAAGTGCAGCCTCGGCTCGCTGGCGTGCGTCTTCCGTCTTTTCAAGGGCGGTGGAAAGCTTTCCATTGAGCTTTGCGACCTCACTCGCCGTCGTCTCGGCATCCTTGCGCGCGTCAACAGCGTCATTTCTCTGGACGTAGGCGAAATAGGTGGTTGCCCCAAGGATCGCGGCCAGGATGGCAAACAGCGCGATCAATATATTCTTGCTGCGATCGCGCTGCTTCTGGCTGTCGGTCTCCGCCTTGGCGCTCGCCTCGACGAACTCGGCGATGTCTGGCCCCTGCGGAAGCTCCGCCGCCTCCTTCAGCGCTTCGCCGCGCAGGAGATAGCCGGGATAGCCGGTGTTCTTCCATTGCCGCGCCTGGGCGGCCACGCGAATGCGAAAGCGCTCGGTCAGTTCGTCCGAACTCAGTTCGTCGTCGGATGCGAAGCCGTCGCCGGATACGGCACCGTCTTTGGTCGTCACGACTACAGGTTCAGGGACAGCGATGGCGATCGCCCCGGAATCGGTGATTTCACGCGATGCGGATTCGTCGTCGGCCGCAACGGCAACTGGCTCGGCTGTTTCGAGCCCACCACCGCCGGCGAAAGACGCGAGCCGCGCCGGGCTGACGTCGGCTGAGGTGATGCCCGGCCGCGTGACCAGTTCGGCGGACCAATAATCGAGTATGCGCTGCGCCGCGCGCCGGTCGGATTCCCGCGCGATGGTGCTGCCGGCGCGCCGTGCCTTGGCCAGGAAGTCGCGGATGGCCTGCGCATCGGGGGCCGTGTTGTCGATGCTGGCTTCCGTCGTCTCGGCGCCGGCCTTGTCGCTGCGGCTCATCGATGGGTCGACGGCTTCATTGCTGCTGGCGATGCGCATCAGCTCGAGATGTGCGATCCGGATGTCGCTCAGCGAAATAAAATCGGCCGGAGTTTCGGTCTCCGTGCCTGTCGCAAGTTCATCGCTCATGGCCCCAGGTCCTCAATGATCTTGTGCAAAGGCGTGCTGACGCGGACGATCGAGGCGCATTCCGTTTTCAGCGCCAGATCGACCTGGACGAAGCGTTGCTGGGCCTCGTCCCGATAGGCTTCGAAGGCAAGGATGAAGGCGGTATCGACGGTCTCGCGCGATAGCTGGTCGTTGACGTCGGTGGAGTAGTCGACGAGCGTCGCCCGCCACGCTCCAGTGGGGTCGAGGTCGGCAAGAACCTTGACCTTCACTTCCAGGTTTCGCCACAGCGGCGAAAACTGGAACGGCAGCGACTTGTCCGCCGCAGCGCCCCCTTCTATCGGCTCGATCATGTCGGTAAGGCTGGCCAGCTTGTTGTCGATGTCCTGCCATAGCTTGTGCTCGACGACGCGCGCATAGATGGTCGAGGACAGCACCATGATCGCGTCATGCGCGGCCTTGATCAAGGGCACGGACGGCTCTTCTGCAGGAAGTTTGCCGGCTATCGTATCTAGACCGGTGGCCAAAAGTCCGAAGGGCAGGTTCTTTGCCGTGACGAAAATCTGCTGGTTGAGCCGCGACGGCACGACGCGCAGCACGGTGCGCACGTCAAACAGCGCGTCGTAGGCGTCCGGAGACTTGTTATCGATGGCAGCCTGCAACTTGATCGCAGCCGCCTTGAGGTCGTCGAGCCAGGCCTGCTCGATATCGTGAAGCGCCGGCCCCGCCGGCAGCTCCATGACCGACTCTCCGATAGAGACACAGAAGAGCTTCAATATTTTGAGGAAATTGCGCATGACGCGGACCTGCTCCAGGTCGGCCCCCATGTCGCGGGCGGCGACCAGCAGGTTCTGGAAGCTGCCGATGCCGTATTGAAAACTCTGCAGATGGTCATGCAGGTCCTTGTAGGTCTTGAGGACATCGATCTGGCTGGTGACATTGGTGAGGCCGTTGTCGGCGGCAAGCGTGGCCTGAATGTCCTTGGACTGCTGGTTGACGGCGTTGAAGCCTGCGAGCGCGGTGTTGACCCGATCGTCGGTCGTCATGCCGGGCAACTCGGCCGTCGGTTTCTGGCCCGCGGCGAGTTCGTCCAGATAGGCCTTGAACCGGGCCGCGCACTGCGGATTTTGCGCCACGACGGCAGTCATAAGCGCCTGCGACAGTTTATTGGTCAACGCATAGTCAAGGATGTTGAACCAGACTGTAAGCGCCGCCCCCTGGAGGTTGATGGCGCCAGCGACGATTCCAGCGTCCTTGGTTACCTGCAACCAATCGGGAGGCAATGGGTAGAGATCAGCCAGTTGAAGCCTGAGGTCGAAATAGGCGCTGATCTCTGAACTCCCTGGTGTTTGGTGTCTGGCGTTATAAACCGTCACATCCGAAAAATTTTACATGCCGTAGTCCCAAATCGCCGCGCATCGAGCTGCGCCATCGGTCTGCATAGCTCACCATCTACACGGGCTTGGCCGCGAGGTCCTGGATGATGGTGTCGATCGCGATGCCTTCGTTGCGATAATATGTGCTTTTGGTAGGCGCGTTGGGCTCGGTGAGCCAGCCTCCGCTGTGATGCAGCGCAATCAGGTTCCAGTCGGTGTCGAAGACCGGCGAGCCCGAGGAACCCGGCAGCGTGTCGGTCAGATACTGGACGCGGCCGCCGCCGACGAAGGCCACGACATTGGCGACGAATGAAATCTGCTTTTGCGCGCCGCCGGGATGCTGGATGATGTTGACATGGTCGCCGGCCTTGACGGCCATGGGCTTCAATTCCAACTCGCCCCATTTGGAGGCATCGCCCTTGATGCGGACAGCTGACCAATCATTGTCCTTGGAGGTACGAAGCGGCACGGCGGTGTCGATGTCGAACTGGTCGAGCGGCGCGTCGAGCCCGGCAACGGTGCGCTGATAGTTGAACTGGACCACCGTGCCCGCCAATGAAGCGTCGTCAGGCAAGACATGGTTGTTGGTGATCAGTATCCCGCCGGTGGTCATGAAGCCGGTGCCGGAGCTGCCATCCGCACGCTTGATGCGCACCACCGATCTTGCCCTGACAAGGCCGAGTTCGAGATAGCTGATCGGCACCAGCGTGCTCTTGTCACCAAGGATTTTTTCGAGCTGGGCCGGCGCCGTCGCGC
Source organism: Mesorhizobium sp. LNJC394B00 (assembly GCF_000502555.1). NCBI lineage: Bacteria > Pseudomonadati > Pseudomonadota > Alphaproteobacteria > Hyphomicrobiales > Phyllobacteriaceae > Mesorhizobium > Mesorhizobium sp. LNJC394B00. The sequence goes on from NZ_AYWH01000004.1 coordinate 138,005, forward strand.
CGCTCCAATTGGCGGTCGCGGGGCCTTCGACCGGCGGCGGCGGGGCGTGCTGCTTTGCCTGCAGCAGTGCCTGGTCGCCGGGATTCTCATCGAGCGCAAAGGCGACGAGGTCGTCGGCCCTGGTCTCCTGCTTTGCGCGCTGGACAATCGCAAACCAGTTGTTGATCGCCTTGTTGTCAAAGGCGATCTGGGCCGTCGAAAGACCGACACCTTTGGCAACACGCACGCCGTCGCCGATCATCGGGTAGAGGTTAGCGAGGATGCGGTTGAGACTGTTCAGTTCGGATTGCGTCCATTCGGTCATGGGATTCCCTCCGACCCTAAGCCTTCTTCTTCCGCTTGCGCGACCCCGCCCGCATCGCAATTTCGGTGCCGCGCACCGTTTCGTACTGGTCGGCGTCGATCAGCGACTGATCGAAGCTGACGCCGGTCATTTCGGAGATTTCGGTCAGCGGGTACATGGCGCCGATGAACTCGTCGGAGACGGCAAACTCCAGCTGCGTGTCCGACAGATCCTGTTCGAGCACGAAGCCATAACTGGCGATGCCGTCACTGACGCGGGCGACTACCACCTTCCAGAAGCGGCGCGGCACCGGCGCGCGGAGACTGGTGCCTTTGGGACCCTTGCCGGCAAAGGTCCGGTCGTCTTCGGCGAGGACCGGGCCGGCGAAGACGCAAAGCCGCTCGCTGGCCGCCTCCGACAGGACGTGATTCTCAAGATCGCCCCAGTTCTTCTCGCCGCTGTCGGAGCGGTTGTAGCCTTCGACCTGGGGCGAGCAGTTGGTGACATGGAAGGAGCAGACATTGCCCCTGAGCAGCAGCTCGAAGGTGCTGCCCCAGGCCACGTCATCGCGCCTGACGATATGGCCCTTGTCGAAGGCGCCCTGATCCTGGGTGTAGAAGACATCGGGGATCTGATACTTGTCGTCGAGCCGCAGATCCGGGAACCAGCGCTCGCTGAACAGGCCGCCACGCGAATAGTTGCGGCCCTTTTCCGGCTCGCGCAGATTGCTCTCCTCGGTGACGTTGGAGGCGGTGAACAGCGCCAGCCGCCGCTTGGCGTGCATCTTGAGTGAAAAATTCTGGTAGTCCAGCCGCGTGCCCCCGTCCCTAAGTGGCGCCAGCACGGAGAGGTCGGTGGCCTCAGGCATGGGCACAATGACCGGTGCGAGTTTAGTGCCGCCAGAGAGAAATTTCTCGTCGTAGCCCTTATAGCCGGCATAGTCCGCGACCGTTTTGGGAACGAATGCGCCGCCTGGAGGGGTCGGCTTGGCCGCTTCCAGTTCGACCGATTCCGTGACCGCTTCATGGCCAGGCGTTGCGCCGAGCGAGACGGTGATGCGCAACGGCACTTCGAAGGTGACGCTGCCGCCCGGCGAAACGACGACGCCTCCGGATGGAGGCGTCTGGGTGGCGACGCCCGGGATCTGCTGGGCGCCGCCGACTTCAACCAGGTTTACGCCCTCGGCCGGCGACCCACTGTCCGCCTTGTTCCACCATGCGCCCCAATCGTTGGGGCCGCCGCTGGCGGCGCCGGCGAAATTGAGGCCGAGGTCGACGACACGCTGGTCCTTGGCGAGCGCGCCGGTGGGCACGGCGTAGTTGCGCTCGAGATAGCGGCCGGCAAAATGCAGCGCCACGACCTCGCCGGTGGCGAGGTTGATCATGGCGGTGCCGGAGTTGCCGCCAGTGGTCGAGCAATCATGTGTCGCCGCGCTGACGATCTTACCGAAACTCTCCGTATCGAAGCCGCCCTGCAGCATGCCCGGTTGCAGGCGCTTGACCTGGAAACGATTGCGCATGAGCTCGTTCTGGACATCGACCGCGTTGCGATTGTCGAACGCGGGATAGCCGATGGCGACGACTTCCTGGCGCAGCATATCGCGCGCGTCGGCGACCGCGAGCGACAGCGGCGTGATGTTGTCGGGCAGGCCTTCGACTTCGAGGATCGCCATGTCCCAATAGGGATGGATCATCCGGACATTGCGGATCTTGAAGACGTTTCCCGCCGCCGAATCGCGCTTGAAGTCGATGCCGGCGGCGCGGCCGTTGATGAATTGCACATTGCGGTCGCCAAGGCCGTCCGCAAATATCTGCGCCACATGACGGTTGGTCATCAGCAGGTTGCGGCCGACGACGAAGCCCGTGCCGCCGTAAGGGATATTGGTGTTCCACAACAGTTCGATACGCCCGATCGCCGGCAGGGCGGCTTCGATGCGCTGCTTCAATGCGGCCTCGCTGGTAAGCTTCGTCCACAGCGAATGGCCAGGTGTCGGAGCGCCGTCGAAAGTCAGCGTCGTAAAGGTGCCATCCTTGATGTCATAGACCGGCCGCAACTCCGGGATGATTATGGCTTCCAGATCGGAAAGCTGCTCGGGCGCGACTTCGGCGCCCCGCGCGAGGCTCTCCATGCCAGCGCGCGCCGATTCAAACGCCGCCTCCGTCTTGCCGGCTTCCGCAGGCGCAAGGGATTCCAGTCCGCCGCCTGCCATCGTCTCCATGTTGCCGAGGACCGATTCAGTCCCCTCGCCCCCGGTGACGAGATCGAGATANTCGAGATATCGACGGATTCGCTGCTCTCTGCTGACCGGCATAGTAGCCCTCTAACGTTCTGTCGAAGTAAAGAACTGTATTGCCCCATTTTAGACTGGTGCAATTCTGACTGGCAGGCAAGGAAACAAATCAACTCGCGTCGAAGATGACCGCAGCGCAACGTCGGCATGTCTCTTTGCGGCAGTCGCTCGCGCGATGTATGACGCTCGCATTATTTCAGCGATTCCGTATGTGATCTCCGTCACAGACGCTCACGCTGTTTGCCCCCACCTATCGCAACGGGTGGAAGGGCCATTGCGGCCGCTCGGTTTTACAGAAATTTTATCACCTATCCATTTTTATCAGTTGGCGCCTGCACGCGCGGCTCCTCCCGCCGCGCGTGCAGGCGGCTTTCCGCCCGGCACGAGCCAGGCACTGGGCGCGACCACTGCGCCACGCCTTTACAAGGCGTAATCGCAAGGGATGAACGCCGGCCTTTGACGCGGTGCACTCTTGCCTTAGACTTCGGCCCTTAAACTTCGCCGATTGCGGCAATTGGGAATTTGGAACATGGCTTTTGGCGGCCCTAACGACAGAAACGATCTGCCGCGCCTGGCACGCATCGATCCAAAGCTGTTCGATATCCTGTTCAGCGGCTGCAAGGTCGAGCGCTACGCCGCCGGCCAGCATCTGTTCGTCCAGGAAGATGCCGCCGACCGGATCTACGGGGTGATGAGCGGCACGGTGGAAATCTCGATCTATTCGCCTGGCGGGCAGAAGCTGGTGGCCAATATCGAGCTGTCGCGCAGCCTCGTCGGCGAGATCGGCGCGCTTGACGGGCGGCCACGCACCGCCACCGCCATCTGCCTGACCGCTTGCGAGCTGGTTTCGCTCAGCAGGACACAACTCTTTGATCGCATTGAGAGAAATCCACCGCTGGCACGCGCGATGATCGAACTTCTGTGCGCCCGGCTGCGCTGGGTCAGCGGCGAACTCGGCGACCAGGCCTTCTTCGGCATCGAGGCGAGGCTCGCCAAACGCCTGGTCTTCCTGGCCAAGGTGATGGCCGACAGCGCCGGCTGGATCCCGATCTCGCAATCGGAACTCGGAGAGTTCCTCGGCGCCACGCGCGAGTCCGTCAACAAGACGCTCAACGACTGGCGCAACCGCTCGTTCATTGCCATCAAACGCGGCGGCCTGCGCATCACCGACACCGGGGCACTGCGCCACATCGCCGAGTCGCAGGACGACGACTGACGCCGAATCAGAGCCGCGAAATCAGGTAGCGCAGCGCCGAGCGGCTGGGCATGAAGAAATATCCACCCCCCTTGGTGGTGACGAATTGCGGCATGTCACGGAGCGTCGTGACCTTTTCCCATGACGGAATGGTGAACCTGCCATCGCCGCCGCGCGAACCAATCGTCGGGTCCTTTTCAGCGACGAGGCCCTGGAACGTGGCCGACGAAACCCAGGTCTGCTGAATGAATTCGTACTGGCGCTCTATGTCGGCGTTGAGGCACATGAACAGCAGCCCCTTTTCGACCTTGCCATTCTTGCCGTCCTGCTTCTGATAGGTGCGGCCGACCCGCAGGATACGATGGCGCTTGCCGATATTGATCTGCGTATCGCGGTCCTCACCCAGCGAGTCGCGTGGGTTGGAACGGCGAATGTGGGCACCAAGCGGGCAGCGATGGCCTTGCGGATCCTCGGCGCCAGCGGCGAAGTTGTTGTCGATGACGCGTCCCGGATGATCGGGGTTGCGCACCAGCGAGCTACCGTTCTGCCAGCGGCCGAGCATCTTGGCGGCAATCCAGTCTTGCGTGATGGCTTGGTTGCCGAGTTGGCTCGCGACCAAGGCTGCAGCCTTTTTGCAGTAGTTGTTGAAGACGTCGACGTGCTGCTCGAACTGGCGAATAACCAGGAATGAACCGTTGCGCCCGAAATCGCGCGGCGGTGGCGGCAGGCCCGGAATCAGCCGGCTACGGCGCACCTGCGAAAGGATTCCAGTCCGATCGCGTGATGCGCTTACCGAGGGCGAGGCTGGATAGAACCCATGCTCATCACGATAGCCGAACAGGAACTCGCCGGGCGCGACCAGATGCATGGGCGCGGCGCCCCTGCTGGCGCGGGTCGTGCCCCGGACAATCGGCTGCGAAATCCCGTCCGCGAAACCGAAATGCTCGTAGGCTGGCCCACGTTCCGACCGATCGTCACGCTTTGCCCCGTCGGACGATTTCGTCTTCGTGTCGGTCGGACCCCGGTTTACGGCGAGCGGCAGTTCGGCAACGACCTTCATGCCTGCACCGGTCGTCTTTCGTCTCACGGTGGCAATCTCGGTCTTCAACCGTCCCGGGTCTTCAGCATAGCAGACGATGACCAGGTCCACAGGGTTCTCCAGCGACCCCCACTCCCATTCGTCCGGGCCGTCGCGGCCTCGGTCGTCCAGTATGCGCCCACGCTCGGGGTTGCCCATGCCATGGCGAAAGGCGATCGGAAATGTTTCCAGTGGATCGCCCTCCACACCCTCGTCGAGCCCAAACTGCCGCAGGCCACCGGGACCAAAGGCGACTATCATAGCGCGCCCGGCGGGCCTGCCTTCGCCGAAACTCGTCTGCTCGACAACGAAATCGAGCCAGGCTCTGCGCTTGGGCGCCGGCAACTTGTCCGGCACCCGGATCGCAAGCATATGCGAATAAGCGAGCGGGCCGAGCGGGCCGAAGAAGATGGACTGGATCTCGCCGGTTTCCAGCTGCTGTTCGAGAGGCGCCGGAAAGGCAGAGCTGATATTGGCCAGCAGCGAAGTGGTCTTTTGAACGGTGGTTGTTTCGCTCGCCGGGCGCCGTAGCGAACCGAACAAGCTCAGCCAGTCGCGCGCCTCGTTGCCGACGGCGGAAGCAATGCCGCGCCTGACCCGGGAATTGATCCGGATGCGCTCTGTGTTGATTTGGGGATAGGCGGAGTACCAGAACAGGGTCGGCACCTGCTGGCGCCGCGCCCAGCGCTTGAAACGATCGCCGTCGCGCGCGCCGTCCAGGAACAGCCATCGTGTGCGTGGATAGCCCACGGTGTTGCTCCACACGCCGGTCAGGCCAGCGGACGCCTTGGCGATGAAGTCCTCAAGATAGCTTTCCCAGCTGCCGCCGTAGTTGGAGAAGAACATCAATCGGTTGGAGCCGGGCAGCAGTATCCAGCGGGCGAAATGGATGGTGTTGATGGTGTTGAGGAAGCCTGGCTTGAATACCTTCTGGGCAGCTATCGAGATCAGGTAGAAAGAAAACCTGAGCGCCAGCCGCCGCAGAATGCCGGCCTTCATCGTCGAAATCGCAGTCAGATGGTTTTGTGCCGCGTGGCCCTCCTTGACGAGTATCGCGTTCAATTCAGATATGCCGATCGATGTGCTTTCCGGCCGATCCCTGTCCTCGCGGCGTCGCAGCGCCAGCAAGCACGAAAACGCCAGCAGCGCCGCTGCCACCAACACTCCAAGTCCCGACAACAGAAGTGAGGTGATTGCTACCGCTATGGCGGTGAAGGAGATTTCCTGGGAACTGATGTCGATAGATCTGCCGAACACCACACTGTAGGTCATGTACCAGCAAGCAGCCCAGATGATCGCCACCGTGACGAAGACCGGTGGTACCAGCAACGTCGTCATCAGGGCACGGCCCCAATGACCCGGCGGCTTTTCGAGCAGGCTTTCGGCCGGCTCGAACGCCCAGGCAAACGTCCCTAATGACTGGACACGCTGGCGAACTTCAGCGAGCACGGCAGGAGCGTTGCCGGCCCCTTTGCGTGGCCGCTCGACGATGTCGCGCACGGCTTCGAAAAGCTGCTGCTCGGCCTTGATACGCTGGACCGAGTGCCCCGGCGTGCCCGAAAACACCAGTCCGGCATTGCTGCCGAAGGACGGCGATATGTCGACATTGTGCTTGCGCAGGAAATCGTTCAATGCGCCGCCATCGCGCAGATCGCAGACATCCTTGAAGATCGGCCGCAGCCGGTGCCCGATGGCGTGCGTGACCGCATCGATGACATCGTCGATGCTGCCGTCACCGGAAATCTCGAGAACCAGAGCTCCTTTTTCCTGACCGGAATCAGCGCCGATCTCGCCGGTGCCGACCACGGTCAGGCTGGTGAAGTGGACGGTGCCGGCAATGTCGAGCGCGGTGCGGATCTCTTCGACGGCCGGGTTGCCGAGGCTGGCAACCTTGTCGCGGACAGCATCCAGCGACGCGGACCGGGTGACCGGGCAGACCACCGTCACCATAGACTGCGTTACGGTGCGGCAGAGTTCTGCCCGTTCGAAATCGACCTTGAGGGTTTCGGGATAGGCGCCGATGCGGGTCATGCGCCCGGCCTTGCCGGGCATGCGGCGCACGCCCTGCTTCTGGAACAGGGCGCGCAGGCTTTCGCCGATCTGGATCCTGGCGATCTCGGCGCCGATGCACTGATGAATGCCGTGGCCGAACACCATGTAGTCGCGATGCGGGCGCGATGTGTCGAACTGGTCCGGGTTCTGCACGGCGTCGGCATCGAACATCGCCGACAGCGTCGCCGGCATCACCACCGTGCCGGCCTTCACCAGGCGCTCGCGGCGCGTACCCTTGCCGATGATCGCGTCGCAGGCCGTGTAGCGCCAGGGGCCGACCCAGATCGGCTTGAAGCGCATGGCTTCAAGGACGGCCCTGTCGAGCTTGGCGGTATCGTTTTCGGCCAATGCGGCATCGATAGCCTGCCTTGCGTCGGGCCGCGACAGGATCACGTCGAGGCAATTGCCGGCGGCCAGCACATTGGTCGGGACGAAGCCGGCGATCATGCCCAGCATGATCGAATTGAGGTCGTCCCGCGACAGGCGGCCCTGATCCATCTGGACAACCAGCCTCGCCAGCGGTTGCTCGGCCTTCAAGCCCCGGTCCCTAGCCGACTGGATGGAGCGATCGATGACTTTGAGAAGACGGTCGCCCGCCACCACTGCGAGTTCGCGCATGACGGGGCTCGCCGTCGGGTCCGAAAAGAACAGCGCACTCAGCGCGATCGCCCAGTCGGCGAATTCGGATTCATCGTCGATCTCGACGCCGAAATAATCTCGACAGATATGCACCGGGACGATCTTCATCAACCTGGAGATCGCATCGAAGCCGGGGCTGGCGCGCGTCATGATCTCTTGCGAATGACGCGCCGCGATCGGCCTGACGGCGGCTTCGACCTCGGCCGGCGGGAATGCACTCAGCACCGACGATTTCATGCGCCGGTAGTCGGCGCCGTCCTGCATGCCGAGGATGAAGTTGGATCCCCGGGCAAGCTCGGTCATTTCCGGGCCGTATGGGGTCTGGAATTCGTCGCCGCGCTCCAATATGTCGCGGACATCGGCGTTCTTGGTGACCACGAGAACACCGAAGAGCTTGCCGGTCGGCCGGAAACGCCGCAACAAGGAAAGCGCCCAGCGGGGGTCTTCGGCCAGAGACCCGACGATGCGCGCAATCAGCCCTGTCTTCCGGATCCGGCCGAGATCGAAGGGCGGCATTTCCGACAGCGGGCGCTGGTTTTTCTGGGCCGCGCGAATAGCGTCGAAATACTTCAGTTTGGTCATGCGCGTTCAAGCCCCCCGGCTATCCACGTTATTGCGATGCCGGCCGTTCAAGGCCTAGGTTTGCATCGGTTGCACGTATGTGAATCTTTTCACAGTTGGTCCATGTTCCAGCCAGCACTGACGCCATGTTCATTTGGCCAGTTGGAAATTGGCGACGAGGAACTCGTTCGCGGCCTTGTCGGTGAACGGTATCCAGCGCACACGCTGTTCTGAAAAATCGGGATGCCGGGTTGTGAAAATGGTCATCTCGCGCCGCGCCTGTTCCGGCCGGCCGCTTCGCATCAGCGCGCCGATCTTCAGGAACCTGGAATAGAAATAGCCGGGAGACAGGTTGAGCGAGCGGTCAGCGGCAGCGATCGCCGCCGGCCAGTTCTCGACCAAACAATAGGCCGCCGTCAGTTCCCCCAGATTGTGGAAGCGGTAGAGGTCGAACGGGCTCAATCGCTCGGTATCGAGAAAGAACGGTATCGCGGTCGCGGCATTGCCGAGCAGCAGCTGGGCGCTGCCCATGGCCGAGCGCGCGAAGGCAAAGCTCGGATTGATGTGGATCGCTTCCTCGAGATGGTCGACGGCCGACCGCGGTTCGCCGCGCATGATGTCGACGGCGCCGAGATGGGCGTGCGGGCGCGCATCCAGGCTGTCCACCAGCAACGCCTTGCGGGCAAACTGCTCGACCTTGTTCAAATCGTCGCTGTCGCCGAAACGCAGCCATGCCCGCCAGAAATACCACCACGCCAGTTCGTTGAGCACGGCGCTCGAGTTGGCGTCCTCGCGGTAGGCCTTCTGGAAGAACTCGAGTGCGGTTTCGGTGTCGCCGCGGGTGCGCCGGTTCATGTGCCAGCGGCCCCGTCGCACCAGTTGCCAGGTCTCCAGGCTTTCCCAGGGAACCTGGAAGGTGCGTGCCTGTTCCGCCCGGTCGACCTCCTTGTCGAGGATCGAAACGATCTCAGCGCCGATCTGGTCGCGCAGGTTGAAGATGTCGACCAGATCGCGATCGAAGCGCTGCGACCACACCAGCCGCCCGTTGGACGCGTCGGCCAGCGAGGTGTTGAGGCGGATCTGGCCACCATTGCGCATCAGCGTGCCGCTGACGATGTAGCGCGCGCCGAGCGCGTTGCCGATCACCCGCGTGCCCAGCGTGTCGTCGCGGAACTGGAAGCTGGAGCCCTTGGCGATGACCGAGAGCCATCTGGTGTTGGAAAGACCATAGATGATGTCCTCGGCGATGCCGTCGGCCATGTAGCCGATGTCATGCTCGCCGCCATCGGCGTGGAAGGGCAGGACGGCGATCGCCGGCGGCCCCTTGGACGACAGCTTCTGCTGCGCATTGGCCTGGGGAATGGCGGCGAACGACGCCGCCGGCGAGGATCCGTTGCCACTGCGGCCGGCGATCAGAACGCGCACCGGCAAGGCGATGTTCTTCAGCATGAATTCGCCGAGATCGGTGAATTCGGCCGCCGTCTTGTCCTTCACATGGTGCCAGGTCGTCTCCGAAACGGCGAGACCGTCGCCCGGCGCGAATTCCTGGATTCTCGCGGCGATGTTGACGTCGTCGCCGTAGAGGCGTCCACCACGCACGATGACGTCGCCGGTGTTGATGCCGGCCCGAAACGGCATGCGCATGTCGTCGGCAACCTCGGCGTTGAGGGCGACGATGCGGCCCTGGAAATCAAAGGCCGCGCGCAACGCCTCGATCGGATTGCCGAACTCGGCCATGATGCTGTCGCCGGCGTCGCCGAACGTGCGGCCGCCAAATGTGCCACAGCTGTCGGCGATGATGTCGCGCCGTTCCTCGAATGCCGCGACAGCAGACTCGTCGTCGATGCCCATCAGCCGGGAGAACCCGACGGCATCGATAGAAATGATTGTCGCCAGCTGACGGGTGTAGTTCCGTACAGCCATGTTCGAGCCCCCGCTCCCTTTCTGGTTCTGGTCCAGCACAGGCGACGACCCGTTCCTGAAACACTTCGCCGCGCGCTGAGAGATGAAGATTCCGGCGGGGTTGGCGCGCCATGCCACCCCGCCAGGACCAGAAGTCTAGCAGGGTCTTGGGCAAAGCTCTACCACCATCGGGTTGTCCAGCGCGGGCCGTGGCAGCACTCATGGTTGGCCGGCGGTTGGCGCAAATATTGGCGTGCCGTCGCTCTGAGCGCGGCGATCCAGGGCTTCACGGAAGCTGCGCGATGTCAGCTCTCGGAACAAACTGTGCTGCCTGCGAGTTTCCGGTGCGGTTCATGCCAACGTGAAATGAGGGTAATCATGCGAAATCTTGTTCTGGCGACCGGTGTCGTCGTTCTTCTAGCCGGCTCGACGGCCTTTGCCGCGGATGACAGCCCACTGCCGCCGACGAATGCCCAGAAACTGTCGGCAATCATCGCCAAGGTCGAGCAGCGCGACGGCTTTCGCTATGTGAAGGAGGTCGACTGGGACAAGGAAGGGTACACCGTCACCTATTACACCGCCGACAAGGCGAAAGTCGAAATCACCTTCGATCCCGTGACCGCCGAACCGAAATAGCGCCGATACCGACACCGCTTCGGCAATTCCGTCCGCTGCGTTTTTTGCCTAGAATGGTGGCAGTTGTCGGACAACGGGGCGACCATGCTTTCTTCCAATCGAATTGCCAACTCGTTTGCGCTTGTCGTCGCACTTGCTGGCGGGGCGGTCTGCCTTGGTCCAGCGCGTGCCGACGGGCCGTCCTTCGACTGCCGCAAAGCCAGCCTGCCGGTGGAAAAGGCGATCTGTGCCGACCCGCAACTGTCGGCAATTGATGCCTTGGTCGCCAAGGCATTTACGGGTTTCGAGCCAGCCTTTGGCCGCGACAAGCGCAAGATCGCCCGTGCGCTCATCACTGACAGGAACGCCTGCGGGCAGGATGCCGCCTGCATCGTCAGCGCCCAGAACAATGCGCTGCAGACCTACGGCAATGCGCCGTCCTGGGTGCAGGATTACAACATCGCCCTGATCGGCAAGAAGGCGCTCGACACCGCGGCCCGCCATCCGGGCAGCCCCGACCAGCCCCTGCCCTCGTCGATCGGCCAATGCGCCTTGACCCACATCACCGCGCTGACGACGCGGCTCGGCGACGACCCGCTGGAAACCGCCGGCCCTGAAGCCGGCAGCCTGGCGCGGTTCAGCAATGGCGGCGCCGGGGTTTCCTACGAGCGGGAGCCTGGCCTTGCCAGTTCGAAAGCCGGCGATCCTGTCGTCATGTGCCTGATATCGATCCCGAGGGATTGTCCGCAGGGCGACGAGCGCGGGCGGGTCTATTACGGCGTCGACCTCACGATAAAAGGCACATGGGTTTTGCCGGATTCACAACATCTATGCGGCGGCGCCTGAAGATTTGCCGCAAAGCACTGCTGGATGCACTCTTGCGCCGATCCGCCTTTGATGGCTGAGTGCGCGTAACAGTTGCAGGGCACGGGGGGTGCATGGCCATGGTTAAGCATGTTTTGAAGCGCATCCTGATGATGCTTGCCGGCTATTTCGTTTCGGTGCTGATCGGATTGTTCGCGGTGGTGGCGATATATTGCGCACTCGCCGTATTGCCCAACGCGCCGGACTATTTCGGCGCCATGCAATTTTCGCCCATTGTCGTGCTGCTGTGGCCGCCGCTCGGCATGGTCGTCTATTTCCTGACGATCGTGCTGACCGGCCTGCAGACGCTGATCTTCGCGCTGCTCGCCGAATTCTTTGCCCTGCGCAATTTCCTGGTGCACATGCTGTTTGGCGCCGCTGCCGCTGCAGCCGGCTTCTTCCTGGTCTGGCCGGCCGCGGAAGAGGATGCCGGACGCTGGGCCGATATCGGCATCATCGCCGCCGCCGGCCTCGTAGCCGGCCTGGTCTATTGGCTGATCGCGGGCCGCGACGCCGGCTTCCGGCGTCCGCTCATCCAGCGCTGATCGCAGGAAACGGGCGACCGTCTATCGGCCAAAAATCTAATAAAACCAGAGAGACAAAGTGAGTTCCTCGTTTCGTTGAACGAGGAACTCCGCTGGTTCAGCTCGTCGGCGAACGCACCGCTTCGGTCGCGTCCAGCGCCTGCATCAGCCGCGTGTCGCGGTCGTAGACGTCGTTGAAATATTCGACTTTGCCGGACAGGTCCGGCCAGGCAGTGAAGTAGGAGACATAGACTGGAATCGTGCGTGTCACGTCTTCGCTGGCATGGCCGTGCTTGAGCTTTTCGGCGATGTCGTCGACCGAGACGCCGAGCACCGCCGCCGCCATCCCACGTGGATCCTGAAGGCGAATACAGCCATGGCTGAGCGCCCGCATATCGCGCTGGAAGAAGGATTTTTGCGGCGTGTCGTGCATGTAGATGGCGTGCTTGTTGGGGAACAGGATCTTCAGTTCGCCCAGCGCATTGGCTTCGCTCGGCTGCTGGCGCACGCTGTAGGGAATGTTGGCGCCGTAGGCGCCCCAATTGACCGAGGAAGAGGGAACCCGCCTGCCGCGCGAATCGGTCACCTCGTAGCCGGCACGGTCGAGATAGCCCGGATCGCTACGCAGCCTTGGCAGCATCTCGTTGACGATGATCGACTGCGGCACGCCCCAATAGGGATGGAAATCGACCTGCTTGATCTCCTTGAAGAAGAAGGCGGTCTGGTTGGTGGTCCGGCCTATGACGACGCGGGTCTTCAGCTTCTCCTCGCCATTGTCGATATAGCTGGCGGTGAAGGCGGGCTGGTTGATGAAGACCCGCGGGCTACCAAGATCGGACGGCAGCCAGCGCAACTCTTCCAGCGCAACCTGCACCTTCTGCAGCCTGTCTGCCTTGGATGCGCCGGCGAGCGAGGCGACGGTGCGCGGGCCGATGACCCCATCGCCCTTCATGCCGGCCTTCACCTGCACGGCCTTGATGATCGGAACCAGTTCGGGAACATAGACATCGCTGGTGCCGAGACGAGACAGGATCTCGCCATAGGCGCCGCCCATCTCGTCGTCGAGATTGCGCGCGATCAGCGTCAGCAGCTTCGGCAGTTCGGCGCTGGTCTCGCCGGGCTTCAGCAACAGCTTGGGATCGACGACTATTTCGTTTTCGGCGCTCGCCTGCAGCGATTCAAGTTCGACGCGCAGCGCCTGATATTCCGCGTTCTGCGGGTGCCGCGATTCGAGGTAGGTGCGCACTTCCTGGGTGTGGGCCAGCGTCTTGAGCGCGCCTTCCATGTCGACCGGCTTCGGCGGAAATTCATAGTAGCCGGTGATGCGATTGGGATCGACGCGCCCGCTCTGGGCGTCACGGGCATAGCGCAGTACGCGCGCCGACAGCGCCATCTCGAAGCGCACGAGTTCCTTCAGATGGGCGTCGGCATCGACTGCCGATGCGTTGGCTGCCGGCACCTCGAGCGTGTAGTCGGCCGACGTGAGACCATAGCTTGCGGCTTCGCCGAGCACCCGCACCGCATCCTGGGCGCGGGCATTGGGATTGCCCTCGTTCACCCAGATGAAATCAGGATTGGCAGAGTAATAGGCAATCAGTGCCTTGGCGATATCGGGCTCGGCATAGAGTTCATAGTCACTAAGGCCTGCAACGGCTTCGCGGAAGGCAGTGCTGGTCGCCGACGGCACAAAGGCGGCGTCTTCAGCTGTTGCCACCTGGGGAGGTGCTGCCACCAACGCGGCAAAGTCGACGCGCACCAGCCGGTCGGCCTTGTAGGTGTAGTAGGACGGGCTGCTGATCCTGGTGCCGCCGCCGCCCGATACGGCGGGCTTCGGCTTGCGCTTTGGCGGCGGCGGGAATTCGCCTTGCGGCCTGTGCTTGACGCCACCGCCGAACAGCATGTCGAACAGGCCCTGCGCGCTTGCCTGCGGCACACCGAAGGCCAGTGCTGCCGCCACTGCAAGCGGCATCACGGTGGCTTTATTTCCGAGGAATTTCATTAATCACCCGCTCCGGCTGCAAGCCGGCTCCCGTTCCGCGCCGCTCGACGATCTTGCCAACCGCATGGCGGATGTAAGGCGCTACTATACCGATTCATACCGATTTCGTTAAGCTTCCATAAATTTCCGCAGGCCTGTTGCAGAACGGTTTCACAACATCGTGACGTCTGGAGCGGCGTTGCCGCTCCAGACCGGTCAAAGCGGCTGCTGCTTCAGGCGTTGGCGCCACCGTCGATGGTGAGCGCGGCGCCGGTGACGAAGTGCCCTTCTGGACCGGCGAGCCAGGCAACCATGCCGGCGATCTCGTCAGCCTTGCCGAAGCGGGGCGTCGCCATCTTCCGCCGCTGGTGTTCGGCATGCGGGCCTTCGGCCGGGTTCATGTCGGTGTCGGTCGAACCGGGATGAACGACGTTGGCGGTGATGCCGCGCGGACCGAGGTCTCGCGCCAGCGCCTTGGTCAGGCCGACCAGCGCAGCCTTGCTGGTCGAATAGGCGCTGAGGCTGGTGTCGGTGACGCGCTCGGCCAGATTGCTGCCGATCGAAATGATGCGGCCGCCCTCGCCCATGTGAGCCGCTGCCGCCTTCGAGGCCACGAACGGCGCTCTCAGATTGACCTCAATGGTCTCGTCAAAGTCGGCCAGCGACATCTGTTCGATCGGCGCCGCGCGCCAGATGCCGGCGCTGTTGACCAGGATGTCGAGCCGGCCGAAGGCATTCACCGCCTCGGTGACCGAGCCTTCGATGGCGGCGGCGTCGCGATTGTCGGCTTGGATGGCGATCGCGCGACCACCTGCCGCTATAATCTCGGCGACGACAGCTTGGGCCGGCGCCGAGCTGTTGACGTAGGTGATGGCAACGTCGGCGCCATCGGCCGCAAGCCGTTTTGCTATCGCAGCACCTATGCCGCGGCTGCCGCCGGTGACCAGTGCTGCCTTGCCGTTCAATCCGTTCGCTGACATGTCATTTCTCCGTTATGTAACGATCGATACATAAACATCTGGCAACCTTGCCTGGCGACGTCAAGTGAATTATGTATCGATCAACACAGAAAAGATCGTCATGCCGGAAAGAGGCCGTCCCCGCACCTTCGATCGAACCGCCGCCTTGCGGCAGGCGATGGAGCTGTTCTGGGCCAAAGGCTATGAGGGCACCTCGATCGCCGACCTGACCGCGGCGATGGGGATCAGCTCGCCCAGCCTCTATGCCGCCTTCGGCAGCAAGGAGGCGCTGTTTCTGGAAGCGACCGAGTATTACACCCGCAACGAAGGCACCGAGATCTGGAGCGCGCTGGACGAAGCGCCGACGGCATGCCAGGCGATCGAGAATTTCCTGCGCCAGACGGCAAAAGCGTACTCTCAGGACGACCGCCCGCAGGGCTGTCTCATCGCGCTGGGCGCACTGCACCAGGATTCAAGCAGCGGCGCGATCTGCGATGATTTGCGCCGCCGCCGCGCCGAAAACCACACCCTCTTGCTGAGACGGCTGGAACGCGGTGTGGCGGAAGGCGAATTGCCGGCGGGCTTCGACAGCAACGCGGCGGCGACCTTCTATGCGACGGTCCAGCACGGCATGTCGATCCAGGCCCGCGACGGCGCCTCGTGCGAAGCGCTGATGGCCACAGTGGCCGGAGCGATGGCGGCGTGGCAGGGGCTGGTCGGAACAGCGTGACAAAGCGCGGAGCTTGTGCTGGAAATCCAGTCGGCGGCGAAATGCGCCGGGAGGGATCATCCGTGAAAAAAGGGTATCGCGAGTTGCTCGACGAGGCCAATGCCGAGATCGAGGTGGTCTCGCCCGAGGAAGCGGCCGGGCTGCTCGACGACGAGGACACCATCTTCGTCGACCTGCGCGATCCACGCGAGATCGAGCGGGACGGCCAGATCCCCGGCGCCAAACATGTCACTCGCGGCATGCTGGAATTCTGGATCGATCCCGAAAGCCCCTACCACAAGCCGTTCTTCGCCTCGGGCAAGAGCTTTGTCTTCTTTTGCGCGGGCGGCTGGCGCTCGGCGCTGGCCACCAAGACGGCGCAGGATATGGGGCTGTCGCCGGTCAAGCACATCCTTGGCGGCTATACCGCCTGGAAGGCGGCCGGATTGCCCGTCCAGCCGGGCGGCAAGAAGAAGGGCTAGCTCACCGCTCCGGCGTTGTCGGTGTCGCACAATACACCCATTGGAATCAATGCAGTATCGGCTCGCGCTCGTTTTTGACAAAGGTCACAGCGCGTTCGATGACACCTTTGTCGGCGAGAATGCGACGGTGGCCGAGCCCATCGGCCCAGTGCAGCCGCACATGGCTGCCGGCGCCGGCGTAGCGCCTGGCATGGTCGGCCGGAACTTCGCGGTCGTCCGGCGCGTGGATGACCAGAGTCGGCACCGGCGCTTCGGCCAGCTGGCGATCGCCGGTGAATTCGTGCAGCGGCCGGCCCGACAACTTTTTCACCTGATCGGCCATGGAAACCTGCGAACGCGGGCCGACGTTGAGCATGCGGCTGAAGTCGGCTAAGATCGCCGGCAGGGAACTTGGCGCGGCCACCAGCACCAGCCGCTCGGCCGCCACTGGGTGGATACCCTTGATCGAACCGGCAATGGCATTGGCGGCGACGGCGCCACCGAAGGAATGGCCGACGATCGCCTTGAACGGACCGAACCATTCGCCGGCGACCCTGACCGCCTCGACCGCATTGACCATATTGAGATGACGGCCCAGCGACTGGCCATGGCCCGGCAGGTCGAGCGAGGCGACCCGGTAGCTCGCATCGCGAAAGCCTTCGATCAGCGCCCGCATATATTCCGTGCGCGAACGCCAGCCATGGACCACCAGCACCGTGCCGGCGGACGCCCTGCCCGGCTCGGGCCGGAATTCGTGCACCATGACGCAGCCGGCCTTGGTCGTCAGCCGATGATGGCGCGCCTCGGCCATGAAGCCGGCGGCGCGGTCGACCGCACGCCGCTCGCCGTCGCTGAGCGCCTTCACGCTCGGCGTGCGGCAGAACAGTTCGAAGGCGGCGCGCCCGCTCAGGCGGGGCGCCACATGCTCGGCGGCGCGGAACACGCCCCGGATGACCTTCAGTCCAAATGATGCCATAGTGGCGATCCATCCATTCCGTTCAAGCATGAACATAATAGTTCAAACATGAACATTAAACAAGAGCTGCCCTGGGACAACCCGCGCTTTCGCAACTGGGTCGCGGTGGCGCGCGCCTGCCATGTGCTGGAGCGTACGCTGGCGGTAAAGCTGGCGCCGCTGGATCTCAAGCCGGCGCAGCTCGACGTGCTGATGAACCTCTATCGCCATCCCGGCATGTCGCAGCACGATCTCGCCCGCAAACTGCTGGTCGGCCGCTCCAACATCACCATGCTGTTGCCGCAGCTCGAGGCGCGCGGCCTGCTGCGCCGCGAAGGCGATGAGAAGGACAAGCGCGTGCTGCGGCTGACGCTTACCGAGGCCGGCACGGAGCTCCTGATGAAAGCGCTGAAGGTGCATATGGCGCTGATCGAAAAGGCGATGAGCCAGTCGACAGCGGAACAGTGCGACATGATCGGCGAACAGATGCGCAAGATCTATGACGTGCTGAAGGATACCTGAGCCGTTCGATCCACGCGCCTCCCACCTCACCACATCGTCTTCTTCGCCCGCTCCGGCCATTCCTTGTCGTAAGTACCGGCATCGATATTCTTGCGGCTGGTGACTTCCAGGATTGTTCCGGGTGTCGGCAGCGATTCCGGGTCGACGTGCTTTGCCGGGTTCCACAGCTCCGAGCGAACGATGGCGCGGGCACACTGGAAATAGACCGAATCGACATCGACCACGGTGACCGAGCGCGCCGGCTTGCCTTCGACGGCTAAGGAGGCGCAAAGCGCGGCGTCGGTGGTGATGCGGGCGCGGCCGTTGACGCGCAGCGTCGTGCCCGAACCCGGCACAAGAAACAGCAGCCCGACGCGAGGATCGCGGATGATGTTCTTAAGCGAATCGGCGCGGTTGTTGCCGCGTCGGTCCGGCATCATCAGCGTTCTCGGGTCATGCATGCGCACAAAGCCGGCGAGATCGCCGCGCGGCGAACAGTCCAGCCCTTCCGGCCCGCTCGTCGCCAGAGCGACAAAAGGCGAGGCTTCGATGAAGGCGGCATATTCGGGAATGACGTGGTCGAGTTCCTTGACCGTTGACGCTTCGCCGGGCAAGCCGTAGAGCGCTTCAAGTTGTTCAACCGATGTGATCTCAGACATTTCCCGTCTCCGAACCGTTGCCAGCGTTTACCCCCAGTCAATGACGTTTTGCCGACAGTGCCGAACTAGCGGTCGCGGCTCAGTCCCTTCTCCTGGAGCTCGGCGAGATAGGCATTCCAGCGCGCGTCCTTTTCGTGGCCAAGCGTGTGCAGGTAATTCCAGGTGAAGATGCCGGTGTCGTGAAAATCGTCGAAGGTGATGCGCACGGCGTAGTTGCCGACCGGCTCGATCTTCAGGATAGCAACGTTACGCTTGCCGGGAACCGTCACCCGCTGGTCCGGCGAATGGCCCTGCACCTCGGCCGAGGGTGAAGCGACGCGCAGCAGTTCGGCCGGCAGCTCGAACGGCCGATGATCGGGAAAGGTGACGGACAGCAGTTTTCTGTCCTTCGAGACCCTGAGTTCCTTCGGCGCCGTCATTGTTCTGCATCCCGCATCGATCCGCCCTTCCCTACGCTGCTTCGCGCGAGCGGAAAAGGCCATTTGGACCCGGCCGACATCGGATGTCGGCCGGGGAATGTCACCAAAGATCGAGAGCGGCTATCTTGAATGGCGGGTTGGATCGTATCACATAGCCGTATATAACGGCACCACTCGCAGCATTGGAAACGCTTGAACGCATGGACATGATCGATCCCTTCGGTCGCACGATCAGCTACTTGCGCGTGTCGGTCACCGACCGCTGCGATTTCCGCTGCACCTATTGCATGGCCGAGGACATGGCGTTCCTGCCCAAGAAGGACCTGCTGTCGCTCGAGGAACTCGACCGGCTCTGCACCGTCTTCATCGAAAAGGGCGTGCGCAAACTGCGCCTCACCGGCGGCGAGCCGCTGGTGCGCAAGAACATCATGCATCTGGTGCGGCAGCTGTCGCGGCACTTGAAGAGCGGCGCGCTGGAAGAGTTGACGCTGACTACCAATGGCTCGCAGCTGTCGCGCTTTGCCGCCGAGCTTGCCGATTGCGGTGTCGAGCGCATCAATGTCTCGCTCGACACGCTCGATGCCGACAAGTTCCACGCCATCACCCGCTGGGGCCATCTAGACAAGGTCATGCAAGGCATCGATGCCGCGCAGGCGGCGGGGCTGAAGGTGAAGCTCAACGCCGTTGCGCTGAAGGACTTCAACGACGTCGAGCTGCCGGAGATGATGCGCTGGGCGCATGGCCGCGGCATGGACTTGACCGTCATCGAGACCATGCCGATGGGCGAGATCGACGCCGACCGGACCGACCAGTATCTGCCGCTATCGCTGCTGCGCGCTTCGCTCGAGCGCCAGTTCACGCTGAGCGACATCCCCTACAAGACCGGCGGTCCGGCCCGCTACGTCCATGTCGCAGAGACCGGCGGCAGGCTGGGCTTCATCACGCCGATGACGCATAATTTCTGCGAAAGCTGCAACCGCGTGCGGCTGACCTGCACCGGCACGCTCTATATGTGCCTGGGCCAGGAGGATGCCGCCGACCTGCGCGCCCCGCTGCGTGCGTCCGAAGGCAACGAACTGGTCGCTGCTGCCATCGACGAAGCGATCGGCCGCAAGCCGAAAGGCCATGATTTCATCATCGACCGCCGCACCAGCCGCCCGTCGGTGTCGAGACATATGAGCGTCACCGGCGGCTGATTTTCTCCGCGATTGGTGCAGAATGCTTCCGTTGGAAGCGAGGGGGATTTCTATGCAGCGTGTTTGCCAAACCGGGCTGTCAGCGCTGGTCGTGGCCCTATCATTGGCGACCACAGTGGCGCTCGCAAAGCCGTTCACCTACATCAATGCGCGCTATGGCACGGTGTGCACGTTCCCGAGCCAGATTTTCAGCAAACCGATGCCTGAGTCCCTCAATGGCGACGGTCGAAAATGGCTTAGCCCCGATGGTGCGAGCTTGTCCTGTTACGGCGGATACAAGCTGACGGAAGATACGCCCGACAGTCTGGTTGAAAAGGAAAAAGCCGACCCTGACTCTGGGGAAAAGGTCACTTACAGCAAAACCGGTAAGAACTGGGCAGTGGTCTCAAGCACCAAAGGCGACAAGATCTTCTATACCCGAATCGTCTTCGAAAAAGAGGATGCAATCCATACAGTCTGGATCGAATATCCCGCCTCGCTCAAGGCCAAGTACGACCCACTGGTCGGCGCTATCGGCGACAGCCTGCATGGGGCTGAGCAACACTGGGAATAAATCGCTCTCGACGCTGCAAACCCGATTTACCGCCATCGCGTTCCGCCCTAAATTTCGGCCTATAGCGGCTCGTCGCTCGGTTTGGGGGAATACGACATGCGCACATTCTTACTTTCTCTTGCAATGCTTGGGTTTGCCGCCGCGCCGGCAGCAGCACAGTCCATCGGTGGCAGCTACACCGTTGCGGGCACCAATTTCGACGGCTCGAAATATGGCGGCGAAGCCACCATCACGCTGACCAGCGAGACCACCTGCACCATGCATTGGGAGACGGGCGGATCATCGTCGGACGGCATCTGCATGCGCAACGACGATGCCTTCTCCGCCGGCTATGTCATGGGCAAGGAAATCGGTCTCGTCGTCTACAAGGTAGAGGATGACGGCTCGCTGCACGGCCTGTGGACCATCGCCGGCAAGAACGGCAGCGGCACCGAGGTGCTGACCCCGAAATGAGCCTGCTGGTCATCCGGCCAGCCCTCTTAGGGTCAAAACCTAATCAGCCTGTTGAGTTAGTTTAGCAAATCAGGTTCCTTGTCTCGAAATTGCGATGGAGGCGAGGATGAAGCAGATGTTCTGGTTGAATGACGACGCCTGGGCGGCAATCGAGCCGCAGCTGCCGAAGAACCTGCCTGGCGCGCGCAGGGTCGATGATCGGCGCGTCATCAGTGGCATCCTGCATGTGCTGAAAACTGGCTGCCGCTGGAAGGATTGCCCGGCCGAATACGGCCCTCCCACGACGATCTACAACCGCTTCAACCGGTGGTCCCGCCGACAGCTCTGGACCAGAATCCTTGATGCGCTGGTGGCTAAGGGTGTCCTTGCCCTGTCGGCATCTATCGACTCCACCTATATAAAGGCGCATCGCTCCGCTCACGGTGGTAAAGGGGGGCGAAAGCACAGGCCATCGGGCCATCGCGCGGCGGCCAAACCACCAAGATTCATGCGGTGACAGACCTGCTGGGACGGCCCGCCGTCCTGCGGCTCACCGCGGGCAATGTCGCAGACATCACGATGGCCAAGCCGCTGCTGGATGCCGCCGGACCCGTGCGATGCCTGATCGCCGACAAAGGCTACGATGCCAACGCCTTGCGCAAGCACCTGAAGTCTGAAGGGGCGCAGGCAGTAATCCCGGGACGATCAAACCGCAAGGCGACGATCAGCTACGATGAGACCCGATACAAGGGCCGATGGCGTATCGAAGCTGCCTTCTGCAGGCTCAAGGATTTCCGCCGCATCGCAACCCGCTACGACAAGCTCGCAAGGAATTTTCTCTCCGCCGTCGCACTCGCAACGCTCATCGCATTCTGGGTCTGACCGATCACGCTCTTCTCGTCGTACAAGCAGAGTTCGAAGCGTCAACCGTTGGAAGTTTCAGAGCCAGTCTCAAAACCATTGTCGGACAAAAACCGCTCAATATTACCCAGTCGTTCGATAACATCGAGCAAAACGCTCACACTCTCCAGGCTCGCGACACCTTCGGATCGGCGAATTTCACTGATGACCTCGGAGAGACGGTTGCGCACGCTTTTGCCACCCGCCCAGAGCCCCAACTCCATTTCGATCAAGTCGATCAGACCAATCAGGTCGCTTACCGGGTCAGCGGCGCCAACTGGCACTCTCTGAACTATTTTCTTGAACATTGATCCTCACGAGACCGCCCGATACGCAGAGAATGTGCCTTCTCGGAACTGAAGGCAAGATCAGCCCTATAGGTTGATTGAGTCTGAACCCTAGCGATTTTGTGGGCCACGGGTGAAAATCCGTGGCCTATTTCTTTGACGTTGCTGTCTTGCCGCCGGCTGCTACAGGCTTGGGCGGTTCACCGTTTCGCCGAAACGTCGAACCGCTTTATTCTTTGTTTTCACGCAATTCCGGACGGAAAACCGTTTCACACTTTTCCTGGAATTGCTCTTGCAAAACCGGTAACGCCCTTGCCTCTTTCCCCAAACATTCGCGGCGCGCTGTGCATGATGGTGGCCATGATCGGCTTCACCCTCAACGACGCCATCACCAAGTTCTCGTCGGAATCGATGAACATGGCGCAGGTCATGCTGGTGCGCGGCGCCTTTGCGTCGCTGCTCGTCGGCCTGCTCGCCTGGCAGCAAGGCGCGCTCGCACGGCCGGGCTCGATGCTGCAGCCGCTGGTGGCGCTTCGCGTGGTCGCCGAGGCCGGCGCCACCGTCGCCTTCCTTGTCGCATTGGCGAATCTGCCGATCGCCAATGTCTCGGCGGTGCTGCAGGCGCTGCCGCTGGCGGTGACGATGGGGGCGGCACTCGTATTCAGCGAAGCGGTCGGCTGGCGGCGCTGGCTGGCGATCGCGGTCGGCTTTGGCGGCGTGCTGATCATCGTGCGGCCAGGCTTCGAAGGCTTCAGCATCTATTCGCTGTACGCACTCGTCAGCGTCGCCTGTTGCGCAGTACGTGACCTCGCCACCAAGCGCATCCCGAGGGCTATCCCGACCTTGCTGGTGTCGACGGCAACGGCAATCGCCATGACCATCGTTGGCGCCGTGCTGCTGTCGCCGATGGGTGGCTGGACGCCGATGTCCGGCAAAGGCACGGCACTGTTGGCATTGGCGGCGGTGCTGGTGCTGATCGGCTACCAGTTCATCATCATGGCAATGCGGGCTGGCGACATCTCCTTCATTGCGCCATTCCGCTACACCGCCCTCTTTTGGTCGATGCTGCTTGGCCTCATCATCTTCGGCGATGTTCCCGACCTGCCGATGATCTTCGGCTCCGCCATCATCATCGGCTCCGGCCTCTACGCGCTCTATCGCGAGCGGGTCGCGGGCCGGCAAAAACCCGCAGCCGAAAGCGCTGGACCCGACATGGCGCCGGACGGCATATAGTTTGGCCATGAGCCAAGACATTGCAGGAATTATCCTCGCCGGAGGCCTGTCACGGCGCATGGGCGGCGGCGACAAGACTTTGCTGGGGCTTGGCGGGCGTCCGCTTCTCGACCATGTCGTTGCCCGCCTGGCGCCGCAGGTCGGATCGCTGGCGGTCAGCGCCAATGGTGACCCGGCGCGCTTCGCCGCGGCCGGTCTTCCGGTTCTCGCCGATACGGTCGAAGGCTATGCCGGACCGCTTGCCGGAATCCTCACCGGCCTCGAATGGGCGGCAGCGAATACCGCTTTCAAGGCATTGGCGACGGCCGCCGGCGACACGCCGTTCCTGCCGGTGGACCTGGTCGAGAGGCTGGCTGCGGCTGTTGACGAGCGACCAGGCTCCATCGCTGTTGCCAGTTCCGCCGGCCGGCAGCATCCGACCTTCGCGCTGTGGCCGCTCGGGCTGCGTGAGGCCTTGCGTCATTTCCTGATCGACGAGGACAACAGGCGCGTCTCCGCCTTCATCGAGCGGCACGACTGTGTCGAAGTGGAATTTCCGTTGCTGACCCACGGCAGTGACGAGATCGACCCGTTCTTCAACATCAACACACCGCACGACCTTGCGGTGGCCGAGCGTCTGTTGCAGAGCATCGGCCCATGAACATCTTCGGCATCACCGGCTGGAAGAATTCCGGCAAGACCACACTGACCGAGAAGCTGGTCACAGAGCTCGTCCGGCGCGGCTGGACAGTGTCGACGGTCAAACACGCCCATCATGAGTTCGACATCGACAAGCCTGGCGCCGACAGCTTTCGTCACCGCCAGGCGGGCGCCACCGAAGTCGCGGTGGTGTCGGGCAAACGCTGGGCGCTGATGCATGAATTGCGCGGTGAGGACGAGCCGACGCTGGAGACGGTCCTGTCGCGGTTGGCCCCGTGCGACATCGTGCTGGTCGAAGGCTACAAGCGCGAGGCGCACAAAAAGATCGAGACCCGGCGGCGGGAGGCCAAGGACCGCTCGCCGCTGTCGGCGAACGACGGACATATCGTGGCGATTGCCGCCGACTTCGCGGTTACCGGCGAAAGCCTGCCTGTGTTCGATCTCGACGACACGGGAGGGATAGCCGACTTCATCGAGCGCATGACCGGCCTCAAACCTTGAGGTCCCTGCCCTCGCCCGGTTCAGCCGCCCTCTTCAGCCGTTGCATTGTCTAAGCGCGTCGCGCCTGAACGGCCATGCGACGCGCTTCAGGTTGTTTTATTTATGCATGTCGTCGTCCCAAAACCGCTGCGCACTTTTGGGCGACATGCATTAACCCGGCGTCGGCATTGGCTGGACCCGCAAATCCCGCAAGCAACGGTTTTACAGTTGCTTTTCTCCCGAAAACAGTGGGAGTATCGCGCCAGCGGGCGGTCAAAAGCACCGCCCCACAGAGCCGTTCCGGAACGACGGCCGGGAGCCATAAAGAGAGGACTATCATGCGTATTGCACTGCGTATCGCGCTCGCCGCATCGGCTGCGCTGCTGACGCTCGGCGTCGCCCAGGCTCAGGAAACGACCCTGAGAATCGGCACCGAAGGCGCCTACCCCCCATTCAACAACCTGACCTCCGACGGCCAGCTCGTCGGCTTCGACATCGACATCGCCAAGGCGCTCTGCGACGAGATGAAGGTCAAGTGCACCTTCGTCGCCCAGGATTGGGACGGCATCATTCCCGCCCTGCAGGCCGGCAAGTTCGACGCCATCGTCGCCTCGATGTCGATCACGCCGGAGCGCGCCGAGAAGGTCGACTTCACCCACAAATACTACAACACGCCGTCGGCGATCGCGGTACCCAAGGATTCGACCCTCAAGGGCGTGACCAAGGAAGACCTGGCCGGCAAGACCATCGGCGTCGCAACCACCACGACGCATTTCAATTATGCCTCGAAAACCTATACGGACAGCACGGTCAAGGGCTATCCGAGCAGCCCCGAAGAGCAGGCCGATCTCGCCAATGGCCGTCTCGACGCGATCGAGGACGATATCGTCGTGTTGCAACAGTTCCTGGATTCGCCTGATGGCGCCTGCTGCAAGATTCTCGGCCAGCCTTCGCCGCAGCCGGTCGATATCTTTGGACCGGGCGCCGGCATCGCCGTGCGCAAGGGCGAGACGGATCTGGTCAACAAGTTGAACAGCGCCATCGACGCAATCCGCGCTAACGGAAAGTACAAGGAAATCAACGACAAGTACTTCAAGTTCGACGTCTTCGGCGCCGAGTCCTGAACGTCTGAAACAAGGCGGCAGGGGAAGTTTCCTGCTGCCGCCTTGGCCTGACAGAAGTGGAGACAAGACCCGTCAATGCCAAGCCAGAACATATGGATACTTCTCACTTGGGGACCCGATGGCTGGATTGACGATATTGCCTATGGCGCACTGGTCACCATTGCGCTCGCGCTGGCGACACTGCCGATCGGCCTGACGATCGGTTTTTTCGTCGCCTGGGCGAAACAATCCGAAGAGCCGTCGCTTCGCGTGGCTGCCAACATCTACACCACGGTGTTTCGCGGACTGCCGGAACTGGTGACGCTTTTCCTGTTCTTCTTCGGCATGCCGATCCTCTTGCAGTATGTCATCCGTCTGTTCAGGCCGGAAGCGACGGTCTATGTCGACAGCTTCTTCGCCGGCATGATCGTGCTGTCGCTGATCTTTTCGTCGTATTCCAGCGAAGTCTTCCTGTCGGCCTTTCGCGCCATTCCGAAGGGCCAGTATGAGGGCGGCTATGCGATCGGGCTGTCGAAATGGCAGACGATGCGCAAGGTGATCCTGCCGCAGCTGCTGCGCATCGCCTTCCCCGGCCTTGAGAATTGCTGGCTGAGCCTGCTCAAGGACACGGCCCTGGTGTCGGTCGTCAACCTGGCTGAAACCTTGCGCAACGCCGGCGTGGCGGCCCGTGTCACCAAACATTCCTTCCTGTTCTACAGCGTCGCGGCGATGGTGTTCCTTATCCTTGCCATCCTGTCGTCGATCGCCACCGGCTTCATCCTGCGTTCGCTCGGGAGGAGGGAGGCACGATGAGCGTCGTGACGCGCGCCGCCGTCGACATCGAGAAGCCACCACCACGGGCGCGAGGCTGGCCGCGGGCCCGTATCGTCGGCTACGCGCTGGTCGGCTTCTGGATCCTGTTCGGCATCGGCATCGCCGTCTATCTGGTTTACGCTTGGAATGGCGAATTCTTCGCCAGATACGCGCCGGCCTATCTGCAGGGCTTGGGAACCACGCTTGCGCTGGTGGCTATCTCGATGGTGCTCGGTGCGCTGTTTTCGCTGCCCGTCACCTATGCCCGCATGTCGAAGAACCGCTATTTGTCCGTCCTGGCTTATTGCTATGTTTATTTCTTCCGCGGCACGCCGCTGCTGGTCCAGGTCTATCTCGTCTATTACGGCCTGGGCTCATTCCGGGTGCAGCTCGAATCCGTCGGGCTGTGGTGGTTCTTCCGCGACGCCTTCAATTGCGGTGTGTTCGCCTTCGCGCTCAACACCGCCGCCTACCAGGCCGAAATCCTGCGCGGCGCCATCGAGAGTGTTCCGCGGGGCCAATGGGAGGGCGCTGCTTCGCTCGGCCTGCACAAGCTGCAGACGCTGCGCAAGGTCATCCTGCCGCAAGCGTTTATCGTGGCGCTCCGACCCTACGGCAACGAGCTCGTCTTGATGATCAAGGCCTCTGCCATCGTTGCCATCATCACCGTCTATGATTTGATGGGCAACGCGAAGCTCGCCTACGCCAAGTCCTTCGACTTCCAGGCCTATGTCTGGGTCGCCATCGTCTATCTGGTGATGGTCGAGATCCTGCGCCACGGCGTCGAATGGATCGAGCGACGGATCACCATTCATCTGATCCGCTGAGCGGTCGGCTGTACCAGTCGATCGGCTCATGCGCGTCTTGACGAATTGTGTGCAGTGCCTAGAGCTTGCGCTGACAATTTCGCTTTCATCTGAAGGGCAAACCCATGGCATCTGTGGCATTTCTCGGTCTTGGCGTGATGGGCTATCCCATGGCCGGGCACCTCAGGAACAAAGGTGGCCATGAGGTCACCGTCTATAACCGCACCGCAGCGAAAGCCGAGCGATGGGTTGCCCAGCATGGCGGCAAGCTTGCTTTGACGCCGGCAGAGGCCGCAGAGGGCCAGGATTTCGTCTTCTCCTGCGTCGGCAATGACGACGATCTGCGCTCGGTGACGACCGGGGCCGATGGCGCCTTCGCCGCGATAAAAAAAGGCTCCGTTTTCATCGACAACACCACCGCCTCGGCCGAAGTCGCGCGCGAACTGGCCGACGCCGCTGAAAAGGCCGGCTTTTCCTTCCTCGACGCGCCGGTTTCCGGCGGGCAGGCGGGCGCCGAGAACGGCGTGCTGACGGTGATGGTCGGCGGCGAGCAGGCTGCCTTCGACAAGGCCAGGCCGGTCATCGACGCCTTTGCCCGGATGGTCGGGCTGATGGGTCCGTCGGGCGCCGGCCAGCTCACGAAAATGATCAATCAGATCACCATTGCCGGGCTGGTTCAGGGACTGGCCGAAGGCATCCATTTCGGCAAGAAGGCCGGGCTCGACATCGAGAAGGTCATCGAGGTGATTTCCAAGGGCGCTGCCGGGTCCTGGCAGATGGAGAACCGCCACAAGACGATGAATGCCGGTAAATATGATTTCGGCTTTGCCGTCGACTGGATGCGCAAGGATCTCGGCATCTGCCTCGATGAAGCCGACCGCAATGGCGCGAGACTGCCGGTGACCGCCCTTGTCGACCAGTTCTACAAGGATGTGCAGGCGATGGGCGGCAAGCGCTGGGACACCTCGTCCTTGCTGGCACGCCTGGAAAAATAGGCGTTCGCAATGGCCGAGCTTTCGCCCCAATCGAGCGCCGATGAGATCGTCGCCCATTTGCGCTCGATCGGCTCGGAGGACAATCGCCGCGGTATGCTGCGCTACGGCATCAAGATCGAGCGCGCGCTCGGCATCTCGCATGGCATGCAGCGGCAGATCGCCAAAAAGATCAAGCGCAACCACGAGCGTGCTTTCGAGCTTTGGCAGACCGGCATCATGGAGGCGCAGTTCATCGCTTCCGTCACGGCCGACCCGAAGCGCTTCTCAGCCGCGGATGCACGACTATGGGCCGCGTCCTTCGATTCCTGGGATATCGTCGACGGCGTCTCCGATCTCTTCGTCGACACGGACGCCTGGAAGGAGCTGATCGAAGAGTTCGCGGCGGACGAGCGCGAGTTTGTTCGACGCACGGCCTTTGCAATGATGGCGTGGTCCGTCGTGCACCGGAAGCAGGAGCCGGTGGCGACTTTCCTCGGCTTCCTGCCGATCATCGAAGCGCATGCCACCGACAGCCGCAATTTCGTGAAGAAGGCGGTAAACTGGGCGCTTCGTTCGATCGGAAAGCGATCGTTGGAGATGCACGGCGCTGCCCTTGCCGTCGCCGAACGACTGGCCCAGTCGGCCGACAAGACGGCGCGCTGGATTGGCAAGGACGCCGTACGGGAACTCACCAATGCCAAGATCATCGAGCGGATCGCCGCCAGAAAAGGCTGACCTAGCCAACGTCCGGTTCACCGAGGTGACGCGGCAGACGCGCGCCGATTTCGAAGGCCTCTTCGAAGCGCAAGGCGGTCCGAAGTATTGCTGGTGCATGGCCTGGCGGCCCCTGCCCGGCCGCCGCGAGCATGTCCAGCACGCCGAGTTGAAACGGGCCATGATGGCGCTTGTCGAGGCCGGTACGCCGGTCGGAATCTTGGCCCAGATTGACGGCAAGACCGTCGGCTGGTGCTCGGTCGCGCCGCGCCAGACATATCGGAAGCTGACGTCGCAACAGGACGATGACGAGACCGGCATCTGGTCGATCGTCTGCTTCTATGTGCCAAGGGCGCTGCGCGGCGGCGGGCTGGCGGCAGCGCTGCTTGACGCTGCCATAGATCACGCCTTTGCCAAGGGCGCCGGCGTGATCGAGGCCTACCCGGTCGACGAGGCATCGCCGAGCTACCGTTTCATGGGGTTTCGCGACATGTTCATCGCTCGCGGGTTCCATGAGGTCGGCATGGCCGGCTGTCGCAGACATGTGATGCGGCTCGAGCGTTGACGCGATCGGCCGCGGCGTCTTTACTCCTGCACAAAGGAAGCGGCCGATGAGCAGTCCTCTCAAATCGACCTTAGCGCTTGCAGCCGCGTTGTTGGTGTTCACCGCTACCAACGCCTCAGGCCAAACCGCGCACATCTTCTGGAAAGATCTGCGTCCTGCGACGCAGGCGGTGGCCGAAGATGCCGGCCTGCCGATGATTGCGGCAAAACTGCCCGATCGTGGCGAGACATTGTCGCTCAACCTGCAGGACAAGACGGTACAATTAGCCGGCTATGCATTGCCGGTCGACCGTGATGGCGATCTCGTCTACCAGTTCCTGCTGGTGCCGTGGACAGGCGCTTGCAGCCACATGCCGACGCCGCCGCCCAACCAGATCGTGCTGGTGACGCCGGCCCGTCCCTACAAGATGTCGCAGGCCTATGAGTCGGTTGCCGTGACCGGCGCCTTGCGGCCCGGCTTGGAGAAGAGCCAGTTGTTCATTCTCGACGGCGTCAGCATCATCCAGTCCGGCTACACCCTACGCAAAGCCGATGTGGTGGCAGTCGACACGGTGCCGGACACGATCACGCTGCCGGTCAACTCGCCCTGGAGTTTCCTCAACAAAAATAAAAACTAAGCGCCGCCTGCTTGTGCAGCGTCAACGCCCAGTCATGGACAACCGCGCTCAGGCCGCGTTGGCGCCGGATTCCTTGTCCAGCAGCATGTAGTCGAGCGGCATTTCGGTGGTGTACTTGATCTGCTCCATGGCGAAGGACGACGACACGTCGCGGATCTCGATCTTGGCGATCAGCCGCTTGTAGAAGGCGTCATAGGCGGCGATGTCGGGCACCACGACGCGCAGGAGATAGTCGACGTCGCCGCTCATGCGGTAGAATTCGACCACTTCGGGAAATTCCTGGATGACTTCCGAGAAACGCCGCAGCCATTCATGGCTGTGCGAATTGGTGCGGATCGACACGAAGACGGTGACGCGCACATTGACCTTTTCGTGGTCGAGGATGGCGACGCGCCGCTTGATGACGCCCTCTTCCTCCAGCTTCTGGATGCGGCGCCAGCACGGCGTCGTCGACAGGCCGACTTTCTTGGCGACATCGGCAACCGCGAGCGTCGCGTCCTCCTGCAGGAGGCGGAGAATTTTTCTGTCGAGGCGATCCATTAAGGTGCTCCTGGTGCAGGCCGCGTTCCCTCGGGCGCGACGCGCTTTGGGAATAGATTGGCTATACTCCCTCTTATTTCGACCTTTCACAAGAAAGAAATTCTGCCGGATGGCACAAAAGCGAGTGATATCTTGCTTAAAGTCTAATCTATGCGATAGCGGATTTCCGATCTCAGAAACGGCAGCAAATCCATTTCAAACCATGGATTCTGCTTCAGCCATCCTGAGTTGCGCCACGACGGGTGTGGCAGCGGCAGCACTTTCAGGCTGGCCGGCGCATCCCAGATGGTGCGCCAGTCCTTCACGGTTTCGGTCAGCGACGGCCGGCGCGTGGCGCCCATATGCCAGGATTGCGCGTAGGAGCCGATTGTCAAAACGAGGTCGATCTGCGGCATCAGCGCCATCAGCGGCGCGCGCCAGGCCAGCGCGCATTCTCGGCGCGGCGGCAGGTCGCCGCCCTTTGCGTCCTGGCCGGGGAAGCAGAACCCCATCGGCACGATGGCGAATTTATCCGTGTCGTAGAATTCCTCGCTGGTTACGCCCAGCCAGCTTCGCAGCCGGTCGCCGGACGGGTCGGTGAACGGCATGCCGGACGAATGCACCTTTGTGCCTGGCGCCTGGCCGGCGAGCAGGATGCGGGCGCTGGATGATGGCAGCAGCACCGGGCGCGGCTCGTGCGGCAGTGGCCTGCCGACCGGAGTGTCGACGCAGATGCGGCAGGCGCGGACCTTTGCCGTCAAGCGTTCGAGTTCCGCCTCCATCAGGCGGAAGCGCTCGGACGGCTGGAGACGGCGCTGTACCAGCGCAGCACGTTTGTGCACTCGTCCGGCACTTTGATGCGCGCTGGTTTCATGAAATCCATGGCGATCATGCCGGTGATATCGGCGATC
Source organism: Mesorhizobium sp. LNJC394B00 (assembly GCF_000502555.1). Lineage (NCBI taxonomy): Bacteria > Pseudomonadati > Pseudomonadota > Alphaproteobacteria > Hyphomicrobiales > Phyllobacteriaceae > Mesorhizobium > Mesorhizobium sp. LNJC394B00. The sequence goes on from NZ_AYWH01000004.1 coordinate 169,390, forward strand.
GAATAGGCGTCACCGGCGGCGAATTCGCGGTTTGCCAGTTCGGGGTCGAGCAGTTTCAGGAATTCGACCGCTTTCGCCTTGTTGGCCTCGCCCCATTCGGGGATCTGCGGAATTTCCCATTCCTTCATCGCCGGATGGATGTGGCGAAAAGCCTGGGCGACGCAGCTGAGCAGATTGAACTCCATGCGCCTTTGCCACATCTCGACCTTGGCCTTGCCGAGCGCGCCTTGCCCGAACAGCGCCGGTTCGGGATGCAGTTCCTCGAAATAGCGGCAGATGGCGACGGATTCGGTGAGGATGGTGCCGTCGTCGAGCTCCAGCACCGGCAGCCGCTGCAGCGGGTTGCGCGACCTGACCGGCTCCTGCTTGTGCCCCATCGCACCCATATCGACCGGCACCAGTGGCACTGCGATGCCCTTCTCGGCCAGGAAAACCCGCACGCGCCGCGGATTGGGGGCGCGGCCGCCATCGAACAGTTTCATGCTTTCCTCCCGATATGGTCCTTCAACTATAGTGCTCGTCACCAGACGCGAAACATCTCTCGCAAGGCGTCACCGACCGAAGCCAGCGTGCCGTGCTTTCTTTCGAGCGGGCCGCCGTGGTGGCTTTCGCGCCAGTCTTGCGGCTCATCGAACGTGCCGGCCCAGATGCCAACCTTGCCGGCGCGGGCAATGGCCTGCTCGGTGTCGAAATCGCCATAGGCAATTGCCCAGCCGGCCTCAACCTGGGCCCGGTTGAGATCCTTTCCACCGGCCTTGCAATCGCCGAGCAGGCGGCCGTAGCGCTCGCGCTGCCAGCCGCTGCAGGTCACCGGATTTCCTGATATCAGCCGCACCAGCGCCTGGCGCGCCAGCCTGCCGCAGGCGTAGTCTGCGCCATCCCTACGGCAGATCTGCTGGTATTCCGGAGCGTCGATGCCGCGCATGCGGATACGTTCGGTGCCAAGAGTGAGTGAATCGCCATCGTTGACGATCGCCACCCCTTCCGCCTTGCGCGTCTCGAAACGGTCAAGGCGTGCGGCGAGCAGGATCAGCAGGCCGAGCAGAATGACCGTCAGCGCGTAATCCAGCAGCTTGCGCCACAGGCTTCGCGGCGGCGGCGGATAGTATCGCCGGCGCGGCCTTGGCGACCACGAACGGCTCATATGGCAAACAGTCTCTTAATCATTCGAACGTAGCTTAACGAATTGAGATCGCTGCGCGCATAAATCGAAGTTTCCATGCCTCTGCTACGCTCGAACACAGCGGATAAATTCATTGTGGACCGCCGGAAACCGCACCGCAACAGCGATGTGGCGCGCGCGGTGCGCAAGACGCGCGACCGTCTTTCGCAGCAGGTCGGCAATCTCGACTTCGACCGCGAGCTGCTGAAGCTGCATGCCGGGACCATGGTGCGCGGCGCAGCCGTCATCCCACTGCTGGTGTTGGCGGTCGCGGCGGCCGGGCTGCTGGCCGGTGTGGACAAACAGATCAGCGTCTGGGCGCTGTTCACCCTGATCTGCTATTCGATCGTCGCCTTCATGGCGCGGCGCGTCGGCCGCACCGAAGCTGCCGAGCTCAACCCTGTTCGCACCCGCAGGGAATTCCTGATCGGCCATTCGCTGTGCGGCCTCGGCTGGGCGTGGTTCGCCTGGCTCGGCTGCGCCACCTGCCAGATCGACCAGTTCCAGGTGGCCAAGGCGGTGGTGCTGCTGCTGGTCATGGCGGCGACCGCTATCATGGCGTCGTCCTTGCGCGGCTCGCTGATTGCCACCTTCGTCGTTCCGGTGGCGGTCTATGCCTATGCCGAAACGAAATTTTGGGTGCCGGTCGGGACGATCATGGTCGCCCTGCTGGTCGCGGCATTGCCGTTCTTTGCCTATATCGCGCGCCATCTCAACCGCTCGTCGCTGATACTTCTGTCCTTCCGCTCCGAAAAGGATGCGCTGCTCGCCGAGGTGGAGACCGCGAAATCGATGTCGGACGAAGCTCGTCGGCGGGCCGAAGACGCCAATCTGGCGAAGTCGCGCTTCCTTGCTTCTATGAGCCATGAGCTCAGGACGCCCCTCAACGCCATTCTCGGTTTTTCCGAGGTGATGGCCAATGAGGTGCTCGGGCCGATGAGCAACCCGACCTATCGCGACTACGCCCGCGACGTGCACGATTCCGGCCAGCATCTGCTCGACCTGATCAACGAAATCCTCGATCTGTCGCGCATCGAGGCCGGCCGCTATCAGCTCAACGAAGAGCCGGTGATGCTGCTCAACATCGCCGAAGATTGCTGCCACATGATGGAATTGAAGGCGCGCAACAAGGACATCCGCATCGTCCAGGATTTCGAAAGTGCCCTGCCGCGGCTGTTCGCCGACGAGCGCGCGGTGCGGCAGATAACGCTCAACCTCCTGTCCAACGCCATCAAATTCACCGCCACCGGCGGCGAAGTTCGCGTGCGCGTCGGCTGGACGGCGGGCGGCGGCCAGTACATTTCGGTCAAGGATAACGGGCCGGGCATACCGGAAGACGAAATCCCGATCGTGCTGTCCGCCTTCGGCCAGGGCTCGATCGCCATCAAGAGCGCCGAACAGGGCACCGGGCTCGGACTGCCGATCGTGCAGGGCCTGCTTGCCATGCATGGCGGCGAATTCGAACTTCAGTCGAAATTGCGCGAAGGCACCGAGGCAATCGCCATTTTCCCGCTCGCCCGAGTGATGGAGGAACTGCCGGCGCTGCCAACCAAGACCGTGGCGGCGGCCCGCCGACGTTGACAGCTTGTTCTAGGCTTTGACCGCCGCCGCCATGCCCGAACTGGTAAGCGCCGCCGCCTTGACCAGACCGGCGGCAAGGGCGGCCCCTACCCCTTCGCCGTGGCTGATGCCGAGATCGAACAGCGGCCTGAGGCCGAGCCGCTCGGCGGCAAGCCTTTGGCCGGGTTCGGGCGACTGGCTGGCCAGCAGGCAATGGTCGAGCGCACCCGGGTTGGCGGCATGCAGCACGGCAGCGGCAGCGGTCGCGGCGAAGCCGTCGAGCAGCACCGGGATTTTTTGCATCCGGGCGGCGAGGATGGCGCCGGCAATGGCCGCAAATTCGCGGCCACCGACCCGGCGCAGTGCTTCCAACGGGTCCTTCAGAGCCGCACCATGGAAGGCGACGGCTTTATCGACTACATCAGCCTTGCGCGCCTGCATGGCCGCGTCCGCGCCCGAGGCGGGGCCGACCCAGTCGGCGCCGCTGCCACCGAACAGGACGGCGCACAAGGCCGCCGCAACGGTGGAGTTGCCGACGCCGAGATCGCCAAGGCAAATCAGATCGGCGCCACCGGCGATGGCTTCCATGCCGAAGGCCATGGTGGCGGCGCAGCCGCGTTCGTCGAGGGCGGCGTCCTCGGTGATGTCGGCGGTCGCAATGTGCAGCGCCAGATCGAACACCTTGAGGCCAAGATTGTTGGCGACGCAAATCTGGTTGATTGCCGCACCGCCGGCGGCGCACAGCTCAACGGCGTTTGCGGTCGCAGCGACAGGGCGCGGCGAGATGCCGTGGCGGGTCACGCCATGGTTGCCGGCGAAGATCGCCACCAGGGGCCGGTTCACCGCCGGCGGGGCGCGCCCGCTCCAGGCAGCAAGCCAGGCGGCGATGTCCTCGATGCGGCCAAGCGAGGCTTTCGGCTTGTCGGCCTTGGAAAATAGGGTGCGCACCCTGTTTTCCGCGACTGTATCGGCAGGCGGCAGGCTCGCCAGCAGATTGCGAAAGTCGTCGAAGGGCAGCGCGCTGGTCATGTCGGTCCTGATCATTCCCTGTGGTTGATCAGCGGCATAACCGCCTTGCCCGGCCGGCACAACTCCCCTCGACATTGGCGCGAAAGCGGTTGCCCGCGCCGCATTCCGAAGGGCTTGCATTGGCTTTGCCGTTGCACCATGTGGAGATGGAGCGAGGGATTCCGGACGGAACCTTCAAGAGAAAGTCATGACGGCCATCGAATCCCCGTGCATCCTGGTCTGTTCGATCGACATGAAAACCGGCTTCTGCTTCGGCTGTGGCCGCACGCGCGATGAAATCGGCGCCTGGATGGGGATGACGCCGGAGGTACGCCGCAGCGTCATGGCCGAGTTGCCGGCCCGATTGGAAACGGTCGAGCGCCGGCCGCGCCGGGAAACACGCCGCAGCCGCATGGCGCGCGAGCGCGACGTCCTCTCTTGAAACGGCAGGTCCAATGAACCGACTGTTCTGGATCGTGATGGCGGCAATCGGCCTCGGGCTGGTGCTGCTGATGATCAACAACGACGCCGGCAGCACGTTCGGCATCGAGAATTACGATTTCAGCCGTCTGGTCTGGCTGGGGGCGATCGGCTTGCTGGTCAGCGCCGGCCTTGTCCGGTCCGGCAGGCCGCTCGGCGTCATGGCCCGCAATCTCGGCACGTGGGCCCTGATCGTGCTGGCGCTCGTCGCCGGCTACCAGTACCGCTACGAGTTGCAGGATTTCGCCAGCCGGGTGACGGCGGGCCTCGTTCCCGGCAGCCCGCTGGCGCTCGGCGTCGAGGACGGCCATGCCACCGTGACCCTGGACAAGGCCGACAGCGGCCATTTCGAGGCCCGCATCACGATCAACGGCGCGCCGATCCGCACCGTCGTCGATACCGGCGCGACCAGTACAGTGCTCACCGCCGAAGACGCGCAGGCGGCCGGCTTCAATCCGGCCGCGCTGAGCTTCACCGTCCCGGTCTCGACCGCCAATGGCATGGCGCGCGCCGCTTCGGTGCGCACCGACGAACTGGCGATCGGCGGCATCGTGCGCAAGAACATGCAGGTGATGGTCGCCGCGCCCGGCGCGCTCAGCCAGAGCCTGCTCGGCATGAACTTCATCGGTTCCCTGTCGGGTTTCGACGTGCGCGGCGACCGGATGATTCTGCGCGACTGAACTGCTTAAGCGGCCTTTTCAACACGGTCGAAATTGACGGCAGCGAACGCTGCCTTCAGCACATCCGGTCCGGCGCCGGGTTTCGTCGCGTCGGTGGACAGTATCTGCCGGAAGCGGCGCGCGCCCGGCAGGCCGTGGAACAGCCCGACCATGTGGCGGGTGACGTGGCCGAGCCGCCCGCCCTGCTCGATATGCCGCGCGGCGTAGTCGGCCATCGTGTCGATCAGCGCGGCAAAATCGTAGGCGCCGGCCTTGTCGCCGTAGAATGCCGCGTCGACGCCGGCCAGGATGCCTGGCGTGTGGTAGGCGGCGCGGCCAAGCATGGCGCCATCGACATGATCGAGGTGGCGAGCCGCCTCTTCGAGCGATTGAACGCCTCCATTGATGCCAATGAATTTGTTCGATTTTCTAGCCTTGAGGCGATAGACCCTGTCATAGTCGAGCGGCGGGATGTCGCGATTTTCCTTCGGGCTCAGACCCTCCAGCCAAGCCTTGCGCGCATGCACCCACAGCGCGTCGGCGCCGGCCGCGAAAACGCCGTCGGCCAGCGCGTCGAGCGCGGGCTCCGGATCCTGCTCGTCGACGCCGATGCGGCATTTGACCGTCACCGGGATTTTCACCGCCGCCTTCATCGCCGCCACACAATCGGCGACGAGGTCAGGCACTTTCATCAGGCAGGCGCCGAACGTGCCGGACTGGACGCGGTCGGACGGACAGCCGACATTGAGATTGATCTCGTCGTAACCGAAGCCCTCGCCGATGCGCGCCGCCTCGGCCAGCTTTTGCGGATCGGAGCCGCCGAGCTGCAGTGCCACCGGATGTTCGGTCTCGTCAAAACCAAGCAGCCGCTCGCGCGCACCATGGATGACAGCGTCCGCCACCACCATTTCGGTGTAGAGCAGCGCACGCTGCGTCAACTGGCGGTGGAAGAACCGGCAATGCCGGTCGGTCCAGTCCATCATGGGTGCAATAGCCAGTCTATGATCTTGATTTTTCAGCATTTTTTCTTTAACATCAAATCGTTAGAGCAGCCCGAGTGCACGCGAATTTACGCCAGAATACGACCCTTTTCGCCACGTTTCGATCTCTCAGTGCACACGGAGCGCACACGAGAAAATGGCCACCTACACAAAACTCTCGTCCGGTTCATGGCGTGTCCAAGTCCGTCGCAAGGGTCGCTACGTTAGCGAGACCTTTCTGCGCCGAGACGACGCCAGGCGCTGGGCAACCTAAACCGAGCGCCAAGTCGATCGCGGTGAGACGCCGACCAAGTCCGTATAGCGCGCCTGAAAACTTTCGGCGAACCCATCGACCTTCATATCGACGACATGTGCGATGTAGGCAAGTCCCCTCGCCGCTCCAAGGCCGCAGCCCTCGATATGCTCCAAACATCTGGGGAAGTGCAGCATCGCCACCCTCGATCGCGAACGGCTCGTTCGCTTCGGTCGTGATCGAGCCGCCCAGGGTGCCGGACGATGAGTCTCGGTATCGACATCACCTAGGGAAAGTCGTTGAGCGTCGTTCCTGGATGATCTGCCTGGTCGTGATCGCGACAGCCGCTGGCGAGAGCCGCCAAACTCGCATGAGATTGTCTGAAGCGGAGGACCATCCATGGAAGGACCCATTTCGACCTATTTTGCATCGATTGAACCCGTGGCCCCCGACGTTTTCTGGACCGCTTGCTGCATCCGGCGCGGCATTTCAAACATCCCCACGACGTTTTGGCCGACGTTGCCCTGGACGCTCAGGAGAAGCGCGCCATTCTTTCGTCATGGGCATCGGATGCCTGCGCCGTAGAATCCGTGCCAGCGCTTCGCATGCTGCCGGGAGCGGGTGAACCGGTCAGCTTCGACACGATCATGGATGCGTTGCAACAGTTGGATCAATCGGATGAGCGTGCCGGTCCTGACTGCAGTGACAGCGCGGCAGTGGCCGCGTTCGTACCATTCGTCGATCGGATTTAAGGGCGACGTAGTTGTCTTGCACCATGGACCCGTCGGCGAGTGACCCCGCCGGCGGGATGGGTGTGGCATCGGTGCGTTCCCCCAGATTGCCGATGAAAATTTTCCTATTCTTGCTCTTGAAGGTGCAAGTCGCGATTCTAAATTGATGGTCGCCGGCAGCCTAATGGGGCCGGCAATACCAGGAGGCGGCAAGGCTCTTGGCGCCTTCTGTTGTCCATGTTGCTCAAAGGAGAATGTGGCTATGAAGACAAACCTCGATTTTACCCCTCTATACCGGTCCAGCATCGGCTTCGACCGCATGGTCGACATGCTTGAAAGTGCGAGCCGTGTGGCCTCGTTCGACAACTGGCCGCCCTACGATATCGCCAAGGTTGATGATGATCAGTATCGCATCACGATGGCGGTCGCCGGTTTCCCGCAGGACCAGCTGACCGTCACCCACCAGCCCAACATGCTGGTTGTGAGCGGGTCGCAATCCGGCGATGAGAACGGCCGGTATCTGTACCGCGGCATCAACGGGCGCGCTTTCGAGCGTCGGTTCGAACTGGCCGATCATGTCAAAGTCGAGGGCGCCAGCCTTGAGAACGGGCTGCTGAGCATCGATCTCAAGCGCGAGGTTCCCGAGGAGATGAAACCGCGCAAGATCGAAATCTCCAGCGGGGCTCCCATGCCGAAGATCGAGGCGCCCAAGGTCGAGACCGACAAGCTGGCCGCCTGAGCAATCCACCATGAAGGCTTTCGCTTGAGCCGGGCGTCCCGCCCGACTCAGAGACCTACAAAAGGAGAAAGACAATGAGCGTACGTGACTTGATCCCATGGGGCCGGGGCAACGGAAACTCGGCGCCCAGTCTCTTCCCCGACGGAGATCGAGACCCCTTCGTCTCCCTCCACCGGGAGGTAAACCGGCTGTTCGATGACGCCTTCCGCAGCTTTGGCGCCAGACTGCCGGCCTTCGGTCCCTCTTTCGCCGCCAGTTGGCCGAGTGTCGAAATCTCCGACACGGACAAGGAAGTCCGCGTCACGGCGGAAATACCTGGCCTGGACGAGAGCGACATAGAAGTCCTGCTGGAAAATGGGGCGCTCAAGCTTAAAGGCGAGAAGCGTTCCGAGACCGAGGACAAGGACCGGCAGTTCTCCGAGCGCTTCTACGGTCGCTTCGAGCGCCTCATTCCGCTCGGCTACGAGGTCGAAGAAGACAAGGTCAACGCCACCTTCAAGAACGGGGTGCTGACCGTGACGTTGCCCAAGACCGAGCGGGCGCAGGCGAAGGCCAAGCGGATCGCAATCAACGGGAAGAACTGACGGATGCAGTATGGGTGGCGGCCCTTACGGCCGCTGCCCGTGCGACCCTTCATAACGGGAGGGACAGGCAATGGAGACAGTTCAAAGCAGCGACAACATCAGGAACCCAACCAAGACGTCCGTCCGGCCGGACAATGACAATCGGCCTCGTCTAGACGGGCCGGCTTTGTCAATGGGACGGTCAGTGTTTCCGGAGGGCGCAGTGGCGCGGATCTACCAGCCCTGCCGCTCGGCCATGACCTCGGCAAAGCCCCACAGGGACTGGCGATTGGTCTTCGAACGCCGCACAGCCCCGTTCATCGAGCCGCTGATGGGCTATACCGGTGGCCGGGACACCCTGACCCAGGTTGAACTGAACTTTCCGACGCTGGAAGCGGCGATCCGTTATGCCGAGCGTCAAGGCCTCAATTACGTGGTGCAGGCGGCACCTCCTGCTTCCCCGGCCAAGATCAGGAGACAACATGTATCGGAGGAAAAACAGGCCTTTTCCGACCTGGTTTGGCAGCGGCTGCAGTTGGCTTGGCTCCAGGCAAGTCACGGCTATGGCGCCGGTGCACAGACAGCGCACATACAGACGGCGCTTTCGGAGCCCGAGACATTCTACGCCTCTCCGATGGAGGTCGTGGACGACCCGGTGCTCGCACCCGACGAGAAACGCGCCGTGCTCAAGAACTGGGCCTGGAACGAGTATCTGATCGACCTGGCCACAGCCGAAGGCATGCCGGAAAATGCACGCCCGTCGCGATTGGACGAGGTCGAACTCGCCTTGCTGGCCTTGGAAGTCCGAAACCGGGGCTTCCAGACCAGGACCAGCCCGGTGCACTCCCGGATAGCCGCATGATAAGGCAAGAAGGAACCCACGGATCGTCTTCGACGCCCAACGGACCATCCTGAACCTCTTCCCGCTTGCGGTCGCGGCAGCGGGCGGGCGAGCGCCGACAACTTTCCCAATGCGTGGGCGCCCGATTGCGCCTCGGCAGAACTCGGCCGAGTTGTTAGGATCGCGCTGATATGGACGCTCCAATGAATGGCGACAGAGGTTCCTATGTATCAATCCTTCAACGGCTCCGCCCATCCCCTGGCACCGAAAGAGATCGCGATCGCTGCCGTCCCCGAAGACGAGCGGGTCTGGGTCCCACAGGCGGAGGGCGTGTGGTTCCGACCACTTATGCTCAACACAATGCAGGGGCAGTGGTGCAATCTGCTCCGCGTACGCCGGGCCGGGATATTAAGCCGTCATCTGCATCCGGCCCCCGTGCATGGATATGTGATCAAGGGGCGTTGGCACTATCTTGAACACGACTGGGTGGCAGAGACCGGATCTTACGTTTTCGAGCCGCCCGGTGAAATCCACACGCTCACGGTTCCAAGCGACGTGCCCGAGATGATCACCTTCTTCAACATTTCCGGCTGCATGGTTTACCTGGACAAGGATAACAAGCAGATTGGTTTCGAGGACGTTTTCACCAAGATCGACATGTGCAGAAATCATTATGCGAGCGTGGGTCTCGGTAAGGATTTCGTCGATCAGTTCGTGCGGTAGACATCCGCCCGTTTGTCTTCCGCGCCGATGAGTTCGCGCTCCGCCACAGAGGCGAAACGAGGAGATCTTGGTGACCGATTCCATATGGGCCATGCCCTTCTTCGCGGGCAAGACCGTCGTCATTACCGGAGGCACGACAGGCATCGGAAACGGCATCGCCATGGCGTTCGCCGGGGCCGGGGCAATCGTCCACGCGACGGGGGCCACGGCCGCCGAGGTAGCGGCCGCTCGTGCATACGGCACCCCCGTCTCGTATTCAGTACTCGACGTCCGGGACATGACTGCGGTCGAAGGATATTCCAGTCAGTTCACATCCGTTGCAGCGCTCGTAAATTGCGCAGGGGTAAACCTGCGCGCCGCCGAATTCACTGTCCAGGGTTTCGAAACGGTGGTCGATATCAATCTCACCGGCTCCATGCGGAGTGCGAGCGCGTTCCGAGGGGCACTCTCGAACGGGGGCGCCATCGTCAACATCGCCTCGATGTTCGCGTTTTTCGGCGCGGCTCATGCGCCGGCTTACGCCGCATCCAAGGGCGCGGTCGTGCAACTTACCAAGTCACTTGCGATCGCCTATGCCGGGGATGGCATTCGCGTAAACGCATTGGCGCCTGGCTGGATCGAGACCGCCATGACCGCCGCGCCACGGGCCGATCCAGCTCGCAACGCGGAATTGATGAAACGCACTCCGATGGGTCGCTGGGGTACGCCGGGCGACCTGACTGGCCCCGCCTTGTTCTTGTGTTCGCCGCTCGCGGGGTTCATCACTGGGGCAATTCTGCCGGTTGACGGTGGCTATCTCATTGCGTGAGGCGTTGGCTATGCTGCGCGACCGATCTCCAAGCCTGTGTCGTCGAGATCAAGATCGAACGCGACCAATCGACCATGCCTGACCGCAATTGCCGCCACCAACTCCGCAAGCTCGCCATCCGTATGCTCGCAAAAAGCTGCCTGTTTCCTGACAATCGTGACCGCATCCCGGGTCGATACGACAGAGAACGGCCTCCGGGATCTCACGAATGATTCCGCAACCTCCGCGACGGATGAAGCTCGGTCAAAATTATCTTGCATAGTTGCACCTCTGTACGACGCTAGCCCAAGCTCGGCCCGCGCAAATTGTTCCCATTGGCCTAATGCAGCCTGGTTGGCATCCGGCTTGGGCTCCTTTGTGAGCGAAGGCCGGGAGCAACGCGACATGGCCGTCGCCGTCTGCCTTAGACAGTCGGCTGGACGCATTCGTCTCCGAATGCGGACACGGGGCCGGACGCCTAAAAACGAGGAGGATCAGATGTGTCCAAGCCGCTCGCCAAAGTTTCCGATCCTGGGACCACCGCAGTTCGGCGCAACAAGTCGCCGGGAGATCTGCTTGCTCGCGTTGATTGCGGTCGACTGACTCCTGGCTCATTCGCCGCCTCGCCGGCTGGCTCCGGTCGGCCGGCCTCGTCCGTCTTCGTCATCGCTGGCCGGCGGACGATCCAATCCACCAAACCGGCTTCGGTCTCCTCGCAGGCCACGAATTCGCGCACCAGACTTCGCGCCAGCTCGCGCCATTGACACTCGGGCACGTTCATCTCCGCGATCAGATCTCGGCATGCAGCGCGTATGATGTCGGCATCGAAGGCTGACACGGCGACAGGACCACGGTCTGCATTCTTTGCTCGAGCAGTGTCGTCGCCCTGACGTTCGCGAAAGCGCCTCAGCACCTCGCGCGATGCGGCGATCGCTTGTCGGGTTTGACTCATAGCCTCGTAAAATCCAACTTCGCGGACCAGTGAGCGGTGCCGCGATAGAATGAAGTCCTCCATAACCGCATGCGCAGTGTCCGTACGCGTTGCAACCATCGCCGCCTCCCTGCAGGCGCACCCAATGCTTGCAGCTTCTGCCGGTGTTCGGGCGGCCGCCTGCATTTGTCGTGTCGCTGCTATGATCGCGTGAGTTAAAGCCGGTGAAGCGTCGCTGCAATTACAAATGTAAGTGTGGCATCCGATAAGCGGTATGCCCGCTGGCTGCGGCGGCGGCGAATTCGTTCTTCAGACGGTCGAAGTCTTCCTGTCGAAGGGCTCTCCGCGTTGCCGGAACGAGGAATCAGGATCCGGACAAAATGCATGCGGCCGTGCCGCCGTTCAGGGGGCGCTATTGGCGAAAATCCGCCAATTTGCGCCAGTCGAAGACAACGCCCACTCCAGGCTCGTCGGGTGCTATCGCCAAACCATCCTGAAGCCTAAGCGGCTCGGTGGTGTAAAGGTCAATATCGAAACTATGCGCCTCCACCCAGCCGGCATTTGTCTGACCTGCAACGAGACTGACATGAAGTTCCTGCATCCCGTGACTGCAGACCGGAATGCCAGCCTTGCGTGAGAGCGCTGCCACGCGCAGCCAGCCTGTGACCCCGCCGCAGTTGGAGGCGTCGGGTTGGATGTAGCTGAGATTCGACCAAGCGAAGGCATGCTCGAACTCCTCGATGACATGCAGGTTTTCTCCCATTGCCAGGGGCATTCCGGTCGCCTTGGCAATGCTGGCGTAACCCTCATAGTCGTCGGGTATGATGGGCTCCTCGAACCACAGCAGATCGTAGGCGGCGAATGCTCTCGCTGCCTCGATCGCTCGCGGGACGTCGAGCGCGTAGTTAGCGTCAACCATAAAGGTGACATGAGGTCCTATGCGCTCGCGAACTGCCTTCACCCGGGCCACATCCTCGGCCAGGTCGTCCTTGCCGACCTTGATCTTCACCCCGGTGAAGCCGCCATTGAGGTAGGAATCGATGCTGGCCAAAAGCTGATCGAGGGTAAAGTTTAGGTCGATGCCGCCGCGATAGGCCTTGGCGCTCTTCCCGGCCCCGCCCGCCATCTGCCAAAGCGGCAGGCCGCTACGCCGGCCCTTGAGGTCCCACAACGCGATGTCGATCGCCGAAATCGCGAAAGAAGCGATGCCGCCGCGCCCGACATAGTGGATGTGCCAGAGCATGCCGTCGTAAATCGTGTCGATCTGCGTCGTGTCGCGAGCCTTGAGGAACGGCGCGAGGTCGTGATCGATCATTGCCTTGATCGCATAGCCGCCCCTGCCGCCGGTGTAGGTGTAGCCTGTGCCCTCGGTGCCGTCGGCAAGCCTCAGCGTGACGGTGACCAGCTCGAAATGCGTGTGCGCGCCGTGCTTGGCATCGGTCATCACCTCACGCAGTGGGACCCGGAACAGCCGGGTCTCGACTTCCTTGATTTCGGTGCGGCTCATGCTGCGCTCCATTCAGGTTTTTTCATCGGACCATAATTGCACCGGCAGCGCTGACTGGCAACAATGTGGCTGATCTTTCAGCGGTTCTGAAGCCAGTCTGTCATTTTTGGTCCTACAAAAGCACCAATCCGCTTGTGCTTTGGTCCGATTTACCTTCTAATAACAGAACCATCTGGGAGGAAAAGGCTTGCTGGATACGGAAGAGCGTCCTGAGATGCCCGCGGCTATTCTCGCCGCCCGCGCGGCCGACGCGATGGTGGCCGGCATAGAGGCCGACATCACGTCCGGAAGGCTTGGCGACGGCAGCTACCTGCCGGCCGAGCGCGAACTGATGATCGAGTATGGTGTGGGCCGGGGCGTTGTGCGTGAGGCGATTGCGCGCCTGGCCAGCCGCGGCCTAGTGGAAGCGCGTCCGCGGTTCCGGCCCGTGGCGCGCCGGCCTGGCCTGGATGCCGCGCTCGGCGCCCTCGACGGCATTGTAGGACATCTGCTGAGCGACCAGGCGGGCGTGAAGAACCTCTACGACATGCGCGTCTTCCTCGAGGCGTCGCTGGCGCGCAACGCCGCCATCCATGCCCGCAAGGATGACGTCACAGCCCTGAGGGCGGCGCTGGCGATGAACGAGGCGGCCATCCCGGATTCTGAGAAATTCTATGCGACGGACGTGGCGTTCCACGCAGCGCTCTATGACATCGCGCGCAACCCGGTGCTGCCTGTCGTGCACAAGGCATTTACCGCATGGCTGTCGCCGCATTGGATGCGCATGCCACGGTCGCCCGAGCGCAACCGCGTGAATTTCCTCAGCCATCGTGAAATCTGCACGGCCATCCTTGAGCGAGATCCTGACGGCGCCGAGCGGGCGCTGCTCAACCACCTCTCGGCGGCCTGGGAGTATGTCCGCGGAACATTCGAAAGCCGTGAGGCGCCGGAAGCATGACGCAGTCCTACGACCATATCGTGGTGGGCGGCGGAGCAGCCGGCTGCGTCGCGGCGGCAAGGCTTGTCAAAGCGGGACGGCGAACCCTGCTGCTGGAGGCCGGCCATTCCCATCATCACCCCTTGCTCGACATGCCGCCCGGCATCTTCAAGATGATCAACGGCTCGAAATTCATGCGCTATCACCGCACCGAGCCGCAGGCCCATCTCGACGGGCGCGTCCATGAAATCTCGCAAGGCAACGTGCTGGGCGGCGGCACCTCGGTCAACGCCCAGGTCTACATGCGAGGCCGCTCGGCCGATTATGAGGAGTGGGACGAGCTGCTGCGCGGCAACAATGCCGGCGTACGCTGGAACTGGCAGGCGGTGCTGCCGCATTTCACCGGCATGGAGGGAAACAACCGCCTCGGCGGCGAACTGCATGGAAGCGAAGGTCCGCTGCTGGTCTCGGATCCAGGCCACATCGATGATGTTTCCCGTTGGTTCGTCCAGGCCGTCCAAGGCCTTGGATTGCCGTACAACCATGACTTCAACGGACCGTCGCAGCGCGGGGTCGGCTTCTACCAGTTCATGAACCGGCGGGGAAAGCGAAGCAGCGCCGCCTATGCCTTCATCGAGCCGCTGACGAATGATCCCAAGCTGACGCTGAAACTCAATTGCACAGTCAGCCGGCTGCTGATCGAAAACGGTCGGGTCACCGGCGTCGTCTATTCGGATGCGTCGGGCGCCGAGCATACCGTCCATGCAGATGCCGACGTGATCGTCTCGTCCGGTGCCCTCGTCTCGCCGAAACTGCTCATGCTGTCCGGCATCGGCCCCGCCGAGGCGCTTGCCGGGCACGGTATTTCCTGCGTCGCCGACCTGCCCGGGGTCGGCGAAAACCTGATCGACCATCCGGAGGTGCCGATCATCGCCACCGCAAACGGCCCATACGGCTATTTCAGGCAGGGCCAAGGCTGGAGGATGATCAGGAACGGCCTGCATTTCAAGCTCTTCGGCACCGGCACGATCCTGTCAGCGGGGGTGGAGGCCGGAGCCTTCGTCAATCCGGCCGATCCCGAGGGCGAACCGACGATCCAGGCCTTCTGCGTGCCGCACGTCTATCTGGACCGCGATATCCTGACCTTGGTCGAGAACACCTATGGGCTTACCGTGACGACAGTGGTGGTGAAGCCAAAGTCGCGCGGTTTCGTAAGGCTGCGTTCGGCGGATCCGAAGGACATGCCGATCGTTTCGCCGAACCTCCTTAAACATCCCGACGACATGAGGGAAATGATCTGCGGCCAGCGTTATTTCCTGCAGGCTTTTCAGACCAAGCCGCTCGCCGATCGGGTCAAGGCCATTGCCGTGCCAAGCCAGGATGATCTCAGCGACGAAGCCATGACAAAGCATTGCAAGCGCTTTGTGAAGACCAACTACCATCCGGCCGGGACATGCCGGATGGGCTCGGACAGCGACCGGATGGCGGTGCTGGACGCGGCGCTGCGCGTGCGCGGAATAGACAATCTGCGGGTTGCCGACATGTCGGCCTGCCCCAACATCAATGCCGGCAATACGGCGGCGCCCGCCATGATGCTGGGCGACCGCTGCGCCGACTTTATTTTGGAGGCGGCATAGCGCCTGATCCAGCTTCCCGACGGCGTCATCGCCGAAGCCGTCTGGGCCGATATCGTGAGGAAATTACACAGTCGCTGAAAGCGACGATAAAGGAGGAAAGAGCATGATCATTACCCGTCGAAAACTACTGGTTGGCTCCGCCGTCGGCGCGGTCGCGCTGACACTCGGCTCACGCGCCTTCGCGGCGCTCCCGCCGCTCGCCAAGAAGGACAAGTACAAGGTCGGTTTCGCCCAGACGGAAAGCAACAATCCGTGGCGTCTTGCCGAGACCAAGAGCATGCAGGACGAAGCCGCCAAGCTTGGCCATCAGCTGGTCTACACGGATGCCGCCGGTTCGTCGGCCAAGCAGGCCTCCGACGTGAACTCGATGATCGCGCAGGGCGTCGACGCAATCTTCCTGCCGCCCCGCGAAGACAAGCCCCTGGTGCCGGTCATCCTTGCCGCGCGCGATGCCGGCATACCGGTGTTTCTGGTCGACCGCGACGTTGATCACACCATGGCAAAGCCGGGCGAGGATTATGTCTGCTTCATCGGTTCGGATTTCATCGAGGAGGCGACCCGCGTCGGCGAATGGCTGGTCAAGAACGCCAATGGCAAGTCGAAAATCATCGAGCTGGAAGGCACGACCGGAGCCTCGGCCGCTACCGACCGCAAGAAAGGCTTCGACGATTTCATCGCCAAGCACTCGCAGTTCACCATCCTGGCGTCGCAGTCCGGCGACTTCGCCCGCGACAAGGGCCGGCAGGTCGCCGAGACGCTGCTTCAGGCGCACCCTGATGCGGATATCATCTACGCGCATAATGATGAGATGGCGCTGGGCGCCATCGCCGCTTTGGAAGCAGCCGGCAAGACCCCGGGCAAGGATGTGCTGATCTTGTCGATCGACGGCGAGAAGGAAGGCGTCCAGGCGATCATTGACGGCAAGATCGGCGCTATCTGCGCTTGCAGCCCGCTGTTCGGGCCGAAGGCCTTCGCTACGATGGCCGACTATGCGGCCGGCAAGAAGATCCCGCCGTTCATCAAGAACGAGGATGCCTTCTTCGACGCCACGAACGCGAAGAAAGACTTCGATATTGCGTTCTGATATCCACTTTCTTTCCAGTTGCCCTACCCGCTTCGGCGGGTAGGGTTTGGGAGTTTGACGATGACCGCTCAGCCGGACCAAGCCGCGCTGCTCCTGGACATGCGTGACATCCAGAAGCGTTTTGCCGGCATCCCTGCCCTGGCCGATGCCTCGCTCCAGGTTCTTCCGGGCGAGATCCACGCACTCATCGGCCAGAACGGTGCGGGCAAATCGACACTTATCAAGGTGCTCACCGGCTATTACCGCCGGGATGCGGGGCAGGTGCTGTTCGAACGGAAGCCGTTCGAAGTTGGGTCTCCGCATCAGGCGCAGGTCAGCGGCATCAGCACCATCTACCAGGAGATCAATCTCGTACCGCTGCGCTCGGTGACCGAGAACATCTGCCTTGGACGCGAGAAGCGCCGCCGCGGCCTGCTCGACTGGAGCGCGATGCATGCGGAAGCCGAGCGCCTGCTCAGCCGCTTCTCGATCGGCATCGACGTGCGCCGNCGTGCGCCGCCCGCTCAGCGATTTCAACACCGCCACGCAGCAGATGGTGGCGATCGCCCGCGCCATCGGCTTTTCCGCCCGCCTCGTGATCATGGATGAGCCGACCTCCTCGCTGGACGAGCGTGAAGTCTCGGTCTTGTTCAGCGTTATCCGTCAGCTCAAGGCCGACGGCGTCTCCGTTCTGTTCGTCAGCCACAAGCTCGACGAGTTGTACGAGGTCTGCGACCGGGTCACGATCATGCGTGACGGCCGCACGGTGCGAAGCGCGGCGATGAGCGACATCGGCAAGCTGGAGCTGGTCGCGGCCATGCTCGGCCGCGACGTCGCAGCCGTCGAAAGCCACGCGACCGCGTTCGGCGAACGCGATCGGTCGAGGATCGGGGATGTGCTGTTTACCGCGCAAAGGCTGGCAGCCGGCCAGTTGGTCCGTGACGTGAGCTTCGACCTGCGCCGCGGCGAGATCGCCGGCTTTGCCGGCTTGCTCGGCGCCGGCCGCACCGAAACAGCCCGCCTCGTATTCGGCGCCGACCGCCGGAGCGCAGGCGAGATGACGATGGAGGGCGCGTCCTACCATCCCGCACGTGCCGCCGATGCCATCGCCGCAGGGATGGGCTTCTGCACTGAGGACCGCAAGGCCGAGGGCATCGTGCCGGAAATGACCGTCGCGGAGAACATAACACTGGCACTGCTGCCGAAAATCAGCCGCAATGGCATCCTGAACGAGGCCCGGCAGAAGGAGATCGTCGAGCGCTTCATTCGTGAACTCGACATCAAATGCTCGGGGCCTAACCAGAAGGTCCGCGAGTTGTCGGGCGGCAACCAGCAAAAGGTGCTGCTTGCCCGCTGGCTGGCAATGAACCCGAAGCTGCTCATTCTCGATGAGCCGACCCGCGGCATCGATGTCGGGGCCAAGGCCGAGATCCAGCGCCTCATCCGCAAGCTTGCCGATGACGGGCTCGGCGTGCTGATGATCTCCTCGGAACTCGAGGAAGTGATGGAAGGAGCCGACCGCATATTCGTGCTGCGCGAAGGAGTGAGGGTGGCCGAACTGGAAGGCCAGGCAGCCGACGAGGAGGACGTGCTCGCGGCGATGGCGCATGGCGGCGCGGCGAAGGAGGCAGCGTGAGCGATCTGGCCACACCATCCGCAGCCAACGACGCTGGAAACCGCCGCTTTGATGTGTTCGGTTTCCTGGCGCGCTACGGCACGGTGATCGCGCTTGTGCTGCTGGTGGTCTTCAACCTTGCCTATACGCGCAATTTCGCGACGCTGCAGACACTCAACGTCAACCTAACCCAGGTCTGCACAATTGTGATCGTCGCGGTGGGGATGACCCTGGTGATCGCCACCGGCGGCATCGACCTGTCGGTTGGTTCGCTGATGGCGATCTCCGGCGCATTGGCGCCGATGATCTTCATGGGCACGATCTTCCCGGTCGGAAACATCTATCTGGCGGTAGCCGTCGCGATGATTGCCTCGATCCTCGTCGCCGGCCTGTTCGGGCTGTTCAACGGCTGGTTGGTCTCGCGTTTCCGCATCCAACCGATCGTCGCAACGCTCGTGCTGTTCATCGCCGGGCGCGGGATCGCGCAGGTCATGACCAACGGCAATCTGCAGACCTTCCGCGTGCCGCAATTCCAGTGGATCGGACTTGCCCGCCCGCTCGGCATTCCCGCGCAGGTCATCATCATGGCCGTGCTGGTTGCGGCGGCCGCTTGGGCCCTTCACCGCACGGTGTTCGGGCGAAGCATCCTGGCGGTCGGCGGCAATGAAAAGGCCTCTGAACTCGCCGGCATCGCCGTATCGAGGATCAAGCTCGCTGTCTATGCGATCAGCGGCCTGTGCGCGGGGCTAGCCGGGCTCGTCGTCATTGCGATCAACTCCTCCAGCGACGCCAATCTCGTGGGGCTGGGCATGGAACTCGACGCCATCGCGGCGGTCGCGGTGGGCGGCACGCTGTTGAGTGGCGGAAAGGCCACAATCATCGGCACCCTGCTGGGCGCACTGACCATCCAGTTGGTGCGCTACACGCTGCTCGCCAATGGCGTGCCCGACGCCGCTGCGCTCGTCGTCAAGGCCGGCATCATCGCATTCGCCGTCTGGCTGCAGCAGCAACACCGGGTGTAATCCATGAACAGCGCCAGACTGGTTCGCATCATCGGCACTTACGGTGTCGTCATCGCGCTTGCAGCCCTCGTCCTGTTCGGATTCCTGCGCTACGACCGCTTCCTCGGCCTCTTCAACGTGATGAGCGTTCTGCGCTACAACTCGATGTTCGCGCTCGTCGCGCTCGGCATGTGCTTCGTGATCATGACCGGCGGCATAGACCTGTCCGTCGGCTCCGTCGCCGCCTTGGGCAGCGTCGCGTCGGCCCTGGCGAGCCCGCACGGCATCGTGGCAGGCCTTGCAGCGGGCGTTGGCGCCGGCCTGGCAGCCGGGCTGATCAACGCGCTCCTGGTTACGCGCGGAAACCTGATGCCATTCATCGCCACGCTTGCCACCATGCTGGCCGCAAGCGGCTCGGCGCTGCTTCTGGCCGGCAACCAGACCGTTTCGGTGTCTTATGATTCGGGCTTCACCGCCATCGGCCAAGGGAATTTCTGGATTTTCCCGATTCCGGCAGTCATCGCCCTGGTTGCCTATGCCGTCGGCTCAGTGGTCCTGAACTACACCAGCACGGGACGGACGGTGCTGGCCATCGGCGGTGGCGAGGATGCCTCGCGGCTGATGGGGCTGCGCACTGACCGCGTCAAATTTCTCGTCTATGTCGCAAGCGGGTGCCTGGCCGGGCTCGCCGGCGTCGTCCTCGCTTCTCAGTTCGGCGCAGGCCAGCCGATCGAGGGCGTCGGCTGGGAGCTGTTTGCCATCGCAGCCGTGGTCGTGGGCGGGACGCTGCTGACCGGCGGCTCGGGCTCGGTGTTGACCACGCTGGCCGGCGTGCTGTTGCTCGGGATCCTTTTCAACGTCCTGAACTTCGAAAACGGCATGGGTTGGATTTCGCTGTCAGCGTACTGGCAGTCGGTGATCCGCGGGCTGTTTTTGCTCGTCGTCGTCCTTCTCCAGGCACGGCTTACGGCAAGGCGCGAAACTGCCTGAGGATGGCGAGCACACTCGAGCACGACGAGCTCAAAAGAGCTCTGACGCTGCAGAATAAGTGCGCGTTGCGCGCCCGGCCAATGAGCGCATCCCGCAGACTTTCTGCGGCGATGCTTCCCCGGTGCACCTGGGGTCCGACACCCTTGGAGCGGGATCCGCAAGCGGATCCTGGTGCAGTCACATGGCCGTCCTGGAGACGGTCATTTCCCGGCGACCGCCACGAACACGGACTGCCCCTGCCTTTCCAGCCGAAACAGGATGGGCTTGCTCTGCCGGCGAGAGTTCGCCCACTCCTCGACGATATCCGAAGGCTCCGTCACGCGCCGATCGTTGGCCGATATGATGACATCGCCGGGCTGCAATCCGCTCCGGGCGGCAAGGCCATCGGGAGCCACTTCCACGACGAAGACGCCGGTTGTTCCTGATTTGATGCCTAGCTGCTGACGCGCCTGATCCGGAATCGGGCTGAGGGATAGGCCGAGGCCTTCGGCCGCCGACTTCTTGTCGGGAACAGCGCCGGTCTTCACCTCCGCATCCTTGCGCTCACCGATGACAAGCGCGATCTCCTGGTCCTTGCCGCCGTTACTCCGTGTCAGAGTGGCCTTGCTGCCAGGCTTCTGACTAGCCGTCGCAAGCGTGAGGTCATGGACACCCTCAATGCCCTTGCCGTTGAATCGGGTGATCACGTCACCCGGCTTCAAGCCGGCTTTCTCCGCCGGGCTGCCGGGCTCGACCGAAGCAACCAGCGCGCCCTTGTCATCCTTCATCCCGAGGGCCTCAGCCAGCGACGGCGTGATGTCCTGCAGGCGGACCCCGATGAAGCCGCGCTCGATCCGGCCGGTTCGGATCAACTGGTCGGCGATGCTCTGGGCGGTGCGCGATGGCACCGCAAACCCGATTCCGATGCTGCCGCCCGACGGCGAGACAATGGCGGTGTTGACGCCGATCACCTCGCCACGTGCGTTGAACAGCGGACCGCCCGAGTTGCCTCGATTGATCGACGCGTCCGTCTGGAGAAAATCGTCGTACGGCCCGGCTTGAATGTCTCGCGAGCGGGCCGAAAGGACGCCGACAGTGACTGTCCCCCCGAGCCCGAAGGGACTGCCGATCGCGATTGTCCATGCGCCCGGCTGCATTGCATCCGAGTCGCCCCATTTGGTCGTGGTCATGTTGGGCCGCGGGTCGACCTTCAGCACCGCTATATCGGTGGCGGGGTCACGGCCGACCAATTGCGCCGGCGCCGTTTCCTTGTCGGAAAATACGACATGGATCTCTGTCGCATCGGCAACGACATGGTTGTTGGTGACGATGTAGCCGTCGGCACTGATCACAAATCCGGAGCCAAGCGCCTCCCTCACCTGCGGCTGAACGGGTCCGAGGCCCTGGCCATCGAACGGACTTGTAAAGTCGCCCGCCGTCGTCTGGTCCTGGACAACCTCCCGGGTCGTGATCGCGACCACGGCCGGCAATTTCTGCTGGATGATCGCTGTGAAGTCGGTCGGGGTATCCTGGGCCAGGACAGGCGCCACGCCACTGGCCGAGAGCATCAGCGCAATCGCGATCAAGCGCGTTGCAAATCGTCTTTGCATATCGTGAGACATTGCTGGACCTCCTGCCGGACAGCCCCGGCCGCTCGGCCGCGCCGCGCGGAGCCGGTGCTCCGGACGCTAGAACTGCCAACAAAGCTGTTTGTTTCAGCCCCCCGGAAAAATGGCACGGCCAGGAAAAATAGCCCGACCGCGAGGGTCCGGAAGGCAGCAGCCGGGAATCATTGAGGCCGTCGAGTTGAACCGTCCACAGGACTGGTCCCGGACGTGGCAGAAATCAGCAAAGCGACTTCGTCAGCTCCGGCAAATGCCCGATATGCCCATGGAGCCAACCTAGCGGCTGAGGTGCCTCTACCGGGCCTGGTGCGAAAAGGATCTGCAATGAAAGAGGGAGCTCCACAGCCGCTGAGAGACGCGGCTGTGATCACCACCGCTCGAACTCCCTCAAGGGAACAAAAGGGTACCAACTAAGTTCGGCCCCATAATGAGGATGCCTATATGGACCTGTTGCCCCAGTCAGCCGAACACACCGTCTCCCCGCCGCCCGCTCCAGACCTTCACCGGCTTTTGTTCGATCCAAACTTGCGTATACACGGCTTGATTGATGACACTGTCGTCACCAAAGCCTTGGACGATTTGAAAGCCGTGCGTTCCGGGGAAGACGATCTCTACGTTGAAATCGACACGCCCGGAGGCGACGCCGACGGCGCGCGACGTCTAGCTCTAGAGTTCAAACTTTTTCTGAAACACTCGGGCCGCAACGGCTACATCATTGGCAAGAATACGGTTTACTCTGCCGGGGTAACGGTCCTTGCCGCTTTCCCGAAAGCCTGCAGGTTCCTTTGCCCGCAAGCAGTCCTGCTGATTCATGAAAGAAGGCTTGAGAAAGACTTGGTTCTGAATGGACCAATTCGAAGCTGTCTTCAGATCGTTCGCGAACAACTTGCGCTGTTGGAAACGGCAGAGCGACTCGAGAATGAAGGGTTCGCCGATCTCGTCCAAGGTTCTCGAACATCGCTGGAAGAGCTGCGCGACCATGCCCTGAACAGCTGCTACCTGATGGCAGCAAGAGCTTTGGAGCTAGGCCTTGTTGAAGACATTGCCCATTAACTTGATGCCTCGATGGAAACGGCAGAGCGGAGTCCAACACGTTTCCCCTCACTCATGTCGGCGGCGACCATGAACGACGAGGTTGACAAGATAGAGCGGACCGGCGGCTGTCTTTGCGGGTCTGTGAGGTATGTTGTTGCCGGCGCGCCGTTGCGCGTTGGCTTGTGTCATTGCCAGGATTGCAAGCGAACCAGCGGCAGCACCTACAGTGCCTTTGCCGTGTGGCCACGGTCGGCTTACCAGTGCAAGGGCGAGCTTGCGGCGTTCAACGGCAGAGGTTTTTGTCCGGCATGCGGGTCGCGCGTGGTGAATCTCCGCGACGACGAAGCCGAGATCATGATCGGCACTCTCGACGATGCGCCAAACGACCTTCTCCCGACATACGAGCTTTGGACCCCCCGGCGCGAAGCCTGGCTCCACAACCTGCCTTGGGCTGACCAATTCGCGGGCGATCGCACCGAAGAAGGCCAAAATTGGCGCGAAGCCCGACGAGTATGACCATGCTCGAATGGCCCTCCACCCCTTGAACCGTGAAAGTCAGCTTGATGCGCGATGAATCACTCAAGTTCTTGAAGGAAATTGTGGCGACCCCGTCGCCGAGCGGCTTTGAGCAACCCGTAGCGGAGCTTTTCCGCGAGTATGTTCGTCCGTATGCCCACAGGTTGACGACGGACGTCATGGGCAATGTCACGGCGATCATCAATCCTGAGGCGTCTATGCGCTTCATGTATGCCGGGCACATGGATGAGGTCGGCTTCATCGTCCATTACATCGACGATGACGGCTTTCTTTTCTTCAGCACCATAGGTGGAACGGACGTTGCCACTGAAATCGGCCAGCGTGTCTGGGTGCACGGCAAGGAGCCGATCCTGGGCGTCGTAGGTCGCAAAGCAATCCAGACCTTCAAAGCCTCTGACACGTCTCAAACTCCCTCGCTGATGGAACTATGGATCGATATCGGCGCGAGTTCGCGAGAGGAAGCGTTGAAGGTCGTAGAGGTCGGCAGCGCGGTCACTATCCACGGCGAGTTTGCGGCGCTACAGGGCAACCTTGCTGTCGGACGAGCGTTCGACAACAAGGTTGGCCTCCTCATCGGCGCCGAGGTCCTGCGCTGCCTCTCCGAGGAGGGAGGCGTTCACCCCGGCGTGGGCCTCTATATCCTGGGTACGGTTCAAGAGGAAATTGGGTCCCGAGGCGCGATGACCTCAGCGTTCAACATCGCACCTCGAACCGGCCTCGCAATCGATATGGGCGTGGCGATGGACTATCCGCGCGCTCGCGCCGAGGATCAGGGCAAACTGGACCTTGGGAAAGGGCCGGCAATCACTCAAGGCGCGAACACCAACCCGGTGGTGTTCAATCTGCTGAAGTCGGTGGCCGAGAAAGAGGGCCTACCTTATCAGCTTCAGGCGGTGGGCAGCTCAAGCCCTACCGACGCGCGTGTCATGCAGCAGAACCGAGGCGGCGTCGCAAGTGGAGTGCTCTCCGTGCCTTTGCGTTACATGCATACCCCGTCCGAAGTTGTTTGCCTGGATGATGTGCAAACGACGATTGACCTTGTTTGTGCATATTGCCGGCAATTGACGCCGGAGATCGACTTCACGCCAAGATGATCGCGGCGGGATTGATTGTGGAAGTCCTAGCTCCAACAGTCGCTGATCTGGTGCCTGTCGGCCACCGCCTGGTGCGTCGGTCACCGCGCACCTGAGAAAACCCAACTGCAGTCCACTGGGGAGCGCGCCTCAGGTCACCCCCACCGCTTCCACCAAACGCCTGAGGAAGTCCGTCAGACCGGCTTCAGGATCATCACCTGCGCCAACGAGCACCGAAATACCCCAGCGCCCAAGCACGGCCTCCTCCACAGGGTTGCGGCTGGGCATGAAGATGAACGAAGGGGGACGATCTTTCTCATATCCAGACCGGTGCCAGGTCTGCCAAAGCCGGTGCAACAGCAGCCGGATGTTTGGATCGGAGAGGCTATAGCCAATGAACAGGATCGTGCTGCCGAGAGCATCGGAGCGAAAGCGGACATCAAGGGGAGAATTGAAGGACAGGCGGTCAAGATAGTCGGTTTCGGTGAGGACAAGGGAAGAGTCCTCGTCAAAGTCGCCGTGAAATTTCACGATGTGCGTTACGCCTCGACGGGCCTGCGCAACGTGCCGTGCGTTGGCCACTTTCACGTACTCTAGACCGTGGATTTCAAAAGCGAGTTCCAGGTTCCGGTCATAGTTCGTCGTATAGATGACGGGAAAATCGAGCGTCACGATGAGTCGGTGCAATTCCGATTTCTCAATCCGTTCCTTGGCGACAGACCAGTTTCTGTCCATCCAACTGCGAAGTGGTCCGATACTGCCATGCTTGATCCGATAGTATTCGGCCAAGGTCTGAAAACGATCGCGTCGCGTGGAAAATTCATCGTCGACGCCGAGCTCCTTTGCCATTCGCTCGATGAGTTTCTCCCAAGACGGAAGTCCGACGCTGATCGATACCCCCGCCCCCACAAACAAAATTGCGCTGCGATGACGAATTGCATTGGCGAGCGAATCTATAGGATCATCATCGTTCATGGATAGGTCCTCCGAAGCCACTCGCGTGGGCCGGACCTAAGGTGCGTGCCCCGGTGCGGGGATCGTGGACGCGGCTCCCCAATTCGAGCCAGCGTGCTCCGCCCTCATCGACGAAATCGGGTCGACCACGCACCAGCCAGCCCAGAGGGGGCGGCCCTTGCAGTCCTGCCGAGCCGCTTGCCACCCGAACCGAGGTAGCGGCCGCGAGGACACTGGCTGTGAACTGGAACCGGCGGTGTTGCGGTTTACTGCCCACGTTGATTCAGTTCTGCGCCAGCCATATTGCGCAAAACTCTGTCGAGTTTCGCATTCACCAAGAGGTTGCGCCGCTTCGCGCCGATAAAGATGGCGAGAGAGTAAATCATTGTAAGAACAGAGATCATCGTCATTCCGGCCTAAACATCAGCGGCCGGAGATGTTCCATGCGCCCGGAAATATTCCAGTGCAGGTGTTTTTAAATCGCCGAAGCTACGCGCTCAATGCGCGGTTGGTTTCGTGTCCAGGGCGGACGAATTAGCGCAAGGCGGTATTCATCCTCCCACATCGGCGGCGGACTGAAGCGAAATGCTGGTTGTGTCCCCCAGAATTGCAATGAAACGCCGATGCTTTGCATGCGGCCCGGAACAAATGCTCGCTTGCACAGTTCGAGCCATGCAGCGGTCGACCCCCGCGCTGCAAGATCGGTAGCCCGATCGCCCGCGCCGGCCCCTCCCACGGCGCGGGCTTTCGTTTGAATTCACGCTGTCGGGGTTGGAGTCGCTCCGCCGTTGTCGCGAGCCGGCTGATATACGCGCTGTCCGGGGCTCGCGGGATGCCGGCGACATCGGCATTCGCGCAGTCCGGCAGGTCAGCCGATGCACGGGAACAACGCGGCACTGTGATGGTTTGGTGGCCTCGGAAGGTGGCAGAGAACGATGGGCAAAAAGCCCAAACAGCACGCAAAATCCACGGCGGATCGCGAAAAGGCGATCGAGGCGCTCTACTTCGCGCGCAAGTGCGGCCTTACGAAGGAAGAGGCACTCAAGATGCTCAGGGAAGCCCCGATCGGGATCGATGATGAAGCCGAAGAGCGCTCCGGCATTTAGACGCGATCGCCGGTCGCGCGTCGCAGCCGGCCGCGGCGCATGATCTTCTTCACTTCCGATACGCATTTCAACGATCCGCGCATTCTGCGCCTCGACCGGCGTCCCTTCGCCTCGTTGGTCGAGCATGACCAGGCGCTGGTTGCGTTTTGGAACGAAACGGTTGGCCCGAACGACGAGGTCTGGCACCTCGGCGATTTCGCCAAGGGTCCAGCCGAGACCGTGTCTTCACTGCTGTCGTCTCTTAACGGGTCCAAGCACCTGATAATTGGCAACAATGATGGCGCTGCCACCATTGGCGACCCGGCCTGGGCGAGCGTGCACCACTATATGGAGCTTCTTGTCGAGGGCAGCTTGCTGGTTCTGTGTCACTATCCTTTTCGCACCTGGAACCAGATCGGCAAGAGATCGGTAAACCTGCACGGTCATTCGCACGGTCGTCTGAAGCCGATGACGCGCCAGCATGATGTCGGCGTCGACGCATGGGGGTATCGTCCGGTAACCTTTGCTGCCATTCAGGCCAGTCGCCGGCGGGGTTAGCCCGGCAGAACGCCGGGCGAGCGAAGGTCTCAGCTTTGCGGGATTCGAGCCGACGAGAGGCCGTCTGTAATCCTGCCGGGCCTGCAACAACGCGACAATCCTGGTTGGGCGACTTCAAATAGGAGAACTGCTTCATATATGCGGTTTTCGCGGTACGCGGACCGCGCCACACCACCAGCTTGAGTGCGGCG
Organism: Mesorhizobium sp. LNJC394B00; assembly: GCF_000502555.1. Classification (NCBI taxonomy): domain Bacteria; kingdom Pseudomonadati; phylum Pseudomonadota; class Alphaproteobacteria; order Hyphomicrobiales; family Phyllobacteriaceae; genus Mesorhizobium; species Mesorhizobium sp. LNJC394B00. Next base: position 196,573 of record NZ_AYWH01000004.1, read on the forward strand.
AAGTCTTAAGGAATCCCCACCGGCCGTCGCAGCGCGAGATCGAACCCGTCGCCTGAGCTCAGCACGTGAACCCTAAGATCATGGATGGAAAGGGCGGCATCAGGCTCACCTTCCGCGATGTTGGAATGGGTCACGCCGGCTGCATCGACCAGATAGACAGCGCCGCTGCCGATGACCTTGAACATCTCGCCCTTCACCACGATCGCGGTGTCTTCATCGATGCCGATGCCGAGGACGCGCGGGTTCTGCGACACCGCCCCGATGAGCCGCCCAATGCGGCCCCGTTCCGCAAAGTGCTGGTCGATGATGACATTCGGCAGCAGGCCCAGTCCCGGCGCCATCCGAATGTGGCCGATCCGAAAGGACGCTGCGTTCGGCCCCTTCACCATCATTGTGTCGCTCATGACCGACGCGCCCGCGGAGGTGCCGGCAATGACGCCTCCGGCTTCATAGATTTCGTGCACCCGCTCGTCGATGGGCGTGTCGCCTATCTGGCTGGTGATGCGGAGCTGGTCGCCGCCGGAGAAGAACACCGCGCTCACGTCTGCAAGCGCACTTATTTTCTTTTCATGAGCTGCCTCGAGGCGGTCGTTGACGTAGAGCTCGATGACATCCTTGATGCCCAGCTCACCGAAGGACCTCTGATACTTCTCGAGATAGCCATCCGGCTCATGAGACGCGATGGTGGCAAGCACCAGGCGGCCGTTCGGAACCAGGCTCGCTACCTCCTTCAAGATGACACGATCGCCATCATGGTCCTCGTGGCCGCCGATGATGACGAGCGTTCCAGCTTTACCGTTCGAGGATCGTTTTTTCTTCTTGTCGGTCATTTGCCCACGTCTTTCTTGCGCAGGAAAACGTGCGGGTGGTTGTCCTCGCTGGTCATGAAAGCGACTGCGAACTCCCTGCTGTTATGCGCCCATCCAGACACGCCGGTCGCGGTAAGCACGATGGCTCCGGCTTCGCCGCCGATCGCCTCGACTTCCTTGAGCGCGGGATTCAGCACCTGCTCCAGGCCGCCTTCAGCCTGTCCCGAGGACAATGCCTGCCGCGCCGAGAGTGACTGCATGACACGGGCCGCGAGAGCCTTTCGCGCAATATGCTCACCGTCTCCCGAGAAGGCGACGGCTCCCAACCGGTTGTCGGCATAGTAGCCGCAACCGGGTTGCGGAGAATCCCCCACACGACCCGGAGCACTGCCGTCCAGTCCGCCGGTCGAAGTGCCCACGGCGATGTCCCCGTACTGATCCAGGGCAACCACACCGATCGTATCCTTCGCCTCCGACTTGCTGGAGGCGTCGCGCTGCTGCGGCGTGATCAAATCCGCCGGATCGCAAAGCTCCAGCTGCTTGTCGGCGGCGAAACGCCGGGCCCCCTCCGACGCCAGCAGGATCGGCTCCTCATGCAGCATTGCCTTCGCGACACTGATTGGATGGCGCACGCCCTTGATCACTGCGACGGCACCCACATTGAAGTCCCTGCCCTCCATCAGGCCAGCGCACATCTCGACCTCGCCGTCCGAATTGAGGGCACTTCCATATCCCGCATTGAACGTCGGGTCCGCCTCGAGGATGCGACCGGCCGCTTCCACGGCATCGACCGCCGTTCCGCCGCCGGCCAGGACGGCCCGACCTGCCTCGAGTGCCTCGATGCATCCGTTGCGATGCGCCTCCTCCTCTTGCGGATCGATCTCCTTGGCGCCGCCGTGCAGGATCAGCGACCACATCAGCCAGCCCTCAGATGGCGAATATGGGTCTGATCGGGCCCTCCCCTCGAAGGCGTCGCGCCTCCGAAGCCGGTTACCTGCCGCCACACGGCTTCAACGTCGTCGACGGTCAGCACGACAAGGTCGTTTTCCCGTGCAAGCCTGAGACACACGTCGACGGCCTCCTTCTCGGGACAGACGGCGTGAATGCGGCCTGGGGCGCAGCCGGCGTTCAAGGCACCTTCCCGCAGCAAGCCGGCGATCGCTCCGGGGGCTCGGCCGCGCAGCTCCTGCTCATCCTCCTTGAAGACGATGACGTCGAATATCCGCGAAGCGATCGCGCCCATCTCGCGTATGTCGCAATCGCGGCGGTCGCCCGGTATGGCGACCAGGCCGATCGTGCGCTGATAGCCGCGCCTCATGTGGGAAACGAGCTTTCCGAGCGCCTTCAGCCCCTCCGGATTGTGCGCATAGTCGACGATGGTGCGGAAACCATGTCCGTCGAAGACGTTGAGGCGACCGGGAGATTGCTCGAACGAGGTGCCAAACTCGGCCAGCGCCGCCCGGATCGTTGCCGCCGGAACGTCGTGGCAATGCGCCATGGCGACGGCTGCCAGGCTGTTGGCAACGTTGAATTCGGCCGAACCCTCGAAGGTCGCGGGAATTTCGTCGACGCTCATCAAGAACATCGATTCCCCATCCTCGTGGATGAAAATGTCCCAGCCGTCGCTGCTGGGCTCCCGCGTCACGGCGCGGCCGCCTTCCGCCAGGTGGCTGCGCAAGAAACCGGGCCACTCGCTCCTGCTCGCCAGCGAGAAGTAGCAGATCCTGCCGCCGGCATCGCGCGACATTGCGGACGTATGGACGTCGTCGGCATTGAGAATGCTCCATCCGCCGCGGCGGACGGACTCGACCACGACCGATTTCACCTCCGCCAGGTCCTCGATTGTGTCGATGCCCCTCAGCCCGAGATGATCGCCGTGGACGTTCAGCACCGCGCCAACATCGCATGCATCGAAGGCAAGCCCTTCGCGCAGGATGCCGCCGCGTGCACATTCCAGCACCGCGACATCGACACCCGGCTCGCGCAGCACGATCCTGGCGCTCTGCGGGCCTGAGCAATCGCCTGTGATGATTCGTTCGCCGTTCAGGTACACGCCGGTGGTCGAGGTGAGCCCGACGGTTGCGCCATTCGCCTGCAGGATGTGCGCCAGCATTCTGGCAGTGGTCGACTTGCCGTTGGTCCCGGTGATCGCGAAGATCGGAATCCGGCCGTCCTTGCCGCCTTTGAAGAGAAGATCGAGCACGGGCCGTGCGACGTTGCGGGCGCGCCCCGACGAGGGTTCGAGATGCATGCGAAAGCCAGGACCGGCATTCACCTCTATGATGCCGCCGCCGGTTTCGCTCACCGGCCGTGAGATGTCGGGACAGACGAAGTCGATCCCGGCAATGTCGAGGCCGACGATCTGTGCCGCCCGCCTGGCGATCAGCGCGTTTTCGGGATGGATTTCTTCCGTTCGGTCGATCGCGGTCCCACCGGTGGAGAGATTGGCGGTGGGCCGCAAGAGCACCATTTGACCCGGCGCTGGAACGCTCGCCAGGGTGAGCTGCGATTTTGACAGGAAATGCTCGACACATTCGTCGATCTCGATGCGGGTCAATACCGAGGAATGGCCCTCTCCCCTTCGTGGGTCGCGGTTCGTCTCCTCGACGAGCTCGGCGACAGAACTCCGGCCATCGCCGACCACATGGGCCGGAACCCTCTCGGCGAGCGCCACCACCTTTCCGCCGATCACCAGGATCCTGTGGTCCGAGCCGACGAAATGCTGCTCGACTATAACGCTACGGCTGTGTTCTCGCGCCTGTTCGAAGCCCCAGCGGACCTCGTCTTCTGTTGCCAGACCGATGTTGACGCCGCTTCCATGATTGCCATCGAGTGGTTTGGTGACCACGGGGTAGCCCAGCCGTGCTGCCGCCGCGACTGCGTCCTGCGCCGATCGCACCAGCTCCCCGCGTGGCACCGGCAGGCCGGCCTGTTGCAGCAGGAATTTGGTCAGGTCCTTGTCCGAGGCGATCTCGGTCGCAATCTCGGAAGTGAGGTCGCTGCAACTGGCGCGGATCCGCTTCTGATGCTTTCCGTGACCAAACAGCACGAGGCTGCTGTCGTCGATCCGCGCGGCGGGTATGCCCCGCCTCTCGGCCTCGCGCACCAAGGAAGCAGTCGTAGGCCCCAAGGCACGCTCGGCGGCCAGACGCTTGAGCTGCTGCAGCCTGGCTGCGAACTCGAATGGCCCCTGCGTTTCCGCAATGTCGCCGAGCCCCTCGACACCATGCAGATTGGCCGGCAGCAGGCTGTCCACCAGTTCGAGCGCGACGCGTCCGGCGAGCAGCCCGACAAGCTCATCCTTGTAGGCGAACATGACGTTATAAGTGCCGGGACTGCCTTTGACCGACCGTGTCTTTCCTCGTGTCACCCGGTGACCGAGCATGCTCTGCAGTTCCAGGGCGACATGCTCGACGACGTGGCCGAGCCAGGTTCCTTCCTGCATGCGGCGGACGAAGCCGCCGGCGGCGCCATAGCTGCAGCCATGGCCCGCAAGGCCGGGCAACAGTCGGACGATTTGTTCGGAAAACCCGGGCAGTTTGTCTGTCGGGAACGCCTCAAGGGCTCCGAGGTCGATCCGAATCTGGACCATTGGCGTCATACTATAGAGGTGCGGCCCGCGAAACACGCGGGCGTCCACGACGCGGATAGGGCGAAAACGCGAGGCGCCCCGATGAATTTCTTTGTCCGACATAGTCCGTTTCTCCTGACTAACTCCGCAACATCCGGAGGATCGGTTAGTTCCCGGCTCTTTCAGCCCAAATATTTTTGCAGGAGAGAGAAACAAAAGTGGCCGTTAACATATGTTGGCCCAAGAACACCCTCTGGTCATCTCGGCCACGTGCGGTCGCTGTTCTGAGGGCTACTTATCTCTCGGGACGAGGCGGGCCAGGCATTCGCTCGTTTTCACAAGCATTCGCCGGGCACATCGCGCCCGTTGAGCTAGTGCCCGGCTTTAGCTCATGGCGACCCATTGTGCGGGTCCAGCACTGAGGCATTAATCTTCAGCACGCCTTCGGCACCCGGGAACATTTCCAGACGCGTCAGGTTTGGAACCATCCTTGCACCGGAACTACAGCCATGCAGAGTCGAAAATCGGTGAAGGCCGCGCTCGTCAAGGAGATCGACGCGGTCCGCCTTCGTATCTCGCTGCTTGAAAGCGAGCTATGCAGAGATGGCAGACCCAGGCAAATTGGATGGCGTTCAGGATACGAACTGAACGCCCACAAAGCCCGCCTTGTTCGACTGGAGACCGTGCTTGCCCACTATCCGTCGGCACCGACGGCCCGGGCATCGAAACAGCAACAGCTTGAGTTGCGCGCAAGGCAACCAAGTAGTTTTGGGGAAACGCCATGGCTGACAGACCCTCAATCAGAACTCCGCTAGCTCGAGTGCGGGGCCTTGGATCGGCGAAACACGGAACCGAAACGTTCATGCTGGAGCGGCTGACATCTGCTGCCCTGTTGATCCTTGTCATTTACATCGTCGCGGTCGTTATAATGCTGGTCGGTGAGCCTCGAGACGCCGTCCTCAGCGTCGTAGGATCGATCTATGTCGCGCCAGCCCTTATTGGCTTCATTCTCGTAAGCTGCGTTCACATGCGGCTTGGAATGCAATCGATCATCGAAGATTACTGCCATGCCACCGTGCTCAAATCGCTTCTTCTGATCGCCAATTGGTTATTCTGCTGGGCAGTCGCGCTCGCAAGCTTGTTCGCTGTGCTGTTAATCAGCTTCAGATAGCGATCCGGTTCTCAGCTGCAGCCAACGTCTGCCACCAGCAGGCTGAAGTTCGCCTCAGCGGCGAACCGGGCTGGCTTGCGCAAAGGAGTTCGACAACCCGGCCTCATCTGATTTGCGGCAGCCTGTCCCATTGATGGAAAGGGGGTGGAGAGGTCAGCTCCCACTCCAATGTGGTAGCTCCTGGCCCCCATGGGTTCATGCCGGCGGCTCTTTGCCGGTAGAAAGCTTCCAAGATGCCGAAGAGGAAAATCACGACACTCGCGGCCGACAGGTACGATCCATACGAGGACACCATGTTCCAGCCGGCGAATGCGTCGGGATAGTCGACATAACGACGCGGCATGCCAGCCAATCCAAGGAAGTGATGGGGGAAGAAGACGAGGTTCACGCCGACGAAGGTCGTCCAGAAATGGACCCCAGCCAGAAGCGGGTTGTAGAGATATCCCGTCATTTTCGGAAACCAGTAATACCAGCCCGCGAAGATGCCGAAGATCGCTCCCAGTGAAAGTATGTAGTGGAAATGCGCGACGACGAAGTATGTGTCGTGCAGTTCACGGTCGAGGCCGGCATTTGCGAGTTGAACGCCCGTCACCCCGCCTACGGTGAACAGGAATATGAAGCCGAGGGCCCAGAGCATCGGCGTCCGCAGGCTGACCGAACCGCCCCACATGGTTGCAATCCAGGAGAACACTTTTATCCCGGTCGGCACTGCGATCACCATCGTGGCGAAGGTGAAGTAGCGCTGCGTGTCGAGGCCTATCCCGCTGGTGTACATATGGTGGGCCCAGACGACGAAGCCGATCACCCCGATCGCCACGATTGCGTAGACCATCCCGAGATACCCGAAGATCGGCTTTCGCGAGAAGGTCGAGATCACCTGGCTGACGATGCCGAACGCCGGCAGGATCATGATGTAGACTTCCGGGTGGCCGAAGAACCAGAAGAGATGCTGGTACAGCAGCGGGTCGCCTCCGCCGTCCGGCGCGAAGAACGTGGTTCCGAAATTGCGGTCGGTCAGGAGCATGGTGATGGCGCCGGCCAGCACCGGCAGAGCCAGCAGCAGCAGGAAGGCGGTGATGAGGATCGACCACACAAACAGGGGCATCTTGTGCAGGGTCATCCCCGGCGCGCGCATGTTGAAGATGGTGGTGATGAAATTGATGGCTCCCAGGATCGAAGAGGCGCCCGCGATGTGCAGAGACAGGATGACCAGATCCACGGCGGGACCGGGATGGCCGGAGGTCGACAGCGGCGGGTACAGGAACCAGCCGGTCCCAGGGCCATAGCCGCCGGGGACGCTGGGCATGAAGATCGACAATAAAAGCAGCATCAATGCCGGCGGCAGCAGCCAGAACGAGATGTTGTTCATGCGCGGGAAGGCCATGTCGGGGGCGCCGATCATGATCGGAACCATCCAGTTGGCGAAGCCGCCGATCAGGGCGGGCATCACAGTGTAGAAGATCATGATCAGCGCGTGGGCCGTGGTGAAGACGTTGTAAAGCTGCTTGCCGGCGTCGATCGCCGCGTCGCCCTGGTAACCGTAGATCATCGACGCCAGTCCGGGGAAAAACTGGATCCCGGGTTGCTGCAGCTCGATTCGCATGCTCACCGACAAGAGCATGCCGATCACCCCCGCGATGAAAGCGAAGACCAGATAGAGTGAGCCGATGTCCTTGTGGTTGGTCGAAAACAGCCATCGGGTGATGCCGGTCGGCTGGTGGCTGTCGAGACCGTCCGGATCTGCCGCCGTATATTCGTTCATGACCTTCTCCGCTTGAGCCGTCCGTCGCCAGCATCGAACCGTGCTGGAACTTGATTGTTCCCTCCACCGAACCGGCGGTAGGAACATTCCACGGAAGTCGCTGTTAGGTTCCGCGCGGCCGACCCTGCGCGGCTGAGGATCGACGTCCATGCTGGCGATAATTGCTGCGACCCTGGTTCTGACGACGGTGGTTGGTGGGCTGATATCCGCCTTCTGGCTCGAGGCGCGTCATGGTCTCCATGACCCCACGCCGCCGGACATGTCGGTGCCCAGGCAACTGAACGCCCCGGCCTGGAGCCGGTGGTCCTGACATGGACGCGATCACCGCGACACTCGACCCGAGGACGCGAGCCGGCTGGCTGCTGCTCGGCTTCGCGCTCGGCGGTTTCTTCGACGGCATCGTCCTGCATCAGATCCTGCAATGGCATCATCTTCTCTCGGGCGTCGCCGATCCGGCGGGTTCCGACCTGCGCTTCCAGATCATGGCCGACGGCCTCTTCCATCTTTTCATGTATGTGCTCGCCGTCGCCGGCACGGTGCTGCTGGTGGCCGCGAGGGCGGCCGGCGCGCGGCCCGGGACCACCACGGAGATCCTGCGGCTCGCCTTCGCCGGGTTCGGCGTCTGGCATGTCGTTGATGCCGTCGTGTTTCACTGGCTGCTGGGTCTGCACCGGATCAAGATGAACAGCGACTTGCCGCTCGCCTGGGATATTGCGTGGCTGGTCATCTTCGGCATCGTGCCGCTTGTGTTGGTGCTGGTGCTGCCCAACCGCGGCGGACCGGCACGCGGTGCTTCGGCAGCGCTTACCAGCATCGTCCTGCTCGCGGGATTGGCAGCCGGCGCCGGCCCGTTCTTCAACGGCGCCGCCAATTCCATCATCGTCTTTCGTGTCGGGATGGAACCGGCGGCGATGATGCGGGCCGTTGAAGTCGCCGACGCCCATCTCAAATGGGTCGACGCCAGCGGCACCATCTGGGCGGTCGACCGCGTCTCATGGCGCGGGTTGGTAGCCCTTCACGCGCGCGGCGCCTTGGTGGTCAGCACGACGCCTGTCATTGCCGGATGCCTTGCCTGGACCGATGCCGCCGGAGTGAGCAGTAGCTCCAGCCAGCAGCGTGGCACTCCTGCCAGGCTATGACTTCCGGACAGGGATAGGGGAGTATCAAGCATGCAATTCGCCACCGAGAGCAGCCACGGCCGGAGCCTGACACCGCGCATCGTCGTGGTCGGCGGAGGCTTTGCCGGTCTGGAGGTTGCCAAGGCGCTCGGCAAGGCGGAAATCGGGGTGACGATCATCGACCGCCACAATCACCACCTGTTCCAGCCCTTGCTCTATCAGGTTGCAACCGCCGCCTTGTCGGCGCCTGACATCGCCGAGCCAATCCGCAAGATCCTGGGCCGCTATCCCTCGGTTCAGGTCCTCTTCGGCGATGTCACCGAGATCGTCACCGAGGCCAGGATACTGGTGCTGGCCGATGGGACCACGGTCCCCTACGACATCCTGGTCTTGGCCACCGGTTCGCAGCCATTCTATTTCGGCCAGGAGAGCTGGGCTCGGGTTTGTCCCGGCTTGAAGACCATCGAGGACGCGCGCACGATCCGGTCACGGCTGCTGCTATCGTTCGAGCACGCGGAACGGACCACCAATCCAGTCGAGCAATCCCGGCTGATGACGATCGCCATTATCGGCGGCGGCCCGACGGGTGTCGAACTGGCGGGCTCGATCGCCGAACTCAGCCGGCACACACTGGCGCGCGACTTCCGCAACATCCGGCCCGAGAAGACAAGGATCATACTGGTAGAAGCCGGCGAGCGTCTGCTTGCCGGATTCGCCCCGGAGCTTTCCAGATATGCACGTATGCGCCTTGAAAGCCTGGGCGTCGAGGTCGCGCTCGGCAACCGGGTCGAGGCGATCGAAGCGCATCAGATCACCGTCGGCGGCCAGGTGATCCCGGTGGCCTTGACGCTCTGGGCCGCTGGGGTGGCGGCTTCTCCGCTGGTCGCCCAGCTCGGTGTCGGGCTCGACCGCGGCGGTCGGGTGAAGGTCGAATCCGACCTGCAGGTCGTCGGCCACCCCGATGTCTTCGCGCTTGGCGACGTCGCACTGGTCCTCGATGGGAACGGCCAGCCATTGCCAGGTCTTGCCCAGGTCGCCAAGCAGCAGGGCGAGCACCTCGGCATGGCACTGGCACGCCGGATAGATACTGGCGACACGCTGCCGGCTTTTGCCTTCAGCAATCGAGGCAACACGGCCATTGTCGGCCGCCACGCTGCCGTGTTCGAATCGGGCAGGCTGAAACTGAAAGGCTGGATCGCCTGGTCTGCCTGGGCGCTCATCCATGTCTACCTGCTCGTCGGTTTTCAGCACCGCGTTCAGGTCTCGATCCAGTGGCTCTGGCGCTACCTGACCTATGAGCGTGGCGCCCGGCTTATCGCCGAGGAACGAGTCGAACCGGGTTCAACATCGTCGCCGGGAGCGGTCCCGAGAGAGCCGCTGCCACCCAAGGCAGACCCTGCCCCGGCATTGCCCGCCCGCACTGACTAGATTGCCGGGTGCTCAGTTCGGAGACAGTGGCGATGCGGGCGTCAGCTCTGGATTCCGCCACGGCCCGTCGTCCCACGGCAGCCCGAACCTCGATAGTTGAGGCGGGTGGTTCCCAGCTTGTATCCGGTGCCGGCCTGATGGATCCGGATGGCACCAACGACGTTGCGTCCCTATATGAACAAATGAACACAGGCTCCTCGAAACGGGATCTGTTGAACCCCTCCTCTTCAGAGACAGCTCGTCATGACGTCACCTGCGACTGCTGAACAACCCCCGGTCATTCAGACGGGGCTTCCCGCCCTGAGCAACAGCTATGCGCAATTGCCGGAGCGCTTCTTCGCGCAAACAGATCCGAAGCCGGTGTCCGAACCGCGGCTGATCCGGTTCAACCGGCACCTCGCGGAGGAACTCGGGCTCGATGCCGACCAGCTTACCAGCCCGGATGGAGTGGCGATGCTTGCCGGCAACAGATTTCCGGAAGGGTTGCAAGCAATCGCCCTGGCCTATGCGGGCCACCAGTTCGGAAACTTCGTGCCTCAGCTTGGCGACGGGCGCGCCCTGCTGCTTGGCGAAGTGGTGGACGTCAACGGCGTTCGCCGTGACATCCAGCTGAAAGGATCGGGACCAACGCGGTTCTCGCGCAACGGCGACGGCCGCGCCGCACTCGGCCCTGTCCTGCGCGAATATGTCGTCAGCGAAGCGATGGGGGCGCTCGGCATTCCGACGACGCGAAGCCTTGCGGCGGTGCTCACCGGCGACCCGGTCTATCGCGAGGTCCGGCTGCCCGGCGCCGTCCTGACACGGGTGGCGGCAAGCCATATCAGGATCGGCACGTTCCAATATTTCGCCGCGCGCCACGACACCGAGGCGCTCAAGATACTGGCCGACTATGCCATTCAGCGTCACTTCCCACAGCTGGCGGGGGAAGCACGGCCGTACCGGGCTTTGCTGGAGGCCGTTGTCGCCGCACAGGCGGACCTGGTGGCGCGCTGGATGCTGGTCGGCTTCATCCATGGCGTCATGAACACCGACAACATGTCGATCTCGGGCGAGACGATCGACTATGGCCCATGCGCCTTCATGGACGCTTACGACCCCAGCGCGGTGTTCAGTTCGATAGACCGCGCCGGTCGCTATGCCTATGCCAACCAGCCTCGTGTCGCCACATGGAACCTTGCGCGCTTTGCCGAGACCCTGCTGCCGCTCATGAGCACGGACGAGAATGAAGCAGTGTCTGAAGCGGAAGAGGTGCTGAGGTCGTTCCAGGCCTCCTATGAGGCTGTGTTGCAGCGCGGCTTCCGCAGAAAACTCGGACTGCTGACCGAAGCGGAAGGCGACTTGCAGCTCGCTGCCGACTTTCTGGATGTGCTGGCTCGCGGCGAAGCGGATTTTACGCTCGGCTTCCGGCGCCTGGGCGATGACCTCGACGCTGCGGACGGCCAAGGCACGGCGCGGCAGTTGTTTAAGGATCCAGGCTCATTCGATGCCTGGTCGGCGCGGTGGCGCCAGCGCATTGCAAGCGAAGCAGCCGACACGGCCACGCGCCGGGCAGCCATGCAATCCGTCAATCCCAAATTCATCCCCCGCAATCATCGCATCGAGGCGATGATCCAGGCGGCGTTGGGCGGCGACTTCACACCGTTCGAGGAGATTCTGGCGGTCGTCAGCCGTCCCTTCGATGAGCAGCCGGGAATGGAACGCTTTGCTGAGCCGCCACGCCCGGATGAGCGCGTCCTGCAGACATTCTGCGGTACATGAGACATTCGTGATGGTCGCTTAACATGTGCAAATGCGGAAGACCCATTTGCAAGCTATCGTCACGGGCACTCTCGTAGGGGCTGAGCTATGACGATCATAGAATTGGCATTCGAATTGCTGGCACGGAAGCTCGTAGACCGTACCGGAATATCAGACGAAGATGCTCGAGACCTTGTCGCAGCCATGGGAGCTGACTGGTCATCGCTCGTGCGAGCAGCGAGGGCGATCAAAGAGACTTAGGTCTTTTGACGTCGTTTTAGCTGCCACCAGCTGCGGGCAGATCGGACCAGAGGCTGCTGCCGCGATCCAGGCGCGACACCGCGCTCGTCACCGATCATGTCAGCAACGTGGTCAAGCACTGTATTTCGGTCGCTCCAATCGACCGGATACAACACGCTGCTCTCCTGAAAGCCACTGTGGCCCGCTACGCAAGTCGCCGGAAGCTCGCAATAAACTAGCTTAGGATTTATATTGCAGGCCCGCACCACTGGCGGGCGACGCGGCCCGCCCAGAGATTGCCTGTCCTCGACCAGCAACGCGGGCCGCTGTTGGGAGTCACCGTCGGCACCGAAAAGCACAGGTGCTGATGAAGCAGACGGAACTTCCCCCCACGATCACGGTTTGGAGTCACGAGACCAACCCAAGGAGATGCAGATGTCGAGCAAAATGCCGCCCGTGCCGCCTGAGAACCAGAGCCAGAAGGGTCGAGGAGAAGGGCGACAGATTAGCCACGATGATGCCCAGCACGGCACTCACGGAGCGCCGGATCCGGAGCGCCAAGGGCAGCAAGCCAACACCAAGGTCAACACCACTCATCAGGGCCGTCAGCAGGATCGGTGATCATGTCCACATCGAAGAAACACCCGAACACGATCCGGCAGGGCGGGCCAGGCGCATCGCACGAGAACGCCAGAAAACCCCTGCAGGTCAACAAACCCCCGGCGGATGAAGACCGTCGATCCAAAAGCCGAGTTTCAGGGGGTGGTGGTGAAAAGGACAGTCATCATTCGCACAATCCAGCCAAGAAGGGTAGCAACAGTTGAACCCACGGCTTTGTGAATGATTGTGCTAAAGCGCGCCGCGTGTGCATGTCGTTGTCTCACAACCGAGCCATTTTTTGAGTGACATGCATTAGCCGGACCAGGGTAAGGATCGGCGAGTCCAGACGCCCGGAAAAACCGGAGGCCGTGGGCCCGCACCACTGGCGGAGCGATGCGGGCCCGGCCAAGGGTTACGGCCCTCGACCAGCAGCGAGGGGCTCGCTGCCGCATCCAGAACAAGCCCCGTAATTTCAGGTTCCGCTAATATACAAAAAAGCCGGCCACCTTTCGGCAGCCGGCCAGTTCCAACAGAACAAGGGAACGTGCACTGATGGGGCAGTGCAACGCCCGAAGTGTTTCAAGGCGACGATGTTCCACCGGAAATCCACAGATTCGCCGTTTCGATCTACATTGGCCGGATTGAAATATCTTTGACGATCTCTCCCAAGTTCTCGCGGAGCCCGGTCCGACGTGTGGCGCCCTGTCTGCGCCTTGGCTCTCTATGCGGCCAGCAAGCTCATCTTTGAAGAATGCCCGCCGCGGCTGCCGCGCGCGTCAAACACCGGCGTGCAATTGGTCGAGCGCGCGGCAGACCGGGGACGCGTCAAGTCGAGCGTCGGTCGACGTAGGTGTAGACGCCGGCCCCAATGGCGACCGCGCCGACCGTGATCACGATCGATGGCGCGCCCATCAAACTGGCAAAGACCGCCCAGATGAGGGCGATGACGATAGCGCCGAGTGTTCCCAGGATCAGTTTCGGCATTGTCTACCCCTCCGCGTTCGGACCGCCCGTCGATGGTCGTCACCCACCGGTCATGCGAAACGCCGCATGAAAGCACAGTGTGGCCCATGAGGTGAAGGGCCGCGCCGGAATACTCCGGTGCGAAAAAGATGATGCCCGCGCCGCCAAAGCCCGGGTGTTCAATAGCCAAATGGCTGGACCGGCGCCTAGCGCCTCAGCGCGTGGACTTCCGCCATGCTTTCGCCGCCCATCGGCAGGGCCATGTCATCATCGAGCAGCCGGGTGATGCGGGCAAAGCCCGTAAACGCCTTCCTGGCTGCTTCGGCCGACATTCTGCCCGACAGGGCCGCGGAGCAGCAATTCACGGCGCACTGATACACAGGCCCACGCCGTCCCAATGGCCATTTCTGCAAAAAGACCATCGCTTCGGCAACGCTATCGACTTCCTCGACGGGGTGTCCCTGCCCGCGCGCAATGCGCACGGGCGTAAAGAAATGCAAGCGGTCCATTTTGTTCTCTCCCTGGTCGGCCGCAGCGCGAACCAACCCTACTAAATTCGCGGATGGCGCGTTTGTTCCGCTTATTGCAAAAAAATCTGAGCTGGTGGGCTTGGGTTGCCGACGCCCGCTTTTGTCCGGAACGTTAGGCCGGCTGATGCATTTCGCTCTCGTGATTGCCTTGAGGGACACGTTCAAACCATGCGCATAGCCCATGTCGCCCCTTTGCACGAATCGGTGCCACCCCTTCTCTATGGCGGCACCGAGCGCATCGTTTCCTATCTGACCGAAGGGCTGGTCGAACTCGGCCATGAGGTGACGCTGTTCGCCAGCGGCGACAGCCGGACGTCGGCCAGACTGATACCAGGTCGCGAACGCGCGCTACGCCTCGATCCGCGCCCGCTGAAATCGGACACGGCGGCGCATCTTGCGATGCTTGCCGATGTGAGGAACCGAGCCCACGACTTTGATATCATTCATTTTCATCTCAGCCATTTCCTGCATTTCTCGTTCTTCGAGACCATGCCGGACAAGACGGTGACGACGCCTCATGGCCGGCTCGATTATGTCGATCTGGCGCCAGCCTATGAGCGTTTTCCGCGCTTTCCGCTGATCTCGATCTCGCATAGCCAGAAGACCGGGCTTGCGAATGCCAATTGGCTGGCCACCATCCATCACGGGCTGCCGACGGGTCTCTATCAGCCGACCTTCGAGACGGCGGCGGGCGAACCATACATTGCCTTTCTCGGCCGGCTTTCGCGCGACAAGCGGCCGGACCGGGCCATCGACATCGCCTTGCGCTCGGGCATGAAGCTCAAGCTGGCGGCCAAGATCGGCGACGATGATCGCGCCTATTTCCATGAGACGATCGAGCCGTTGATCGATGGCGACCGCATCGACTATGTCGGCGAGATCGCCGAGAGTGAGAAGACTGAATTCCTCGGCAATGCCGCTGGTCTGCTGTTTCCGATAGACTGGCCCGAGCCGTTCGGCCTTGCCGCGATCGAGGCGATGGCGTGCGGTACGCCAACCATCGGCTGGAACTGCGGTGCGTTGCCGGAAGTCATCGACCATGGCGTTACCGGATTTGTCGTCGATTCTCTCGATGGCGCGGTCGCCGCGGTGCCGGCCTTGCTGCAACTCGACCGGCGAAAGGTGCGCGCCGTCTTCGAAAGTCGGTTCTCCGCCAACAGGATGGCGCGCGACTATCTCACTGCCTATGCGCGTCTCATCGGCGCCCCGGCTGAATCGAAAGCGTCGTGAACGACGGCGGACGTTCCGAGCCCGAAACAGAGATTTGTGACTGATGACCGAACTTGACGAGCGCAAGCTCGACCCTGCCGTGGCCCTTGCCTCCCTGGACGAAACCGCGCCGCGCGAGCCGCACCGGCTGTTTGCCCTGAAGCAAGGCGACTGTTTTGCCGTGGCCGATGCCTACGGCGATATCAGGGGTGCGGGCGACGGTTTCTTCCGTGACGACACCCGGGTGCTGTCGGAGTTCAGGCTCACCGTCGGCGGCCGGCAGACATCGCTGCTCGGCGCCTCGCTCAGCCAGGACAATGTGCTGTTCACCAGCAATATGACCAATTTGCCGATGCAAAGCGTCGGTGGCCGCGACATCCCCCAGGGCGCCATCCATATCGAGCGCGTCAGGCTGTTGTGGCAGGACCGGCTGTTCGAGCGCATCACCCTTTCCAACTACAGCCAGGAGCATTCGGCAATCCGCGTCTCGCTGCATTTTGCCGCCGATTTCCGCGACATGTTCGAGGTGCGCGGTTCGACCCGGCCGAAGCGCGGAATGGCGCATGCAGCGGAGATCGAGCCTGCCTCGGTGCTGCTGCGCTATGACGGACTGGACGGGCTGGCGCGGGTGTCTGCGATCACGTTCTCGCAGCCGCCGGACCAGCTGAGCGCCGAGCGCGCGGATTTCCTCATCGCAGTGACCAAGCGCAGCAGCAAGATGCTTTACGTCGAGGTCGGCGCGGAACTGACCGAAACGCCCGACCGCGACCGCTTCCGGGCGGCCGCGGCGCGCGCCCGTTTCGGCATGCGGGCCAAGCGCCGCCATGGAGCGACGGTGCACAGTTCGGGCCGCGTCTTCAACGATTGGGTCGAACGCGCTCGCGCCGATGTCGCCTTGCTGACCACCGAGCTGTCGACCGGCCCTTACCCCTATGCCGGCATCCCCTGGTTTTCGACGGCCTTCGGCCGTGACGGCGTCATCTCGGCGCTGCAGATGCTATGGCTCAACCCCGGCCTGGCGCGCGGCGTGCTTGCCTTCCTCGCCCAGCACCAGGCGACCGAGACATCGCCTTTCAGCGACTCGCAGCCCGGCAAGATCATGCACGAGACGCGCAAGGGCGAGATGGTGGCGCTGCAGGAGCTACCCTTCGGCCGCTACTATGGCGGCGTCGATACCACGCCGCTCTACATCCACCTCGCTTGCGCCTATGCCGAGCGCACCGGCGACATGGACTTCATCGCCAGCCTGTGGCCATCTCTCTGCGCCGCCGCCAAGTGGACGGAAGAGGCGAGCCGCGCAACCGGCTTCGTCACCTATCAGCGCGCCGCCGAATCCGGCCTTGCGAACCAAGGCTGGAAGGACAGCTTCGACTCCGTCTTCCACGCCGACGGGCGCATTCCCAAGGGGCCGATCGCGCTGGTCGAAGTGCAGGGTTATGTCTTCGCAGCCTTCAGGGGCCTTGCCGCTCTCGCCCGCCGCCGGGGCGAGTTCGCGCAGGCCGAGCACTGGGAAAATCGCGCCGAAGAGATGCGGATCGCCGTCGAGCGTGATTTCTGGCTGGACGATCTCGGCTTCTATGCGCTGGCGATCGACGGCGCCGGAGAGCCGTGCAAGGTGCGCACGTCGAATGCCGGACACCTGCTCTATGTCGGCCTGCCCGAACCGGCGCGGGCTAAGATGGTCGCCGACCAGTTGCTTTCGGCTTCCTTCCACTCCGGCTGGGGGGTGCGAACGCTTTCCGACGATGCTGTGCTGTTCAACCCGATGTCGTACCACAATGGTTCCATCTGGCCGCATGACACGGCGATGTGCGGCGCTGGCCTGGCGCGGTTCGGCGAGCGTGACAGCGTGGTGCGGCTGATGAGCGGCACGTTCGAATCCGCCGTGCATTTCAACATGCGGCTGCCGGAACTGTTCTGCGGCTTCACCCGCTCGCCGGGTGAAGCACCGATCGCCTACCCCGTCGCCTGCCTGCCGCAAGCCTGGTCGGCAGGCTCGGCCTTCATGCTGATGCAGGCGTGCCTCGGTCTGGAAATCGACGGCTGGAACGGCGAAATCCACGTCACTCGACCCCGTTTGCCGATCGGCATCGATACGCTGACGCTCAGGCATCTGGGTGTCGGCGAAAAGAGGGTCGATCTTACCTTCCAGCGTGTCGGCGACCGCGTCGTCGCCTTTCTCGCCGACCGCCATGAAGGGCTGGTTCCGCTGATCGTGCGGACATGATCTGAACGGCCTTCAACGGGAACCGAACCCAGGGTTTGTGCGTTGCGAAAAACACAGGTTCTCACGGGCGATCGTCGGCTGCGAACACTCAAATCGAACCATGAAGAAAAAGGCCCTGACGGCCAAAATTGAGTTGGAATTGGAATGACTGATTATGGCATGGCCCTGCTCTGGGTCTTGATCCTTGCAAGCCTTGGCCTTTCGATTCTAGCCGTTATGTTATCGATCTCCAGGCAACGTCGTAGCCATAGCTTGACGGTTGCACCGACTGCCGGCGAGGACGTCGCATCGGAAGCGACGCGCAAGGTCTTGCGGGAGTTCGAGAAGAACGGACAATCTCCCGACGCGGCGCTGGTGAACTGGTCGCCCGACACCTTGCGCAAGATACTTGCCGACGACCTGCCGGACGCGCAGGTCATCGTCGTCTCGAACCGAGAACCCTATATCCACAACATCAAGGACAACGGCGTCGAGCTTCTGGTGCCGGCCAGCGGCCTGGTGTCGGCGCTTGAGCCTATCACCCGCGCCTGCAGCGGCACCTGGATCGCCTATGGCGGCGGAACTGCGGATCGTCTGACGGTCGACAGCAACGATCGGGTTCAGGTGCCGCCGGACAATCCGTCCTATACGCTGCGCCGCGTGTGGCTGAGCGACGACGAATATCAGGGCTATTATCTCGGCTTTGCCAATGAAGGGCTTTGGCCGCTCTGCCATATCGCCTTCACACGGCCGGTCTTCCGTGCCTCGGACTGGGAGGCCTATGAGGCCGTCAACCGCAAATTCGCCGATATGGTGGTTGCCGAGGCGCGCAATGAGCGGCCGATCGTGCTGGTTCAGGATTACCATTTCGCGCTCCTGCCGCGCATGATCCGCGAGCGCCTGCCGGAGGCGATCATCATCACCTTCTGGCACATCCCGTGGCCGAACTCCGAAGTGTTCAGCATCTGCCCATGGCGCGAACGCGTTCTTGATGGACTGCTCGGGAGCTCGATCATCGGCTTTCACACCCAGTTTCATGCCAATAATTTCACTGAAAGCGTAGACAGGTTCCTGGAAAGCCGGATCGAGCGCGCCGACGCCGCGATCTCGTATGGCGGGCGGACGACACTGGTGCACGCCTATCCCATCTCCATCGAATGGCCGGCCGAACTCCTGGCCAAACTGCCACCGGTCGAGGAAAGCCGCGCCCGCCTGCGTGAGCGGTTCGGCCTGTCGGCGGACGTCAAGCTGTGCGTCGGCGTCGAGCGCCTGGACTACACCAAGGGCATCCTCGACCGCTTCCATGCGCTGGACGAATTGTTTACGCGCCACCCCGAGTGGATCGGCAAGGTAGTGTTCCTGCAGATTGCTGCCCCAAGCCGCGGCACGCTGCCGGCGTACCAGCAATTGCACGATGAATGCCTGCGTTATGCCAACGAGCTCAACCAGCGCTACGGTCATGACGGCTACAAGCCCGTGGTCATGGTGGCTGAGCACCATTCGCAGCAACAGGTCTATGAGATCTATCGCGCCGCCGACATCTGCATGGTCACCAGCCTGCATGACGGCATGAACCTCGTAGCCAAGGAATTCGTCGCCGCGCGTGACGACGAACAGGGCGTGCTGTTGCTCAGCACGTTTGCCGGCGCGTCGCGCGAACTGCTGGAAGCACTGATCGTCAATCCTTACGACGCGGCGATGATGAGCCAGGTGCTGCTGCAGGCGCTGACCATGTCACCGGACGAACAACGCGAGCGCATGCGCCCGATGCGCGAAATAGTGCGCGACAACAATGTCTTTCGCTGGGCCGGCAGCATGCTGCTCGATGCGGCGCGCCTGCGCAAACGCGGCGACCTCGAAAGAGCGACAAGTGTCGCCGAGCGGCCCGCAAACACCGGCAGCAACATCGTCTCACTGTTCGACCGCATGCGGAAGGTGGCGTCATGAATAGCCTGTCGAAAGCACCGGGCCTGCCAACCGCACCCGACCTGCCGGAAGGACAATGGGCGCTTTTCCTCGATATCGACGGCACGTTGCTGGAGCACGCGGCGCACCCCGACGCCGTGTCCGTAAGCGACGAACTGCGCAACCTCCTCGGCGTCGTCGATGAACGGCTGGACGGCGCTGTCGCCTTTATCACCGGCCGCTCGGTCGAAGGCGCCGACCGCCTGTTTCATCCGTTGAAGCTGCGTGTTGCCGGTCTCTATGGGCTGGAACACCGGCTGACGCCGGACGGCCCGGTCGTTGCCGCCGATGCTCCCGCCGATATCGCTGCCCTTGCCGACGCCATCGAGGCCGAACTGGATGACGGCCTTGTTCATATCGAGCGCAAGGGTCCGATCCTCGCCATCCATACGCGTGCGGCGCCGCATCTGCTGGCCAGGGCAACGCATCTTGCCGAACAGGCATTGACCGAGCTTCCCAAGGGCTATCGGGTTATCCCGGGCAACGCCGGCGTCGAACTCATGCCGCTCGAAGCGGCCAAGGGCGCTGCCGTGCGGCGTTTCATGGCAATCCCGCCCTTTGCCGGACGGCGGCCGGTCTTTCTCGGCGACGACACCGCCGACGAAAACGGTTTCGAGGCGATCAACGAGGCCGGCGGCATCTCGATCCGGGTCAAGCCGCGTGGGCCGACCGTGGCCCAATACAGGCTCGATGATGTCACCTGCGCGATAGCTTGGCTTGCCGCCAATTTCGATGCATCACCGGCTCTCAACCGCAAAGCGTCCTGATCGCTGCCGCCTGCGGATCGAATCAAGATACGCCGCGTTTGCGCCGACCTTCGCCAAAAGCCGATCGATAAGCGCTGTTCTCATTGAATATCTTTAAGGCCAAAGCCGGCAAATGGATTGCTTGCCGGTTCCCCTGCGTCAGGCATAACCTGCGCAGTCGACGCGTGAGGGCGCGTGCGGCATCAAGGGGAGGACATCGCAGTGACCATACAAGGCGCATCACCTGATCTATACAATGAGGATCTGGCTCCGGCCAAAGTCCGAAACTGGGGGCCGTTCTCGATCTTCAACGTCTGGACGTCGGACGTCCACAGCCTCTGGGGCTATTATCTCGCCGCAAGCCTGTTCCTGTTTTGCGGCGGCTTCGTCAATTTCATCATCGCCATCGGCATCGGTTCGCTGATCATCTACGCGCTGATGAACATGGTCGGCTATGCCGGCGTGAAGACCGGCGTGCCCTACCCCGTGCTGGCGCGCGCCTCCTTCGGCATCTGGGGCGCCAACATTCCGGCCCTGGTGCGCGCCATCGTCGCCTGCTTCTGGTACGGCGCGCAGACGGCGGCGGCATCGGGCGCGATCGTGGCGTTGCTGATCCGCTCGCAATGGTTCGCCGATTTCAACGCCAACACGCATTTCCTCGGCCACACGGGTCTGGAAGTGATCTGTTTTGTGGTCATCTGGGCACTGCAATTGCTGATCATCCAGAACGGCATGGAAACGGTGCGCCGCTTCCAGGATTGGGCCGGACCGGCGGTGTGGGTGATGATGTTGATCCTGGCGATCTATCTCTGTGTAAAATCCGGGAGATTTGCCTTCACCAGCGACATCCCGATGGATGTGCTGCTCGACAAGACAAAGGATGCCGGCGTACCCGGAACCCCTGGCTCCTGGACGTCGCTGTTTGCGGTGGCGGCGATCTGGGTCACCTATTTCTCAGCGCTCTATCTCAATTTCTGCGATTTCGCCCGCTATGCCCCAGACAAGGCATCGCTGCGCAAGGGCAACATCTGGGGCCTGCCGATCAATCTCATCCTGTTCTCGCTGGTCGCCGGCGTGACCACCATCGCTGCCTTCGACGTGTATGGCGAAGTGCTTCTGCATCCCGACCAGATCTCGGCGAAATTCGACAGCTGGTTCCTGGCAGCGCTTGCAGCCCTGACTTTTGCCGTGGCGACGCTCGGCATCAATGTGGTGGCAAACTTCGTCTCGCCGGCCTTCGACTTCTCCAATGTCTTTCCCCGGCAGATCGACTTCAAGAAGGGCGGCTATATCGCGGCTGTTATCGCGCTGGTGCTCTATCCCTTCGCGCCGTGGGAAGGCAGTGCCGCATCTTTCGTCAACGTCATCGGCGCGACGATGGGGCCGATCTTCGGGGTGATGATGGTCGACTACTATCTGATCCGGAAGGGCGAGGTCGACGTCGAGGCACTGTACCGCGAAGATGGCGAGTTCCGCTTCCAGGGCGGCTGGCACGTCAACGCCTTCATAGCCGCCGGCATCGGCGCCATCTTCTCCTCGGTCCTGCCGAACTTCACCAATTTGCTGCCGGCATGGTGGGGCGTTTATGGCTGGTTTTTCGGCGTCGGCATTGCAGGGGTCATCTACTACGTCCTTCGCACCGCCGCCCTTGGCGCAGGGGCCAGGACGGCGAAGGCGTGAAATTGAGGGATAGGGAGTAGTCAGTACAGTAGTCAGTAGTCAGTAGTCAGTAGGGAATAATACCCCTACTCCCTACTCCCTACTCCCTACTCCCTACTCCCTACTCCACCATCTCAGCCAACCTCCGCACCGTGTTCCAGTTGCGTGCGGTGCCGATGCCCATGCGCTTGTGGTTCATGGCAGCGAGCAGCCGCGAGCTTGGCCGCTGGCGCGAAAAGACGACCCAGATGTCGCCGTCGACCGAAGCCACCCTCTCGTCCTCGGCGGCATAGGCCTGGAGCGCGGCCACACCATCCGCTGGCGCTGGCTCGCGCATCACCCGCACGGCCACCTGATCGCCTGCCTCGGCAGAGTCGGCCGGGAATGGGTTGCCGGCGGCAAGTTTCAGCCAATCCTCGGCAGTGCGCACGATGATGACGACATTGCGGCCGAAGGTTTTTTCGAAGGCCGTTTCCAACTGCTGTTCCAGCTTGGCGATACCAGTCGCCCGTGTCTCGAAGACCAGATTGCCGGTCGCCACCAGGGTGCGCGGGTTCTTCAGCCCAAGCTGTTCAGCCATCGCCTTGAGGTCGGCCATGACGACCCGGCGGCCTTCGCCGAGGATAATGCTGTAGAGCAGCGCAACATAGGTTTGCATGGCAACGCGGCCTGCTTATACCAGCCGCGACTGGTCCACCGCGGCCGAGATGAAGCTGGCGAACAGGGGATGCGGCTCCAGCGGCCGGCTCTTCAGCTCCGGGTGATACTGGACGCCGATAAACCAGGGATGGTCGGGATATTCGACGGTTTCCGGCAGCACACCGTCGGGCGACATGCCGGCAAACACCAGGCCGCAATCTTCTAGCCGCTCCTTGTAGTCGATATTGACCTCGTAGCGGTGGCGATGGCGCTCGGAAATCTGGGTGTCGCCATAGATGTCGGCGATCTTCGAACCCTTGGCGAGTTCAGCCTGATAGGCGCCAAGCCGCATGGTGCCGCCGAGATCGCCCGTTTCGCGGCGCTTCTCCAGCATGGTGCCTTTCAGCCATTCGGTCATCAGGCCGACGACCGGCTCGTCGGTCGGACCGAATTCGGTCGACGAGGCGTGTTCGACGCCGGCCAGCGAGCGCGCTGCCTCGATGCAGGCCATCTGCATGCCGAAGCAGATGCCGAAATACGGCACCTTGCGCTCGCGGGCGAATTTCGCCGCCAGGATCTTGCCTTCCGAGCCGCGCTCGCCGAAGCCGCCGGGCACCAGGATGCCATGCACCTTTTCCAGCCACGGCGTCGGGTCTTCCTTCTCGAAAATCTCGCTCTCGATCCAGTCGAGCTTGACCTTGACGCGGTTGGCCATGCCGCCATGCGACAAAGCCTCGATCAGCGATTTGTAGGCATCCTTGAGGCCGGTGTATTTGCCGACAATGGCGATCGTTACCTCGCCTTCCGGATTGTGGATGCGGTTGGACACGGCCTGCCAGGGCTCCATGCGCGGCTTCGGCGCCGGATCGATACCGAAGGCGGCCAGCACTTCCGAATCGAGCCCTTCCTTGTGGTAAGCCATCGGCACGTCATAGATGTGGGGCACGTCGAGCGCCTGGATGACGGCGCTCTCGCGCACATTGCAGAACAGCGACAGTTTTCTGCGCTCTTCCTTGGGGATGGCGCGGTCGGCGCGGACCAGCAGGATATCGGGCGCGATGCCGATGCCGCGCAGTTCCTTGACCGAATGCTGGGTCGGCTTGGTCTTCAACTCGCCGGCCGTGGGGATGTAAGGCATCAAGGTCAGGTGGACATAGACGGCGTTGTTGCGCGGCAGATCGTTGCCGAGCTGGCGGATAGCCTCGAGAAACGGCATCGCCTCGATATCGCCAACCGTACCGCCGATCTCGCACAGCACGAAATCATAGTCGTCATTGCCGTCGAGCACGAAATTCTTGATCTCATCGGTGACATGCGGAATGACCTGCACGGTGGCGCCGAGATAGTCGCCGCGCCGTTCGCGCTCGATGATGTTCTTGTAGATGCGGCCGGTGGTGATGTTGTCTTGCTGGTTGGCCGAGCGGCCGGTGAAGCGCTCGTAATGGCCAAGATCGAGATCGGTCTCGGCGCCGTCATCGGTGACGAAAACCTCGCCATGCTGGTAAGGCGACATCGTTCCGGGATCGACATTGAGATAGGGATCGAGCTTTTTGATGCGTGCGCGATAGCCTCGCGCCTGCAAGAGAGCCCCAAGGGCCGCTGCAGCGATGCCTTTTCCAAGTGAGGAAACCACGCCGCCTGTGATGAATACATATCGCGCCATGGGAGTCATCGCTTAACGCGGCCGAATTGATTCCGCCAGAGAAAAAACCGCCGCTGAGGCTTTTTCCAGAGAAGGCGCGATAGTCCCGCGGTTCGAGACTGGTGTTTTGGTCAAAACAAAAGGGCCGGCAAAAGCCGGCCCTTTCGGCAGGTTTGTGAAAGCGTCAGATGATGACGACCTTGGTGCCGACCCTGACGCGGCTGTAGAGGTCCATGACGTGCTCGTTGATCATGCGGAAGCAGCCATTGGAAGCGCTGGTTCCGATCGACTGCGGCGCGATGGTGCCGTGGATGCGCAGATGCGTGTCCTTCTTGCCGTCGTAGAGATAGATGGCGCGGGCGCCGAGCGGGTTCTGGCCGCCGCCGGGCATGCCGTCCTTGTACTGGCCGTAATGCTTGGGTTCGCGCTTCTGCATGTCGAGCGTCGGGATCCAGCGCGGCCATTCCTGCTTGTCGCCAACGGCAACCTTGCCCTTGAACTGCAGGCCTTCGCGGCCGACCGCGATCGCATAGCGGCGGGCGGTGAAAGCCGATTCGACGAGGTAGAGGCGGCGCGCGCTGGTATCGATGACGATCGTACCCGGCTCATAGCCGCTGAATTCGACGTCCTGCGGCACGAATTCCGGCTTCACCTTGAACTGCTTCTTGGCTTGCCGCTTGGCGAGAGCCTGGTCGAGCGCGCGCGTTTCGGGGAGATAGGCAATCGACGAGGCAGAGGACGTGCCGCCGAACAGGCCGGCGAACAGTCCGCCACTCGTCGGCTTCTGGCCCGGGGCCTCGCTGCGCAATTCGCCATTGTTGCCGGTCAGCGCGATATTCATCGCTTCGGCCGGAAGCGGTTCGGCCGATTCGATCGGCTCGACCGGCGCGATCGGGTCAACCGGAGCGATGATCTTGGTGATCTTCTTGCCTGGCTTGGCGTCAGCGATCACCACCGGCTTGCCCTTGCTGGCCAGGAACGCCTGGCGCTGGGCGTCGGCCCTGGCTTTCGCCGCATCGCGCATCGCCACCTTGCGGGCCTCGAGCGCCTTGACGCGGGCGAGATCCCTGTCGGCGGCGATCTTGTCTTCGAGCTTGCTGATCTGAGCCAGATCATCCGGGCTCGGGTTTTTCTTCTTCTTGAGAAGCTTCAGCTGCGTCGCATCGCTCTTGGCGGCGACGTTGATGACAGCGGTTTTGCCAACCGCCTGCGGTGAGGTCATTGCCGGAGTGCCGGCGAAGGCCGCGGAGCTCATGCCGAATACGGCACAAAACCCCATGAAAATGAAGCTGCGAAGCTGCATGGCGAAGATCCGATCGTTCAATGCTTGTTGCCCACGGCGTCGCCCGGCGCCCCCCAAGGGCGCAGAAAGTGCCGCCGGCAATCTATAATCGAAGTGGCGTACGGGCCTCAAGCACGGGGTGCCGTCGAATCTTCGTGATCGTGTGCCATTTGCCGCGACTGTGTTGAAACAACAACAGATCGCGGCATCTGACCGTACCGACTACTGGTTCGGAACCTGCGGCGTGACCGGCAAGGTAACGCCATTGGTAGCCGGCGGCGCAGCCGAATCGGTTGCAGGTGGCGTCGCCGGAGATGGAGCCGTCGCCGGGGCTGTGGTGGCGGGAGCCGTCGCGGGCGGCGTCGTGGCGGCGCCGTTGGCCGCGGGCGCGGCCGGTGCGGTGTTGCCCGAAGGCGGCGTCGGCGCCGTCGTGCCGGGCAACTGATTGAGCACGCCGTTGCCGCTGTCGGCCGGCACGCGGTCGAGAATGTCGATCGGTTTTTCGCCATAGCGGGCAACGATCGAGAGTGTCAGCGACGTCACGAAGAAGGCCGCGGCCAGGATCGCCGTCGCCCGCGTCAGCGCATTGGCGGCGCCACGCGCGGTCATGAAACCGGAACCGCCGCCAATGCCGAGACCACCGCCTTCGGAGCGTTGCAGCAGCACCACGCCGACAAGGGCGAGCACGACCATGAGGTGGATGACGATCAGTACGGTTTCCATATTTTATCCTGGCAAGCCCTGCCGCTCCCTGGCGATCAGGGCCGGTGATTTGGAGGCGGCTCCATACAATGCTTTAACGGCATTTCCAAGCCCGTGGCCGGAATATGGGAAGCAATGCGCCCTTTGCAACGATTTCCGCCGAACTGCTGCGTTCATAAGTCGATGACGGAACTGGTCGGCAACGAAATTCCGGGGCCTACGCGATATTCTGGTATGCCTCGGCGATGGCGAGAAAGTCGGACGCCTTCAAGCTGGCGCCGCCAACCAGCGCGCCGTCGACGTTTTTGACGCCCAGCAGTTCGACCGCGTTGGACGCCTTGACCGAGCCGCCATAGAGGATGCGCATCTTGCCGGCCACGGCTGCGCCGAGCGCTTCCGCCAGTTTTTGGCGGATATGCGCGTGCGCCTCCGCCACGTCTTCGGCGGTCGGCGTCAGGCCGGTGCCGATAGCCCATACCGGCTCGTAGGCGATAACGGTGTTGGCGGGCGTTGCGCTCGGTGGCACCGAGCCGGCGACCTGCCGCGATAATACGTCGAGTGCTGTGCCCGCTTCGCGCTCGGCCTTGGTCTCGCCGATGCAGATGATGGCGACGAGCCCTGCCCGCCACGCCGCCGAGGCCTTGGCGAGGACGATGGCATCGTCCTCGCTGCGCTGTTCGCGGCACTCGGAATGGCCGACAATGACGTGGCTGGCGCCCGCATCCTTCAGCATCTCGGCTGAGACGCAGCCGGTGAAGGCGCCGCTTTCCTTGATGTGGCAGTCCTCGCCACCGGCCCGCACCGGCGTGCGCGACAGGATTTCGACGGCGCGCGACAGCAAGGTCGCCGGCACGCAGACCAATGCTTCGGTCTCTGCGTCGAGCCCGCTCATGAAGCCGTTGCCGATCATCCTGAGCTCGTTCAGCGAAGCGCTGGTGCCGTTCATTTTCCAGTTGCCGGCAACGAGCGGTCGAATTCCTGGCGTCATGGGGATCTGGTTCTCCGGGCGACATTGGGGTCTCGCCCTCCCTATCAAAATCAGGCCACAAAGCAATCGACAGTGAGCCGGAAGGGCGCTATTGCGCTTGTTTCAGACTCGGGCGCACGCAAAACTGCGCAAAAATCGGAAGTAACAATGCTTGGTATATTGAGAAGCGCGGCAGGGACCTGGGTCGCGAAAGCCCTGCTGTCGCTGCTGGTGTTGAGTTTCCTTGCCTGGGGCGTCACCACGCGGATGACGGGCGGCTTCCTGGCTGGCCATCATGCGGTGATCACCGCCGGCAGCACCACCGTGTCGATCACCGAGTACCGCCTCGCCTATGATCGCCAGATCGCCATGCTGCAGCAGCAGATCGGCCAGCGCATCAGCCGCGACCAGGCCAAGGCCTATGGCATCGACAACCAGGTGCTGGCTCAGTTGGTGTCCGGCGCCGTCCTTGACGAACAGGCGCGCAAGCTCGGGCTTGGCTTCTCCAAGGACAGGTTGGCCGAACTGACGCGGCAGGAACCCGCCTTCCAGGGCCCGAATGGCCAGTTCGACCGCCGGCTGTTCGAATCCCGGCTGCGCGAACTGGGAATGCGGCCGGAGGATTATCTGAAGAACCGGGCTCAGGTGGCGGTGCGCCAGCAGATCGTCGAAGCGGTTTCGGACGGCCTCAAGGCTCCGGACACCTTCTTCAAGGCAGTTGCGCTCTATCGGGGCGAAGACCGCACCATCGACTATCTGATCTTGCCAAAGGCGTTGGTCGAACCGATCGAGGCCCCCTCCGACAGCGTGCTTCAGGCTTATTTCGAGTCCAACAAGAAAACCTACGCGGCGCCAGAATACCGCAAATTCTCCTATGTCCGGCTCGAGCCCGAAGACATCATGGATGTCAGCGCCGTGACCGACCAGCAGGTCAGCGACGACTACAACAAGAACAAGGGCCGCTACACCACGCCGGAAATGCGCACCATCGAACAGCTGGTGTTTCCTTCCGCGGACGCCGCCAAGGCGGCATCCGATTCGCTGAAGACGGGCGCCACTTTCGACAAGATCGTCACCGCGCAGGGCAAGACCCCGGCCGACACGCTGCTCGGCACGCTCTCCAAGGACAAGATCACCGACAAGGCGGTCGCCGATGCCGCATTCGCGCTAGCCGTCAACGAAGTCAGCCCGGTCGTCCAGGGCGCGTTCGGTCCGGTGCTTTTGCGCGTCACCGAGATCAAACCGGAAACGGTGAAGCCGCTGGCGGAAGTGTCAGACCAGATCCGCAAGGATCTGGCGCTTGGCGAAGCAAGCCGCATCCTGCTCGACGTGCACGACAATTACGAAGACACCCGCGCCGCCGGCAGCACGCTGGCCGAAGCCGCCGCCAAACTGAAGCTCAAGGACGTCACCGTCGAGGCCATCGACCGCACCGGCCTCAGGCCGGACGGGACCATCATCAAGGACCTGCCGGCATCGCCGGACCTCATCAAGGCGGTGTTCGAGGCCGAGCCCAACACCGAGAATCAAGCCCTGACCACGCCTAACAACGGCTTCGTGTTCTATGAACTGACATCGATCACGCCGGCTCGCGACCGCACGCTGGACGAAGTCCGCCAGCGCGTGGTGGCGGACTGGACGACAGAGGAAACGACCAAGCGGCTGACCGCGAAAGCAGACGAACTCGACAAGCGCCTCAAGGCTGGCACCACACTCGACGTCATCGCCGGCGAACTGAAGCTTGAAAAGCAGACCAAGCGCGGCGTGAAGCGCGAGGCCGACGATGTCGATTTCGGCAAGGAGGGTGCTGCTGCGATGTTCGGCGTCGGCGAAGGCGGCACCGGGCTGATCCCCTCGCCCACCGGCGACGGCCAGATCCTGTTCAAGGTCGCCGAAGTGTTCGAGCCGGCCGGAGCCGACGCCAGCTCGGTACCCGACGATGCGCAAAAATCCTTCACGCAAGGCATGTCCGACGATCTGCTCGACCAGCTGGTGGCGCAGTTGCAGACGCAGTACGCCGTCAGCGTCGACCAGGCCGCCGTTGCCCAAGCCCTCGCCCAATGAATGGCCTTAGCCCAATGAACGTCTTGGCCCAATGAGCGCCCTGAAGACCCATATCGCCAAGGTCGCCACGGGAACCGGGCTTACCTTCGAGGAAGCGCGCGAAGCTTTCGACATCATCATGTCTGGCGACGCGACGCCGGGCCAGATCGGCGGCTTCCTGATGGCGTTGCGCGTGCGCGGGGAGACCGTGAGCGAGATTTCCGGCGCCGTCGCCACCATGCGTGCCAAGATGCTGCGCGTCGAAGCTCCTGAGGGCGCCATCGACATTGTCGGCACGGGCGGCGACAATTCGCATTCAGTCAACATCTCGACCGCTTCGGCCTTCGTCATTGCCGGCTGCGGCGTGCCGGTCGCCAAGCACGGCAATCGCGGCCTGTCGTCGCTGACGGGCGCCGCCGATGTGCTGGTCGCGCTCGGCGTCAAGATCGATATCCCGCCAGAGGTGATCGGCCGCTGCATCCAGGAGGCCGGCGTCGGCTTCATGTTCGCGCCGGCGCACCACCCGGCGATGAAGCATGTCGGCCCGACCCGCGTCGAGCTCGGCACGCGCACCATCTTCAACCTGCTCGGACCGCTGTCCAATCCGGCCGGCGTCAGCAGGCAGATGGTCGGCGTGTTCCTGCCGGAATGGATCGTGCCGGTGGCCGAGACATTGAAGGCGTTGGGCACCGAGCATGCCTGGGTGGTCCATGGGGATGGCTATGACGAAATCACCACCACCGGCGAAACGCAGGTGGCGGAATTGGCCGGCGGCGAGATCCGCCATTTCACGCTCACCCCGGAAGCCGTCGGCCTGCAGCGCCACACCAAGGACGAGTTGCGCGGCGGCGACGCCGCCTACAATGCCACGGCGTTGCGCGACATGCTGAGAGGTGCTGCCGGGGCCTATCGCGATACGGTGCTGATGAACGCCGGCGCCGGCATGGTGGTGGCCGGCAAGGCGACGACGCTTGCCGACGGCATGGCCGCGGCCACACAGGCCATTGACAGCGGCCGGGCGCTGGGCGTGCTCGACAGGCTGGTCGAGATTTCGAACGGATGAGCCGTGGCTGACATTCTGCGCAAGATCGAGGCCTACAAGCGGGACGAGATCGCGGCGGCGAAGGCGCGTATACCGTTGGCCGAGATCAAGGCGCGAGCCAAGGATGCCGACGCACCGCGTGGCTTTCTGAGGGCGCTTGAGGCGAAGCGCAGATCGGGCAGCTTCGGCCTGATCGCCGAGATCAAAAAGGCAAGCCCATCCAAAGGCTTGATCCGCGCCGATTTCGACCCGCCCGCACTGGCGCAGGCCTATGAGAAAGGCGGTGCCGCCTGTCTTTCGGTGCTGACCGATGCGCCATCCTTCCAGGGCGCGCCGGAATTTCTCATCAGTGCACGGAAGGCAGTGTCCCTGCCCGCGCTGCGCAAGGATTTCCTGTTCGACCCTTATCAAGTCTACGAGGCTCGCGCATGGGGCGCCGATGCCATCCTGATCATCATGGCCAGCGTCGATGATGCCTTGGCGAGCGAATTGGAAGCGACCGCGTTCGAACTCGGCATGGACGCGCTGATCGAGGTGCATGACGAGGCCGAGACGCAGCGCGCGGTAAAACTCTCGTCGCAGCTGATCGGCATCAACAACCGCAATCTCAGAACATTCGAGACCAGCCTCGAGACCTCGGAACGGCTGGCATCGATGGTGCCGGGCGGCCGATTGCTGGTCAGCGAGAGCGGAATTTTCACCCACGACGATTGCTTCAGGATGCAAAAGACCGGCATCAGCACCTTCCTCGTCGGCGAGAGCCTGATGCGGCAAGAGGATGTCGCTGCGGCAACGCGGCTGCTTTTGACAGGCAAGGCGAAAGCAGAGGCCATCTGAGGATGGCAGCCGCCCTCACCCATCTCGGCGCCAAGGGCGAGGCCAACATGGTCGATGTCGGCGAGAAGGCGGAGACGACGCGCACGGCGGTCGCCGAGGGCTTTGTCTCGATGCGGGCCGAAACCCTGAAGATGATCCTCGACGGCGACGCCAAGAAGGGCGATGTGCTGGGTACCGCGCGCATTGCCGGCATCATGGCGGCCAAGAAGACGCATGAGCTGATTCCGCTCTGCCATCCGCTGCTTTTGACCAAGGTGTCGGTCGACATCGAACCGGACACCACGCTGCCCGGCCTTAGGGTCACCGCGCTCGCCCGCGTCACCGGCAAGACCGGGGTCGAGATGGAGGCGCTGACCGCGGCATCTGTCGCGTGCCTGACCATTTACGACATGGCCAAGGCGGTCGACCGCGCCATGGTGATTTCCGGTATACAGCTGGTGGAAAAGACCGGCGGCAAGTCCGGCGACTACAAGGCGGGTTCGTAAATGGCGCTGGTTCCGGTCGCCGAGGCGCTTCAACGCCTACTCGACGGCGCTGTGGCGTTGCCCGGTGAAAGGGTCGCGCTGGCGGATGCGGCCGGCCGGGTGCTGGCGGAGCCGGTCGTGGCGCTGCGTACCCAGCCGCCTTTCAATGCATCTGCCATGGACGGCTATGCCGCACGGGCGCAGGATGTGGCGTCGGCCCCGGCGCGGCTTTCGGTGATCGGAATGGCGCCCGCAGGGCGAGGCTTTGACGGCACAGTGGGTAAATCCGAGGCCGTGCGCGTCTTCACCGGCGCGCCGCTGCCTGAAGGCGCAGACACGATCGTCATCCAGGAAAATGTTCGCGATCTCGGCGGTGGCCGGATCGAGGTCACCGAACCGACGGCGAAGAACCGCAACATCCGCCGCCTTGGACTGGATTTTGCCCAAGGCGACGTGCTGCTGGAGAAAGGCCGCGTGCTCGATCCGGCTGCATTGTCGCTGGCGGCGTCGGCCAATCATCCCCGGTTGAACGTGGTGCAACGGCCGCTGGTCGCCATCATCGCCACCGGCGACGAATTGCTGCCACCGGGCAGCGAACCTGGCCCCGCCCAGATCATCTCGTCCAACGCCTATGGCGTCGCTGCTGTGGCGCAGTCGGTCGGCGCTCGCGCGCTCGATCTCGGTATAGCGGCCGATCGCAAGGAAGCGATCGCGGCGCTGGTGAAAAAGGCGGTCGATGCGAAAGCCGACGTCATCGTCACGCTCGGCGGCGCCTCGGTCGGCGACCATGATCTCGTTCATGACGTGCTGACCGGCGAAGGCATGAACCTCGACTTCTGGAAGCTCGCCATGCGCCCGGGCAAGCCGCTGATGTTCGGGCGGCTGGGCGATATCAGGTGCATCGGCCTGCCCGGCAATCCGGTGGCGAGCCTGGTCTGCTCGCAATTGTTCCTGAAGCCGCTATTGGCGCAGCTCGGCGGCCGTCCCCACCGGCAGGACATCCGCCAGGCTCAGCTTGGCGCCGCGATGCCGGCCAATGATCTAAGGCAAGACTATGTGCGCGCCGTGGTCCGGGAAGAAGCCGGCGCATTGGTGGCGACACCATTCGGCATCCAGGATTCCTCGATGCTGAGAATGCTGGCCGACGCCAACGGCCTGATCGTGCGCGAGCCCTTCGCTCCGGCGGCAGAAGCAGGCGCTGCTTGCAGCGTTCTGATGTTGCGCTGAAGGTCGCGGATCCAAGCCGTTAATTCCAAGAGATAAGACTGGTTGTTACTCCGCCAGCAATGTCCGCGTCAGCGGATGTGTCGGATCGGCAAGCCCGTCGACGATGCTGAAATGATGCCGGTCCGGCTCGACCACTGTGCTGGTCGTGGCGCCGAGGCCGATCCAGATGTTGGCAAGCAGCGCATTCTGGCGCAGGAACTCCGCCCGCTCGCCGCCGCCGGCCCAGCAGGTGATGCGCGCGCCCTGCATGGGGCGCAGCAGAACCGGGCTTTCGGCCAGTGCTTCCGCTTCATCGATGGCCAGTGTCGCGTTCATCCCAGTCCGCATGATTGGCCGCAGGTCATGGACGCCGGAGATCGAGACGACATTGCGCACGCGGCCCGCCACATCGGCGGCCAGGGGTGTCGTTGTCGTCACCATCCTGGAGGCGAGATGGCCGCCGGCGGAATGCCCGGTCAGGATCACCGGCCCGCCGACCATCGTCGCCGCCTTGCCGATCGCCGCCGCGATTTCCCTAACGATGCCGGAAATGCGTATGTCGGGACAAAGCGTGTAAGTCGGCATTGCCACGGCAAAGCCATTGGCAACCGCGCCGTTGGCCAGATGCGACCATGGCTTGTTGTCGAACGCCTTCCAGTAACCGCCATGGATGAAGACGACGAGCCCTTTGGGCATGACATCGGGAAGGAACAGATCGAGCCTGT
Source organism: Mesorhizobium sp. LNJC394B00 (assembly GCF_000502555.1). NCBI lineage: Bacteria > Pseudomonadati > Pseudomonadota > Alphaproteobacteria > Hyphomicrobiales > Phyllobacteriaceae > Mesorhizobium > Mesorhizobium sp. LNJC394B00. The sequence goes on from NZ_AYWH01000004.1 coordinate 229,836, forward strand.
TGCGCGGGCTGTCGCCATAGGCGATGTCGAGCTTGGCCCGACCGGACGCCGACATTGTGTCGCGAAAAGCCTGTGCCGGTGTGTCCCACGCGGCCGGCCAGCGATTGCTGCCGGCAATGTTGTCGCCGTTGGCGTAGGCATTGTCCCAATCGGCAACACGATGTTGGAGCATCTGCATCCCTCCCGGATGGCTTCAGTTCAGTCGACAGGAATGGCCGCCGAACAGGGCGGCGTCAATGCTGCGACCTAAAAACATTTTAGGCTTGAAACAAATTTCGACTGGTGCGATCCTGCGCCTTGTTCAGCCATGGGCGCGAGGCAGACAGGGGCAGCCGAAAATGCTTGGGCCATCAGTGCATATCGACACATTCACGCGCGACAACCTGCCGCCGCCGGAGCAATGGCCGGAGTTTTTGCTCGACGGCTTCGACTATCCCGACCACATAAATGCCGGCGTCGAATTGACCGACAGGCTGGTCGAAAAAGGGTTCGGCGACCACACCGCGCTGATCGGCAATGGCCGCCGCCGCACCTACAAGGAACTGTCCGACTGGACCAACAGGCTCGCCCATGCCCTGGTCGAGAATTATGGCGTCAAGCCGGGCAACCGGGTGCTGATCCGCTCGGCCAACAACCCGGCCATGGTCGCCTGTTGGCTGGCCGCCACCAAGGTTGGCGCGGTGGTCGTCAACACCATGCCGATGCTGCGCGCCGGCGAACTCGCCAAGATCGTCGACAAGGCGGAAATCACGGTTGCGCTTTGCGATACAAGGCTGATGGACGAGATGACCGCCTGCGCCAAGGGCAGTGCGTATCTCAAGCAGGTCATTGGCTTCGACGGCACGGCCAACCATGACGCGGAACTCGACCGCGCCGCCCTCGACAAGCCGGTCACCTTCACTGCCGTCAACACCGGCCGCGACGATGTCGCCCTGCTCGGCTTCACCTCCGGCACCACCGGCGTGCCGAAGGCGACGATGCATTTCCACCGCGACCTGCTGATCGTCGCCGACGCCTATGCCCGCGAAATCCTGGAGGTGACGCCCGACGACATCTTCGTCGGCTCCCCGCCCCTTGCCTTTACCTTCGGTCTTGGCGGGCTCGCCATCTTCCCGCTGCGTTTCGGCGCCGCGGCGACGCTGCTGGAACAGGCGACGCCACCCAACATGATCCACATCATCGAGACCTACAAAGCGACCATTTCCTTCACCGCTCCAACCGCCTATCGGGCCATGCTCAAGGCCATGGATCAAGGCGCTGACCTGTCCTCGCTGCGCGTCGCGGTTTCGGCGGGCGAGACGCTGCCGGCGCCTGTCTTCGAGGAATGGACTGAGAAGACCGGCAAGCCGATCCTCGATGGGATCGGCGCCACCGAGATGCTGCATATCTTCATCTCCAACCGCTTCGACGACATGAAGCCGGCCTCCACCGGCAAACCCGTCGGCGGCTATCAGGCACGCATCGTCGATGACGAGATGCGGGAGCTGCCGCGCGGCTCTACTGGCCGGCTGGCGGTGCGCGGCCCGACCGGCTGCCGCTACATGGCCGATGCCAGGCAAAAGGACTATGTCCGCGATGGCTGGAATCTCACCGGCGATACGTTCACGCAGGACGAGGATGGCTTCTTCCACTTCGCCGCGCGTTCCGACGACATGATCGTCAGCGCCGGCTACAACATCGCCGGCCCCGAGGTCGAAGCGGCGCTGCTCTCGCATCCCGACGTCGCCGAATGCGCGGTGACCGGCGCCGAGGACGGTGAACGCGGCCAGATCGTCGAGGCGCATATCGTGCTTGTGCAAGGTGTTTCGCCGGACGCATTGACCGTCAAACGCCTGCAGGACCACGTCAAGGCAACGATCGCGCCCTACAAATATCCGCGTTCGGTGAAGTTCATCGACGCCTTGCCCAAAACCCAGACCGGCAAGATCCAGCGCTTCCGGTTGCGCGCGGAGAAGAGCAATTGAGCCAGCCGCACGATCCGGCGTCCGATGGCGCGCAGATGTCTTTCAAGGAGCGGATGTCCTACAGCGACTATCTGCAGCTGGACAAGGTGCTCGATGCGCAGGCGCCGCTGTCTTCTGCCCATGACGAGATGCTGTTCATCATCCAGCATCAGACATCCGAATTGTGGATGAAACTGGCCCTCCACGAGATCGGCGCCGCGATCCGCTCGATCCGCGCCGACCGCCTCGAACCGAGCTTCAAGATGCTGTCGCGTGTCGCGCGCATCTTCGAGCAGCTCAACAATGCCTGGGACGTGCTGCGCACGATGACGCCCAGCGAATACACCGAGTTTCGCGACGCGCTCGGCCAATCCTCGGGCTTCCAGTCCTGGCAGTACCGCGCCATCGAGTTCATGGCCGGCAACCGCAACCTAGCCATGCTCGGGCCGCACAAGCACCGGCGCGATCTTACGGACAGGCTGGAAGCGATCCTGGCCACGCCGTCGCTGTACGACGAGGCGCTTCTGCTTTTGGCGCGCAATGGCTTCGACATCGGCGCCGATGCCGGGCGCACGGACTGGCGCGAGACGCGCGGTGAGAACGAAGACGTGCTGGCTGCCTGGCAAACCGTCTACCGCGACCCGCAGCGCTACTGGATGCTCTACGAACTGGCCGAGAAGCTGGTCGACTTCGAGGATTACTTCCGCCGCTGGCGCTTCAACCACGTCACAACGGTCGAGCGCATCATCGGCTTGAAGCGCGGCACCGGCGGCACCTCAGGCGCCTCCTATCTGAAGAAGATGCTGGAGGTCGTGCTGTTTCCGGAGCTCTGGACGGTCCGCACCCGGCTCTAGAGCATTTCACCGTTTAACGGAAACGGCGAAATGCTCTAGCTCTTTGATTGACGCAATGTCGGACGGAAAACCGCTTCACACTTTTCCTGAAATTGCTCTAGTTTCTCACGTAACCGCGGTCTTCACCGCGAAGCGGGCGTCCTGCCAGGCGCCGGTGCGCAAAATATCCTCCAGCGCTTCGACCGCCTGCCAGACATCGCCATAACCGACATAGAGCGGCGTGAAGCCGAAACGGATGGTCGACGGCGCCCGAAAATCGCCGATCACGCCGCGCTCGATCAGCGCCCGCATCACCTGATAGCCATGCGGGTGGAGGAACGACACCTGGCTGCCGCGCTGGCTGCCGTCGCGAGGACTTTCCAGTTCAAGCCGGTAGGCGCCGCATCTGGCTTCGACGAGCTGGATAAACAGGTCGGTCAGTGCGATGCTTTTTCTGCGCACCGCCGCCATGTCGACGTCGTTCCAGATATCGAGCGCGCCCTTGAGCGCCCGCATCGACAGCACCGGCTGCGTTCCGCACAGGAAGCGGCGGATGCCGCTGCCGACGGCAAAGCCCTGCTCGAAGGCAAACGGCCGCGCATGCCCCCACCAGCCGCTGAGCGGCTGGCTGATATCACCATGGTGGCGCTCAGCCGCGTAGATGAAGGCCGGCGAGCCCGGGCCGCCATTGAGGTATTTGTAGGTGCAGCCGACGGCGAAATCGGCATTGGCACGGTCAAGTTCGACCGGCAAGGCGCCGGCCGTGTGGCAGAGATCCCAGATGATCAGCGCGCCGGCGTCATGTGCCTTGCGCGTCAGCGCCGTCATGTCGCGCAACTGGCCGGATTTGTAGTTGACGTGGTTGACCAGGATGACGGCAACGCTGTCGTCGATCAGCTCCTCGATTGCCGCCGCGTCGACGCCCTCCAGCCGCAGCCGCGTTCCCGGCCGGGTCGAGGCGACGCCTTCGGCCATGTAGAGGTCGGTCGGGAAACTGTCGCCCTCGGCAACGATGACCGACCGATCCGGCCGCATGCCGAGCGCTGCGTGCAGCAGCTTGTAGACGTTGATCGAGGTTGTGTCGCAGACCACCGTCTGCCCATCAGCCGCGCCGATCAGTCGCCCGAGCTGATCTCCGAGTTCCACCGGCATGTTGAACCAGCCGGCGGTGTTCCAGGCGCGAATGAGGTCGTGCGCCCATTCCTGCGTGGCGGCCTGCTGCAGTTCGCTGAAGACGACCGCTGACGCGGCGCCCAGGGAATTGCCGTCGAGATAAATCACGCCTTGCGGCAAGACAAAGCGTTCGCGCATGGAGCGCAGCGGATCGGCGGCATCCATTGCTTCGATTGTAGCGAGATCGGGTGTCGTGCTCATGATCCGGCGCCCCTCCATGGACAAACGCGCGCGGCGGAGCCTGCCGCCCAAACATGCCGGCGATCTTGAGTGGTCGCCCTTGAACTGTCAAACATTATATATAATTCACCCATTGAAAGGCTTTGATATATAATGATCCGCCGAGCGTTTATGTCTGATGGATCACGATGCTGGGTGACGAGCAGACCTCGAAGACGGAAGCGGCCTATCGCCTGCTCAGGCGCGATATTCTTGCGACCCGGCTGGCGCCTGCCGCGCCGTTGAAGCTGAGCACGCTGCGCAACACCTACGGCATCGGCTGGACGCCGTTGCGCGAGGCGCTGTCGCGGCTGGAGGCGGAACGGCTTGTGACCGCCATCAGCAACCGCGGGTTTGCGGTCGCTCCCGTCTCTCGGGCGGAGCTCGAGGATTTGGCGCGTGCGCGGCTGGTGGTCGAACTGCCCCTGCTGGTGGAATCGATCGAGGAGGGCGACCGTGAGTGGGAAGACGCGGTCGTTGCCGCCCACTATCGTCTCTCACGGTGCGGGTCTGTTCTCGACGATCCATCGGATGATGCGGTCGACGCGTGGTACGAAAAACACGATGCCTTCCATGCGGCGCTGCTCAGTGCCGCGACATCCAGCTGGCTGCTGCGCTTCAATGCGACGATTTCCGACCAATTGCATCGCCATCACCGCTTTCTGGGTCTGGCCCCGACGCTGCGCGCCGCCGCCGGCCGCACGGATGGACACCGGAAGGCCGTGGCGGCCCTGCGCGACGCCGTGGCGATCGAACACCATACCGCCCTGATGGAAGCGGCCCTCGATCGCGACGTCGAACGTGCGAAAACTCTGATGACCGCTCACATCGGCTACACGCTGCAGGTCTATGCCCAGAGCGAACCCGGCGCGGATGCTGCGCAGCCCCGTCCGAAAAGGAAGCGGCGGTCGTAGCCGACGCGCAGGGCACTTTGGCTTCGTTTCACCCGTTGCCGGCAAATGGGCGCAGGCGGCGCCCGCAGCGCCGAACGTTACGCTGAACAAAACGTCAACACATTCATTAAACTTTAAAAGGTTGCGGAACACAACTGGAACAGATAGTGTTTGTTCTGGGTTTGTTTTTTCTGATTCTGATTTCAGAACCCTTGGGGGCCGCGATGCTGACGCGCAAACAACATGAGCTTCTGATGTTCATCCATGAACGCCTGAAGGAGAGCGGAATCCCGCCGTCCTTCGACGAGATGAAGGAAGCGCTCGACCTCGCCTCCAAGTCCGGCATCCACCGCCTGATCACGGCGCTTGAGGAGCGCGGTTTCATTCGCCGGCTGCCGAACCGGGCGCGCGCGCTGGAAGTGCTGCGGCTGCCCGACTCGATCGCACCAGGCCTCAATGCGGCGAGGAAGTTTTCGCCGAGCGTGATTCAGGGCAGTCTTGGTCAAACCGGCCAAGGGCAAGGCGGCCAAGGACAAGGCGCGATGGGCCAAGGCGGTCTCGGCCGCCAGATCAAGCCGGGCTCGCCGTCGCGTTCGATGTCGGCCGGCAATGACGATGCCGTTTCCGCGATTTCAATCCCGGTTATGGGACGCATCGCCGCCGGCGTGCCGATCGACGCCATCCAGCATCAGACCCATTCGATCTCGGTGCCGCCCGATATGATCATGGGCGGCGAACACTACGCGCTCGAGGTCAAGGGCGATTCGATGATCGAGGCCGGCATTTTCGATGGCGACACGGTCATCATCCGCAATGCCGACACAGCCAGCCCCGGCGAGATCGTGGTGGCGTTGGTCGACGATGAGGAAGCGACCCTGAAACGCTTCCGCCGCAAGGGCGCCTCGATCGCCCTGGAAGCCGCCAACCCGGCCTACGAGACCCGCATTTTTGGACCGGACAGGGTGAAGGTGCAGGGCAAGCTTGTCGGATTGATCCGGCGCTACTGAGCCGGCTTGGGTTTGTACTTTTCACGCTGGTTGTAAGGCGGCAGGCCGCGCGCTTCGCGGGAGAAGCGGCGTTGCTCGTGCCAGGGGCGATACGGCTTGTCGACGGCGAAGCGGATGGTTGGCGCTGCAGCTGCCGATTGCGGATCGAAGAAGACGGCGGCGCTGCCGTCGCGGGCCAGCTGTTTCTTCGTCACGACCAGCACCAGCGGGTCGCGGCACGGATTGTAGGCGGTGGCGTCATCGATGACGATCAGGCTCGCGAAGGCACAGGCCGGCCGCGCCGTCTTGCGGTCTTTCGCAAGCGCCACAATGGCTCCGGAAGGGTGCCGGGCGATACAGAGATCGCCGGTGCAATAGAAGGGCGAGCCGGGCGGCAGATCGAGCGGATCGAGATCGAACCGCGTATCTGTTGCCTCGAAAATCTCAGGTGGGATAATGGTTTCGGCCCGCAGCGCCCGTTTCCAATTGTCCGTGGTGAATTCGTTGGAGCGTTCGCGGTTGAGGGCGAGTTCGCCGCCACCGATCGGCATGGCCACCAGATGCGCATCCTCGGATATGAGCACGTCGGGCGTAAGCACCTGCGGCTACCGTCAACAGGCCGGCCAGCGCGAAAGGCACGGCCGCCAACCTGAGCCAGGTGGTGGCCATGGTGGCGATGACGAGGGCGACCGCCACCAACAGCACCGAGCGGATGGAGATCAGCCCGACGGCGTCGACCGGCGAGCGCTCGGAAATCCAGGCCGATATAGCGATCATCGCCATCAGACCCTTGCCCATCACATAGAGGAACGGCCCGTCGGCGCCGAACGGCATCGCCAGTGCGCTGAGCACGGCAAAAGGCATGACGATCAACGAAACAATCGGCATCACGGCCAGATTGGCGATCAGGCTGAGCGGCGACACACGCTGAAAATGCCAGATGGCGAACAGCAAGGTTGCACTGCCGGCGATGATCGAGGTCATGGCGAGGCTGCCCATGGCCAGCGCGAATTTTCGCGACAGGAAGCCGACGAAGGAGCGCTTTGCCGGCGGCGTTCTCACCTTGTCGGCGCGGTAATCGGCCCAGCCGGCATAGGCGCCGACAAGGGCGGCGGTGGCAGCAAACGACATCTGGAAGCTGGGACCGACCACCTCGTGCGGCGACACCAGGATGACGGCAATGGCGGAGATCGCCAGATTGCGCATGGTGAGTGCGGCGCGATCAAACAGCACGGCGACAAGCATGACCGCCAGCATGATGAAGCTGCGCTCGGCGGCAACCACGACGCCTGAAATGACGAGATAGGCGGCGATGGAGACGAGTGCTGCCACTGCTGCATATTTCTTGACTGGGCGGCGCGAAGAGAAATCGGGAAACAGCGCAAAGGCGCCACGCAGCAACACCATGATGGTGCCGGCAACCAGCGCCATGTGCAGGCCGGAGATGGAGATGATGTGGTAGATGCCGGTGCGCCGCATCGCTTCGTTGACCTCGTCCGGGATGCCGGCGCGCACCCCGACAATCAACGCCGCGGCAATCTCGCCTTCGGCGCCGCCGATTTTGCCCCTGATATGGTCGGCAATGTTTTCGCGCGCGTTCTCGATTGCCGAGGAGAGCCGCGCGGTCAGCGGCGGCGGTCCCTGCGTAGCAATGGTTTTCGGATTGCCGAGAAAGAAGCCGCTGCCGCCGAAACCGGTGAAATAGCTGTCGAAGGAGAAATCGTAGCTCTCCGGCCGCACCGGACCGGTCGGCGGCAACAGCCTGGCATAGCCGGTGATCAGGGAGCCGGCGGTCATATCGGCGGGAACGGTCCGCGCCGAGAGCCTGACCCGCTCCGGGGCGTAGCGCAGCTCGGGGTAAGCGGTCGAAACCACATCGAGCGTCAGCCTGATGCGGCCGCTTTCCATCTGTTCGAGACTGACGACGCGGCCGGTCAGCCGTGTCTGAATCTCGGAGCCGAGCATCTGCGTTCCGGCGCGCCAAGTCTCGACTTTGGCGGCGACGACGCCGAGCGCGCACAGCATCGCGGCCATGCAGAACAGATGCGTCCTCGGCCGCGATCGCGTGGCGAGGGCGCAACATGTCGCCAGCACCACAATGGCGATTGGCTGCGCAAAGCCGGGCTCGCCGGCCAGCGAGAAATAAATGATGACGCCGGCCGCCAGGAAAACCGGCACCAGCAGGAAGGCGACGCCCCGGTCGAGCTCCGTGTTGGCGGCCACGGCAAGGCTGCGGCGGAGCGCGGGCCATGACGGACGGCGAAGCCGTCTGCGCAGACGGGCGATAGATCCGGGCGCTGTGACTTGCGCCGGCAACGCGTGACCGGGCAGCGCAGGCGCGACGCCGGGATGCGGCTCAGGCAGCGCGAGGGGCAGCGGCTCGGCATAGGGACTATCGGCAAACAGCGAGCGTTCGCTGACGCTTGCCTCGGCGCCTTCGCCTTCCTTCGTGCCCCGGCCACGTCCAGCCATCGGGTCTGCCCCTTGCGCCCCAGACCCCTATGCTACATGAACGCGCAAAGCGCGAAAGTCCGCGTGATCACGTCCACCGCGCCGGAATCGACCATCACCTGGCAAGGACGCTCAATCCTCAATCATATCCTGGCCCTCCGCTCTCACGCGAGCAAGCCCATCGTGCATTGCCTTCAATTGTTCCGGTGTATGACCCTGCCATTCACCGAGTTCACCCTGGATGAGCAACGGATCACGGGAGCGGTAGGATTTCGTCGGATTACCGGGAAATTTTTTGTCGGTCAGGTTAGGGTCATCCATAAAAAACCCCGTCGGCTTTACGATGTAAATCCTTTGACGACCGTCACCCGTTGCAAGCTCTGCTCCCCAGATGGCGGCTTCCAGTGTCTGGGTGAAATAGATCCATGACAGTGGTTTACCTCTGAAATTGGAAGGGTGGCCGACGCTCAGCAGATCCCCGGGTTTCAAATCCGCCCGGGTACCATGGTAGAACGGATCACCCTCCGTATGGTCGGCGTTTTCGGTCATCGGTAGTCCTTCTTTCAATCATGCCTCCTTCGTGGCGAGACCGACCTGCACACAGTTGCGGTGTTCACGATAATGATTGCAGAAAGGTCAATATGCGTGACCAAGCCAACGCTGTCACGGCGGCGTTGTAGTCGGGCAGTGCCGCATCCGTGAAGAAATGTCCGCTCGTCAGAGGGGGCTACCACCGTCGCAGCGATGTTCCAGGCACTGTGACGGACGCTGCAGCCGAATGAAACCCAGACATTGACGCTGCTGCCAAACGAGGTTGCGCGGAGGGCGCGAACAGATTTTGTGCTACAAGGCTCCAGCGCCAGTTGACGCAACCGATAATTGCCGACGTGCCCCGGCCACGTCCAGCCATCGGGTCTGCCCCTTGCGCCCCAGACCCCCTATGCTACATGAACGCGCAAAGCGCGAAAGTCCGCGCGATCACGCTCGCTTTCCAAGGTTCCGAGAGTTCCATGTCCGACACGGTCGTCACCCGTTTTGCCCCCTCGCCCACCGGCTATCTGCATATCGGCGGCGCGCGCACGGCGCTGTTCAACTGGCTGTACGCCAAGCACACCGGCGGCACGATGGTGCTGCGCATCGAGGACACCGACCGCGAACGCTTCAACGAGGCGGCGACACAGGCCATTCTGGATGGGCTGACCTGGCTCGGCCTTTCCTGGGACGGTGAGGCCATATCGCAGTTCGAGCGCGCGCCGCGCCACCGTGAGGTGGCCGAGGAGCTGGTGCGCCTGGGCAAGGCCTATTACAGCTACGAGACGCCTGCCGAGCTCGAGGCGATGCGCGAGGCCGCACGCGCCAAGGATCTGCCGCCGCGCTACAACGGCCAGTGGCGCGATCGTGCCCCCTCGGAGGCGCCTCCCGGCGTCAAGGGCGCCATCCGCATCAAGGCGCCGACCGAGGGCGAAACCGTGGTGCACGACCGTGTGCAGGGCGAGGTGCGCTTCCCCAACAAGGACCTCGACGATTTCATCATTCTGCGCTCGGACGGCAATCCGACCTACATGCATGCCGTCGTCGTCGACGACCATGACATGGGCGTCACCCACATCATCCGTGGCGACGACCATCTGACCAACGCCGCGCGCCAGACGGTGATCTACAACGCCATGGGCTGGGACGTCCCGTCGATGTCGCATATCCCGCTGATCCACGGCGCCGACGGCGCCAAGCTGTCGAAGCGGCACGGCGCACTGGGTGTCGAGGCTTATCGCGCCATGGGCTATCTGCCCGAGGCACTGCTCAACTATCTGGCAAGGCTCGGCTGGAGCCATGGCGACGACGAGATCATGTCGATCAAGGACATGATTTCGTGGTTCGACATCGGCGATGTCAACAAGGGTGCGGCGCGCTTCGACTTCGCCAAGCTCGAGTCGATCAACGGCGCGCATATGCGCAAGATGGCCGATGCCGAGCTGTTCGACATTTTCGTCGCCACTCTGCCATACCTCGAAGGCGGATCTGCTATCGCCGCCCGTCTCGACGACACCAGGAAGGCGCAGTTGCTGGCCGCCTTGCCGGGCCTGAAAGAGCGCGCCAAGACGCTGGTGGAACTGGCCAATGGCGCGGCCTTCCTGTTCGTCGAGCGGCCGCTGCCGATCGACGAGAAGGCGGCAGCACTGCTCAGTGCCGACGCGCGCGCGATCCTGCGCGGCGCACATGCCGCTTTGCAGACTGTTTCGGGCGATTGGTCGGCTGCCGCGGCTGAAGCCGCGGTGCGCGAGTTCGCAGCGGCCGGCGGCCACAAGCTCGGCGCCGTGGCCCAACCGCTCCGGGCGGCCCTTACCGGCCGTAGCACCTCGCCCGGCGTGTTCGACGTGCTTGCCGTGCTTGGCCGCGAGGAAAGCCTGGCGCGGATTGCGGATCAAATCGATTAGGAGCGAGCTGGCCCAAAAAGATTGGCATTGAAAGGCGGGTTTCGCAGTGCAACATTAGGCCTTGGCCCAATCTGGCACGCACCTCCTAAAATGCGGTGGCGAGTTCGCGCATTCCGGTGATTTCGACGTGTCGTTTGCAGGAATTGCCTTGCCGGCATGAGGAACATGAAGGAGTTTGAGAATGAGCGAAGCTGCGACAAGACTGGAAACCGGCAGCAAGACGACGCACCCGTCGACTGCCACGCTCGAACTGGCCGGCAAGACGCATGAATTCAAGGTGCGAAGCGGCTCGGTCGGGCCCGACGTCATCGACATCGGTGCGCTCTACAACACCACCGGCGCCTTCACCTACGATCCCGGCTTCACCTCGACGGCGAGCTGCGAGTCGGCGATAACCTTCATCGACGGCGATGCCGGCATCCTGCTTCACCGCGGCTACCCCATCGACCAGCTGGCCGAGCATGGCGACTTCCTCGAAGTCTGCTACCTCCTGCTCTACGGCGAACTGCCGACCAAGGCGCAGAAGGACGATTTCGACTACCGGGTAACGCGCCACACCATGGTGCACGAGCAGATGTCGCGCTTCTTCACCGGCTTTCGCCGCGACGCGCATCCGATGGCTGTGATGTGCGGCGTGGTCGGCGCGCTGTCGGCCTTCTATCACGACTCCACCGACATTTCGGACCCGTATCAGCGCATGGTCGCCTCGATGCGGCTGATTGCCAAGATGCCGACGATTGCGGCCATGGCCTACAAATACCATATCGGCCAGCCCTTCATTTACCCGAAGAACGAGCTGAACTTCGCCGCCAACTTCCTGCATATGTGCTTTGCGGTGCCGTGCGAGGAATACAAGATCAATCCGGTGCTGGCGCGCGCCATGGAGCGCATCTTCATCCTGCATGCCGACCACGAGCAGAACGCCTCGACCTCGACCGTGCGGCTTGCAGGCTCGTCGGGCGCCAATCCGTTCGCCTGCATCGCCGCCGGCATCGCTTGCCTGTGGGGCCCGGCGCATGGCGGCGCCAACGAGGCCGCGCTCAACATGCTGGGAGAAATCGGCCATGTCGACCACATCCCGGAATTCATCGCCCGCGCCAAGGACAAGAACGATCCGTTCCGGCTGATGGGCTTCGGCCATCGCGTCTACAAGAACTACGATCCTCGTGCGAAAATCATGCAGAAGACGGCGCATGAGGTGCTCGGCGAACTCGGCATCAAGGACGATCCGCTGCTCGACATCGCCATGGAGCTGGAAAAGATCGCGCTGACCGATTCCTACTTCATCGAAAAGAAGCTCTATCCGAACGTCGATTTCTATTCCGGCATCACGCTGAAGGCGCTGGGCTTCCCCACCACCATGTTCACCGTGCTGTTCGCGGTCGCGCGCACCGTCGGCTGGATCGCGCAGTGGAAGGAAATGATCGAGGACCCGCACCAGAAGATCGGCCGCCCGCGCCAGCTCTATACCGGCGCCCCGGAACGCGACTACGTGCCGATTGCGAAAAGGTGAAAGAGAGTGAATGGTGAATGGTAAGTAGTGAATAGCAAGTAGTAAGTAGCAGGTAGTAAGTAGCAGGTAGTAAGTAGCAGCTTGATTATAGTCGAGAGTGCGTTAATCCTATTCACTATTCACTATTCACTATTCACTCGCTAAGCCCTATTCGCTCTCCCGATGTGGCGAAGAACGACATCGGCGGCGATGTCGCTGGAGGGCCTGTCGGTGGCCATGCGTCTGGCAACCTCGCCAAAGCCGTCCTTTTGCCAGGCGCGGTAGGCGGTGTCTGAGAACAGTGCCTCGAGCTGCCGCGCCAGATAGTGCGGCCGCACATACTGGTTGTAGCTTTCCGGCACGACCGGCCGGTCGGCAATAAGGTTGGGCAAGGCAGCGCTCCACACCGTGATCAGGCTCTGCGCCATCAGCATGATCGGATCGAACTTGTAGCAAGAGATCATCGGGACACCCGACATCGCCAGTTCCAGTGACACCGTTCCAGACGCGATCAGCGCCGCATCGGCCTTGCCGAAGGCCTGCCACTTGCGCTCGGGATCGAGGATGACTTCCGGCTCCTGATCCCAGCGCGCCACCGATGTTTTGACCAGTTCGGCGACATGCGGCACCGTCGGCAGCAACAGCCGCAGCCGGTGGCCACGCGCGCGCAGCGCCGACACCGTCTCGCCGAACGGACCGATAAGCCGGCTCACCTCGCCGCGCCGCGACCCTGGCAGGACGAGCAGCGTCTTGATGTGATCGGCAGAGAGATCGCGCGGCTGGGCTTGCGCCCTGGCCGCGCCCAGCACGCCTGGATCATGCGTGAGGCGATGTCCGACGTAAGTGCCGGGCGGGCCGCCGAGACGGCTGAGCTCCTTTACCTCGAAAGGCAGGATGCACAGTATGTGGTCGACATAGGGCTTCATCGCGGCCGCCCTACCCGGCCGCCACGCCCAGACGCTCGGGCAGACATAATGGACGGTCGGGATTGACGGATCGGCGGCGCGGACCTTTTTGGCGACGCGCAGCGAGAAATCAGGGCTGTCGATGGTGATCAGACAGTCGGGTTTTTCGGCGGCGACAGCACTTGCCGTCTGGCTGATCCGCCGCATCAGGCGCGGCAAGTCACGCAGGATGGCGCTGAGCCCCATCAGCGCGATCTCGGCGCCATCGAACAGCGGCGCCAGTCCGAGCGCCTGCAGATGNGGCGCTGAGCCCCATCAGCGCGATCTCGGCGCCATCGAACAGCGGCGCCAGTCCGAGCGCCTGCAGATGCCGCCCGCCAATGCCGACGAGTTGCACCTCGCGCCCGGTCATGCGCTTCAGCGCCTGCACGATGTCGGCGCCCAGCAGGTCGCCGGATTCTTCGCCGGCGACGATGGCAATCTTCAGCGGCTTCTCAGCTGCCATGGACAGCCCCCGCAGCCGGCAGGCCGAACACGAACAGGCCGAGCGCATTGGCGTGCGCGACAACGGCGGGGCCTTCGAGGATGAGCGAACGGCCGGCTTCGACGGCAATGCCGGCGAGCCCCGCGGCATGCGCCGCCTCGACGGTCTGGGGGCCAATAGATGGCAGATCGGCACGCAATTCCTGGCCAGGCTTGGCGCATTTGACCAGGACACCGCGCGTCTTGCCGGCCAGCCTGCCATGGCCGCGCAACTGCTGCGTCCGCTCGAGCAGTCCGTGGGTGCCCTCGACGCCTTCCAGGGCAACAGTGCGGCCACCGATGGCAATTGCCGCCTGGCCAATGTCGAGCGCGCCGATGGCCTTTGCCGCCGCGTGTGCCGCCTCGATATCGCGCCAGTCGGACTTTCGCGGCACTGCTTTGGTCAGCGGCCCTTCGGCCGCGACGAGCCGGGGCACGACTTCATGCGCACCGACGACCTTGACGCCCCGTGCCTCCAGGCCGCGGGTCAATATCTTCAACAGCCCGTCATCGCCGCGGGCAAGCGCCATGGCGAGCGAGGGTATAAGTGCCAGTAGCCCAAGGTTCGGACGCATGTCGACCAACCGCGGCCTGCGCCTGATCTCGCCGGCAAGCACAAGATGGGTGATCCGCCGGCGCCTCAGCAACGCAACCAGCGAGCCGATGTCTTCCAGCGCAAGGCTTTCACGCTCATAGATTGTGAGGTCGGACTGACGGTCGGCCTGACCTTCGACCAGGATGATGACAGGCCGATGTCCGGCCTCCGCCAGGCCGGCGGCAACTTCGACCGGCAAGCTACCGCCGCCGGCAATGATGCCGACCCTGGCGTCCGGCGCAAGTTCGAGGCCCGTTGAAGTGGCCTCAGCCTTCGTCATCGGCATCGTCGCCGTCGCCACCCTTAAGCGACGGGACGGCAAAATGCCGCTTGCCGCGACTGGTGATGAAATCGATGATTTTCATGGCCGTCGGCGACGACGCAAACTCGGCCTTGGCGAATTCGATGTTCTCGCCGACAGTGCGGGAGCGGTCGAAGATGGTCTTGTAAGCCTTGCGCAGCAGGTAGATTTCTGCGCGCGGCAACCCGGCGCGCTTCAGGCCAATGATGTTGAGTCCACGCAGGCTGGCGCGATTGCCCACCGCAATGGCGTAGGGAATGACATCGCCGACAAAAGCCGAGCAGCCGCCGAGAAAGGCGTTGTCACCAACACGCACGAACTGATGAACGGCGCTGAGGCCGCCGATATAAACGCTGTCACCGACCTCGCAATGGCCGCCCAGGGTCGCGCCATTGGCGAAGGTGGCGTTTTTACCGACGACGCAATCATGGGCAATGTGGGCATAGGCAAGGAAATTGCCGTTGTCGCCGACGGTCGTCTCGCCGCGGCTGGAATCGGTGCCGAGATGCATGGTCACGCCTTCGCGGATCGTGCAGTTCTGGCCGATGACCAAAGTGGTGCGGCGGCCCTTGTGCTTGGTGTTCTGCGGCGGTCCGCCCAGTGTCGCCATTGGATAGACCTTGGTCCCGGCGCCAATGGTTGTCGCGCCCAGCACCGAGACATGGCTGACCAGTTCGACGCGGTCACCGATCACGGCGTCAGCGCCGACATAGCAGAAAGGTCCTATTGCGGCGCCTTCGCCGATCTGCGCGCCGGCCTCGATGACGGCCGAGGGGTGGATTGAAGTCTGTATTTTCATGAGCATTTCGAACCGTCAGCCGGTAACCATCATTGCCGAGATCTCGGCTTCGGCGGCCTTTGTGCCCTCCACCATGGCCTCGCAGGCGAATTTGAGCAGGTTGCCGCGCATCTTGATTTTCTTGACGTGGATTTTCAACTGGTCGCCCGGGACGACCGGTTTGCGGAATTTCGCATTATCGATGGTCAGGAAATAGACCAGCGACGGCTTTTCCGTGTTGAGGTTACGGATGCAGATCGCGCCGGCGGTCTGCGCCATGGCCTCGACGATGAGCACGCCCGGCATCACCGGCTGATCCGGGAAATGGCCCTGGAAATGCGGCTCATTGATGGTCACGTTCTTGATGCCGATGGCAGAATCATTGCCGTCGATTTCGATGATGCGATCGATCATCAGGAAGGGATAGCGATGCGGTAAAAGCTTCATCAACCCCAATATATCGACCGCTTCGAGCGTCGCCGGCACCATCTCAGCTACTTCCCCCTTCGCCCTGCTTGCGCGTCCTGGCGAGCTTCCTCAGCATGGCGATCTCGCGCATGGCTTCCGCCATCGGCTGCGCCGGATAGCCTCCCCAGATCTCGCCCGCCGGCACGTTGCTCATGAACCCGCTTCTTGCAGCAAGCTTGGCCCCTGATCCGATGGTCAAATGATCGGCAAGGCCAACGCCGCCGCCCATGGTGACACCATCACCGACGGTGACGGAGCCGGAAATACCAGAGAGCCCGGCAATAATGCAATTGCGGCCGATGCGAACGTTATGGGCGATCTGCACCAGATTGTCGATCTTGGTGCCCTGACCGATGACCGTATCCGACATGGCGCCGCGATCGACGGTCGTGTTCGAGCCGATTTCGACATCGTCCTGGATGATGACGCGGCCGACCTGCGGCACACGCTCAGGGCCTTTGGCGCCGCCGACAAAGCCGAAGCCGTCCTGGCCTATCCTGGCGCCGCCATGAATGATGACGCGGTTGCCGATCAGCGCATACTGAACACTGACACCCGGCCCAATGTAGCCGTCACGGCCGATCTGGCAGGAGGGACCGATTACGGCGTGGGGGGCAATGACTGTTCCGCTGCCTATGGAAGCACGGGGGCCGATGACCGCTCCGGCTTCGATGATCGCGCCTGCCTCGATACGCGCCGTGGCATCGACATGAGCTTGCGGCGAGACCCCGGTTTCGCTGGTCATCGGCCCCGGCGTAGCCGCTGTCGGGAACAGCAGCCGGCCGATCATGGCGAAGGCCTGCTGCGGGCGCGGATGCACCAGAACCGCGATGCCGGCCGGCGCCTTGCCCGCGAACTCGGCGGGACAAAACACGGCCGCCGCCTTCAGCGACTGCATCAGCGCGAAATTGCGCTTGCCGTCGACGAAGACGAGCGCACCCTCGCCGCCTTCGTTGGCTGGCGCCAACGCATCGATCGATATGTGGGCAAGATCGGAATCGACAAGCGATGCGCCGGTCAGATTCGCGACTTCGCCGGCCGTATACCGGCGTGATGGCGCGAAGAACACCGGATCGGTCATTCCAGAAGCAATATCCAGCTAGGTCGGATCAATTCTCTTCCGGACCCCAACGGCCCGGAAGCATCGTTACCGCAAGATCAGAAGCGGCTCGACATGCCGAAGTTGAATTCCTGCACGTCGTCGGTCTTTTCCTTCTTGACGGGCATCGCGTAGTCAATGCGGATCGGGCCGAAAGGCGATGACCACAACAAGCCGACACCAACCGAGGCGCGCAGTTCCAAGTCGACTGACCCCTGATTGACCAAAGGAGTGTTAATCTTGCTGCCATACAGCGTTGCGGCATCGGCAAACACGGCGCCGCGCACACCAAAGCTTTCCGGAATGACCGGTATCGGGAACTGAGCTTCCGCCGACGCATTGAAATAGGTGGTTCCGCCGAGGTGGTCACCTGTGTTGAGGTCCACAGGGCCAATGCCACCATACTCGAAGCCGCGGATCATGCGGTCGCTGCTCTGGAACTGATCGAAGATTCGCAAGCCGTCATTGCCGTAGCTCGCAATATGACCAGCACCGCCCGAAATCAGGCCGACCAGATCCAGCTGTTCTGACAGCGTCTGGTAGACAGTGCCACGACCGGTAACCTTGACGAACTTGGCATCGCCACCAAGGCCCGCCACTTCCACAGTCGTGGTGGCGTAGATGCCTTCATGCGGGCTCTTCATATCGTCGATGGTGTTGTAGACCAGTCCCAAGCTGACCGAAGACTTGATCCACGGGCTATCCTCAATCCCCTCCAGGATCGCATTGGAGACGTCACATTTTGCCGGGTCATAAACGCCGGCAGTCAAGCAACCGTCGTCGAGCTTGTACTTCTCCTGGGCGATATTGTACGCCAACTGCGTCGAGATGTTGTCGGTGATCGGCAGGCCGAAGCGCACCGTCGCACCCAGCGTCTCGCTGTCATAGTGGTCGTAGTTGCGGGTCTGCTGGAAGATATCGAAGCCGGCGGCGATACGGCGCCCCAGGAAATAGGGTTCGGTGAAGGACAGGCTGTAGTCCCGCGAATTCTTGCCGCCACCCGCCGAAACCTTGATGTACTGGCCGCGACCGAGGAAGTTGCGCTCCGCGACCGAACCTTCGACAGACGGACCGGCAGTGTCGCCACCTGTCGAATAACCTGCGCCAACCGAGAACTCGCCGGTCGATTTCTCGACCACGTCGACCACGAGCACGACCTGGTCTGGCTCAGAACCCGGGACAGTCGAAACGTCGACTTTCTCAAAGTAATCTAGCTTTTCCAGCCGCTTCTTCGCGCGCTGGATGAGTACCTGGTTGAAGGCGTCGCCTTCGCTGACATCGAACTCACGACGAATGACATAGTCGCGTGTGCGGTCGTTGCCGCGGATTTCGATGCGCTCGATATACGCCTTGGTGCCCTGGTCGATCGTATACACGACCGAAATGGTGTGGTTCTCGAAGTTGCGATCGCCGCGCGGCGTCACCTGGGCGAAGGCATAGCCCGAACCCGCGACCTTTTCGGTCAGCGCGATGATGGTGTCCTCGACATTCTTGGCGTTGTAGACGTCGCCCTTGTGGGTCTGAACCACCGATTCCAGCGCCTTCGAGTCGACTTCGGGAATGGTGCTCTCGACGCTGACGTCGCCGAACGTATAGCGGTCGCCTTCCTGGACGGTGATGGTAACGGTGTACTGGTTGGTCGTGTCGTCGAGCTCGCCGACGGCTGAGACCACCTGGAAGTCGGCATAGCCGTGATTGTAATAGAAGCGGCGCAGCGATTCCTGGTCGGCGCGGAGCTTGTCCTCGTCATAGACGTCGTCACGCAGCACGAAGGACAAGAAGCTCGAGCGCTTGGTTGCGATGACGTCGGACAGGCGGCGGCTCGAATAGGCGCTGTTGCCGACGAAATTGACAGCGGCGATCTTGGTGCGGCCGCCTTCGTTGATGTTGAAGACCACGTTCACGCGGTTGTCGCCGAGATCCATGATCTGCGTCGTGACAGCGGCGTCATCCCGGCCAATTCGCCTGTAGGCAGCCTTTACCGCCTCGACATCGGAGTCCAGCGTTGCCTGCGAGAACGTCCCGCGCGGCTTCAACTGCACGGCGACTGCCAGCGCGTTGTCCTTGAGCTTCTTGTTGCCCTGGAACAGAACCTGGTTGACGACCTGGTATTCGGCAACCTTGACTACCAGCGTCGAACCGACCTGATTGATCTGCACGTCCGAGAACAGCCCGGTGCCGAACAGCGCCTTGACCGCATCGTCGATATCGGCGCTGGAAAACGCCTTGCCCGGCTTGATCGTGATGTAGTTGCGGATGGTGTCGGCGTCGACACGCTGGTTGCCGCTGACCTCGACTCTCGAGACAACGGCTGCCTGCGCCGCAGATGTGGCAACGAACTGCACGGCGAGCGCACCTGGTACAACCAGAGCGGCGGACATAGCCACCGCGGACGCGGCGCTCAAAAATTTGGATGCTGCCTTCATCGGGCTTTTGTACCTTTTCTCGAAGTCCCCACGGCGAGAAAACCGGACGTGCGGTAATTTCTCCTACCGTATTAACCGGATTTTCCCTACACGCAAGGCTTCTGGTTAATTTGTAATTACTTAACCCTGATGCGTGGCTTTCGCGTCACGCATACCCCCGTGCATGGTAAACGGCGTCTCAACATTGCCGGTGCTGAAGCCAAATTTCTTCATGATTTCAGCACCCAAACAGATCGTTCCAGAAGACGAAGCCCATAAATCCCAGCACCAGAAAGAGGCCGGCCCGGTATCCCATTTCCATCATCCGCTCCGATACCGGACGCCGGAAAACGGCTTCGAGTGCGTAGAACAGGAGATGGCCGCCGTCGAGGGGGGGAATCGGCAAAAGGTTCAGAATTCCGATCCCGACCGACAGGCCGGCGACGAGTTGCACCAGCCATAGGAAGCCCAGCTTTGCCGCCTGCCCCGACATCTTGGCGATCTTGATCGGGCCGCCCAGCTGGCATTTGTCTTCGCGGCCGACAACGAATCGCTGCAGGAACTGGCCGGTGCGCTGAATGACGTGCCCCGTCTCCTCGACCGCGGCGCCGACTGCTCCGACAGGGCTGTAGGTGATCAGCCTGGGCTGGCCGACATCCTTGTTGTTGACGACGCCGATGACGGCCACCTTGACCTTGTTGCCCAGTGCGTCCAGCTGCTCCATTGGCTCCGGCGTCGCGACGACCGTGACCTCCTTGCCGTCGCGCAACATGGTGAAGGTGATGGCGTCGCCGCCGCGGCCCGAAACTAGGCGCTGGACGTCGGCGAAGGTCTCAACCTTGCTGCCGTCGACGGCGACGAATCGGTCGCCTGGCAAAATGCCGGCCCTTGCGGCTGGACTGCCGGCGGTGACCGCCGCCACCATCGGCTCAAACACAGGGCGGCCATAGAGGGAAAACAGCACGGCAAAGACGGCAATGGTCAAAAGGAAGTTGAACAGCGGTCCGGCCACCACCGTGGCGGCGCGTTTCCAGATGGGTTGCGTGTGGAAGGCGACCTTGCGTTCAGCGTCAGTCAGCGTTTCCAGATCTTCCGAACTCGGCTGGCTCGACGTGGCGCTCATGTCGCCGACGAATTTGACATAACCGCCGAGCGGTATGGCGCAGAGCTTCCAGCGCGTGCCGTGGCTGTCGTTGAAGCCGAGAAGTTCGGGGCCGAAGCCGATCGAAAAGGCCTTCACGCCAATGCCGCACCAGCGGCCGACCAGGTAATGGCCCATTTCGTGAATGAAGACGACCACGGTCAGCACGAACAGAAACGGCACCAGCGTGCCGAGGACAAAGCCTTCCGTGCTGAAAAACGCGTGAAGAATTTCGTTCAAGTCATGCCCTCAAATTCACCCGCGGCGAAAGGTGTCGCCGCGACTGTGACATCAATCCAGGCGAATCCGTGGCGTGCGCCATTTCTTCGCCGTGAAATATCACTCAAGCCGGAAACAGCCCCTGCGCCGGATGATCGGCGCCCGCCGAAATCCAGCCGATCACGTATAGGGCAAAAGCCGCCGCGACAAGCCCGTCCACCCTGTCCATGACACCGCCATGCCCGGGTATCAACGCGCTTGAATCCTTGCGGCCGTGGCGGCGCTTGACCCAGGATTCGAAGAGATCGCCAGCCTGGGCAACAATCGACAGCACCAGCGCAACCAAGGCGAGGACGCCAAGATTGCCGGCCCCGGCGGCGGCAGCCAGAAGCACGCCGGCGGCCACGCCGCCGACAGCGCCGCCAAGCGCGCCGCTCTGCGTCTTGCCGGGGGATATAGATGGCGCGAGCTTGGGCCCACCGACGGAGCGGCCGACGAAATAGGCGAAGATGTCGGTCGCCCAGACCACGGCGAACAGAAACAGGATTGCGACCAGGCCGGGATGGTCGCCGCCGCGCAGCAGCGCCAGCGATAAGCCGGACAAAGCCGCGTAGGCAAGACCGGCTGCATCCCATTGCGCCGCTCCACGCATACGGGCGCCGACAGCAGCGACCACAACCATGGCCAGGACAAGAGACAGAAGCCACGATGCCGGCACGCCTGCAACCAGGGCGACGACGAAAACCAGAAGCAGCGCTTCGGGAATGAAGCCGAGGGTCGCACCGGCCAAGGGGCGCGACATGCGCGCCCATTCATAGAAGATGACCGCCGATATCCCGGCGCAAAGCAGGCGGAACCACAGCCCTCCCAACCAGGTCAGGCCAAGCGCTATTGCGGCCAGCACCAGCGCCGAGACGATGCGAAGCTGAAGATTGTTCATCCCGCCGCCGATCACGAGGCAGCGACATCTTGAGCGGCAAGCCCGCCAAAACGGCGCTCGCGGCCAGCAAAATCGCGCAATGCGTCGGCCAGGTGTTCGCGGCTGAAGTCAGGCCAGTAGCAAGGCAGAAAAACCAGTTCGCTGTAGGCTGCCTGCCACAGAAGGAAGTTCGACAG
Organism: Mesorhizobium sp. LNJC394B00; assembly: GCF_000502555.1. Taxonomy (NCBI): domain Bacteria; kingdom Pseudomonadati; phylum Pseudomonadota; class Alphaproteobacteria; order Hyphomicrobiales; family Phyllobacteriaceae; genus Mesorhizobium; species Mesorhizobium sp. LNJC394B00. Next base: position 251,810 of record NZ_AYWH01000004.1, read on the forward strand.
CCGAAGCTCGCCACTGGTGCGGATGACCAGCTCCGGATCGGGAATGCCTGCGGTGTCGAGGGCGCCGGCAAAAGTGTCTGCCGTGATCGCCTCTGCGTCGATCTCGCCGCGCGCCACTGCGGCTGCGAGCTTGCGTGCCGTGCGCACGATCTCGTCGCGCCCGCCATAGTTGAAGGCGATGACCAAGGTCAGCGATTCATTGCGCGCAGTCAGCGATTCGGCCTCTTCGAGCAGGCCCCTGATGTCCGGCTGCAGCCCCGCCCTGTCACCGATGATCCTGACGCGCACGCCGTTCTGGTGCAGTTCGGCCAGATCGCGGCGGATGAACAGCTTCAAAAGCCCCATCAGGTCGCTGACTTCGGCCTTGGGCCGCGACCAGTTTTCCGACGAAAAGGCGTAGACGGTCAGGAAGGAAATGCCGAGACCGGGCGCGGCGCGCNTTGGGCCGCGACCAGTTTTCCGACGAAAAGGCGTAGACGGTCAGGAAGGAAATGCCGAGACCGGGCGCGGCGCGCACCGTCTTGCGCAGCGCTTCGACGCCGGCGCGATGGCCGGCAAGCCGCGGCATGCCGCGCGCCTTGGCCCAGCGTCCGTTTCCATCCATGATGATCGCGACATGCGCGGGCGTTGCCATTGTCTCGCTTTCGGGCCGGTGTGGGCCGACCCTAGACCTGCATGATTTCAGCTTCCTTATCGGAAAGCAGGTGATCGATGGTGCTGATCGTTTCGTCGGTCAGCTTCTGGACCTGATCGGAGCGCTTGCGCTGATCGTCCTCGCTGATGTCGCCGTCCTTTTCCGCCTTCTTCAAGAAGTCCATGCCGTCGCGACGGACATGGCGCACCGCAACGCGGGCGTTCTCGGCGTAGCCATGCGAAATCTTGACCAGTTCCTTGCGGCGCTGCTCGTTGAGCTCGGGCAGCGGAATTCTGAGATTGGTGCCGTCGACGATCGGATTGAAGCCGAGATTGGATTCTCTGATGGCACGGTCGACCGCGCCGACCATCGACTTGTCCCATACCGAAACCGAGATCATGCGCGGCTCCGGCACCGACACGTTCGCCACCTGGTTGATGGGCATGGTGGTGCCGTAGGCCTGGACCTGGATGGCGTCGAGCAGATTGCTGGAGGCACGGCCGGTGCGCAGCGAAGCCAGATCGTGCTTGAAGGCGGCGATCGCGCCATCCATGCGCCGCTTGAGGTCGTCGAACTCACCACTCATCTTAGTCTCCTCGACCCGTTTGATCCGGGTTCACTGCTTAGGGCCTATATTCGGACCCGCTTTCGAAAACTGATCCCCTTTTTAGGAGAGTATACTCCGGGTCACTCGTCGGCGACGATCGTGCAACGGCCGCCGCCCCGCAGAATATCGCCGAAACCACCTTTTTCGTGGATCGAATAGACGATTATCGGGATGTTGTTTTCGCGCGCAAGTGCAATTGCGGCGGTATCCATGATCGAAAGGCCCTTGTTGATGACTTCGGCATGGCTGATGCGCTCGAAGCGGGTCGCATTCGGATCCTTCTTGGGATCGGCCGAATAGACGCCGTCGACCTGGGTGCCCTTGAACAACGCGTCGGCGCCGATCTCGGCGGCGCGCAAGGCCGCGGCCGAATCGGTGGTGAAGAACGGATTGCCGGTGCCGCCGGCGAAAATGACGACCTTGCCCTGGTTCATATAGGCGGTGGCCTGGCGCTGGGAAAAACTCTCGCAAAGTTCGGGCATGGCGATGGCCGACAGCACGACGGCATCGACGCCGATTTTGTTCAGCGAGGTGCGCAGCGCCAGCGAGTTGATGACGGTGGCCAGCATGCCCATGTGGTCGCCGGTGACGCGGTCGCCGCCCTTGGATGCCACCGCCACGCCGCGAAAGATATTGCCGCCGCCAATGACGACGCCGACCTCGATGCCAAGTGCGCGGGCTTCGGCGATGTCGGCGGCGATTCGGTCGACCACCGAGACATCGATGCCGAAATGCTGCTCGCCCATCAACGCTTCGCCCGACGCTTTCAGCAGGACACGTCGATAGAGGGGCTTTGCCGTCATCTGGACCTCGTCATTGTTGCGTGTGGCAGCCTGGGCAGGCCGCCCTCGCGCGGGCGCCGCCGCTGGCGCGATGCCGAGTTCCGATACACGAAGGGCGCCGCGATGTCACGCGGCGCCCCTCGCCCAATTCCGCCTTCCGTCGCGGCCCGTCAGTTGCTGGTGATGCTGACGGCGTCGCCCTCGACCAGCAGCGGCGGCGCATAACCCAACGGCTTGTCGCCGGTCACGGCGCCGCCGGTAACCCGGGCTTGTATGTCGGAACCGAAATAGGCGTACGGGAATGGCGGCGGTGTCTTGCTGACCGTATCCAGCCGCGCGCGAAGCTCGGCGGGTAAAGTGAAATCCAACGCCGCCAGATTGTCCTGCAATTGCGCCAGCTTGGTGGCGCCAAGAATCACGGTGGCGATGCCCGGTTGCGTTGCCACCCAGTTGAGCGCGACCTGCGCCATGCTGCGTCCGAGTTCGGCGGCAACTTTTTCGAGCTCCGCCACGATCGCCCAGTTGCGCTCGGTGAACTTCTGGAACCCCGGATGAGTGGTGTTGCGAAAGCCGTCGAGCCGGCCGGCATGGCCTTCCTGCGTCGGCCGGTACTTGCCGCTGAGCAGCCCGCTGGCCAGCGGGCTCCACACCATGATTCCTGCGCCATGGCGGGTGCCGAAGGGCACGAACTCATTTTCGATCGAACGCTCCGCCAGCGAATATTCAAGCTGCAGGGCCGACACCGGCTCGTAGCCGCGCCACTCGGCGATCGTCTGCGCGCGGGCAGCATACCAGGCCGGCACATCGGACAGGCCGACATGGCGAATTTTGCCCGCACGCACGAGATCATCCATCGTGCGCATGACCTCCTCGGCCGGCGTCAGCCCGTCCCAGACATGGAGGAGGTAGAGGTCGATATAGTCAGTGCCCAACCGCTTCAGCGAGGCATCCACGGCGCGCAAGATGTTCTTGCGGCCATTGCCACCGGCGTTCGGATTGCCGGGCTCCGCGTTGAAGGTGAATTTCGTGGCGATCACCGCTCTGTCGCGCAAGCCTCGCTCGGCGATGAATTCGCCGAGCCAGGTTTCGGCTGTGCCGCCGGTGTAGAGGTCGGCGGTGTCGAAGAAATTGCCGCCGGCCTCGACATAGGCGTCGGCCATGGCGCGCGCGGTTTCCCTGTCCGCGCCCCAGCCCCATTCGGTGCCAAAGGTCATGGTGCCCAGTGCCAGCCGGCTGACGCGCAGGCCGCTGTTGCCCAGTGTGTAATAGCTCATGGTCATGGTGTTTTTCCTATCCTGATTTCTTGACGCCGGCTCACTGGCCAGGCGTCATCTTGACCCAGGGATTGCCGCGCTCATGCGTGGCGCGGAAAACGAAGCCGTCGACTTTCCAGCCGGTCCCGGAGCGAACCAGATGGTGCTCGTAGGTGCCCCAGACTTCCCACAGCGGGTCGCCATTGCCTTCCATCCGGTTCCAGGCATAGCCGTTCGAAGAGACGGTCGCCGCGTCCGCCTCAAAGATCACCTGGTGATTGGTGCGCAGATGCAGGCTGGTCTTGCTGCCCCTGAGGTTGCCGGCCCAGGTACCGATCAGATTGTCGGAGGGGATGGTGGCGGCAGGCTGTACTGACAGGCTGCTGAAGTCGACGGTGACACGGTCGGCGAAATAGGAGCGGGCAAGCTTCCAGTCCTGCGCATCGACGGCACGGTCGATGGCATCGGCGATGCGGATGACGGCGCGTTCGTCGGCGAGCGCGCGCCAACCGGACGGCTCGGCGCCGCCGGCATCGACCGGCGCTAGGGCAAGGCCTGCGGCGAAGGTAGCGTGTTTCAAGGCATCCATCTCTCTTCTCCTTTGTGCATCGGTGATGGCAATATGGGTCAGCCTGTCGGCATCGAGAAGATTGAAGTGTTCGCAAGGACTATGCGATATCATGCATGAATGGATCGGGATCTGCTCAGTCATTTGCCTGTCATCGTCGCCGTTGCCCGACGCGGCGGCTTTGCGCTAGCTGCGGCAGAACTGGGCATGTCCCCATCCGCCGTCAGCCATGCGGTGCGCCTCGTGGAGGAGCGGATCGGCCAGCCGCTGTTTGCGCGCACCACGCGCAGCGTCTCGCTGACGGAAGCCGGCAAGGCGCTGGTGGACACGGCAGCCCCTGCCCTCCAGGATATCGCCGACCGGATGGACCGCATCCGAGCCATCAAGGGCCGGCCCTCCGGCTTGCTCAGGTTGAACGTTCCCAACATCGCCGTTCCACTTGCCGTCACTCCCGTGGCCGCCGCGATGGCTGAACGCTATCCTGATGTGACCATCGAATTGCTCACCGACCAGGGGCTGGTGGACATTGTCGGCGAGGGTTTTGATGCCGGCATCCGGCTGGGCGAGATGATCGCACAGGACATGGTCACGGTCCGGCTGACGCCGCCATTCAACGCCGTGATCGTCGCCTCCCCCGCCTATGTCGGCCGGCATGGCCGTCCGCGCGGTGTGGCGGATCTTTCGGACCACAATTGCATCGGCTACCGGCTTGTGCGCTCCGGCGCACTCTATCGCTGGGACCTGACTGAGGACGGCAAGGATGTCGTGGCCGAGACGAAGGGTACGGTCATCGTCACCGATTCGCTGGCCGCGATCGACCTTGCGCTTGCCGGCGTCGGGCTGACCTATGTGTTCGAGCCGCTGGTGCGCGCGGAATTGGCCGCCGGCCGCCTCGTTCAGATCCTGCCGCAAACGGCGATCGAGGAGCCCGGCCTCTTCCTCTACTTCCCGCGCAGGGCGTCGATGGCGCCAAAGCTCAGGGCCTTCATCGACACCGCACAAGAAATTGGCCGAGCATCCTTGCGGACACCCGGCCGAGTTGCCTGAGCTGAGAAGCCCTTTTCGGGGCTATTTTTAAAACTACTTCTTCACCGCCGCCGCGACTTCCGCCGCGAAATCGGTCTCTTCCTTTTCGATGCCTTCGCCCAGCGCAAAGCGCAGATAGGCGGAGATCTTGGCCGGAGCGCCGATGTCCTTCTCGGCATCCTTCAGCGCCTGCTCGACAGTGATGTCGGGATTGAGCACGAAGGCCTGCTTGAGGAGCACGACTTCCTCGTAGAACTTGCGCAGGCGGCCTTCGACCATCTTTTCGATGATCGCTTCCGGCTTGCCGGACTGGCGCGCCTGGTCGGCGAAGATCGCCTTCTCGCGCTCGACCGCTGCCGGATCGATCTGCTCGGCGGTCAACGCCAGCGGGTTGGTGGCGGCGACATGCATGGCGACCTGGCGGCCAAAGGCGTTGGCGGCATGCTCATTGCCCGTGGTCTCGATCGCGACCAGAACGCCGAGCTTGCCAAGACCATCGGCAACCGCATTGTGGACGTAGGTTGCGACAGCACCGTGCGGGACGGTGAGCTTGGCCGAACGGCGGAAGCTCATGTTCTCGCCAATGGTGCCAACGGCGTCCTTGATGGTGTCAGTGACCGACTTGTCCGAACCCGGATACTTTGCGGCAGAGACAGCCTCCGTCGTGCCATAAGCAAGCGCGACCTTGGCGACATTGCGAACGATCTCCTGGAACTGCTCGTTGCGGGCCACGAAATCGGTCTCGGAGTTAACCTCGACGATGGCGGCCTCGCGGACGCCGGAGTCGACGCCGATCAGGCCTTCGGCGGCAGTACGGCCAGCCTTCTTGTCGGCCTTGGAAATGCCCTTCTTGCGCAGCCAGTCGACGGCCTCTTCGATGTTGCCGTTGGTCTCCGTCAACGCCGCCTTGCAGTCCATCATGCCCGCGCCGGTCAAGTCGCGGAGTTCTTTGACCTGTGCAGCCGAAATGCTCATTGTCGCCTCTTTGTTTTAAATGCACCGACGCACCACCGGTACTCGATGATGCGTCCGTCTAGCGTGCCAAATATGAGAATGATGAAGGCCGCAACCGGCCTTCGATTGTCAAGCTTCCGGAGCGTCCGCAGCCGGGGCCGGAGCCGGATCAAGCGCCGGTTCGACCGGAGCTTCGACCGAGGCGCCGATGTCGACGCCGAGCGCGCCCTGCTGGCGGGCGATGCCGTCGATGGCAGCCTTGGCGATCAGGTCGCAATAGAGCTGGATGGCGCGCGCCGCGTCGTCATTACCGGGGATCGGGAAGTCGATCTTGTCCGGATCGCAGTTCGAATCGATGATGGCAACGACCGGAATGCCGAGGCGCTTGGCCTCGAGAATGGCGATCGCTTCCTTGTTGGTGTCGATGACGAACATCAGGTCGGGGGTCGAGCCCATGTCCTTGATACCGCCGAGCGCCTTGTCGAGCTTCTCGCGCTCGCGGTCGAGGTTCAGGCGTTCCTTCTTGGTCAGGCCCTGGGCCTCACCGGCCAGCATCTCGTCGAGCTTGCGCAGGCGCTGGATCGAATTCGAGATCGTCTTCCAGTTGGTCAGCATGCCGCCGAGCCAACGCGAGTTGACATAGTATTGGGCCGAACGCTGTGCGGCGTCGGCGACGATGTCGGACGCCTGGCGCTTGGTGCCGACGAACAGCACGCGGCCGCCCTTGGCAACGGTGTCGGAAACCTGCTTCAGAGCCTGGTGCAGCAAAGGCACCGTCTGCGACAGGTCGATGATGTGGATGTTGTTGCGGGCGCCGTAGATGTAAGGCGCCATCTTCGGGTTCCAGCGGTGGGTCTGGTGGCCGAAGTGAATGCCAGCTTCCAAAAGCTGGCGCATGCTGAAATCAGGCAGTGCCATTCTTAGTTCCTTTTCCGGTTAGCCTCCACGGACACAGGCATTTTTGGACTTTGTCCTCGAACGCCACCGGAGGTTTCAGCCGGATTTCTCCCGGGCAGACACCAAAGTCCGTGTGTGGAATGAGCGCGCATATAGAGGGGAAGCGCTGCAAACGCAAGCGGTGAGGTGCTTCATCGCTCAGCGTGCGGCAATCAGCGCTCCGGTGCCGATCATGGCGCTGCCGGCGAACCGGTTAATCAGCCGCATGCGTTCGGGCGTCCTGAACCAGCCGGATGCCCTGCCCGCCAGCGCGGCGTAGATGCCCATGGTGAGAATATTGGCGCCGACGACGACTGCCACCACCAGCAGGCCGTCGGCAAACGTCATGGTGTCGAGGTTGAGGATCAGCGGCATGATCGAGGCGTGGAACAGGATCGCCTTCGGGTTGCCGAGCGCCACGGAGGCGCCAAGCAGGAACGAACGCGACAATCCGGTTTGGGGGATTCCTTGCGCGGCCGATTGCGCGGCCGCGGCCCGCCACATCTTGATGCCGAGGAAAATCAGGTAGGCCGCACCGGCGTATTTCAACAGGAGAAACACCCATTCGAAGGTCTGGGCCAGCGCCACCAGCCCGAGCAGTGCCAGGGTGACCAGCACGGCATCGCCGGCGGCAATGCCCATTCCGGCGACGAACGCACGCAGGAAGCCGCGTGCCACGCCGTTGGTGATCACCGTGAACATCGCCGGTCCCGGCGTGGCGGCGGCAAGTGTGATGGCAAGGCAATAAGCCAGGAATGCCGTTAGCGTCACGATCGGCCCTTTCCGTTGGGTACCCGTACGCGCCTGAAGATCGCAACGATCTCCTCGCGGCTGCATTCGATGGCGCCGAGCCGCACCGCCCGGTCGCGCTCGAAGCCGGTTATGTCATAGTGCGGCGCCGATGTCCTGGGCGGCCCCTGGTAGGACGAACGCTTGACGCCAAGCTCGGCGGCGAAACGATGCAGTTCGTCCGTATCGTCGGCCATCAGGTGGCACCAGCGATGGCCGGCCCATTTCCAGATCGCCGCATCGACATAGACCGCCATCGGGAACTGCCATCAAGCCTGCCGTGGCCAGCGCCGCATTGTTGCTATCTCGAGACCGGGCAAGGCTTGGTCTGATCGAACAGCGACAGGTTGACCAGCTTTCCGGTCATCGAGAACTCGCCATAGTCCATTGTGAGGTCGCGGGTGATGCCGTTCTCGTGCAGCTTGAAGCTGATGCGGTATTCCGGCACCTCTTCGCCCGATTTGTCGGTCTCGTCGAAATAGGCGATGTCGACCGGCCAGTATTTGTCGCCGGCAAGTCTGGCCAGCGCCGGCGCTTCGGGGTCGGCCTTGTCGCCCTCGGCCTTCTTGCCGACGATGACGGTGGTGGTCATCACCTTGTTGGCATCCTCCGAACCGTCGAACAGGCTGGTTTCGTAGAAATTCTCGCCCTTCTCGGCCTTGCCGATCAGTTCGACCAGATGCTGGGTCGGGAACTGGGTGGCGGCGAGTTCGAGGCTGTTCTTCTCGGGCTTGTCGATATCGACCTTGAGGCCCTTGGTCTCTTTTGTGGCGGTGCCTTTGACCTCCTTGTCTAGGTTCTGGTCGACGAAGGATTTGGTCACGAACGAGAAGGTCTTGCCTTCGGCGTCCTCGAACGTGGTCGTCTGCTGGTCGGTCAGCCTGGTGTTGTCGCCGGTGGCGATCTGGGTGACGAAACGGAATTTTACCGTATAGCCCTCGCAGGGCGAGCCGTTGAACTCATAGACCATGCGGCCGGAAATCCCGGTGATGCCCGAGCGGTCCGACGCCTTGTCGAGGGTAAGATCGTAGACGGCGCGATGCGCCTGCAGCGCCGGCACGGCAAAGGCTGGAGCCATCGAGAACAGCACCGGAAAGAGAACGGCGTGGAAGGCAAGGCGCGTTGCGCGCATAAGGGGCTCCGATCGTCGCAGCTGATGGCAGGCAGCAGGTAAAGATGGTCCAGCTTAAAAAAAGTCGTGGCGGAAGCGAGGCAAAAATAGCAATTTCGGCCCGGCCAGCGCGGCGTCTCCAAGCAATAGGGAAATACGATGAGTGAAACAATCGAAAAGCGGCTAAGCGATCTCGGCGTGACGATACCTGCCGCCGCAGCGCCCGCCGCGAACTATGTGCCCTATTGCAGGTCCGGCAATCTTTTGTTCACCGCCGGGCAGTTGCCGCTCAAGGACGGCAAGCTGCAGGCAAGCGGCCTGCTCGGCCGCGACGTCGACACGGCAACCGGCAAGGAAGGCGCAAAGTACTGTGCAATCAACATCTTGGCCCAGGCAAAAGCAGCACTTGGCGATCTCGAAAAAATCCAGCGTTTGGTCAAGATTACCGTGTTTGTTGCATCAGTGCCGGATTTCGTCGAGCAGCATCTGGTCGCCAATGGCGCCTCCGATTTCCTGGTCGCGGCCCTTGGCGAGCGCGGCAAGCATGCCCGCTCCGCCGTCGGCACCGCCTGTCTGCCGCTTAATGCCGCAGTGGAAATCGAAGCCGTCTTCGAGGTCGCATGAGCAGGACCAAGACAATGACCGACCTTTCCTGGCTGACCGCCCGCCCGGTGGCGCATCGCGGCTTTCACGACATGAACAAGACGCGCTGGGAAAACACGCTGTCGGCCTTCGCTGCTGCCGCCGAGCGCGGCTATGCGATCGAATGCGACGTGCATTTGTCGTCCGACCGCGTCCCCGTCATCATTCATGACGGCGATCTCAGGCGGTTGACCGGCCAGGACGGCTTCGTCTGGCAGCGCACGGCAGCGGAACTGGCGGCGCTCAGCATCGGCGGCACCAAGGACCATGTGCCGACACTTCAGGAGGTGCTCGACCTGGTCGACGGCCGCGTGCCTCTGGTGGTCGAATTGAAGGGCGTGCCCGGCTACGACGAGGGCCTGGTGGCGAGCGTCGGCAAGATGCTGGAGCGCTACAAGGGCAAGGCGGCGATCATGTCGTTCGACCACTGGCTGGTCCGCGATTTCCCCAGGGATGCGCCAGGAATTCCGGGCGGGCTCACGGCCTATGGCAAGGACAACCAGTTGATCGAGGCGCATTTCGCCATGCTGGCGCATGACCTCGCCTTCACCTCCTATGCCGCGGGCGATCTGCCGAACCCGTTCGTCAGCTTCGTGCGCGAAAGGCTTAAAATGCCTGTCATCACCTGGACGGTGCATGACCAGCCGGCGGTGGATCTCACCTTCAAATACGCCGACCAGATGACGTTCGAAGGGTTCGAACCCGATCTGGTCAAAGTCGCCTGATGGGAGTGCCTGAAACGTGACTTGTAGCGGCCCCGACAGAGCTTAAATAAGCCTCATGGATCAGGGTGACGAAGGCGATGGGCAAACGGCGAATGCGGAGTTCTCCATCCGCGTCGCCGCCGGCATCAATGCCTTCACATGCGACGAGTGGAACGGCTTTACCGGCACAACCCGCAGCGACACAGAAAACGGCTATAACCCTCTCGTTTCATATGCTTTTCTGAGCGCGCTTGAAGATTCCGGCTGCGCCGTGCGGCGCACCGGCTGGCAAGGTCATCATCTCAGACTGGAAAATGCCCAAGGCAGATTGCTGGGCGCCGTGCCCTGCTATCTCAAATCGCACAGCCAGGGCGAATATGTCTTCGACCACGGCTGGTCCGATGCGTTCGAACGCGCCGGCGGCAACTACTATCCGAAACTGCAATGCGCCGTGCCGTTCTCTCCGGTCACCGGCCCTCGCCTGCTGGTCAGCAAGGGCGAGGACAGCGCCATTGTGAAGGCCGGTCTCGCAGCGGGCCTGAAGGCGGTGACGGAAAAGCTCGGCGTGTCCTCCGCGCATGTCACCTTCGCCAATGAAAGCGACGTTGCAACGCTGGAAGCAGCCGGCTTCCTGCACCGCACCGACCAGCAGTTCCATTTCTTCAACGAAGGCTTTTCGACCTATGACGACTTTCTCGCCACGCTGGCATCGCGCAAGCGCAAGGCGATGAAGAAGGAGCGCCGCGAGGCGCTCGCCAACGGTATCTCGATCGACCGGCTGACCGGCAAGGACCTGACCGAAAAGGCGTGGGACGATTTCTTCGCCTTCTATATGGATACCGGCAGCCGCAAATGGGGCCGGCCCTATCTCAACCGCAAGTTCTTCTCGCTGATCGGCGAGCGCATGTCCCAGGACATCCTGTTGATCATGGCCAAGCGCAATGGCCGCTATGTCGCCGGCGCCATCAACTTCATCGGCTCCGATGCGCTCTACGGCCGCAATTGGGGCTGCATCGAGGACCACCCGTTCCTGCATTTCGAAGTCTGCTACCATCAGGCCATCGACTTCGCCATCGAGCGCAAGCTGAAGGTGATCGAGGCCGGCGCGCAGGGTGAGCACAAACTGGCGCGCGGCTATCGTCCCGTGACCATGCATTCGGCGCACTACATCGCACATCCCGGCCTGCGCAATGCTGTGGCCGATTATCTCCGGCGTGAGCGGCGCGAGGTCGAGCGGATGGGCGAAATTCTGGAAGAGCATACGCCGTTCCGCAAGGATCTTGAGGAATAGCGATCCGCGCCTGCCCTCGCCTGACCATCTTACCTGACCATCTTGCCGGTCCGGGACAGCTTCGCTACACCGGGAGCATACTCCCGGAGCGCCGCCATGACCGAGGCCTACGACCCCAGCAATATCTTCGCAAAGATCCTGCGCGGCGAAATCCCCTCGCACCGCATCTACGAGGATGATGCCGTGGTCGCCTTCATGGATGTGATGCCGCAAGGCCCCGGTCACACGCTGGTGGTGCCCAAAGCACCGTCGCGCAATCTGCTCGATGCCGATCCCGCGACGCTCGGCCGGCTGTTCACCACGGTCCAAACGGTCGCGCTGGCGGTCAAAAAGGCTTTCGGCGCTGACGGGGTCACCATCCTGCAGTTCAACGAACCGGCGTCCGGCCAGACCGTCTACCACCTACATGTCCATGTCATCCCGCGGTTCGAAGGCATCGCGCTCAAGCCGCATACGGGGCAGATGGAGAAGCCCGAAGTGCTGACGGAGAACGCGGCCAGGATCCGAGCAGCGCTGAACGGTTGAGGTGGCGCGCGCCTCAGGGAGATGCGCTCAGCCACAATCCACCACGTCGGTTAGGAAAATATCAAACCACGCTGTGATAACGTGCTCCGTACCGGGATGCGTTTGGGTTTTCAAAATCGTGGAACATTCGGTTGCGACATCAGAGCCGTTGGTAAAAGCAGCTGCCGGGCGGGCCTTTCTGCGCACCTTGGCGGACGCGTACCGGCGACACCGCCTGCTGCACGCGATGGCCATCGCTGCCCTGCTTTTGGCAGCCGCGGTCGGCCTGCGCACCGGAAACATGCCGGATTTCGGCGTGCTGGAAGACTATTCCCAATACCTTCTTTTCGCTTTCTGGATCGGTGGCTGCGCCTTCGCACTCGGCAGCTTTTTTCACCTTGCACTCATCAAGCGGGATCCTGAGCCGCTCGGCACTTTTCTGCGATCGATCGGCGGCGTCTTCGGCGACGCCGAGCGCAACGCCAACAGCCTGAATGGTCTGGCCGCGTGCATTGCGCTCATATCCGCTTTCGGTGTGTTGAAAGGCGCGGTCGCGATCCTTTCGCCATTCGCATGGGATCACGCATTGGCTCAGGCCGACCGGGTGCTGCATTTCGGCCGAGCGCCCCATGAATGGCTATGGTTTATCGTCCAGTCGCCGCTCGCCGTAAGATCGTTCAACCTGGCTTACAATTCCTGGTTCGTCGTCCTTATCGCCTCGGTCTTCATCGCTTGCATCACGCGCAGGGACACGAAGCTGCGTCACCAGTTCCTGATGAGCTTCATGCTCGTGTGGATACTGGCGGGTTTTTTCCTGGCGATGGGCCTGTCTTCGGCAGGGCCGTGCTTTTACGAGCGACTGGGGCTGGGCAGCGACTATCATTCCCTGATGCAAGCACTCGCCGCCGCCGATCGCATCTATCCGATCTGGGCGCTCAGCACGCAGGACATTGTGTGGAGCGGCTATATCGGGGCGACGCCAGGCAGTCTCGGCATATCCGCCTTCCCGTCCATGCATGTAGCGATGGCGGTGCTTTTCGCGCTTTATGCAACACGCCGCTCACGGTTGGCCGGCCTTTTGATGTGGGCATTCGCCGCAATCATCATGGTCGGCTCGGTCGTCCTTGGCTGGCATTATGCCGTGGATGGCTATGCGAGCGTTCTGATTTCGATCGCCATCTGGAAGGCGTGCGGGTACTTCCTGGGCAAGTTTGCACCCGAGGGCGTCGCCGCCTGACCTAACAACATCTGCCCTGAAAAGCAGGGGCGCTGTGTCGGCAAACCGGCCAGCCAATGAAAAAAGGGCCCGTGACCGGGCCCTTCATAGGCGAACCTTTCAGCTCTTGCGCGGCAGTTGCGGCACCAGGCTGCGCTTGCCGCCATCCTTGCCCTTGGGCTCAGGCTCGTCCTTGCCCTTGGGCTGAGGCTTCTGCGCCACCGCCTTCTTGGCGACGGGCTTCTTGGCCACCGCCTTGCGGGCTTTCGGCGTCTCTTCCGGCTCCTGCTTCGGCTGCACCGGGGCTTCGTCGGCCAGCGATTCGAGCTTCAGGCCGGTTTCGCCGGTTTCCTTCTTCTCGACGGTGACGCGCACCGTGCCGCCCTTCTTGAGCTTGCCGAACAGCACCTCGTCGGCCAACGGCTTCTTGATGTGCTCCTGGATGACCCGGCCGAGCGGCCGCGCACCCATGCGCTCATCATAGCCCTTGTCGGCCAGCCAGGCGATCGCGTCGGACGACAGGTCGAAGGTGACGCCCCGCTCGGAGAGCTGGGCCTCGAGCTGCATGACGAACTTCTGCACCACCTGATGGATGACCGGCACCGGCAGCGAGCCGAACGGGATGATCGCATCGAGACGGTTGCGGAACTCCGGCGTGAACAACCGGTTGATGGCCTCGACATCGTCGCCTTCGCGCTTGGTCGATCCGAAACCGATCGCCGCGCGCTGCGCATCGGATGCGCCCGCATTGGTGGTCATGATAAGGATGACATTGCGGAAGTCGATCTGCTTGCCGTTGTGGTCGGTCAGCTTGCCGTGGTCCATGACCTGCAACAGGATGTTGAACAGGTCCGGATGCGCCTTCTCGACTTCATCCAGCAAGAGCACGCAGTGCGGATGCTGGTCGACCCCGTCGGTCAACAAGCCGCCCTGGTCGAAGCCGACATAGCCGGGAGGCGCGCCGATCAACCGCGAGACGGTGTGGCGTTCCATATATTCCGACATGTCGAAGCGGATCAGCTCGACGCCGAGCGAGGCAGCCAACTGCTTGGCGACTTCGGTCTTGCCGACGCCGGTCGGGCCTGAGAACAGGTAGGAGCCGATCGGCTTTTCCGGTTCGCGCAGGCCGGCACGCGCCAGCTTGATCGCCGAGGTCAGCGCGGTGATGGCGGTGTCCTGGCCATAGACGACGCGCTTCAGCTCGATGTCGAGGCCTTGCAGCACCTTCTCGTCGTCTGCCGAAACCGTCTTCGGCGGGATGCGGGCCATCGTGGCGATCGTGGCTTCGATCTCCTTGATGCCGATCGTCTTCTTGCGCTTGGCTTCCGGCACCAGCATCTGCGAGGCGCCCGTCTCGTCGATCACGTCGATCGCCTTGTCCGGCAGCTTGCGGTCGTTGATGTAGCGGGCCGACAGTTCCACCGAAGCCTTGATCGCCTCGTTGGTGAACTTCACCTTGTGGAATTCCTCATAATAGGGTTTGAGGCCCTTCATGATCTCGATGGCGTCCTCGATGGTCGGCTCGTTGACGTCGATCTTCTGGAAGCGCCGCACCAGAGCGCGGTCCTTCTCGAAGAACTGGCGGAACTCCTTGTAAGTGGTCGAGCCGATGCAGCGGATGGCACCCGAAGACAGCGCCGGCTTCAACAGGTTCGACGCATCCATCGCGCCGCCGGACGTCGCACCGGCGCCGATGACGGTGTGGATCTCGTCGATGAACAGCACGGCGCCGGGATAATCCTCTAGCTCCTTGACGACCTGCTTCAGCCGCTCTTCGAAATCGCCACGGTAGCGGGTGCCGGCCAGAAGCGTGCCCATGTCGAGCGCGAAAATGGTGGCGTCCTGCAGCACTTCGGGCACGTCGCCTTCGACGATGCGCTTGGCCAGGCCTTCGGCAATCGCCGTCTTGCCGACGCCGGGATCGCCGACATAGAGCGGGTTGTTCTTGGAGCGGCGGCACAGCACCTGGATGGTGCGGTTGATTTCGCTCTCGCGGCCGATCAGCGGATCGATCTTGCCGGCCTTGGCCTTGTTGTTGAGGTTGACGCAATAAGCCGTCAGCGCATCCTGCTGCTGCTTCTTCTTGCCGCCTTCCTCCTGCGGCTCGGCGCCGTTCTGGCCGCCCTGCTCGTCATCGGCGCCGCGCGGCGAGCGCGTCTCCGATGCGCCGGGGCGCTTGGCGATGCCGTGCGAGATGTAGTTGACCGCGTCGTAGCGGGTCATCTGCTGTTCCTGCAGGAAATAAGCGGCATGGCTCTCGCGCTCGGCAAAGATGGCGACGAGCACGTTGGCGCCGGATACTTCCTCGCGGCCCGACGACTGCACATGGATCACCGCGCGCTGGATGACGCGCTGGAAGCCGGCGGTCGGCTTGGAATCCTCATCGTAGCCGGTGACGAGATTATCGAGCTCGGTGTCGATATAGGTCAGAACGGTGTGCTTCAGCTCGTCGAGATCGACGTTGCAGGCGCGCATGACGGCGGCCGCCTCCGTGTCGTCGATGAGGGCGAGCAGCAGATGTTCTAGGGTTGCATATTCATGGTGCCGCTCATTGGCGAGCGTCAGCGCCTGGTGAAGCGCCTTTTCCAGGCCTTGGGAGAAAGCCGGCATGTTACCTCACTTCTTCTCCATCACGCATTGCAGCGGATGCTGATTCTGTCGGGCGAAATCCATGACCTGAGACACTTTGGTCTCGGCCACCTCGAATGTATAGACCCCGCACTCTCCCACCCCATGATTGTGAACATGAAGCATGATGCGTGTGGCGGCTTCGCGGTCCTTTTGAAAAAAACGCTCCAGGACGTGAACCACGAACTCCATGGGCGTGTAGTCGTCGTTGAGGATGAGGACCCTGTAAAGGCTGGGCTTCTTGGTCTTGGTCTTCGTGCGCGTAATGACGGCTGTGCCGCGACCGGCCTCATTGCCGTCGCCGTCACTTTGCATCCGCACCACGCTTGTCGTGGCAGTCAAACCTGAAGTCACGTAGTCCTGCCTCTTTCGAATCCCCATGCGAGTTCGATATGTAGGTGTTCGATGGACGATTTTAAGCCCTTCTTGTTAGCTGACAATATGGCTAGGTGGGCAAACCGAGGGGATTTTCAAAATCGTGAACTGCCAAAGCCCCGGAATTGAAACCGGCATGAAAAAACCCGGCCGCGCATCCGCGACCGGGTCTGTTTTGCAAGCCCGAAAGGCCGTGCCTGGTATTCTCGAGCGAAATTACTTCGCCTTGGCGACAATCGATTCGAAGGGCTTGTAAGCCTCCTTGGCGAGATCGGCATAGAGATCGCCGAACTTGGTCGCCTCGGCAACGAAGCTCTCATAGCTCTGCTTGGCGAAGTCGGACTGGATCTCGACCGCATTTTCCAGCGACTTGGCGGAGAACAGCTTTTCGACCGCGGCGCTGCCGGCTTCGAAGCTCTTCTTGGTGTATTCGCCAGCTTCAGCGGCGATCGCCTGCGCCCCCTTGGAGAGCGAGGTGAAGCTCTTCAATCCGGTATCGGCAAACTCCTTGCCGTATTTCGAGAAGTCCTCGTAGGTCTGGGTCATTTGACGTTTCCCTTGGCGTTTTGAAGCGCCCTTGCCTGAGCGCGATTGTGCAATGCACGAGAATATATTGTGCGCTGCACAAAAGTCAAGATTTCAGCGGCATCAGGCCGCGCTGCGCCGGCAACAGCTAAAATTCGAATAAAGAAAGGCTCAAGCCCGAGGAAAATGGTGAACGCGCCGGTTACCATAAACGGATTGGTAACGCTGGCCGCGATAGTTTGACGACAAGTGAGGTCGGATCCCTTTGCCGCCTCCAGGGCAATGAGTTTCAAAGGAACTATCAGTGCGTCAGGCGTTGTCGGTCTTCGGTTCAAAATCCGCATCTTCCCTCAAAACGATCATGATCCTCGCTTTGGCGATGTCATTTGTCGTTGCGGATGCCGCGTCCTCGATGGCCGCCAGGTCTTCGGCGATCGTCGTCGACGCCAAGACCGGCAAGGTGCTTTATTCGTCCGATGCCAACGGCCGGCGCTACCCGGCCTCGCTGACCAAGATGATGACGCTCTATCTGACCTTCGAGGCCATGGCGAAGGGCCGGATCAGCAGGAACACGCCCGTGCCGTTCTCGGCCAAAGCGGCGGCCGAACCGCCGACCAAGCTCGGCGTCAAGGCGGGCGGAGCGGTTTCGGTCGAGACCGCCATCCTGTCGATGGTGACCAAGTCGGCCAATGATTCGGCGACCGCGCTCGGCGAACTGCTCGGCGGCAGCGAAAGCAATTTCGCCCGCATGATGACCGCCAAGGCGCGCGCGCTCGGCATGGACGGCACCGTGTTTCGCAATGCCAACGGCCTGCCCGATCCCGGCCAGTTCACAACCGCCCACGACATGGCGATGCTCGGCATAGCGCTCAGGGAACATTATCCGCAGTATTACGGCTATTTCTCGCAGCGCTCCTTCCTTTACGGCCGCCAGCGCATCAATGGCCACAACCGTCTGCTCGGCCGCATCAAGGGCGTCGACGGCATCAAGACCGGCTATACCCGCGCCTCCGGCTTCAACCTCGTCTCGTCGGTTTCGGATGGCAACCGCCGCCTCGTCGCCGTCGTCATGGGCGGCACTTCGGGGCGCAGCCGCGACAACCAGATGGCCGGCCTGATCAACGCCTACATGCCGCGCGCATCGACCCGCGGCGGCGGCGCCCTGGTCGCCAAGGCCGGCGGCGACAATCCGGTCAAGGCGCTGGCCAAGGTCTTCCTGCCCAAGCATGACGCGCCGACGCCGGATGGCAAGCCGATCGTTGAAGACGATGCCGTAGCGTCCAATGACGATCCGACATCCGCTGACGAGCAGTCTGCTGAAGGCCAGTCTGCCGACGAACAGACGGTGGCCGCGGTCGAAGAGCCCGCCCCCGTCGTCAAGACCAGGAAGGTCAAGACCGTCATCGTGACGGCGCCGAAGGTCGAAACTGCGCAGATTGTGGCTGCCTATGCCGAACCCACGCCTGTATCCCCACAGGCGGTCGACCCGGTCAACACGGCCTCGGTGCCGGCTGGTTGGGCGGTGCAGGTAGCGTCGTCGCCCAAGCAGTCCGAAGCCCAGGCTTTCCTCGACAAGACCGCCAAGCAGGCGCCCAAGGTTCTTGGGGCTGCTTCCGGTTTCACCGTCGCCTTCGAAAAGGATGGCGAGACCTATTACCGCGCCCGGTTCGGCGGCTTCCGCTCGAAGGACGCGGCCTGGAATGCCTGCAATGCCCTGAAGAAAAAGAAAATCGCCTGCTACGCCGTCCAACAGTAGGGCGGCGTCGGAACCATCTCCCGGAAATTTACTGCGTCGAAGGAGACTAGTTGTGATTGGAGAGCAAGACGTCCTTGGCTTCGTTGATCCGCGCCGCCAGGAAAGACGTGCCGCCGATGTCGGGGTGCAGGCGCTGCATCAGGCGGCGGTGCGCCTTGCGGACATCCGCCGCGGCGGCCCCCGCTTCAAGACCAAGGATCTTGTAGGCCTCCTCCTTAGTCATGGCGCCCGCACCTGGCGCAACACCCAGCCCTTCGCCACCGTTCGCCTCAGCGTCTTTGCGCCAGACGGGAAAACGGCCGTCAAGATACGTCTCTAGGAGCTGGCGGCTCTCCGGGTCGCCGGGGAGTTCGCGGTAAAGCTGCTGCAGCTCGGCCAGGCCCATCGCGCCCAGCATCTTGCCTTCATGGCGGCCGGCCAGAACCAGGCCTTCAAGCCCGCCCGTATCGTGATCAAGCTCCATTTCCAGTGCGGCGGTCCGCACCGTCGAGCGCTTGCCGGGCGCCGGCCCGACCGACGGCCGCTTCATTCGCATCGAACCGTACCAGGCAAGGGCCGCGGCCAAGATGAGGCCGGCAATGCCTTCGCGCCCGACCACCAGCACGGCAAGGCCAACCAGCGCCAGAAGCACCGGCCCGAGCGTGCGCATGCCGCTTGCCAGTTTTTGCGCATCGGCACGGACAAAGATCGTCGCCGCGCCGAGCAGCACCAGAAACAGTGCAACAAGTGCAATGATAGCGCCCATCAATTCCCGCCGCCCCTGAGATGCTCGATCAGCAGCCGATCTCCCGGCCTGTCCCTTGCCTCGAGCGCCTTCAATCCACCCGTCGCATAGACGGCAACCGCCGAAAGCAGCCCGGCCAAGGTCGCGGCAGCCCGCCGATCAAATCGGAACCAAGCCCCTTTGGACAGCCGCGCAATCTCCTTGAACGCCTTTTCTGCGCCGGGATCATGGCCTTCCTGGAAGACGAAGACGGGAACGCCGTGCAGACCGAGGCCCCCGGCCTTCTGCGCCAGGTCGTCGATATCCTCTTCCATGGCGTCGCCGATATAGACCAGAGCATTGACCTTGGCCGCCGCCGTTTCCTTCAGCGCATGCGCCAGCACCTTGCCGATCTGGGTGTGGCCGGCACGGCAGTCGATCCGCGTCATCAGCTGCTTCAGGGCATCAGTATCGGCGACAAAAGCCGACGAGCGGCACTCGCCCAACCCGCGAAAATAGGCCAGTTGGACGCTGAGAGTTCCGGCCTTGCCGACGGCGTCGAACATTTCGCCCTGCAGCTTGGTGGCGAGATCCCAGGTCGGCTGGCGGCTCATCGTGGCGTCGAGCGCAAGGATCAGCCGCCCGGAGCCGGTCGCGGACGCGGCAAGCGTCCGGGCCTGACGGATGAAGGCGTCGATCTCGCCGGCATTGGATTGAGGCTTGACCGGCGCAGGACTGGCCCTTGCGGGCACGCGCTGCTTCTTGTCGCTCATAAGAAGCAAGATGTGGCGTTGTCGGGCCCCTTGCAAGTCCAGCCTTGGACAAGATGAAGGGCCAGCGCTCGACGATCTGGGAGAAGCGGCCGCGCCCTTGGCTCTACAGCAAGCCCAGATCGGCGAGCTCGCGCTTCAGTTTCGGCGGCATCTCGACCATTCCGGCCTTGCCCTTGCCGATATCGGCGGGCGCATCCGAAGGTCTGAGATAACGCCAGCCCTGGAAGGCGCGGCGCGGCTGCCAGTCGGTGCGCACGACGTCGAGGTCGAGCATCAGGCGGCAACGGCCGATGCCTTCGTCGTCGGTGAAGGGCCTGATATCAGTGATCAGCTGGCGGCATTGCACGCTGCCCTTGATCACCCAATAAAGCGAACCCCCATCGGTCACCTCGGCGCCGCGCGCCGGCACCATGCGGGTGGTGTGCCAGTGCTCGGCGGGTTCGCCGGCGCGGCGGCGCTCATCGACGCGAAAGGTGATCCATTCTTCGAGGTCCTCGACGCTGTCGCAACCGACGCACAGTTTTAGGAGATTGAGTGCCATCGCTTAAGGTTTAGTCCGGCGCGCGATTGCGTCAACGGCCCTGCCCGACTTCTCCACAGTGCCAGTGGCGTTGCACGGTCAGCATTCCACGACATTGACGGCGAGCCCACCAAGGCTGGTTTCCTTGTACTTCTCGTTCATGTCGAGGCCCGTCTGGCGCATTGTTTCGATCGCGGCGTCGAGCGGCACGAAATGGACGCCGTCGCCTTTGATCGCCAGAGAGGCGGCGGTGACCGCCTTGACGGCGCCGAGCGCATTGCGCTCGATGCAAGGCACCTGGACCAGGCCGCCGACCGGATCGCAGGTCATGCCGAGATGATGTTCGAGCGCGATTTCGGCGGCGTTCTCGACCTGCTCGGGCGTGCCGCCCATGACGGCGCAGAGACCGGCGGCAGCCATCGCCGAGGCCGAACCGACCTCGCCCTGGCAGCCGACCTCGGCGCCGGAGATCGAGGCATTGGTCTTGATGATGCCGCCGACGGCGGCGGCCGTGAGCAGGAAGTCGCGGATGCTCGGCTGGTCGGCCTCGGGGTGGAAATGCAGCCAGTAACGCAGCACCGCCGGCAATGTGCCGGCCGCGCCATTGGTCGGCGCGGTGACGACGCGTCCACCGGCGGCGTTCTCTTCGTTCACCGCCATGGCGTAGATCGACAGCCAGTCATTGGCCAGCAAAGGGTTGGGCTTGTTCTGCTGCCATTGCTCCTGCAGCTTGTCGTGCAGCATGCGGGCACGACGGCGCACTTTCAGCCCGCCCGGCATGATGCCATCCTGCGACAGGCCGCGGTCGATGCAGCCCTTCATGGCGCCCCAGATCGCATCAAGGCCACTGTCGAGCTCCTCGCGCGACATATGCGTCTCTTCATTGATGCGCTTCATGTCGGCGATAGACAGGCCGCTTTTGCCTGCCATCTTCAGCATCTCGACGGCATTCTTGAAGGGATAGGGCACCTTCTTGCCTTCTGTGGTCACCGAGCCCTTCACCTTCATCCGCTGCAGCTCTTCCTCGGACACCACGAAGCCGCCGCCGATGGAATAGTAGATGCGCTTGAGCAGCAGCCGGTCGCCGGCATCGTAAGCGTAGAAGGCCATGCCGTTGGCGTGGCCGGTGAGCGGCGTCTTGCGGTCGAGCACCAGATCCGTCGCCGGGTCGAAGCGATAGGAGGGATGGCCGCGGGGCGATATCTGCTTCTCGGCTGCGACGCGCGTGGCGATGCCCTCGGCCTGATCGGGATCGACCGTCTGCGGTGTCAGGCCGGCAAGGCCGAGGACAACGGCGCGATCCGAGCCATGGCCGATACCGGTATAGGCGAGCGAGCCGTGCAGGCTGGCGCCAATGCGATCGACCTTGACGCCGGCCGGGCGCGGCCAGTCATCGCCGGCGATCTCGTCGAGAAACCGCTGCGCCGCCGTCATCGGTCCCATCGTGTGCGAACTCGACGGTCCGATGCCGATCTTGAACAAGTCGAAAACCGAAAGAAACACGCTGCGCCGTCTCCGGGAATGGGATCAAGACCTACATATAGGACTTTCCATGATGTTTGTGCTGTTTTGCGGATTGCGGCGCTGCACCTGCCGACCTTGTTTGCTCCGGCAGCGACATCCCCGGCTGAAAGCGCGTCGCGCTGAAACGGGTTCATGCGACGCGCTTTAAGTTCTTGTTTTAATGCATGTGGTTGTCCCAGAACCGCAGCTCACTTCTGGGCGACATGCTTTGGAGCATCGAACTGACCGCTTTGCCTGTGGTAAAAGGGGGCATGGGCGATTCCTTCCATCTGTCGACGGCTGATCTGGCGGCGCTGGCTTTTTTCCTGCTTGCATGGTTGCTGCATACGCTGGCGTCCGACGGCAGACTGGTCAGCCGGGTGTCGTTGACGATGGCCATGAACGTGCAGCGCGAGGCCTGGATGCGCACCATGGCCGAGCGCGAAATCCGCATCGTCGACACCGCCATCATGAGCGGCCTGCAGCAAGGCACCGCCTTTTTCGCCTCCAGTTCGCTGATTGCGCTCGGTGGCTGTTTCGCGCTGCTTGGCGCCTCGGATCAGGTCCTTGCCGTGCTGAACGACCTGCCGTTGAACGCGACCTCATCGCGCTCCGCCTTTCAGATCAAGGTCTTTGGCCTGGTCCTGATCCTGGCCTTCGCCTTCTTCAAGTTCGGCTGGGCCTACCGTCTCTTCAACTACTGCACGATCCTGATCGGCGCGGTGCCGATCCCCTATGGCGAGGCGTCACGCAACCCGGTCAGCGAAACGGCGGTGTGGCGCGCGGCGCGCATGAACATGCTGGCCGGCAAGCATTTCAATTCAGGCCTGCGCGCGGTGTTCTTCTCGATCGGCTATCTCGGCTGGTTCGTCGACCCGATCGTGTTCGTGCTGTCGACGCTGCTGCTACTGGCAGTGCTGGTGCGGCGTCAGTTCTTTTCCGCCGCAAGGCAAGCCGTGATCGGTCAGCCGCCCGGGCCGGGGAAAAGCTGGTCGATCCGGCCCGACAGCCAATAGGCGGCGAGCCCGATCCACTCGCGGATCGCCATGGTCGTGGTCTGCAGCGAATCGGGTGCGTTGTCGCGAAACAGGCCAAAGCCTTCCTTGCCCGAGGTGCGATAGTCGACCGGCCACGGGACCGTGTGAAAGCCGGCCTTGTCGAACAGCGCCTTGGCGCGCGGCATGTGGAAGGCGGAGGTCACCAGCAGCCAGGTTTCGCCCGATTTCGGCGTTACCAGTTCCTTGGTGAAGACGGCATTCTCATAGGTGTTGCGGGATTTGCTCTCGAGCATCAGGCGATCGGCGTCGACGCCAAGCGCACCGAGCAGCCGCGGCGCGGTGGCCGCATCCCCCTCGCCATCGATGAACAGTTCACCGGTGCCGCCCGAGATAACCACTTTCGCCTCGGGAAAGCGCCGGGCAAGGATCGCCGCCTCGACCATGCGGTCGCCGCCGGAATTCAGCTCATAGCCGCCGCGCGCCAAGTTGATGGCGCCCTCGAAGCCGCCGCCGAGCACGACAATGCCGTCGACCTTCCGCGGCAGCGGCGGCTTTGGGAAGCGCTCTTCGAGCGGATTGAGCATCATGGCGCCAAGCGACGTCCAGGCCGACAGCGCCAGAATCAGGAAGGCGAACACACTGCCCGTCGCCGCCAATCGCCGGCGGCCGATCAGCGCCGCGAGCAAGCCGGCAAGCAGCAGGAAGATCGCCAGGTTGAGTGGTTGGACGAAGAACCAGAAGATCTTGGAGAGATAGAAGAACATTGCCTGCCTATCTCCAGCTCAAATTGTGACGGCCGGTGAAGTGCTCGACCGCACTCGCTACCGCTTCCGCTTCGAGGCGGCTTAACTCCCTGCCGAAAACAAGGACGCCGTTCGCGTTGGTCAAGCTGATGACTTCCGACAGTTCCACTTCGTCCGTGGGATAGGTGTGGTCGAGGATTTCGACCCTAAGATGCCCTTTCAAAGGCAGTGACCACCGATTTCGCAAAGAACCCCTCACCGAGCGCACGGCTGCGGTGTCGGTCAGCCGCAGGGTTTCCCTGCCGAACACCCGCCAGATGAAATCCTTGCCCAGGAAATAGGTGAAGAGGGCAATGACCGCCACGAAGGACAGCAGGCCGAGCGTGCCGCTGGTGAGCGTCAATCCCATGTAGCCGGTGTAGGCGACGATCGCGGCCCCGATCAGGACAAAGACTGTCCTGAAATCCGAGGTGCGTGGCGGGTTCGTGATCAGCAGTTCGTTTCCCGTCTCGACGATGGAAATGCGAGACGGAGGCGGCATGCTACCACCACTTCTCCGGCTGGAAGGTTCCCGCCGCCTGCTCGATGACGGCGGCTGTCTGGAACAGGGTTTCCTCGTCGAAGGGGCGGCCAATCAGCTGCAGGCCGAGCGGCAGGCCCTTGGCATCGAGGCCGGCAGGCACGGCAATGCCCGGCAGTCCGGCCATGTTCACGGTCACCGTGAAAATGTCGTTGAGGTACATTTTGACCGGATCGGCGGCCATGTCCTCGTCAGCGATGCCGAAGGCGGCCGACGGCGTCGCCGGCGTCAGGATGACGTCGACGCCGTCGGCAAAAACCGTCTCGAAGTCGCGCTTGATCAAATTGCGCACCTTCTGCGCCTGCAGATAGTAGGCATCGTAATAGCCTGCCGACAGCACATAGGTGCCGATCATGATGCGACGCTTGACCTCCCGACCGAACCCGGCGGCTCGGGTCTTTTCGTACATGTCGACAATGTCCTGGCCCGGCACGCGCAGGCCGTAGCGGACGCCGTCATAGCGCGCCAGATTGGATGACGCTTCGGCGGGCGCAACGATATAATAAGCCGGCAAAGCGTATTTGGTGTGCGGCAGCGAGATGTCGACGATCTCGGCGCCGGCATCCCTGAGCCAGGCAATGCCCTTCTGCCACAGCGCCTCGATCTCTTCCGGCATGCCGTCGACGCGGTATTCCCGGGGAATGCCGACCTTCATGCCCCTGATCGGTTTGCCGATCGCCGCCTCGTAATCCGGCACCGGCCGGTCGACGGAAGTGGTGTCCTTGGCGTCGACCGAGGCCATGGACTTCAGCATGATCGCGGCATCGCGCACGTCCCGGGCGATCGGGCCGGCCTGATCGAGCGACGAAGCGAAGGCGACGATGCCCCAGCGCGAGCAGCGGCCATAGGTCGGCTTGATGCCGACGGTGCCGGTGAAGGCGGCTGGCTGGCGGATCGAGCCGCCGGTGTCGGTGGCGGTGGCGCCGGCGCACAGGAAAGCCGAGACGGCGGAAGCCGAGCCCCCCGACGAGCCCCCCGGCACCAGTTGGGCATTGTCCAGCGTGCGCGCGGTCTTCGTGCCGCCGGCCGAAACGAAACCGCCATCGCCCTGATGCGTGGTCGGCATCACCACCGTGTCGAGGCGCGAACGCCGCCACGGATTGACGACAGGGCCGTAATAGGAGGTCTCGTTGGACGAGCCCATGGCGAACTCGTCCATGTTAAGCTTGCCCAGCATGACGGCGCCGTCTGCCCACAGATTGGCGGTGACGGTCGATTCGTAGCGCGGCTTGAAGCCGTCCAGCACATGGCTGCAGGCCTGGGTGTGGATACCTTCGGTGCCGAACAGGTCCTTGATGCCGAGCGGGATGCCTTCCAGCGCACCGCCCTCGCCCTTGGCCAGTCTGGCATCCGACGCCTTGGCCATGTCGCGCGCCTTGTCGCCCGTGACGACGATATATGCGTTGAGGACCGGATTGGCGCGCTCGATGGCACCGAGATAGGCCTCGGTGATTTCGACGGCCGAAATCTCCTTGGCGCGCAGCTTGGCGCGCGCCTGCGAAATTGTCAGATGGGTCAGTTCGCTCATCAAAGGCTCTTTTCGTAAAACACCGACCACTCGGAATCGGGATAATCCAGCACCGGCCCGCAGCGCGAGAAGCCGGCGCGTTCGTAGACGGTCCAGGCGGCGGGATGGCGGTCGCCGGTTTCAAGCACCAGGCGCTTCAGCCCTTCGCTGCGCGCCAGCGTTTCGACATGTTCGACGATCTTGGCGCCGATCTTCCTGCCTCGATGCGAAGGCCGCGTGTACATACGCTTGACCTCACCGACGCGGGCATCATGGCGCTTCAGCGCGCCGCAGCCGATGGCTTGCCCGTCGTCGCGGGCGATAAAGACGGTGGTGTCGTCGCCAGCCATCTGCTCGACCGTCAGATGGTAGCAATGCTCCGGCGGCGTCAGTTCGAACAGAGCCGCGTTGAGCTCCTCGACCAAAGCGCGGACATCGTCCTGCAGCGGCGTTTCGACGGCGATCTCGATTGCCATCGGCCAGCTACTCCACGACCTTCGGCACGAGGAAGAAATTCTCGTCAGTGGCCGGCGCGTTGGCGACGATATCGGCAGCCTTGTTGCCGTCGGTGACGATGTCTTGGCGCTTCTTCATCTCCATCGGGGTCACCGATGTCATCGGTTCGACGCCGGAGACATCGACCTCGTTCAGCTGCTCGACAAAGCCCAGAATGGCGTTCAGCTCGCCGGTCATGCGCTCGGCATCCTCCTCGCTCACCGCAATGCGGGCGAGACGCGCGACGCGCTTCACAGTTTGCAGATCAACGGACATGTCTTTAGCCTTTGGGAAAACCAGATGGCGCTATAGCGGCGTGGCGCGTGCCGCGCAACATCGATCGTGCTTGGGGATAGAGCCCGTTCATGCCAGGGCGGCATTTCAGCCTAGGGCAGCGATACACCCTCGCACAGATAATAGCTGCCGCCATTGCCGGCCTGCTCGCCTTCGTCGGCGGTCGGGCGCACCGAGACGATGTCGATTTGGGTCGCGTTCATCTGCGTGATCGACAGTATATCGGGAAAGAGAAAGCCCGGCTCCTGGCAGATGGCAGTGACCGCCCAGCTCGGCGAGCGCGTCGCCTTGGTGACCTGGACGAACTCGCAATTATACTCGACGCTTTGCAGGCCGTCCGCCGACAAGATGACATTGCCGGTGTCGATCAGCGTCTGCAGCGTGTCCTTTTTGGCTTGCGCGCAAAGCTCCTGGGTCTGGAGGTAAACGCCCTTGATGAAGTCCTCGGCGGCGGATGCGGGCGACGCAGCGACCAGCATCGAAACGCAAAGAGTCTCTCTCAAACCCATGGTTTAATTCCCCTTTGCGACAAGGGATCGTTTCAACGATCGCTCTATAGTGTGATCGTTTGGCCGATGGCTGGCAAGGCTACGTCGACACCTGATCCTTCGAGGCCGGCCACGAACTTCTCCGCCGTCGCGTCGATGATCGGGAAGGTGCCGAAGTGGCATGGCACGACGGTGTCGAAGTGGAAGAAGCGCCGGCAGGCCAGGGCCGCCACCGCGCCGCCCATGGTGAAGCGGTCGCCGACCGGCACGAGGCCGATCTTCGGCTCATGCAATTCCTCGATCAGCGCCATATCGGAGAAGATGTCGGTGTCGCCCATATGGTAGAGCGTCTTGTCCTCCGGGAAATGCAGGACCAGCCCGTTGGGATTGCCGAGGTAGACGTTCTGGCCGCCATCGAGCCCAAACGACGAGGAATGCAGTGCCTGCACGAATGTGGTGGTGAAGGCACCGCAATCGACGGTGCCGCCATGATTGCCGGGATTGATCTTCTTGCCGTCGACGCCCTTGCCGACCAGGTACATGCAGATCTCGTAATTGGCGACCAGCTGGGCGCCGCTCTTCTTCAGCACCTCCACCGCGCCGCTGACATGATCACTGTGGCCGTGGGTCAGAAGCACATGGGTGACGCCTTCCGCCGGCCCCTCCCAGCCGCTCGTCCATGATGGGTTGCCGACGAGATAGGGGTCGATCAGGATGTTCGCGCCTGATGTCTCGACGCGGAAGGCGGAATGTCCGTACCAGGTCAATTTCATCGATCGTGTTCCTCGATTTTGGTTGCGCCGGAAGATAGAACGCCGGCAGCAAAATTAAAGTGACATAGTGTGCTCGCGGTTCAAAAGAACGTGTCGCGCTCTTTGTGACGGCAAGTCTGGGTCACGGTTAGACTGGGTCACGGTAAAACTGGTTGGGGAAAGCCGTTGGGCATCATAGCAATCGAGGATCTGCCGGCACGGCTGGAGGGCGGCAGGACGCTGGCCGGGCTCGACCTCGGCGACAAGACGATCGGTGTCGCCGTTTCCGACCGCGGCCTGTCCTTCGCCCATCCGCGCGCGGTCATCCTGCGCAAAAAGTTTTCGCTGGATGCGGCAGCGCTGCTCGCCCAGCTGCAGAAGGACAATGTCGGCGCGTTTGTACTCGGTCTCCCCATCAACATGGACGGTTCGGAAGGTCCCCGCGCCCAGAAGTCGCGCGCCTTCGTGCGCAACATGGCAGGTATAACCGACCTGCCCTTTGTGCTGTGGGACGAGCGGCTGTCGACGGTGGCGGCGGAGCGGACGCTGATCGAGATGGATTTCTCGCGCCGAAAGCGCGCCGGCAAGATCGATTCGGCGGCTGCGGCCTTTATTCTGCAGGGAGTTCTGGACCGGCTCCAGTCGCTTGACCCACGCGATCGGACGGAACCGGATTCCCCGCCTGCCGCCTGACCCAGGCCATGATGTTGCGGCGGCGGCGAAACGCCCACAATGCCATCAGCAGGAAGCCGTCGAAGATGCAGGCCCTTGCCACCATGCCCGGAATGATCGCCGGATCGATGCCCAGCATCTGCCCGTAGAGCTGAAACACGAAATCATGCAGCTGCCGGCTGAGCATGACGTAGCCGAAATTGATGTCGTTGAGCGACAGGAAGAACCAGCCCCAGAACAGAGCGAGTGGCGCGGCCCACAATGCGAACAGCGTGCGCATCAGTGACCGTCCCTGCGGCTGGAGCCGCCTCTGCGACCGCTGGGACCAATGTCCGGACGGCCGGAAATGCGCGATAGCAAGGAGCCGTGCGCGGCACCCTTGGCCATGGCATGGGCGGTGGCGCGGCTCTCTGCCTCCCGAGAAACCATGACAGCGAAGACCGACCTCCGCTCGGCCAGCATGGCGACATAGGAGGCCAGAAGTGCCGCCAATTGCACGGCGACAACCAAAAACAGGCCGTTGATGCCTCGCGCTGCGCCGCCGATCAGGATGAGCGACAACACCGCGGATGCCGAAATGAAGGCGGTCCGCGCCACACTGTCGGCTTCGTCCGGGCTCGCTGCGGCGTTAACCAGGCTCTCGACGAAGACCCAGCAAAACAGCACCGCCACGACCAGCAAGGCGATGGCCAGCGGCGCCACGACGGCAGCATTGTCGAGATCGGCCAGACGAGTGTTTTCCACGACGACGCCGAGCACGCCCAGAGCGCCCGCAACGCCGCGGTTTCCATCGACACAGATGAACGCCAGCAGGGCGAAAACCAGCGCCCAGTGCAAGGCCAGAAAGGACGTCAAAATGTGCCGCATGGCATTCCTGCTTTGGTGACAAAGACAGTGGGGTCTGCGGCCTGCGGCTGCAACGGAAACCATTCGTTAAGGTTAACGGCTGTCCACAGGCAGGCAAATTCGTTCACGGCCTGGCGGAAGGCCCTCAATTCACCGGCGGATAGAGCGTGTCGATGATCATGCGCGCATCGTGGCGCGAATCGAGCATGCCATAGGTGTTGCGCCACTGGCCGGCGAGCCGCGTCTCGACGAAGGCGTCCGCAATCCGCCCTGCCCCCAGCCGGCGCAATTCCGCAGCTGCCGCCGACAGCGCCAGCTGTTCGGTCAGCAGGCGGGCCGACCCCTCATCGGTGCCGGCGACCTGCATGGCCGCCTTGAGCACGCCAATGGTTCCGCGTCCGCCGGCGCCGAGATCGCGGTCGATGCCGGCCAGCACCTCCTCGAACAGGCCGGGCGCGCGGCCGAGCACGCGCAGCACGTCGAGCGCCATGACATTGCCTGAGCCCTCCCAGATCGCATTGACCGGGGCTTCGCGGTAGTAGCGGGCGAGCGGCGCTTCCTCGACATAGCCATTGCCGCCGAGGCACTCCATCGCCTCATAGAGCAGTGGCGGCGCGATCTTGCAGACCCAGTATTTGACCACCGGGGTCATGGCGCGGGCAAAAGCAGCCTCGCCGCGGTCGCCGGCAGCCTCGTCGAAGGAGCGCGCCAGTCGGAACGAGAGTGCCGTGGCGGCGGCGACATCGAGCGCCATGTCCGCCAGCACGCGCTGCATAAGCGGCTGTTCGATCAGCGTCGAGCCGGCCACCTGGCGGTGACGGGCGTGATGCACGGCCTCAGCCAGCCCCGCTCGCATGATTGCCGACGAGGCGACGGCGCAGTCGAGCCGGGTCAGCGTGACCATGTCCATGATCGTCTTTATACCGGCGCCGGGCTCGCCGACCATCTCGCCGATGGCGTTGACGAACTCTACCTCCGATGAGGCGTTGGAGCGGTTGCCGAGCTTGTCCTTCAGCCGCTGAAAGCGGAAGCCGTTGCCGGAACCGTCGCCGAGGATGCGCGGGACGAGAAAACAGGAAAGCCCTTCCGGCGCCTGTCCAAGCACGAGAAAAGCGTCCGACATCGGCGCCGACATGAACCATTTGTGGCCGGTGAGGCGATAAAAGCCGCTGCCGGCGCGTTCGGCCCGTGTGGTGTTGGCGCGCACGTCGGTGCCGCCCTGCTTTTCGGTCATGCCCATGCCGAGCGTCAGCCCGGCCTTGTCGACCGGCGGCTTCTGGCTCTGGTCGTATTTGCGCGTCGTCACGCGCGGCGCCCATTCGCGAAACAGCTTTGGGCTGGCCATCAGGGCGGCCAGCGAAGCGCTGGTCATGGTGATGGGGCAGAGATGCCCGGTCTCGAGTTCGGCGGTCAGGTAGAAACGCGCGGCGCGCACCTGATGGCGACGGCCGATCTCGCTATCGCCGTTTTCCCAGATCGAGGAATGCAGGCCGCCGGCAACCGAGCGGCGCATCAGCGCATGATAGGCCGGATGGAATTCGACGAGGTCGATGCGCCGGCCCTGACGGTCATGCGTGCGGAGCTTCGGCGTCTCGACATTGGCGAGGCGCGCCAGCTCCTGCGCCTCCTGCGTCAGGACGAACCGGCCAAGCCCGTCGAGGTCCTTGCGCACCGGATCGGAAAAACGCTCGGCAAGCTGGATCAGCAACGGATCGCCCCGCCAGGCGTTGCCGCCCGTCAGCGGCGGCGGCTGGTTGGTCACGTCGTCGGTCACGCCCAATCCTTCTGAAAGTAGAAGGGCCTTCTAACGGTAGAAAGGCCTTATCATCACAAGGCTTCGAATCCGAAGCAATCGGCTAGATATAGCCCAAGCCAGGCGGCGCGCGCGACGAAAATACCGGGGAGAAAGGCCGCAATCCCAAGCTGGCGCTTGCGGCAAGGAATTCTCCCCCCTATAGCAGCGCCTTGAGATGACCGACGCTTCGTCCCTGCCGCTTTATCCTCACCGCCATCTTCTGGGCATCCGCGATCTTTCCCCCGGTGATATCGAGCTCCTGCTCGACCGGGCCGATCGCGCCGTCGCCATTTCGCGGCAGTCCGAAAAGAAGACCTCGACGCTGCGCGGCCGCACCCAGATCAACCTCTTCTACGAAGCCTCGACGCGCACGCAGTCGTCGTTCGAACTGGCCGGGAAACGGCTCGGCGCCGACGTCATGAACATGTCGGTGGCGAGCTCTTCGGTGAAGAAGGGCGAGACGCTGATCGACACGGCGATGACGCTGAACGCCATGCGGCCCGACATCCTGATCATCCGCCACCAGTCTGCGGGCGCCGCCGCCCTTTTGGCGCAGAAGGTCGGCTGCTCGGTGGTCAATGCCGGCGACGGCGCGCATGAACACCCGACGCAGGCGCTGCTCGACGCGCTGACCATCCGCCGCGCCAAGGGGCCGCTGTCGAAACTGATCGTAGCGATCTGCGGCGACATCCTGCATTCGCGCGTCGCGCGTTCCAACATCATGCTGTTGAACGCGCTTGGCGCGCAGGTGCGGGTCGTGGCGCCGTCGACGCTGCTGCCCACCGGCATCGAGAAAATGGGCGTCATCGTCTCGCGCTCGATGGCCGAGGGCCTCAAGGGCGCCGACGTGGTGATGATGCTGCGCCTGCAGCGTGAGCGGATGGAAGGCGCCTTCGTGCCTTCGGTACGCGAATATTTCCGCTATTTCGGCCTCGATGCCGAAAAGCTGAAGGCCGCCAAGGACGGCGCGCTGGTGATGCATCCCGGTCCGATGAACCGCGGCGTCGAGATTGCGTCCGAAATCGCCGACGGTCCCCAAAGCGTCATCCAGGAACAGGTCGAGATGGGTGTCGCCGTGCGCATGGCGGTGATGGAAGCGCTGCTCGACCCGCGCCGCAACGAGGGCCGGGTGGCATGAGCACGACGGTCTTTGAGCGCGCCCGCATCGTCGACCCGTCACGCGGCATCGACGAGGTCGGCACCGTGATCGTCGAGGGGAAAAAGATCGTTGCCGCCGGCAAGGCTGCCCTGAACCAGGGCCTGCCGGCGGGAGCCACCGTGGTCGACTGCGCCGGCAAGGCAATCATTCCCGGCCTGATCGACGCGCGCGTCTTCATCGGCGAACCGGGCGGCGAACATCGCGAGACCATCGCTTCGGCCAGCGTTGCGGCGGCGGCCGGCGGCGTTACCTCCGTCGTTATGATGCCCGACACGGACCCGGTGATCGACAATGTCGCGCTGGTCGAATTCGTGCTGCGCACCGCCCGGGACACGGCAAGCGTCAACATCTTTCCGGCGGCGGCGATCACCAAAGGCCTCGCCGGTCGCGAGATGACCGAATTCGGCCTGTTGCGCGAGGCCGGTGCGGTCGCCTTCACCGATGGGCGGCACACAATATCCAGCGCACTGGTGATGCGCCGGGCTCTCACCTATGCCCGCGATTTCGGTGGCGTCATCGCACATGAGACACAGGATGGCGACCTCGCTTCGGCAGGCGTGATGAATGAAGGCCTGTATGCCAGCTGGCTCGGCCTTGCCGGCATTCCGCGCGAGGCCGAGTCCATCCCGCTGGAGCGCGACCTGGCGCTGGCGCGGCTGACGCGCGGCGCCTACCACGCGGCCAAGATCTCGACGGCGACGGCAGCGCAAGCGGTGACGCGGGCGAAAGCCGACCAGGCCAATGTCACGGCGGGCGTGGCGATCCACAATCTGTCGCTGAACGAAAACGATGTCGGGGAATACCGCACCTTCTTCCGGCTGACGCCGCCTTTGCGCGCCGAGGAAGACCGGCTGGCCATGATCGAGGCGGTCAAGGACGGCACCATCGACATCATCGTCTCCTCGCACGACCCTCAGGATGTCGACACCAAGCGCCTTCCCTTCGCCGATGCAGCTGCCGGCGCGATCGGGTTGGAGACGCTGCTTGGAGCAGCGCTTCGGCTCTACCACAATGGCGACGTGCCGCTACTTCGGCTGGTCGAAACACTGTCCACCGCACCAGCAAGGCTGTTCGGCCTGCCGGGCGGCACGCTGAAGCCGGGAGCGCCGGCCGATCTTGCGCTGATCGACCTTGAAGAACCCTGGATCGTGAGTGAAAGCGGCATCCGCTCGCGCTCGAAAAACACCTGCTTCGAAGGTGCGCGGCTGCAAGGCATGGTCTTGCAAACGCTGGTGGCGGGCCGCACAGTGTTTTCGAGCTAGAGCGATCGCGCCACGTCGCAGACCGATATGTTGCTGGGGAAATGCGGGGGCAAACAATGAGTTATAACGTTATCCTGGCATTGCTGTTCGGCTATCTCCTCGGCTCGATTCCCTTCGGCCTCTTGATCACCCGCGCGGCCGGCCTCGGCGATGTGCGCAAAATCGGCTCCGGCAATATCGGCGCCACCAACGTTCTGCGCACCGGCAACAAGGGCCTCGCCGCCGCGACGCTGGTGCTCGACGCGTTGAAGGGTACGGCGGCGGTGATGATCGCGCGCCATTTTGGACACGACTACGGACTGTGGGCCGGCCTTGGACTCTGGGCGGGCCTTGGCGCCTTCCTTGGCCATCTGTTTCCGGTCTGGCTCGGTTTCAAGGGCGGCAAGGGCGTGGCGACCTATCTCGGCGTGCTGATCGCGCTCGGCTGGCATGTGGCGCTGATTTTTATCGTCGTCTGGCTGGCGATGGCTTTTCTGTTTCGCTATTCCTCGCTGGCAGCGCTGACGGCGGCGGTCATCGTGCCGATCGCGCTTTATTTCTGGAGCACACCTGAGACCGCCGGGCTGTTCCTGGTGATGAGCCTGATCGTCATCTTCAAACATCGCGCCAACATTTCGCGCCTTCTTGCCGGCACCGAAGGCAAGATCGGAGCCAAGGGTTGAGCAAGCCCGCCGCCGGGCCGCGCCTCAGCGACTGGCAGCGGCTGAGCTGGCTGCGGCTGATCCGCACACAAAATGTCGGCCCGGCCTCGTTTCGCGAATTGATCAACCGCTTTGGTTCGGCGGAGGCGGCGTTGGAGATGCTGCCCGAGCTGATGATTTCGGGCGGAGCCAAAAGGATCATGCGCATTCCTTCCGTGGAGGAAGCCGAAGCGGAACTCGACGCAGCCAGTGAAAACGGCGCCCGCTTCGTCGGCATCGGCGAGGCCGACTACCCGCCGATGCTGAAAAACATGGACAATCCGCCGCCACTGATTGCCGTGAAGGGCGAGGCAGCCGTCTTTCGCCTGCCGGCGGTGGCCATCGTCGGCGCCCGCAACGCGTCGCTCGCCGGCATCAAGATGGCGCGCATGCTGGCGGCGGATCTTGGCCGCGACGGCTACGTCATCGTTTCCGGCCTGGCGCGCGGCATCGACACGGCAGCACACCAGGGCAGTCTCTCGACTGGTACAGTGGGTGTGCTGGCCGGTGGGCTCGATGTCCCCTACCCGCCCGAAAATATCGGCTTGTGCGAAGACATTGCCGAGCGTGGCGGCGCCGTTATTTCGGAAATGCCGTTCGGCTGGCAGCCGCGGGCGCAGGATTTTCCGCGCCGCAACCGGCTTGTCGCGGGCGCCGCCCTCGGACTGGTGGTCATCGAAGCTGCGCAACGCTCCGGCTCGCTGATCAGCGCGCGCCTGGCCGGCGAGATGGGCCGGCTGGTCTTTGCCGTACCGGGTTCGCCGCTCGATCCGCGCTGCGCCGGCTCCAACGGCCTGCTCAAGGACGGCGCCACCCTGGTCACCGAGGCGGCCGATGTTTCCGGTGCGATCGCACCCTTGGCGGGCACGCGAACGCGAAGCATTGCGCCGCCAGAAAAGGCACCCGATTTTTCGGCAACTCCCCCGCCCGGTGAGGACGAACGCAGCGGCGTGCTCGAAGTGCTAGGCCCAACGCCGGTGGGCGTGGACGAGATCATCCGCCACACCGGCCTCAACGCCGCGCAAGTCTCCATGGTGCTGCTGGAACTCGACCTTGCCGGCCGCATCGAGCGCCATGCCGGCGGCAATGTCTCACTGGTTTCGTGACGTTCCAGCCGATCCCGCCGCACGTCGGCCGCAACTCACGCGTCGAGGGTCACGCCGGCGGCGCCAACGCCGGTACAGATGCCACCGCAGGGTATTTTTCCAGGCGGCTCTCGGAAAAGCACTCCGCCATTCCAGGGCTCTCCGTTGCACTGACGATCACGCTCGCAATGGCATACTCGACAGCTGACGAAAACCGGGCTCGACAGTCTGCGCATCAGTCAGCGGAACAGATACTTCGATACCTCCGGATTGCCTCGGCGCCACATCACATTGTCCAGAAAATAATGATGCACATTGATGAAGATCAGCACGATGAAGAAGAACAGCGATGACCCCAGCACTTGCCTGTCATAGGGAATCAAGGCCGTCAGCGCGGATGGGATCAGCCAGAAGCCGAGATAGCCAAGGGCCGTGCCGCCGACGATAAAGCCGACGAGCCGAAACCTGTAGAGGGGGCCGAGAAAGGACAGGATTTTCGGCTGCGGATCGCTTTCGGCATCGGAACTGTCGCGCTCGACGTTCGTCTGGTAGCGCCAGACCACGGCGAGATACTGCAGCGAGTGGAGCGCGGGCACGATCAGCAGCCAAAGCGGGTTTACGCGCGCAATCAAGATCCAGAGATAGAGCGACGCCACATAGGCCACCAAACCGTTATAGGGCAGGCCGCCGCCGTTCTTCCGCCAACGATTGACCAGCATCAAGAGCGTGGCCGTCGTCGACGCAACGGCCGCCAGCACGCCGATGTCGGTAATCCAGGAAGGGGCCGCGAATGTGTAATAGTCCAGGCCATAATATTTGCCCTGGGTGACCGCCGTATTCGTCTGCAGCCATGCCAGGATCCACACGGCATAGGAGTTGACCAGCAGCACCTTCTTGTCGCGGTCGTTGAAGAATTTGCGCTTCAGCACCGCATCCACCATCAGCATGCCGTAGCCCTGCTTGACGTAGTGCCAACCGACAAAAAAGAACATGGCGTTGGTGGCATAGCCGAGCAGGCGCGTGTTCGCCGCCGCCGCGCCATAGGCGAAGAACCCGGCCATGGCGAGGGGCACGACAATGCCCGCGAAGATGTAGCGAAGCTGCAGGCTCCTGTCGTAGCCGTCGCCCGTCACCTTGCGCCCGAAATTGCGGTAGAAAAGCTGGTAGGAGTGGGCGAAGTGGGGATAGTTCACGAGATAGGCAACGATCACCATCGTTGCGGCCACCGGACCCTCATATTCGAGCGGAACGAGAAACAGCACCGGCAGGATGAGAAACGCGCTGCCGCCCAGCATGAGGAAATCGGCGACCGGGCCGAAGAGGTACTTTTGAGGCGCCGCCGCCTTAGGAGCGACAGCATCCGCCGAAAGCTGAAGTGTCATGTCAGAACCTCCCCTGGGAAAGGCTGAGTTTAGCCATCGACTGGGATGGGGACAAGGTTGGAGCTGCCGCTCCGCGCCCGAACACTGGGCCATCCTGCTGTTTCGCCAATGGTCTCGATCCGCCATGGCTTGAACCCGTGAACCTCTCGATAAAAAAGGTGGGGGGCCTCCGCTGTTAAAAAAAGCGCACCACCCCAATTTACGACTAACATGTTAGTGTGCTAGCACAGCATACATACCTGCTTCGGAGACCTTCCGGTGACATCACGCTTTGGCCTTTCGGCCGCTCTCGCCACGCCTTTCGATGCCCGCGGGCAGATCGCCACCGCCCCCATGATCGCTCAGGCCGAAAGTTGCCTGGCGCAGGGTTGCGGCAGCGTGACGCTTTTCGGCACCACAGGGGAAGGCGCATCGGTGGGCACGACGGAGCGGCGGTCGGTGACCGAGGCCATGCTGGCTGCTGGAATCCTGCCGCATCAACTCGTTGCCGGCGTGCTGGTCGACGCCGCCGAAGACGCCGCCGAACAGGCACAGCATGCCTTGCAGCGAGGCGCCCGAAACATTCTGCTGGCCCCGCCGAGCTACTTCAAGAATGTCGGCGAGGACGGCCTTTTCGGCTGGTTCTCCGCCGTCTTTGCCGCGCTCGGCCCCCTCGCCCGTGACGTGCTGCTCTACAACATCCCTTCGGTTACCATGGTGCAGCTTTCGCTTGGCCTGATCGGCCGGTTGCGCACTGCTTTTCCCGACGTGGTCGCCGGGGTCAAGGATTCCGGTGGAAATTGGAGCTACAGCGAGGCGCTGCTTGCCGCCCATGGCGATCTGGTGATCCTGATCGGCGATGAAAGGCATCTGGCGCGTGCGGTGCGACTGGGTGCTCAAGGCGCAATCTCGGGCATGGCCAATTTCGTCCCGGGCGAAATCCGCGCCATGGCCGAGGACGGGCGCGACGATCCTCGCGTCGAGAGTTTTGTGCTCGAATTGCTCAAATATCCGGTCACCCCGGCGGTAAAGGTGATGGTGGCGCGTAAGACCGGCGACGAGCGCTGGCTGGCGGTCCGTCCGCCGCTGGAGCCGATCGCGTTGCAAGGGCAGCAGCAGCTTGCCTCAGCCTATGACAGCTTGTTTGCCAGGGAACCGGCCTGACCGGCAAAAGGAAGCGCGCCGAAATGGAAGACGGCAACGAACCGACCACCCTCAGGGAGAAGGCCTATGCCAGCTTCACGCGGCATTTGCTGGCGCGCGACTTCAAGCCAGGCCAGTTCGTGTCGCAACGTGAGCTGGTTGCCTTCACCGGACTGCCGCTCGGCGCCATTCGCGAGATCGTGCCGCGTCTCGAGGCGGAAGGACTGCTGACGACCATTCCGCAGCGCGGCATGCAGATCGCCCATATAGATATCAGCCTGATCCGCGAGGCCTTTCAGTTCCGCCTGTTCATGGAGCGTGAAGCGGTGGCGCTGTTTACGGTCAGCGCCTCCGATGCCGAGCTTGCCCGCTTGCGGCGCGAGCATGAGGACATGCATGCCCAGGCGCTTGCGCAGACCCCGACGCCGGAGATGGAGGCCAAGGCGCAGACCATCGACTGGGCCATGCACGACACGTTCATCGATGCGCTGGGCAACGAGATCATCGCCAAGGCCTATCTGGTCAATTCGGTGAAGATCCGCCTGATCCACCAGGAGCGGTTCCGTATCGACGGGCGCGTCGTGCCGGTGATGCGCGAGCACCTGGCGGTGATCGAAGCCATGGAGAGCCGCGATCCAGGGAAGGCGGTCGAGGCGATCAGTCTGCATATCGACAAGGCGCGCCGGCTGGCGCTGCAGATCTGAGGAAACCTGAGCCGCACCGCGGTCCGCGATGCAATCGATAACGACAACAACCGGGAGGAAGAAATGTCGTGCAATCTGTTCAACCCAACCAGGAGGCAACTGCTTCAGGGAACCGCGGCGCTTGCCGCCGCCGGCTTTGCGGGCGTTCGCCCAAGCTTTGCCGCCGGCGTCGACTGGAAGCGCTTTGCGGGAACGACGCTTGACGTCAATCTGGTGAAAAGCCCGCGCAGCGACACGCTGATAAAATACATCGCCGAGTTCGAGGAACTGACCGGGATCAAGGTCAATGCCGAAGCGACGCCGGAACAGCAGCAGCGCCAGAAGACGGTGATCGAACTGAGCTCCGGCAAACCGAGCTTCGACGTCGTGCATCTGAGCTACCACGTGCAGAAGCGCCAGTTCGAAAAGGGCGACTGGCTGGCCGACATATCAGGCTATCTCGCTGACCCGACCCTGACCGATCCTGCGCTGGTGGAAACCGATTTCGCCGATGCCGGCATGCTGTTTGCCAAGGACGGCCAGGGCGTGCTGCGCTCGCTGCCGTTCTCGGTGGATTACTGGATCGTCTACTGGAACAAGGAATTGTTCGAGGCCAAGGGCCTCAAATACCCTGAAACCTTCGAGCAACTGGTGGCGGCCGCCGAAGCGCTGACCGACCCGTCGACCAACACCTACGGCTTTGTCGCCCGCGGCCTGAAAAACGCCAACACGCCGGTATGGACGTCGCTGATGCTCGGCTACGACATGACGCCGCTCGATGACAAGGGCAAGCTGCGCACGACCTCGCCCGAGGCGATCGAGGCCGCCAGCCTCTACCAGCGGCTGATGACCAAGTCGGCGCCTCCAGGCGTCACCGGATTCAACTGGGCCGAAGCCCAGTCCGCCTTCCTGCAAGGCAAGATCGGCATGTGGTTCGATGGCGTCGGCTTTGCCCCGCCGATGGAAAATCCGGAAAAGTCGCGTGTGGTCGGCAAGGTCGGCTACGGCGTCATGCCCAAGGGCCCCAAGGCGCATGCCGCGGGCACCTTTGGTGACGGCCTCGGCGTGACGGCCACCAGCGAGAAGAAGGAAGCTGCCTATCTGTTCTGCCAGTGGGCGATTTCGCCTGCGATGGGTGCGCGCCTGCTGCAGGCTGGCGCCGGCGTGCCGTTCCGCAAGTCGGTGCTGGAAGACCCCAAGGTGCGCGAAGGCGTCACCATGCCGGCGAGTTGGCTCGATGCCGTGGTCGGCTCGGGCAATGTCAGCCGGCTGTCGCTGCCGGTCATCATTCCGGTCACCGAGTTCCGCGACATCTATGGCGTGGCGCTGACCAATCTGATCGCCGGCGCCGATCCGGCAGAGGAACTGAAGAAGGCCACCGAGCAGTTCCAGCCGGTGCTCGACCGGAGCGAGCAAGGCTGATGTCCGCCATCACCCCAGAACGCACCGGGGTGACGACGCAAGCCATCGAAGGGGGCCAGACCATCCGTCTGGCTCCCAACTACTGGCCTTTCGTCGTCCCGGCGCTCGTCGTCGTCGGCGCCGTGATCGTCTTTCCCTGGGCCTTCACGCTGTGGATGAGCGTCAACCGCTGGACCCTCGGACAGGCGCGAAGCTTTGCCGGGATGGAAAATTACCTGCGGCTGGCAGTCGACCAACGCTTCTGGGAATCGCTTTTCCATACGCTGACCTACACGGCGCTTTCGGTCGCGGCGCCGATGTTCCTTGGCACTGTCGCGGCGCTGATCTTCGACGCCAAATTTCCGCTGCGCGGCCTGTTGCGCGGCGTCTTCGTCATGCCGATGATGGCAACGCCAGTCGCCGTGGCGCTGGTCTGGACGATGATGTTCCATCCCCAGCTTGGCGTGCTCAACTATCTGTTGTCGCTGGTCGGCATTCCGGCGCAGGAATGGATCTTTAACGCAAGGACGGTCATCCCGTCCCTGGTTGCGGTCGAGACCTGGCAGTGGACGCCGCTGGTGATGCTGATCGTGCTGGGCGGCTTGGCCTCCGTGCCGCGCGAGCCCTTCGAGAGCGCCGAGATCGACGGCGCCAACGCCTGGCAGCAGTTCCGCTATCTCACCTTGCCGATGATCGCGCCGTTCCTGATGATCGCCATGATCATCCGCACCATCGATGCGCTGAAGAGTTTTGACATCATCTACGCGATGACCCAGGGCGGACCGGGCACGGCCTCGGAAACCATCAACATCTATCTCTACAACACCGCCTTCTCCTACTACGACATCGGCTATGGCTCGGCCATGGCCGTGGTGTTCTTCATCGTCATCGTCGCGCTGTCCTTCATCCTGCTGATGCTCCGCCAGCGCTCCCAATGGATCAGGGTGGAGGGCAAATAGATGAGTTCACGGCTGCTCAACCGGATCGGGCTGTTTTTCGCGGCTCTGGTCTTCGTCTCGCCGGCGATCCTGTTCTTCCTCTGGATGATCTCGCTGTCGCTGAAGTTCGAGATCGACAACGGTGCCTACCCGCCGATCCTGATCCCGGAACATCTCGCCTGGTCGAACTATGTGAAGGTATTCGAGGAGCACAATTTCCTGCTCTATTTCTGGAATTCGGTTCTGGTGACGGGCACGGCAACGTTGCTGGCGCTGCTGATCGGCGTGCCGGCGGGCTATGGCATCGCGCGGCTCAAGGCCGAACGCTCGGCGGTGGTCATCATGATCGCCCGCATGACGCCGGGGCTTTCCTATCTCATTCCGCTGTTCCTGCTGTTCCAGTGGGTCGGCATTCTCGGCACGCTGTGGCCGCAGATCATCATCCATCTGGTGGTGACGGTGCCGATCGTGGTCTGGGTGATGATCGGCTATTTCGAGACCACGCCGATGGAGCTGGAAGAAGCGGCCAACATCGATGGCGCCAGTTCCTGGCAGGTGTTCCGGCTGGTCGCCTTGCCCATCGCCAAGCCGGGCATTGTCGTCGCCTTCATCCTGTCGATCATCTTCTCATGGAACAATTTCGTCTTCGGCATTGTGCTCGCCAGCCGCGAGACCCGCACGCTGCCGGTCGCCGTCTACAACATGCTTTCCTACGAGCAGGTGAGCTGGGGTCCGCTCGCCGCCGCAGCACTTGTGGTCACGCTGCCGGTGCTGGTGCTGACCCTGTTCGCGCAAAGGCAGATCGTCGCCGGGCTGACCGCAGGCGCCGTCAAGGGCGGCTGAGGCACGGCCCCGACATGACTCATTTCCGGGAGAAATCCAATGGCATCGGTAACAATCAACAACGTTCAGAAGGCTTTCGGAGCCGCCAAGATCATCCACGATGTCAGCGTCGACATCGCCGATGGCGAATTCGTCATCCTGGTCGGGCCGTCGGGCTGCGGAAAGTCTACGCTGCTGCGCATGATTGCCGGACTGGAAACGATCACGGGCGGCAGGATCGCCATTGGCGATCGCGTCGTCAACAATCTCAGGGCGCGCGACCGAAACATCGCCATGGTGTTCCAGAACTACGCGCTCTATCCGCATATGACGGTGGCCGACAATATGGGCTTTGCCCTGAAGATCAAGAAAGCCGATCCGGCCGACACCGCCGGCCGCGTCGGGAGGGCCGCCAGCATTCTCGGCCTGGACAAGCTGCTCGACCGCTATCCGCGTCAGCTTTCCGGCGGCCAGCGCCAGCGCGTCGCCATGGGCCGCGCCATCGTGCGCGACCCGCAGGTGTTCCTGTTCGACGAGCCGCTGTCCAATCTCGACGCCAAATTGCGCGTGCAGATGCGCGGCGAGATCAAGGCGCTGCACCAGCGGCTGGGAACCACCACCATCTACGTCACCCACGACCAGATCGAGGCCATGACCATGGCCGACAAGATCGTCGTGCTGCATGACGGCCTTGTCGAGCAGATCGGCGCGCCGCTCGATCTCTACGATCGCCCGGCCAACCTCTTCGTTGCCGGCTTCATCGGCTCGCCGGCGATGAATTTCATTCGCGGCCATGTCGAGGAAGGCGTTTTCCGCAGCGCCGGTGGACTGATCTTGCCGCTGCCGGAAGGCATCGACCTGGCAAACATACCCGGCCGCGACCTCATCTACGGCATCCGGCCCGAACACATCCGAGCGACGACCGCCAAAGGAATCCCCGGCACGATCGTGCTTCTGGAAGCAACGGGTTCGGAAATCTTTGCCAGGGTCGACTGCGCCGGAGAAGAAATCTCCTGCCTTTTCCGCGAGCGGCTGGCACTGAAACAGGGCGAGCAGATGCGGATCGAGATCGACCGCGCCTGTGCTCATCTGTTCGACGTCAAGACCGGGCGGCGATTGTAGGCGGCGACGGGGGCTGCTGACAGGGAGCAACTTCCGCACGAAATATTTCTGGTGAGCGCGTCGGGGTTCGAACCCGAGACCTACTGATTAAAAGTTCTTTTTTGGCCTTTTGGGCAAGCTGTTGCTTTCATTTGATTTTATCCGTGTCTGCACATAAGCCATTGATTTCTATAGGACACCTTTTGACAAATCAGGACACTGTGAGACAATAACCGCACACTGCTAGCCGTCGGGCCGACGGACACAGTGCGGACACAGGAGCCTAACGTGAAGCTTTCAGATGTCGTGATCAAGAACCTACCGGCACCCGCCAGCGGAAACAAGATTACCTATGACGACGACGTGAAGGGCTTTGGCGTTCGCGTTACCAAGGCTGGCGCGCGGGCCTTCATCTTGAATTACCGCACTCGCTCCGGCCTGGAGCGCCGATATACGATCGGCTCCTTCCCAGACTGGAAAAGCGGTCCCGCACGCGAGGAAGCGAAACGCCTCAAGCAGCAGGTTGATGTGGGCGCTGATCCAATGGGTGACGTTGCCGCGGCGCGCGACGCAAAGACCGTGGCCGACCTGTGCGACCGTTTCGAAGAAGAACATCTGACCAAGAAGCGAGCTTCAACCTCTCGCGACTACAAGGCTTTGATCAAGAACCACATCCTGCCCGCCCTGAAAAACAAGAAGGTTGCTGAGGTCGAGTTTTCCGACATCGATGAGCTGCACCGAAAGATTTCGAAAGGCGCGCCCTATCTAGCAAACAGGACGGTGGCCGTTCTGTCGAAGATGTTTGGGCTCGCCATCAAGTGGAGGTGGCGCGCAGACAACCCCGCCAAGGGCGTCGAGCGCAATGATGAGCAGAAGCGCCATCGGTATTTGTCTATCGCCGAGTTGGCGACCCTGACCAAGGCGCTTGCCGAGCATGAGGACCAACAAGCCGCGAACATTGTGCGGCTGTTGCTGCTGACCGGCGCGCGCCGTGGCGAGGTCCAGGCCGCAAAGTGGGATCAGTTCGACATCAAGGATGGCGTGTGGACGAAACCAGGCTCGACCACGAAGCAGAAGACACTGCACCGCGTCCCCCTCTCCGCCCCTGCCCGGCAACTCCTCGTCGCCATCCATGCCGCCGCAGAGAAGGCAGCCGCGAAGCGTGGCGAAGACCTGTCGCCCTTCGTGTTCCCCGGCCGCGGCAGCCAGCACCGGATCGAGATCAAAAGAGCATGGCGTGAGCTTTGTGTCGCTGCCGGGATCGTGCAGGCGACATCTGCAAAGGACAGCAAAGGCAAGGAGCGGATCACGCTGACGCCAACGGCACGCCTCCACGACCTGCGGCACACCTACGCCTCCGTCCTGGCGTCGGCTGGCCTGTCGCTACCGATCATCGGTGCCTTGCTCGGGCACTCGCAGCCGGCCACCACGGCCCGCTATGCGCACCTGATGGACGACCCGCTCCGGCAGGCAACTGAGCGAGCCGGCGCGATTGTGATGCCAACGGGCGAGAGCGCGAGTGGCGCGACGTCAGCGGAGACTTTTCCCATCAGGCAAGGAGCTTGACGATGAAGACGCTACAGCAGGCGGCGGACGACCTTATGGAAGCGATGCAGGACGAGGCAGACCTCGCCCGGCTTAAAGATCAGGCCTTGCTCGATGCGCTAACAAAGCGCGCCCCGCAACAGCCGCAGGAAGGTGCGGCCAAGTCGCCGGACGTCGCCACTCGCAAGGGATCGCAGTGATGGCCGTACAACTTCTTGGCGCGGCACCGATCCGAGCTGGCTGGGAAAAGGCCTACGATGCTGCGGTCCTTTTCGAGGCGAGGTATCCGCGAGCCGCTCCACCAACGCAGAAGGCGGTCGCCAAGCACCTCCTCGACGAGGGCGTGCTTCCGACCGGAAGCACCTCCCAGGAGACAGCCGAGGCCATGGTGCAAGAATGGCGGTGGGTTTGGCACTACGTGGCCGGCGTCGATCTGTACCGGGGTTGGATGACGGAATAAGAGGTGCACTATGGACCATCTTAGGGCTGGGATTGCCAATATTATCAGCGGAGCTGAGCAACAGCGCCGCGACGAGCTGATGGACGCTCTGAG
Organism: Mesorhizobium sp. LNJC394B00; assembly: GCF_000502555.1. Classification (NCBI taxonomy): domain Bacteria; kingdom Pseudomonadati; phylum Pseudomonadota; class Alphaproteobacteria; order Hyphomicrobiales; family Phyllobacteriaceae; genus Mesorhizobium; species Mesorhizobium sp. LNJC394B00. The sequence goes on from NZ_AYWH01000004.1 coordinate 296,513, forward strand.
GGCGGCCGCGGGCGCTTATGCCATTGACCGCGAGAAGAGCGCCAACATGGCATTGGCCGCCGTATCGGACTTTCTCCACGACGAACAGCTGGAAGCGCCGTTCCGGTTCTTGGTCGACATCCTGGACGAACGTCGGAAAAAAGGACGGCGGGCAAAGCCACTCCAGCGGGCGGTGGACGAGGCCTTGACGGTAGCAGCGGTCGACGCCCTGGTGGCGGAGAAACATATCTCGCTTGAGCAGGCTTGCAGGGACGTGGCGAAGGCAACTGGCGGCCGTATGAAACTTGGCGACGGAGAGTTGCAGCCTTGGGAGCAGCTAAAGAACCTGCGAGACAACATTCGCCACCGCAAAGCTAGCCCCGAGGCTACCGAAGTTTACGAGTACCACTGCCGTGGTGGGTGGCAGGCTCAACCTTACGGACCGCCTGCGCCATTGACGCTCGATTGCGTAACGGAAATCTGGGCAAAACACCTCGAAGACAAATCCTGTAAATAGACCCTACTTTTACTACAGGCTGGCTTCAACGATCTTGTCATCCATTGTCAACGCACGGTGTTGTGCAGACCCTTGGAGAGCAAGATGAACAACACTGACGTCCTTCTTAACGGCTACCTTGACCGGGCATCGCTCGCAGATGCGCTGAAGTGCTCTGAGCGCACGGTTGCCAGATACGAAAATCAGCCGGACGGCATACCGAGCCTCATGGTGGGCGGGCGTAAATTGTATCGCCTTGTCGCAGTGCGCGAATGGCTCGACCGACGCGAGCGCAGGCCAAATCAACGGCGCGCGGCATATTAAGCGAAACCGCCGTCGCGAATGACTGCAAGGGTGGAGCACTGCCGGCAGCGCGCACAAAACCCCAAGGAAGGCAACACAGAAACACCCCGAAGTGGCGCCGCCGAGCCCGCCGACGGGCTCGCTGCGATTGCCGAGCCGCCAGAGCGACCCGTGAACGGCATTGAAATGGAACCAAGAACAATGAACATTCTCGACACCGCGACGGCCGAAAACGCTACAAAACTGAGCGACCTGACGGCGTGGCGGCTTGCGGCACTGGCGAACGGCTACCTCGTCATGCTCACCCGCGACAAGGCGACCCCGCTGCATGACGCATGGCAGACCCTCGAACCGACACCGGAGATGATTATCAAGTGGGGCCGGTCGCGTAAGGGCGGCTCCAGCGGAGTGATTATCACCCCGCCGCTGATCGCGTTCGACGGCGACATCTACCAAAAGGAAATGTCCGACCTAGCATTCGAAGAGATCATGAACGGCGCGCCGGACCTGAACGACGAGCGCAACCCCCTGCTCATTCGCAACAGTGTCGGCCACAAGTTCACAATACTGGCCCGCATCGAAGGCGACTTTGACAGTATGTCTTCGCGTGCCTGGCTGCCGCCGGGCACGGACCTTGAGAAGGTCGCAGCGATGCCCCCTACAGAGCGAAAGGCGTTCATGAAGCAGAACAAGTGCCAGCTCGAAATTTTCGGCGGCACGCGCAAGCGGTACATAGGCGTGATCGGCACCCATTCGTTTGAAGCCGACGGCAATACGGTGGCCGCTAAATACTCATGGGTCGACGCGTCACCTGCCAACACGCCGATCGACAAACTGCCGTTGGTGACGAGACAGCAACTTTACGCGATCTGCGATGCCGTCGACCGGCTGTTCGAAAAGCGTGGTTGGGTGAAGCTGACCCACGCATCGCAGCGTGGGGATACCGGCAACCACAAGCCCGGCAACGACCCACATGCCGGCATCGAACTGTTATCGGCGGCCATGGCCGTCATCCCAAACGACAACGTCTCCTGGGACGAGTGGAACAAGGTTGGAATGGCACTGTGGCGGGCGTCGGAAGGCAGCGGCGAAGGTTTTCAGCTGTTCGATGAATGGTCGAAAAAGGCGGTGGGTAAGTACGACTACGCATGTTGCGCGGAGAGGTGGGAAGGCTTTGCAAACTCACCGCCCAGCGAGATCGGCGCCGGTACGATCTTCTATATGGCGAGCGAGGCAAATCCGAACTGGCGCGAAGGCCTCGACCGCGGCGACGGTGACCGCCCCCTCATCACAGTAAGGGCCGGTATCCTGCACACACTAGCGACGCAGGCGGAAACGGCGCTGATCGACGCCGGCGCACCGCTCTACGTTCACGGTGAAAGGATCAAGCGGCCTGTCGTCGACCAAGTCGACGCGTCTAAGGGGCGAAAAACCAAGGTGGCGAGGTTTGCGGAAGCCACGACCGACACGCTCAAAGACCATATGTCCCGTGTCGCTAATTTTCAAAAATGGGATGCCCGCAAAAAGACTTACGTGCCGACCGACCCATCCCACGACCTCGCTGCAACAATCCTTTCGCGTGATGGCGAATGGCGGCTGCCGCGCGTTGCGGGCGTCATCACCACGCCGACGCTGAGACCCGACGGAACCATCTTGAGTGAACCGGGCTATGATCCAGCAACACGGCTGATCCTCATCGACCCGCCGACGCTGCCGGCGATACCTGAAAGGCCAAGTCGTAGCGACGCGCTGCGAGCGCTCAGCACTCTCGACGGGCTCCTCACGGAGTTTCCATTTGCAGATGATGCAAGCCGCTCGGTGGCGCTGTCCGGGCTGATCACGCCGGTGGTGCGTGGTGCGCTAGTCGTCGCACCACTGCACGTGGTCAATGCCCCGGAAGCCGGTTCGGGCAAGAGCTACATCGTCGACCTCGCGTCCGCTATTGCCACAGGGCAGCGATGCCCGGTTATAGCGGCCGGCAGGACAGAGGAAGAGACGGAGAAGCGGCTCGGCTCAGCGCTCATGAAAGGGCAGGCGTTGATCTCGATCGATAATTTGAACGGCGAACTCTACGGCGACGCGCTGTGCCAGTTCATTGAAAGGCCAGTGAATGAAGTCCGCGTTCTGGGTCAATCGAAGAACGTCCGGATTGAGAGCCGGTCCACCATGTTCGCGACCGGCAACAATATCAAGATCGTGGGCGATATCGTTCGGCGATCGATCACCTGTTCTCTCGACCCCAATATGGAGCGGCCAGAGCTGCGGCAGTTCAAAGCCGACCCGTTCGAAATGGTGCTGGCCGACCGCGGCCACTACGTCGCCGCAGCTCTTACCATCGTTCGCGCATACAGCGTGGCCGGTTGTCCCGCTACGCTGCCGGCGCTGGCTTCGTTCGGTGACTGGTCACGGCTGGTTCGCTCAGCGATCGTATGGCTCGGTCGCACCGACCCTGTCGATACGATGGAAGCCGCGAGGGTCGACGACCCGAAAAAGACCCAGGTTCGGCAAGTCGTCGCGGCATGGCGCGACGCCTTGCAGGGTGAGGCAGCACGGCCTGACCCTACGGCCTTAGGCAAGCCGCTGGCCACAGCCGGGCTGAAAGAGCTCGCGGAAAAGAAGGGGACTATCGGCGGCTTCAAGCTCGACAATCCCGGCCTGCACGCGGCGCTGCTCGAAGTGGCCGGAGTGCCCGGCCGAGGTGAAATCGACACGCGAGAGTTAGGCAAATGGCTGGGGAAACAGAGCGGACGCGTCGTCGACGGCTTAAAAATCACATCCGTAAGAGACACGCACGCTAAGCAGAACCTGTGGTGCCTGGCAGAAGTGGGCGGCGGATAATGCAGCTGCGACGGCAGCAGCGGCGATGCTCGGGCACTTTGCGGGTATCAGCGGGTATCAGCGGGTATGCTTTCGATCAAACGAATAAAACTGTCGGAGTAATTACAATACCACACCTGACATCTGTGAATTTATGGCCAAAAACATACCCGCTGATACCCGCTGATACCCGCACAAACCTAAACTCGGCTGAAAAATCTCTGCAGAGCGACCACCGCTACCTCGCGCAGCTTAGAAACGAGATTGCCATGACAGACGATGACCACCTGCAACTGCGATCGGCTCTCGCCGAGGTCCAGCGCCTGATCCTTTCTGCGCCACACGCCAAGGCGATTGCAGTCCCTGACGACGGTCGAGCAAGGGAGCAACTTCGAAAATGGATCAAAGACGCGGAGCTGGCGCTGCGCGGCGGGCCGCAGGTTACACAGCACGGCGACGCGTGATAGGTTGAGCGAAGCGGATGGCGCGTCCTAGTCTCTTCAAACCTGAGATGGCGCAAACACTGCAGGACCTCGTGGCGCAGGGACATTCGCTCGGCGAGGTGGCGGCTGAGCTAGGCGTCAGTCGGATGACTTTGCACCGATGGATGCAACGTTACGTTACAACTTTGCGACAACCCCTAAAGGACGGGCTGACGCAACGCGCCGCGAACCGGGCGGCCGAAGCGGAACGCCTTTACGGGATTAGACACGCCAGGAACCGGCAATGGCTGCGGCTGCCGCCAAGGCCGAGCCGCGTCGACGCAACAGCTGCCCGCGCCACGCTGGGTTTGCTGCTAACGGAAGCGGCTACCGTGGCACCGGACGCCCTCTTGGAGGCGGGCGAGCCGCTTATGAGCGCTATAGGACCCGCTCACGATCAGGAGGCCGTGGGCCGCCACTCCGAGGCACCTAGTCGGCCTAAAGATCGCCTAAGCGACCGCCGGCGAGCTCGCCAGAGGTCTTCCCTCGATCGCTCCGAGTTTGACGACGTATCTAGCTGGCATCGAAACCAACAGAGCCGCGGCGCACGGGGTCAGCCTATCGAACCCCAAGAGCCTCATGATTGGCAGAACGAGACAGACGACGGCGAAGCGCTGCCTATGGAAGATCCGCTAGCGGATTGGTGACTTTTGTCCTCGCCCCCATCCGCCTCACGCGCCAGGACAGCGGCTGCCACTGATGTTTTATCAGTAGACGATTTCGGACATGTACGTTGATTTTGCTTGACTTTATTGACCCCAAGCTATCGCGTGTCCGCATGATGTCCGCGATCGGAACCTAAATCATGCCCGCGCCAAGCGCCCTAGCAGCCCCACACAAGCCAGTAAGAAAAGCAAAGATCGAAGGTCAAAGCCGCCTGACCACGGGCGGCCAGCTGTTTCTCGATCGCGTCGACGGTCGCTCGACTTTGGCTAGGCGCTATCGGGATGTGCTGGCTCTGCTCAGTGACGCCATCGGCGGCGAGCCTTCGAATGCTCAAGCCCTGCTGTTGCGCCGCGCTGCCACCCTGTCGGTGATTTGCGAGCAGGCTGAAAGCGATCTGGCCGGCGGCAAGCCGATCAACGCTGCTGCCTACAGCACCTCCACCAACACCCTTCGTCGGGTACTCGCTGATCTCGGTCTAGGAAAATCTCGTCGCGCGCCGCCGGCGGCGGCGTCCAAGCGGCTTGCCGGCACGATTGCCGGTTACCTCGCGGGGTAACAACAGACCATGCTGATCACGAAACGCACCCTGCCCGTGAACATTCCCCTCGCCCGGCTCCGCGGAGCCTTTGACAGCACGCCACATCAAGTTGTCCGAAACGGCATCGGTACACCGGCCGCGCTGGCGTTTGCCGCCCAGTGGTTCCCGGAAGATTTCGCGCGCATCAACGCTTTTCTCGCAACCCGAAAAAGGACATGACCATGACCAGCATCACCCGAGAGTGGACCGCGAATGCCGACGAACAACCAATGTCCGACCGGCTGCTGAAAGCCCGGCTGGTCGACAGCGACGAGCTTGGCGAGAAAGACGAGATCGACGAGGCCCTGAGCGCCGGCATGCCAGCCCACCGCCGTGCCGACCAACTGAGCGAGCTTGATCTCGCGCGGACTACTCCGAAGCCGAGCCTTGAGTTTAAGACCTACGGACCGGGCGAAGTGACACCGCTCGATGAACTCCTGGATGCCCAGCCCGAAGCGCCGGCCGCCGATGCTGCCGCGCTGGACGCTGAGGTAGCGCGGCTGCAGGCCTGCCTCGATCGCCTTGAAACCGACATCGCGCGATGTCTGGCTCGGCACGCCGAGCTCGATGATAGCCGCGCCGACGTCGTGTTGAACGGCGGCGATATTGGGGCACTGCACGAAGGGTTGCGAGACTTAGAGCAGATGGCCAAGACGCTCACCGCCGCCGTCGCGCCGACGAAGTCCATGCTCGCGAAGGCCAAGACGGCGTCGCGCAACGCTACAGTCGGAAGGCAAGCCGTCGCTGCCAAGGCCGAGCACTACGGCCCCGCAGCGGAAGCTTACCAGACTATGTTCAAGCTGCTGGCCGGCATCTGTCACACCGCGAACTTACTCGACGAGCATGCGATCGCTATCGAAGGCGCCAACCAGAAGGCGCAGTCGGCAGGCCGAGCGGACCTTGTCATCGACATGAAGAAGCTTCGCCGGGCTGTCGTCGATACGATCGGCACGATGCGGGCGAGCGTAGTTGTCCCGGACCGAATAGGTGAGACCGACGAGGCGTTCGAAGCTCGGCTGTGGTCCGTGGTCGAAGCGAACGCGCGGAAGGACCCGCGCAGCAAAAGCAACAAGATCGTTAGCCCGGCGATCCTCGGGGATTGCCGCGCGATGCATATCGAACAGCACCAAACCGAAGACGATAGTGCCTACAGGGCTCGCCAATGGGCCGCGGCCGCTGTCACCCTACATTCGCAGCGCGCCGACGGCGAAAGCGATGCGGATCACCGCCAGCGGTTGCGCGACGCGCTGGCAAGACGGCTGCAAGTAGACCGCACGGGTGAGACCGACGAAGCCCATCTGCTTAGGGTCGGGAACGCGCACGCCCTTTCGTTCTCTGCGTACGAACAATCCGATCCCCTGAAAGACGTCGCAGAGAAGGCCCTGACAGCCATCCAGACCCACGCTCTCGGGCTCGAAAAGACGGCATTGCACCGCCAGCATATGAACGTGCGCGAACTCAAGCCAATTCCGGGCGACACCGACGTCATGCGTCGGATCGCCCGCCGCGAGTAGGCCCCAGGGTCATAGACAATATCTTGCGGAAAAGTTGGTGTGGGCCTGTCGATCTTGGTCCGTCGAGTATATTAAAGATTGACTAAGGCACATTGTCAAAGACAGGTCGGGGCAGACAGAATTTTCTCCACCGGGTAAAATCTTCTGGATAGGAACCATTATGCTGAGAGTACTCACACTCGTGACCGTTGTTATTCTGTCCGGCTGCGCGAACTGGGATGCACATCAAAGCGCCGAAGCGGCACGATATGTCGGCAAACCAATCGACGCGCTGTACGACGAGTACGGAGTGCCCGTGGGCATCGCTCCTACCAGCGACGGTGGCAAATTCTTGGAATTTGAAGGGCGGAGGCAGGGCTTTCTCTGTACGGCCAAAGTAACAACCGACAGCCGGGGCATCATCACAAAGATCAAGACCGGTGGGCAAAACGGTTGCATCACGCCTTTCTAGTCGACGGAGGGCAGCGATGAGCGCTGCCGTTATCGCCAGACGCCGGCCCCGATCACGGCTCAAAGCATCAGGATTTGATCGCCCTCTTTGGCTGCTCAAAGTGCAAGGCCGAGGGTCGCTTGGGTTTGCACCGGGGCTTCTGAGCACGAACGACCTACACCAGCATCTCCGCACTCTCTAAGTCGGCCAACCATTCGTATCGATCCGCATCAAGAATTCGAAGTTGTTGAGCGTGTCCTCGCAGTCCATCCTATAGACTGTATCCTGTTCGACCCGAACAATCAGGGGCTCGAAATCTTCACAATGGATCGCCCACCAATATCCGTCGGGGACCGTCGCTGGATCGACAGCATAGTTCTCGTCAAGCAGCTCCTTTTCCGTCAGCTTGCCCTTTTGGGGCCATCTGTCGGTATCAACACGGTGGAGTAAGTCGAATTCACCGACATGATGGGGAAAGTCGTCGCCCAAACGTGACGCTTCAGGACCGTGAACATAGATGATTTCTGGCTCGCCGTCGTCTAATGGGTGAAAGCTGCTTGCCCACCAGTAGCCGTTCTGCTGCATGATTTTCCTCCAACTGGATTTTAGGCCGCAACGCCCATCGCCGGCGGCAAGCCAGGTTGTCATTCAGGGAGCTATGTCGGCAGCGCGGCAAGGCTGCTTCTTGCTTCTCTTCGACGTAAGGCGATGGTCGCCATCGTCGGTTATCGCGCGGCTTAGTCAAAATGCCTCTGGGCCGCTTCTCTCAGGAGACACTCTAAAACGTATCGAAGCTATTCGGCCAGTCAAGTGGCTCGCATGTTGGGGTGCTTGGTTATTCGATGGCATCCGGGTGCTTGGCGGCGTGCCCATCGAAATTATATGTGAGCCGGCAACCCTTGTGAGCGCTTATATGCTCGACGTTCATTTTACCGCTCTTGAGAGGGTAGATATAGATCGGACCCCAACACCCCAAACAGCGTCTGGGCAGGTCAGGATGACCATGGGCCGCTGCAGCACTCATGGTTTTCCACCTATCGTCGATCTTGACTTCGCACGAAGGGATCATGCGCTACCAGAGCGACCAGGGTCCGCTTTGTCAAGCCGCACGGATTTCAAACCTGAACACCGGTTGTCACCAACACAGCCGGGTCAACCTGGTGGCGCTCGGCCACCGTCCGCGAGGATGTTTTCCGATGGAATGCTGTCTATTCGCGCGCGCAACAGGTTGTTTTGATGCCTGTCGGGTGGGTTAAGACCGGCGGGCAAAACGGTTGCATCACGCCCTTCTAGTTTGAAGACGGAGGTCAGTGACCAGCGCTGACGGTATCGCCAGTCTCCGGCCGCGATCCGGAGCGCGACAACGGCGCCGATGTAGAGCGAAACCCGCCACGCTACCTATATCGGTAGCTCAGGTCATCGTGATACTCGCGGTATGCCTCGTCGGCGTCGTCGTCGGAAATCGAGCCACTAGACGAAGGGGACCGATTGTCCGGAGCGTGCGCCGGCTTATGATCAACTACGGCCTGCACGACAACGTAGGCTAACCCGACCATTGCCAGCAGCCGCCAAAGCATCAGCGGGATACGCAACATCGCTAAGCAACAGCGCTGTCGTTGATGGCCTGGATCTTCCTCGTAATGTGCACGACACTGTTCTCGTCGAATATTTGCTCTGGCCCCGTCGCGGCGATGTCGGTGAAAGGTCGTTCATAGAGCGACTGCGGATCCATCGAACCGTTTGCTGTCAGATGCTCCACAATCATGTCGATGAACCTGATTTGCGCCACTGTGGTAGTTCCCGCGGCAACGAACTCGCCAAACGCCTCGCTGACGGCTGTGCGGTCTAGCCCGACGAGCGAGCGCACGAAGCGACCAAAGCCTTCGCTCGTCTGCCGCGCGCGTTGGATATCGCCTGCTTGTCCCACGCCTGCGTCAACCAGCATTCTTTCGAGTTCAGCCAGGTCGCTGGCCGTGAGTGGCTTGCCATGTCGCAACTTGAAGAGGACGATATGCTCCTCATGCGCCTTTAGGAAGTGCCTGGCCTTCTGCTTGAAGCGGGCAAAATCGGCCTCTCCTATCTGGGGTAGCTCGACTTCCTCGCCGTTGCCTATCTCGTCGGCGAAGTTGGAATATACAATTGCCTTGCGGCGCTTTTCGATGTGCTGGACGAGGTCGCGAAGCCGAAGCCGCACGAGTTCCAGGAGAGGAACCGTGACACCCTCCCACCAATGATCGGCTTGTACCTCCTCGATCAAAGCTGAGCGCTCGGCGATTGCCGGAATGCCAGTTTGATCTTCAAGTGCCGACACTATCTCCCGCAGCCGGGCCTTAAGCGCATCGAAATTCTTTGACCCTTTCAGCAGGGCGAGTTCGAGGGAGAACATCAAAAGGTCGAAACGCTTGGCATCTTCCGACCCCTGGCTTCTTGCACTCGGCAGCGGTGCAATGTCCTCAACCAGCTCGTTGCGGGCGTCGTCGTCGATTGCGATCCAGGCTTCCGGCTTCTGGTACTTTTCGACTAGGCGCCGCTGCTGGCGGACAATGAAATTGTCGAAGTTCAGGGCGGCTACGGTGTCGCGCAGCACGTTCATGGCATCTGCACGAACTGCCTCCTCACTCGGCGGATCGCCCGGATCGGCGGGCGGCTGATGAGGTGAAGGGGGTTCCTCTGGGAGAGCGGCTGTCCGGCCACGTTTCTTGTCGAGAGCCCGCACTAGATCGAGCCGAGCCGCGAACAGGCGCGCGGACAGCGACTTGGCGGTGCTCGCCTCCTTCAGTTCAGGGTTCGAGCCGAAAAATTCGAGGTTCTGGCAATAGTCGAAGACGCGGAAGAACTCCTTGTCCTGGCCTGGCCCGAACAGATCCGGGCAAAGCCGCGTGCCGCGTCCCATCATCTGCCAGAATTTGGTCTTTGAGCGCACCTGCTTAAAGAAGACCAGGTTCACGACCTCCGGCACATCAATGCCAGTGTCCAGCATGTCGACGGAGATGGCTATGTGCGGCGTTTTGTTCTTCATGGAAAATGCGTCAATCAGGGTTTGCGCATAGGGACCACTTTCGTAGGTAATCACGCGCGCCAAATCACCGACCAATTTCGGATAGGCAATGTTGAAACGCTGTTCGATGAACCGAGCGTGGGCCTGGTTCTTGGCGAAGATTATAGTCTTGCCAATCCGGTCGCCGCCCTCGACCTTAAGTCCGTGGGTCATCAGGTGCGCGATCACCAGGTCTACCGTGTCGGTGTTGAAAAGTCGCTTGTTCACCTCGGCGGCATCGACGCTGTCGGGGATTTCTTCCTCTCCCCACTCCAACAAATCCCACTGGTCCTTTTCCTCGTCAGTGAGTTCGTCGTAGCGCAGACCGGAGCGCACGATCTTCAGCGGCACCGAGATTGCCTTCGGCGGAACGAGATGGCCGTCCGCCACCGCCTGATCGAGCGAATAGGCGTCGGTCGGAACGCCGTCCTCAAGGTCGAACAGGGAATAGGTGTTGTGGTCGATCTCGTCCTTCGGCGTCGCCGTCAGCCCCACCAGGAAGCTATCGAAATATTCGAAGATGGCTCGGTAACGCTGGTAGACAGAGCGGTGAGCCTCATCGATGACGACGAGATCGAAATGGCCAGGGCCAAATGCGCGCTGTGCGTCGGCCTTGCCGTCGATGAGGTTCATCATCGTCGGATAGGTGGAGAGAAACACCCGGCCTTGGCTGGTCCGTTCCGTGACGAGATTGACAGGCGCGCTGTCCGGCAGATGCGCCTTGAAGGCGCCGGCCGCCTGGTTGACGAGCGCGACCCGGTCGGCAAGGAACAGAACGCGCTTCACCCATCCGGCCCGCATCAGCAGGTCGACCAGGGCGATCACCGTGCGGGTCTTGCCGGACCCGGTCGCCATGACCAGCAGTGCCTTGCGCTCGCCATCGTGTTCGAAGGCCTGTGCAATCGCCCGGATTGCACGGTGCTGATAGGGGCGCTCGACGATTTTCGTATTGAGTTTTATCTCGGGCAGGTTCTTGCGACTGGTCCGCCGCTGGATCAAAAGCTCCAACTCGTCACGCTTGTAGAAGCCACCGATCTGGCGGGGCGGGTATCTCTTGTCGTCCCAGATCCAGTGTTCATATCCGTTCGAATAAAAGATCACTGGGCGCTGCCCGAAGATTTCCTCCAGACGGTCGGCGTAGAGCTTTGCCTGCTGCTGGCCCTGCCGCGCATCCTTGCGCGTGCGTTTGGCTTCGACCAGGCCGAGCGGCTTGCCGTCGGCGCCCCACAGCACGTAATCGACGAAGCCGACGCGCTCGTTGTTGGGCATGCCTTCGACGCGGAACTCGATGTCTTCCGGCCTGTCGAGCACCCAGCCGGCCTCTCGCAGAAGGAGGTCGATATAGCGGTCGCGGGTTTCCGCCTCATTGTAATCGTGGCTGCTCGGAACGGCCTCGTTGGCCTTACGCGCGGCAGCGACTTCGGCACGCAGCCTCTTTAGCTCATCGTCGAGGTTTTGCTTGTCGGCGAGGAGCTTCGTCAGCTCGCCATTTCTGGCGTCGAGTTCGGCCTGCTGCGCCTGCAGATGCGCGAAGGTGCGCTTCAGCGTGTCGTCGCGGCGGGTGAGCACCGAAGCATCGAACGCCAGCCCGTCCGTCGGGCGAACTTTTCGCGCATAGGTGCGTGCCAACCAGAAACAGACGTGGAACAGCTCCTTCACGGCGCCGGCAGCGTCGATCGGGCGAATTGCTCGCTCTTCATGGACCGCCCGATTGCGGAGCGTGTTGATGTATCTCGCCTTGGCGAAAACCGCCTCGCCGGACACGCGGCGGAAGCTCACCTCATGCAGCAGGGCGGCGATGTTATCCTGATAGGGGAGCGTCAACGCGGGATCGTTGCGAAACGCCCATTTGACGGCAACCTCAACCGCCTTACCGGCGAAGAAGGCGGCAGCCGTGGGAGACGTCGCTGCCTGTTTCTCGGCTTCCGCCGCCGCCTCGTGGACGGTTGGGAATTCGGCTGCGAGGAAAGCGAAGTTGGACATAGTTAGAGTTGTCCGGAGAAAGCGCGATGCTGGAAAGAATAGAAAAGTGCTTCCGCTGAGTGAAAGGCTTGGCGCGCTGCAAGCATCGGCGCATTTATCGCCTCGACTTTGTTCACGAAAGCACGCTGCCGGTTGCCGGGAGGGATCGGAACGCTCAAGCGCCTAACTTGATCCGTGGTCAAATTGATCCAGATTGCGCCGGTTCCTAGGGCTCTATTTTTGTCACGTTCGAGAACGAGGAATTCGTATAGAAAATCCGGCAGAACTTTTGGCGACAAATCCCTGAAACCTACAAATCCGTCATGGATACATGCGTCCGTTGCCAGGATGGCTGGCAGCCCTACTGCACCGCTCACAGCCATGACGACACTCCCCTTCGGCATCGGTCGACTTTTAGCCGCGCCTTCTTGGGTAAGGCTATCGATCGCAGGGGTGACACTTTTCCCATCCCGGGTGATGTCCCCGATCATCAGGCGCGGCACGTCACCGCCGAAATAGCGCGGGTCGCCTTGGGGTCGTGGAGAGCTTCCGCGCACGAGCTTGCAAAGGTCGCCCAACGCAGTCGTCGGCCAATTGGCATTCCCAAACATCTCCAGAAAGATCGACTGCGTGAGGCTCTCGAGTAGTTCGATGGCGCGCTTGCGATTGCGGCGCAGCGCATCCGCCTTATCCATGATCGCCGCGATCCGCCGCTGTTCGTCGAGTGGGGGAAGCGGGATAGTTAGCTTAGAGAACTTCGACTTGTTGACGATAGGTAGGGTTGTTGACGCCGAACTCGCCTCGAGTTTCTGTTCGAGACGATTGCAGGCATAGTATCCGTAGCGCGGGAAGACTAAAGACCGGTCGAATTCAATCCAATTTATCTGCTGATTTGGCACTACCGCACGACCAGCTATGCCAGTCTTTCCAAGCGATCCAATGCAGCAAACCAAAACCGCATCGGCTGGCGCGACACGGCTGACTTCAGCTCCTCCATCGGTCAAATATCTCTTTGCCGCAACAATCGGCTTGGACAGGCCAAGTTCCCCTGGGGTGACAAATGGAACGTCACCATCCCAAAAATCCGAATTTGATGTCTCAGGTGTTGAACCTGTATTTATCTGTCCCAAATCCGCCAGCGCCAATTCCGGCCACATCACAACATCGCTTCCAGTTCCCCGAGCCCCTCGGCTATTACCTTCTCCAGCGCCTTCAGTTCGGCGATGATCACCTTCGGCGGTCGATTTTCGGCGGCCTCGTGCACCACTTCCTTGTATCGGTTGATCGAAAGATCGTAGCCGGCGGCCGCGATGTCGGCCTTCGGCACACAAAAACTCTGCGCAGTGCGAGGGCGCTCTCGCTCGGCGCCGTTCCGCTCAGTCCAGCGCGAGGCGATGTCGGGCAGATTGTTCTTCGCAAGTTCCTCCTCGGTGAGCGTCAAGTTGACGAAGTGACCGGCGTGGCGGTGTCCCGGCGTCGGCCCGATCTTTTCGCCAGGCAGCAGGGCGTTCCGCTTGTCGTCGAGCGAAAACCCATCGGCTTGGCAATTATAGAACCAGACGTCGTCCGTCCCGCCGGAGTTGGTCTTGGTGAAGAACACGATCGCCGTCGAGACGCCGGCGTAGGGCCGGAACACGCCCGATGGCAGTTTTACGATGCCGTCGAGCTTGTGATCTTCGACCAGCATGCGTCGGATTTCCTTGTGCGCCGTCGACGAGCCGAACAGTACGCCGTCCGGCACGATGACCGCAGCCCGCCCGCCTGGTTTCAACAGCTTCAGGAAAAGAGCCATGAAGAGAAGCTCGGTCTTCTTGGTCTTCACGATCGCTTGCAGATCTTTGGCCGTGGCGTCATAGTCGAGGGTGCCGGCGAATGGTGGGTTGGCGAGCACCAGGCTGTATTTGTCAATGTCGCCGGCATGCTCCTGCGCCAAGCTGTCTTTGTAGCGGATGTCGGGGTCGTCGATACCGTGCAGCGTCATGTTCATCGAGCCGATGCGCAACATGGTGCCGTCGAAGTCGAAGCCATGGAACATCTCCTGGTGATAGTGGTCGCGGCTCTCGGTTTCGTGGAAGAGCTTCGAATGGTTGTCGCGCAGGTACTCGCCTGCCGCGACGAGAAACCCACAGGTGCCGCACGCGGGATCGCAGATCACATCCTTTGGTGTCGGCGCCGTCATCTCCACCATCAGCGCAATGATATGGCGTGGCGTGCGGAACTGGCCGTTCTGGCCGGCGCTGGCAATTTTGCCCAGCATGTATTCGTAGAGGTCGCCCTTGGTGTCACGATCCTCCATCGGGATATCGGCAAGGAGGTCGACGACCTTGGCGAGCAAGGCCGGCGTCGGGATGGTGAAGCGCGCGCCCTTCATGTGGGTGGCATGCGCAGTGCCTTCCTCAGCCATCGTGCGCAGGAAAGGAAAGACATGCTCGGAAACGACCTTGAACATTTCGCCGGGCGACTTGTTCTTTAGCCGCGACCAGCGCATCTCCTCATAGGCGATGCCGCCGTTGGCACCGATACCGTCCATGCCTTTGGGAAAAACACGCCGCTCCATCGGCCGGCTGAGGCGGTTCGCCTTGTTCTCTTCGCGCGTATGCGCCTCGTCCAGGCCGCGCATGAAGAGCAGATAGGTGATCTGCTCTATAACCTCGAGAGGATTGGCGATGCCACCCGCCCAGAAGGCGTTCCATACGGCATCGATCTTCGAGCGCAATTCACCGGTGATCATAATTTTCCCCTGAAGGTCTGTAAGCTCACTCAGCAGCCGGCGCTTGTCAAACCTGCCGCACGTCCAAAATAATTCTGTTGATGGCCGGCATAATGAGAACAAAGGGTGCTCTCGCATCCCAAGAAAGCCGCTAAAGGATCTATGGCCGTCGTGTTGTCACTCGGCAGCAAAAATGGAAAAGCATTTGGCCAGGATAGTTTACGTAACGCTGCGGCGCGCTCAACGAGCTTCTGACCAGAACAGCATTTCCGCCCGATAGTGTTCTCGATACATAAGCGCTTCTTCGAACGGCTGGTGCACCTTTTCCAAACGGGCAACTTCGCGGTTCCATCGAATGAACAAGCGCTGCGCCTCCTCACGCCATGGATTTCTACCCCGCCGGGACCGGCCCGCTCCAGGGCTTGAGGCGTACTCCTTCTCCATCGCATAGTGATATGCGAAGTCCCGCGCCTTATAGGTGATGAAGTCAAAGTCGGACACACCAGCCTCCTCGCCTAGAATATAGGAGTGGGTACTCGTTACGACAGGCGCCGCGTGGTTGTCCAATCCCATTACAATATGCGGACATAGCGCGGACACCAAATTAGAGCCGACATAAAAACCGAGATGACCGCCCACAAACCGTTGATTTTAAGATGTTTTTGGTGAGCGCGTCGGGGTTCGAACCCGAGACCTACTGATTAAAAGTCAGGGGACAATCGATAAGCCCGACTAAACCGGGCTAACGGAACCGTTGCATAACATACTGAAAACCATAGAACTTCTATCCAGCTTAGCCGACATTAGCGCCCATTACAGGCACCGATTGTTAGCCAGCCGTTAGCCGGAGGAAGTTTTCCAATGACCCGCAGGCGCAAGTTTTCCGATACCGGCGTTGAGGCGCTGAAGCCAAAGGCGGCGCGGTATACCTCCCCCGATCCCGAATTGCGCGGGCATTACGTCCGCGTCATGCCGTCCGGGGCGAAATCCTTCGTTGCCGTGGCGCGCGATCCCGACGGCAAACAGGTTTGGGCAACCATCGGCGCCGCGGACAAGATGGGGATCGAGAAGGCGCGCGGGCTGGCAAGGGAGGCCATAGAACGCATCCGGCAAGGCTTGCCTCCCGTCGAGCGCAAGACAGCGCCAGAGACGTTCCAGGACGTGTCGGACGGCTACCTGAAGCGCCATGTCGATGCCAAGGGCCTTCTGTCCGAAAAGGAAATCCGGCGCTGCATTGATGTCTATGTCATCCCGCAGTGGGGCAAGCGGGAATTCGTCTCGATCCGACGCGGCGACGTTGCCGCCCTGCTCGACAAGATCGAGGACGAAAACGGCGCAAGGCAAGCCGACTCCGTGCTGGCAATCGTGCGCGGCATTTCCAACTGGTTCGCAGCTCGCAACGATGACTATGTCTCGCCGATCGTTCGCGGCATGCGTCGCACTACTCCGAAGGACAGGGCGCGCGAGCGCATTTTGACAGACGACGAAATCCGGGCGCTCTGGAAACATGCTGACGGCACCTTCGGCGCCATGATGCAATTCGCCCTGGCTACAGCGCAGCGCCGCGAAAAGGTCATGACGATCAAGTGGGACGATGTTTCGGTCGATGGCGTCTGGCACGTGCCGAGCGACGACCGGGAGAAGGGTACTGGCGGCGACCTTAAGCTGTCTCCCCTCGCCCTAGAAATCATCGGCAGGCAGAGCCGAATAGGCGAAAATCCATATATTTTTGCCGGGCGCGGTGAAGGCCATTTCAACGGCATGTCTCGCGCGAAGATCAATCTCGACAATCGAGCCAAGGAAGCACAGGCCGCGATAGCGCCGTGGGTGATCCACGATCTAAGGCGCACGGCGCGGTCTCTGATGTCCCGCGCTGGCGTCCGACCGGACATCGCCGAGCGCGTCATGGGCCACGTCATTGCCGGTGTTGAAGGGATCTATGACCGTCACGTCTACCGCGACGAGAAGGGCGATGCCCTGGCGCGGCTTGGCGCCCTGCTCCGCTCCATAATCAATGAGCCGACGCCTAACGTGGTGCCGATGCGCAAGGCAGCCACGAAATGACCTCCGATGCGTTGGAAGAATTTCTGCAACGCCAACTTGCCTCGCTGGAACGCGCATGGCTGGATGGTACCAGCCCGATCACGCTTGCCGAGGTTGTGAGGCTTTGCAACATCAACAACCGACCTCTTCCGACGTGGGCCAGCCAAGCCCTGCGTTACATATTGTTGAACGCTAAGATTAGGAAAGGCAGGGGCGCGACTGGCAATTCACAGGCAGCAGACCGGGAGAACAACAAACAGTATGCCCGGTGGGACGCGGTGACCGAAGTCAAAGACCGATGGGATGAGATCGCCGAGCCTGGCGACGGAAAGTTTTCGTTGGAAAAGGCTTACGCAAAAGCGGGTTGTGTGCGTCAAGTTCTGCAAAAAGGGGCGGCCATGATGCTGGTCATGCGGCTTGGCGCAGAGCGAGCTTCNTCCCTACACGACGCTCTTCCGATCTGCAACCATCGTCTCATCCCCAGAAAGACACTCCACAACAAACCGTAGCCGCTCGTCCATGATGCCAGTCTCTCGGGTTGTGTGCGTCAAGTTCTGCAAAAAGGGGCGGCCATGATGCTGGTCATGCGGCTTGGCGCAGAGCGAGCTTCTTGTGCTCGCGCAGGTCGTCCATGTTGATGTATCGGTTGGCCTCCATCCAGTTTTCATTGGTCTCGACGGCCAACGCCCTGACCAGGCGCAGGCAGCTTTCGGTATTGGGGAAGATGCGCACGACATAGGTGCGCCGGCGGATTTCCTCGTTGAGCCGCTCCAGCATGTTGGTGGATTTGAGATGCTTGTGGTGCTGTCTCGGCAGCCTGAAGAAGGTCAGGGTTTGTTCGATGGCATCCTCGGCCCAGCCTGTCAGGCGCGGATAGCGGGCCGACCATTTGGCAAGCCATGCGGCAAGATCAGCCCTGGCCTCTGCGAGATCGCGCNTTGGTGGATTTGAGATGCTTGTGGTGCTGTCTCGGCAGCCTGAAGAAGGTCAGGGTTTGTTCGATGGCATCCTCGGCCCAGCCTGTCAGGCGCGGATAGCGTGCCGACCATTTGGCAAGCCATGCGGCAAGATCAGCCCTGGCCTCTGCGAGATCGCGCCGGTCGTAGAGCCAGCGCAATTCCTGCAGGCAGTCGTCGCCGTGCTTCCTCGGCAGATGATCGAGCGCGTTCCTGAGGAAGTGCACGTAGCAGCGTTGCCAGGCGGCTTCGGGGATCACCTCGCCGATCGCTGCCACCAGGCCGGCGTGATCGTCGGACACAACCAACTCGACGCCCTTGAGGCCGCGCGCCTTGAGGCCGACGAGGAAGTCCCTCCAGGCCGAGCGGCTCTCGCGATTGGCCATCTCCACGGCCAGGATCTGGCGCCTTCCGTCCCAGTCGATACCGACCGCGATCAGCACCGCCTGGCTCATGACAACACCGGCTTCACGCACCTTCTCGTAGCGCGCATCGAGGATGAGGTAAGGAAACGGCTCTTGAAGGGAGCGCCTGGCAAAGGCAGCGAGGCTCTCGTCCAGCCGCTTGTTGATGGCCGAGATCGACGAGGCCGAGAAGGCATGGCCGCACAGTTCTTCCGTGATCGCCTTCACCTTGCGGGTCGACACGCCCTGCACATACATCTCCGCCAGTGTCGCCACCAAGGCCCGCTCGGAACGCTGGTAGCGCTCGAACAGCTCGGTGGAGAAGCGCCCGGCCCGGTCCTGCGGAACCCGCAGCTCGAGCTTGCCGACCCGCGTCACAAGGGTACGGCCGTAATAGCCCGAGCGATAGCCAAGCCGTTCGGGCGTGCGCTCGCTCTTCGAGGCACCCAGCGCCTCGTCCATCTCGGCCTCAAGCACCTCCTGCATCACCGCACGGAGCACTTCGTGCAATCCATCCGGGTTCGAAAGCAAAATGTCTTTGACGGCAGCGCTGGCGGTCTTAACTTCAGTCTTTGTCATGGTGGCGTTCCTTCGCGGGAATCAGGTGACGTGAACAATCACCAGCCTGCCATGACCGCCCCCTCTCA